>NZ_LT629766.1:670497-1340994 GCF_900105315.1 Brevibacterium siliguriense | reverse complement strand
GAGCAGCTTCGGCATCACCGCGGCCAAGTACTTGCCGCTCTGATACCCCGACCACTCCCAGATCCGAACGAGGAGCGCGCGTGATTCGGGCGAATATTTGCAGCACCGCGACGGCGCCTGTTCGGCGATCTCCTCGTCGTAGCCTGCATCGTCCTTGCCTCCGTGGAAGGCGGCCAAGCGGCGCCGTGCATGGTCACGCGACCATCCGGTGAGGATCATGACTTCGTCGAGGATCCACCCTTTGTCCTTCTTCCGCGACGACGAATACAACTCGAGATAGTCATCGACGTCGAATTCTGTTTCTGTTGTCACTGGGGAAGGAATACTCTGATTATCCTGCTGTTCGTGCATCAATTTCGTCAGTTCCTCCGAATTCGGGGAAGCCACTTCATTGTTTTCGCTCTGCCCCGGAACGATTTGCATAATGCTATTCTGAGTTCAGGCAGGAGGTCTTCCTAAACGACAGAAGACGCAGAGATGTCACAGACTGCAGCACGGCTGCTCGGGTTATTGTCACTGCTGATGGTTCCCCGAACCTGGTCGGGAACCGAATTGGCAGATCGTCTGGAAGTGAGTCCGCGGACCGTCCGGAACGATATCGGCACGTTGCGCGAAATCGGGTATTCGATCAACGGCACTCGCGGAACCGAAGGCGGCTACCGCCTCTCCGCCAACGGTGCGGGCATCCCGCCGCTCATGTTCGACGCCGATGAAGCGGTGGCGGTCGCCGTCGGCCTCCACTCGGGGCTGAGCTGCATCATCGGTGGAATGGAAGAGACCTCGGCACTGGCCCTGGCGAAGCTCGAGACCATTCTCCCCGCCGCAGTTCGGGCCCAGGTGCAGAGCCTTGCGCACTTCACAGTTCCGGTCGTCGGCAATCAGCCGATGCCGATCGTTGACCCCAACCTCATCGTCACCCTCATCGACCACTGTCGACGTCACGAACGTCTGCGCTTCTGCTACCTCGACGCTGGGGAATCCGCAACGCAAGAGGCCGCAAACAGCTCCTCGGCGCACGGAGTGCATCTGGAAGTCGAGGCCTACCGACTCGTCAACCGTCAGCATCGCTGGCAGCTGTTGGCCTTCGATCCCAGGGCCGAGGACTGGCGGATATTCAGCGCCGAACGCATTGTGCCGAAGACCCCGAGCGGTCGCAGCTTCACTCCGCGACCGCTCCCGGCTGAGGACATCGGCGACTTCGTCGAACGACATTCGACAGAGCCCAGATGGCGGCATTCGGCCCAAGTCGTCGTCGACGCCCCTGCGTCCACCGTGATACGAAGGCTCGCTTCCGCCGAGGGTACTGTCGAAGCACTCGAGGACGATCGCTGCCTCGTCACTGTCGGCGGCCAGAGCCTGACCACCATGGCCCTGGCACTGGCTCGATTGGACGCCGATTTCACCGTCATCGACAGCCCCGATCTCCGTGACTGCCTCCGCCGGCTCTCGCACCTGCTCGGTCGCGCGGCTGATGACCATGCTGCGCCGGCCCTCGAGGCGCCCCGAACGACGAATGCGGCTCCGCGAACAGACAAATAGGGATAAAGTCACAACCCGGCATAAATGCCTTTGTGCGAATATGTGAAATTTCGCGGGCATTCCATATGAGTCATGACCATTCCTTGTCTCTCGAGAACACCGGGCTGTAACTTTCCTGGATACGTTTCAGGTATCGGCCCACTTGATGGCGACTAATCCATTCGGGCCATTGTCGGTCACAATCCCTTAACTCCCCGATCGGAGAAATGCGATGCATCTGCCGTGCTTCGGCACAGCAACAAGTCCTCGTGCCGCCCACCTCGACACCGAGGGCAGGCCGCAGTGACAGCGACAGGCGACGAGCGGTCGATGACGACCGGGCAGCTCCGTAGCACCGAGGACCTCGCCGCACGCATCCGCCGCACGAACATCATCTATGCCCGCCTCTATGGGCCACTGGTGGTGCTGGTCATCACCGCCTCGTTCTTCCCCTACTACTCACCCGAGCCGGACAGCTCGGTCACGTACGGGAACCTGTGGCAGGAAGTCCTCATCATCGGACGGGGAGTCGGTGTCTTCGGACTCATCGCTCTGCTGTTCACCACCGGCCTGCTGTGCCTGGCGGCGGTGGGCCGCACGACAACCGCCGTCCTGATTGCGATCCTCACCGGCGCGATCGTCATCGCCTGCACCCTCCTGCAGGCGCCGGGCTATGTCAGCCCACCGGCGCTGACGATCTTCGGCATCATCGACATCTCACTCAGCTTCATCATCGCCGCGGTCACCTTGGTGCACTCCCTGCACCTGTTCGCCCTCGACCTCGGATTCCAACGCCGAATGGCCTGAGCCCCTCGAGAGCTCCTGCTTGGACGCGTGCCAGCAGACCGCTTCGTCCGCGCTCAGTCGGATCCCGGAGGGCGTTCTTCATCCGCGCCCTGTGCTTCGACCGGCTTCGCTGTTGCCGCATTCTGGTCCGTGGTACCAGCGACACCTCGGTGGTCCGTACGTGAGCGCCTTGTCAGACGAGTCGAGGTCGACTCATCACCCGACGCGATGTTCTCCGGCCTTGCGGGCCCTTTCGGCTGGATGGCACCCGGAGTCAATGTACGCAGCACATCGTCAGCGGTGAGGATCTCCACCGACTTCGTGTTCTCGACGTACCATTCGGTGAGTTCGGGGTCCTTGCTGTCGAGCCAGGCTCCCGCGCCTTCGTTCTCGGCCACCTTGCTCGACCCGAAGACGAAGTTGTCCCCGTGGTCGGCGATGCCCAAGCGCACTCCTTGGGCAATAGCCGCCTGCGCATACTTGCGCCTGAGCATATACGGGTCGTTGCGCAGGTCTTTGGCCCACGCGAACATCATGCCGATGACGACGAAAGCGAAGGGCAGGGCGGAGACGACCATGATCGACTGCAGACCCGACAGCGCATCGGCACCACCGGCCAGCAGCAGCGAGACCGCAGTGAGTCCGAGCAGGAGACCCCACACGATCGTCACCCAGGCCGTGGGCTCAGGCTTGCCCCGCTGGGACATCGACCCCATGACGATCGACGCCGAGTCCGCCGAGGTCACGAAGAACACGATGATCGAGATCATGGCGAGCACCGGAGTCACGGCCGCGAACGGCAGGTTGCCGAGCATAGTGAACAGCATGCCTTCAGCCGAACCGTCAGCGCCGACATTCTGGCCGTTCATGTCCATCCACATCGAGGTGCCACCGAAGATGCAGAACCACAGGAAGCACACAATGGAGGGAACGATGATGACGACCGTGACGAACTCACGCAGGGTGCGCCCGCGGGAGATCTTCGCAATGAACATGCCCACGAACGGCGACCACGAGACCCACCAGGCCCAGTAGTAGGTGGTCCAGGCAGACATGAAGTCCGCAGTCTCGGGGCCCTGGTTCCCGTTGCGCACGAGCATCGTGCCGAGTTCGCGGGCGAAGTCCGCTGCGGCTGCGGGGATGAAATTGAGCAGGAAGATCGTCGGTCCGACGATGAGCACGAAGAGTGCGAGAAGACCGGCGACGACCATGTTGGAGTTCGACAGGAGTCGGATGCCGCGTTTGACGCCGGAGACCGCCGAGATGATGAACAGCACGGTGAGGATGCACATGGTGGTCACGAGGAACCCATTGCCCACCGGTCCCCAACCGGAGACGACTTCGAAGCCCGTACCGATCTGCAGGGCGCCGATGCCCAGCGAGATCGCGGTGCCGAAGAGGGTGACGACGATGGCGAAGATGTCGATGATCGCGCCGATCGGACCGTCGGTCTTGTCGTGGAAGATCGGCCGGAAGACCGCCGAGATGAGTGGTGACCGGCCCTTGCGGTAGGCACTGTAGGCGATGGCGCCGCCGACGAGTGCGTAGAAGGCCCACGCGATCGGTCCCCAGTGCAGAAGGGTCTGCGCGAGTGCATCGTGGCTGGCGTCGACCGTTCCCGCCTTCGCGGTGAAGCCGTGGGGCGGGTCGAGGAAGTATGTCATCGGTTCGTACGGACCGTAGAAGAGCAGTCCGATGCCCATGCCTGCGGAGAAGAGCATGGCAATCCAGCTGACGGTGGAGAATTCGGGCTTCTCATCGTCGGCACCGAGCCGAACACCGCCGGTGCGGCCGTAGCCGAGGAGCATCATGAAGAAGAAGATCGCCAGGGCGAGCACACCGAACAGCCAGCCGAAGTTCGTCGTCACCCAGTTCAGCGAAACGTCTCCGACGGTGGAGATGTTGTCCGGGGCGATGATGGCCCAGATGATGACGGAGAGAATGAGCACTCCGGCGATGACGAACACCAGGGGGTTCGTCCCGAAACGCATCTTCGTCTGTTCGACTCCGACGCCGGGGATGAGCGCCGGGTGCACGGCGTCTTTGGCGATGGCCCGTTTGACCATGCGCTTGGCACTGGCGCGGCGAGCACCGGGCACACGCGCAGTTCCGCCGCCCGTCGAACCGGCATTGTCCGAAGCCCTGCCGCTGCCAGCAGAGGCGCCGCCACCGGATGCTGCGCCTCCTCCCGATTCGGCTGCAGGATTCTCCGGTTGATCACTCGAATTGCCACTCATCGACTTCTCCGTCCGTGCGTTTTCCATGAGAACTGCCTCATGACAGCGGTTTCGCACACGGCCCTTCGGCCGCGTCTTGTTGCCGGTCAGCTCGCAAGCTTCCCGGCAGCGTGCAGTGCGGGGATCACCTCGTTTCTGGTCAGTGGTGCGAACTGCCTTGTCTCGGTGTCGGCCGGCAGCGGGGAGATCGGGAACCAGCCGGCTTCGGCGATCTCGGCCAGATGTGCGACGTTGTCCGCATCGAGTGCCTCCGGCAGACCGTCGTAGCAGAACACGTCACCGATGACACGGTGATCGGCCTCATTGGCTGCCGCGGCGGCGAATGTGCCCAAGGCGTGCAACCGGTGCCGGTCCAGGTCGAGCCCGAGTTCCTCGGTGATCTCGCGCACGATGGTGTCCTCAGCGGTCTCTCCCGCTTCGGGTTTTCCGCCGGGCAGCATGAATGACGTGGTCCCGGCCTTGCGAACCATGAGCAGTTCGCGGCGCCGCGGGTGGAGGAGGACGAGCGCGGAGACGCGGATATCGTTCATTCCGACCACACTCCGGAGGTGCCTCGGCGGTGGGAATTGAGCAGATGCGTATCGACCATTCCGATGGCCTCCATCAGTGCATACATCGTGGTCGGTCCGACGAAGCGGAATCCTTTCTTCTTCAGTGCCTTGGACAGTGCCACGGATTCCGGTCCGGTCGTCGGGATCTCGGCGAGGGTGAGCGGTCGTGGTGTCTGCGCAGGCTGGAACGACCACAGGAACGCATCGAGCCCGCCGTCTTCACGCAGTTCGATGACCCGGTTGGCGTTGTTGATGCAGGCTTCGATCTTGCCGCGGTGGCGAATGATCCCCGGGTCGGCCAGCAGCTGTTCGATCTCGCCTTCACCGAATCCCGCGACGACGTCTGGGCTGAAATCGGCGAAGACCTCGCGGAATCGCTCCCGCTTCTTCAGGATCGTCAGCCAGGACAGTCCGGCCTGGAACCCTTCGAGGCTCATCCGCTCGAACAGACCCGCCTCGTCGTGGATGGGCAGGCCCCATTCGCTGTCGTAGTAGTCGAGCAGCATCGGATCGCCGTACGCCCACGGGGTGCGGGCCAGTCCGTCGTCACCGATGACGGCTCCGCCGGAGCCGCTGGGCTGTGATTCGTCGTCCATTCTGCAACCGTATCGCGTCTTGCTGACATTGCCGGCACGCTCCCTTCCTTGATCCCCGAGGTCATGGTCTCGCCGTTCTGAACCTCATGTCAGTGACCTCCGATAGGGTGCGGCCATGACCTCAGTGCTCCTCCTCGGATTCGGTGCCATCGGCCGTCACGTCGCCCAGCTGCTCTCTCCCGAGCTCGCCTCCGGGAGGCTCCGCCTGACCGCCTTGGTCTCGGACCGGGCCAAGCATGATGCCCGCCCGAATCACGGCGCCAAGGTGGTCGACCTCCCCCGACTCATCGAGCTCGCTGGTCTTCCCGACCCCTACGCCTCACCCTCGCCGAGGATGTTCGACCGTTTCGACATCATCGTCGAATGTGCCGGTGTCCCTGCTGCCGCCGAGCTCGGACCTGCCGCCATCGCCGCAGGCAGACCGCTCGTTCTCACGAGCGTCGGCGCCCTCGCCGACCCTGATACTCGCACGGCTCTGCTTACCGGACCCGGCCGACTGCATGTGACCAATGGGGCTATCGGCGGACTCGACGTGCTCGAGGCGGCGGCTCAGGCTGGTGGCCTCGACAGTGTCGAAATCACCACGTCGAAGGAGGCGAGCGGGCTTATCCGACCGTGGATGTCCGAAACCGAAGCCGAGCGTCTGCGGGGCCTCTGCCCGAGGACGGTTCTTTGACGGTGTTCGCGGGCAACCCCGCCGAGGCGATCCAGAAGTTTCCGGCCAACGTCAATATCGCCGTCGCTCTCGCTTGGGCGACTCGTGGACTGTCCACCGCCATGTCCGATGCCAACTTGCTCGGTGCCGCATTGGAGCGAGTGCGGGTCGTGCTCCAGGCGGCAGCCGGTCAGGCCCAGTCAGCCCATCGGATCCGAGCGGCCGGTTCGGCCGGAGAATTCGCATTCGACATCCGCTCGACGCCGAGCCCGGAGAACCCCGCCACCAGCGGACTCACCGCTCTGTCCGTCACCCGCACCCTGCGCCACGTGATTGCGGGGTGATCGCCTGACCGTCCTCGGCTCACCGCAGATCGTCCGGCCGCCTCGGTGAGGGAGAAACTGGCCGCCGCGGCGAGGGAGTCGTGCCGCGACGGTGCGAGAAACGACCACGCCCGGGATCTCCGACCAACAGGCCAGTGATCCCGGGCGTCGCTCTCACCCGTCAGCGTCAGTCATCCCGGTGGATGATGTTCTCCTGCAGCTGGAGGAATTCGACGTGGCGTTCGTACTGGTCGAGCACATCATCGATGATCTGCTCCTTCGAGAAGCCCATGATGTCGTAGCCCTGACCGGTGCCGCCATCGAGGTAGACCTCCATCCGGTAGTAGTCCTCGCCTGTTCCGCGCGGAACCATTCCGCCGAACGACGGCACACTGACCTTGTGCGGCCAGACCTGATAGCGGAACGGGTATTCCCCATCTCCGTCGACCTCGAACTGGAAGAGTTCGCCGTCGTCGACGAACACACCTTCGGAATCGACGCGGCCGCAGCGCGACGAGATTCCGCGGTCTTCCATCTCTTCGGCCACCTCGTTGAGGGTGGGGATGAGGACCTTCTGCTCGAATTCCTGGGCACGCGCCTGATTCGGGAAGGACAGCACTCGGCCGAGCTGGCGCTGCCAGGTCTCGTGGCCAGGGCCCCGGGAACGACGGGCCAACGAGCCGGGCAGGGTCGTATCGACGCTGTCGACGCGGTTGGCCTCGACCCGCAGCGCCTTGTACAGACCGATCATGACGAGGATGACGACGAAGGCGAAGGGCAGGCCCATGATCACCGTCGCGTTCTGCAGGGCGCCGATACCCCCGACGAGCAGCATCGCCACCGTCAGGGCACCGGTCGACAGTGCCCAGAAGATGCGCAGTCCGGCGCGCCCGTCCTCGGACGGATTGCGCAGGTTCGACGACAGGTTGGCCATGACCAGGGCCGCGGAGTCCGCGGTGGTGACGTAGAACAGCAGCGCCGTGAGCGTGGCCAGACCCGCGATGAAGGCGAACGCCGGGTAGCGGGAGAGCAGGTCGTAGAATCCGCCCTCGGGGCTGGCCATGACCGCTTCGCCGAACTTCGCATCACCGCTGCGGATGATGTCAAGCGCCGAATTTCCGTAGATCGAGATCCACATGAAGATGTAGATGAACGGAATCGTCAGGGTCCCCAGCACGAACTGGCGGATGGTGCGTCCGCGGGAGATGCGGGCGAGGAAGAGCCCGACGAACGAGGCGAAGGCGATCCACCAGGCCCAGAAGAACAGGGTCCAATCGGTCATCCATGTTCCGGTGTCTTCGAAGGCGAAGGTCTGTCCGGCCATGTTCGGGAACAGACGGACGAAATCCGTGACGTTGAGGACGAGGGCGTTGAGCAGGAACTTCGTGTTTCCGGCCACGAGCACCCAGAGGCTCAGCGCAATGGCGAGGACGACATTGAGGATGGACAGGAACTTGATTCCCTTGTCCACACCCGAGACCGCAGAGAGCGTGGCGACGCCGACTCCGACGACGACGATGCCGACCTGTGTGGCGGTGCCGATCGGGATCCCGAAGACCGTATTGAGGCCGACGTTGACCATGACGACGCCGATGCCCAACGAAGTGGCCACACCGAAGATCGTCCCCAGCAGGGCAGCGAAGTCGACCGTCTCGCCCACAGCACCATGGACGCGTTTGCCGAAGATCGGGGCCAGCGCAGAGCGGATCGCCAACGGCATGTTCATCCGGTAGGCGAAGTAGGCCAGGGCCATTCCCATGAGGGCGTAGAGGCCCCAACCGCTCAGACCGTAGTGGAAGAGCGCCCACACAGTGGATTCGCGGGCCGCGGCCACCGTCTCGGGCTCGGTGCTCGGCGGGGTGAGGTACATCGTGACCGGTTCGGCCACGGCGAAGAACATGAGATCAGTGCTGATGCCGGCGGCAAAGAGCATCGACGCCCAGGCGATGAGGCCGAATTCGGGTTTCGAATGTTCGGGGCCAAGCTTCGTGTTTCCGTAGCGGGAGGCCGCCAGGTAGATGACGAAGACGAGGACGGCGAGGACGAGGAGGACGTAGAACCACCCGAACCAATCGGAGGTCCAGCCGACGACGGAGCCGAGGACCGCCTCGGCGTTGGTCGGTGAGACGAGGGCCCATACGGTGATGGCGAGCGCCACCAAGGCCGCCGCAACGAACACCCGCTTATTCACGGGAGGCAGCGACGGCTTCACCTTGCCCTTCGCGTTCCCCTTCGGTTCACCCGGCGGGGTGTCGACTGATGCTGACATGGTTGTGCTCCTTATCCGGACGCTGTTGCGTCGTGGCATCGGACCCGGTCGAACAGCGTGCTCAACCGAGCATGATCAACGGCTGTTGCTGAATGGAATTCCGTCATCGCCGAATCCCCGGATCCCCGGGGACGGCCAACATCGGAGGTTACCACATAGATACTTCCGGTCACTTACCCTGTTGTGCCACGCGAATCTGCAGATCAGCGACCCACCCTCGCCGAGGCGGGACTTCCCGACCGTCGTCACGTCGGATCCGCCGCCTCGTTTCGTCCATGAGCATCGTCGAGTCTCATGGACAGACACCGAGCCTCAGAAGGAGACGAAGAGCAGCGCGGCCGCCATCACCACCCCGGAGCCGAGGAATGTGATGACGGTGTAACCGAGGATGTCGCGCATCTTCAGCCCGGCTATCGCCAGCACCGGCAGCGCCCAGAAGGGCTGGAGCATGTTCGTCCACTGGTCGCCGTAGGACACGGCCATGATCGCGATCGACGGATCCACGCCGAGCTGGTTGGCCGCATCGAGCATGATCGGCCCCTGCACGGCGAACTGCCCGCCGCCGGAGGGAACGAAGAAGTTCACGAGTCCTGCCGAGATGAGCGCGAGAACCCCGAACGAGGTCGGGTTCGCGATCGAAACGATGGCGTCGGAGAACACGGCGATGAGACCGGTCGACGACATGATGCCGAGGATTCCTGCGTAGAGCGGGAACTGCAGGAGGATCTCGCCGACGTTCGACGCCGCCTCCTTCGTCAGGTGGATGAGCTCGAAGGGGTTGCGCACGAGCAGCAGGATGAGCGCGAGGAACGACCAGTTGACGATGTCGAGGGTCAGTCCCCCGCCTTGGGCGAAGTGGATGATGAGGTAGGCGACGAGAGCGAGGCCGACGATGAGAGTGAGAATGCGCGAGGCGTCGATGCGGTCGGCCGGGGTGACGACCTCTTCGTCGACCTGCGACTGTTTCTCCGAGCTCACCGAAGCAGGAAGTTCGTAGACGGGGGCGTCGGCCTTCGGAGCGACGAGGAAGAAGAGGAGCCCGCAGACGATGATGACGCCGGCGATGGCCAGCAGGTTCCAACCAGCGAAGATGGTCTCCGACACGGGAACCGTCTTCCCGCCGAGGGATTCGGAGAGGAAGGAGTCCGGAGTGGCCGCGGTCAGCGGGCCCGATCCCGAATAGCCCATATGCCAGACGACGAACCCCGAGTAACCGGCGGCGACGAGCAGCGGGAAGTGGACTTTGATTCCGCGGTCACGGGACTGGACGGCGACCTCACGAGCGAGCAGCGCGCCGACGACGAGGCCGAGTCCCCAGGTGACGAGGCTGGCGAGTGCGGCGACGAGGAAGACGAAGACATAGGCGAAGGTGGCGTTGCCCGGAACGCGGGCGAGCCAGGCGAGCAGTTTCCGCACGGGGCCGGTGTTGGCGAGGATGTGGCCGAGCAGGAGGATCAGACACATCTGCGTCATGAACTCGAGCAGTCCTGCCAGTCCCTCGCCCCAGCCGGTGATGACGTCGACCGGGCCGGCGCCGGTGAAGATGAACGCGAGGACCGCGACGATGAGGGTGAGGACGATGGCGAAGGTCAGCGCCGAGGGAATCCACTGTTCGAGGAATCGATTGACCGGCCGCATGATCCCTTTTGAAGCTGCGGCGTTGACCTGGGTTGACGGCTTCGGTGCCGACATGGGGAGACCTCCCGCTGAGAAATATGAGAATTAGCTGTGCGTGGTCTCAGCATACAATCAGGGCGCTGCCTCCCGGTAGGAGACAGCGCCCTGACGGCGATCACAACCCGGTCACGACGGGAACCCGAGACTTCGGGCACCGAATTCTAGGAACCTGAACTCTCGGGCCCTGAGCCCTCGGTTCCTGAGCGAAATGATCAGTCCTGTTTGTACACGAGCTGCTTGTTGACGAATTCGTCCATCGCCAGAGGGCCGAGCTCGCGGCCGACGCCGGAGCGCTTGACTCCGCCGAAGGGCAGGTATTCGCGGCTGCCCTCAGGTGCATTGAGGAAGACCATTCCGGAGTCGATCTGGTCTCCGACGCGTTCGGCCCGTGCGATGTCGGTGGAGAACACGGCGGCACCCAGACCGAAGGGGGTGTCGTTGGCGAGTTCGATGGCCTCCTCTTCGCTGCTGACCTTGTAGACGATGACGGCGGGCCCGAAGAGCTCTTCGTAGTATCCGCGCATGCCCTTATGCACATCGGTCAGGACGACGGGTTCGACGTATGCTCCGCCGCCGTCGTACTTCTTACCGCCGGCAAGCAGGGTCGCGCCTCCGCTGACGGTGTCCTGAACCTGCTCGACGAAGCGATCGGCGGCGGCCACGGACGACAGCGGGGACAGTCGGGAGCCTGCCTCGCCGGGAACGGCGGGGGTGTTCTTCTTGGCCGCCTCGGTGATGGAGGAGACGAAGTCGTCGTAGATGTCGTCCATGACGATCATCCGCTTGGGCGAGTTGCAGGCCTGGCCGGTGTTGCCCATGCGGGTGTTGAAGAAGGTCTTCGCCGACTTCTGAACGTCGTCGGTGTCGAGCAGGATGTAGGGGTCGGATCCGCCGAGCTCGAGCACGACCTTCTTGAGGTTCTTGCCGGCTTCGGCCGCGACGGCAGCACCGGCACGCTCGGACCCGGTCAGGGACACACCGTGGTTTCGCGGGTCGGGCAGGATGATGTCGGCGACCTGCTCGTTGCTGGCGTAGATGTTGATGTAGGCGCCTGCGGGCAGACCCGCCTCGATGAAGATCTCTTCCATAATCTGCGCCGAGCGGGGGCACTGCGGGGCGTGCTTGAGCAGGATGGTGTTGCCCAGGGCCAGGTTCGGGGCAGCGAAGCGGGCGACCTGGTAATAAGGGAAGTTCCAGGGCATGATGCCCAGCAGCGAGCCGACGGGCTTGCGGCGGATCATGGCGGTGGCGTCCTTGGGGCCGCGCAGGGGTTCGTCGGCCATGAAGGCTTCAGCGTTGTCGGCGAAGTATTTGTAGATCATCGAGCTCAGCTGGACCTCGCCCTTGCCTTCCGGCACGGACTTGCCCATTTCGAGCCTGATGACCTCGGCGAGTTCTTCGGCGCGTTCGGCATAGATCTCGGACACGCGGGTCAGCAGTGCGGCGCGTTCGGCAACCGTGGTCCGGCTCCACTCGTCGAAGGTCGTCGCCGAACGGTCGATGGCGGCGAGGATCTCGGCATCGGTGGCAGTGGGGAATTCTTCGGCGACCTGGCCGGTCGCCGGGTCGGTCACGCGATACGTGGTGGTCATGGCTGTCCTCTTTCACTTCGACGGGGTTGCGCGATCACCGGTGGTGTGACCGCAGGTCCATCCCCCACGCTATGGCCGAAACCCGGCGGCGGCAACGGCGATCTCACCTCCTGGGCGGATTCCCAGCCGTCACCGAGGCGGCCGGCCCGACCGGCGGTGCTCTCAAGGGCACCGCCGGTGGGGTTCAGTTCGGTATCGCGTCGGTGTCGACCCGGGTTCAGTCCGCGCAGCCGCCCGGGCCTGCAGCGACTCTTCAACCCGTGACGCCGGTGAGTTCGTTCGGTGCGTGCGGCAGCGTCTCCTCGGCCATCACCTCGCCGGATTCGAGGTCGACGATGCGGATCGTCTTCTCCCTCGGATCGCTGACGTAGGCGACTTCGTCCTGGACGAAGAGCGTCGGGCGGGCCTTCTGCCATTCGACGGGCTCTTCCCATTCGTCGATGACCGGGTATTCCGCCGTCACCGAGGCGGTGGCGGGGTCGATGATCTTCAGCTTCCCGTCCGTGGTCAGGACGACGCCCTCCCCGTCGGGACCGCGGCCCAGGGAGCGGAAGCTGTAGGAGGCGCCGAGTTCGACGAGCGAGAGTTCATTGGTCTTCGTATCGGTGACGCTCACTCGTTCGGGACGTTCGAGCTCGGCGTCTGCGTCGACCTTGTAATCGCCGAGGATGTACTGCGATTCGTCGCTTCCGGACTGGTTGCCGATGCGGCCGAAGGAGTCGGGGGCGTCGATCTTCTCGAATCTCCCATCCTTGAACAGCAGTATTCCGTCCTCGCATCCGAGCGCGATGACGTCGTCCTTCGCGGCGGCTTCGCCGTGGACTCCCGGGCAGTCGTCGCTGTGGGCGATCTCCTTGCCCGAGCCGTCGACGACCTTCGCTCCCGATCGTTCGTCTTCGGTGCCGACCGTATGCAGCATCGATCCATCGGCGAGTTTCACGGCGACTCCGTGGTGGGGTTCGTCAGCCTCGGCGACCTTGGGCTTGGGGTCGTCTTCAGAGAAGTCTTCGGTGTCGAAGGTCTGGATCTTGCCGTCGCCGTCGCCGAAGAGCACGGTGGACTCGCCGTGGTTGACGACGTGTCCCGGCAGTTCTGTATCGAAGACGGTGTCGGTGAGCCGTGGGTCCGCGGCGTAGCTATGGGTGTGGTCGCCGTGCGGCTGGGTCCAGACTCCGGCGTCGAAGAGCCTGAACCCTTCGGCGACGGAGACCATGAGGTGTCGGCCGTCGCCTACGGGGTTGAGGCGGTTGAAGCCTTCGAGCTTCGTATCGTCGATGACCTCCAGAGTCGTCGCGTCGAGGGTGAGGATCCCGCCGTCGTAGGTGGTCACGATCCGCGGCTGGGCGCTGGCGAGCTCCTGGGCGTGCCCCTTGTCTTCCTTGCCTTCTGCTGCGCCGGCGGTCTTCTCGTCCTTGCCGACCGCATCAAAGTCGGTGGCGTCGTCGCCGGCCTGGCAGCCGGTGAGCAGCAGCGCCGAGGCGACCACGGCCGAACCGAGCATCGTGTGGTGTAGTTTCATCATTCGCACTCTCTAGTAGTGAGACTCGCTATCATTAGCAGGTCGATATTAACCCGATACATGACAGATATGCGAAATGAGCTCGCCGCCGACAACGAAAGAAGGCTCGGCACACCGGTGTGGGGCCGATAGCCGGCCCCGACTATGGCATGAGTCACTGTTACGGTAGTCCTATGGCCAGTGTGACTGAACTCGTGAAGCGCTACTACACCACCGTCGATGCCGGGGATGCGGGTGCCACCTCGGCGCTGTTCGCCGCCGACGCCAGCTATGATCGCCCCGGCTATCCGACGATGGTCGGCCAGCAGATCACAGACTTCTACCACGGTGAACGCGTCATCGAATCCGGTGCGCATTCGCTGCAGGAGATCATCGTCGACGGCGACCGCGCGTCCAGTCGCGGCGTCTTCAGCGGTCGCCTCAAGGACGGTTCGGAGACCTCGGTGGGATTCGCGGACTTCTTCCTCTTCGACACCGAGGGTCTCATCGCCGAACGCACCACATACTTCTACCAAGCAGCGGTCTGAGCCTCACAGGCTGGTCACATCGTGTTGACGATCAGCCCGATGTGCGTATAGAAGTTCATCGCACCGAAGAGGACGAACACGATTCCGGCGATCGTCCAGACCACGCCGGTCACAGAGATCGCAGCTCCACCGACCGGTGCGTCGACCGGGGTGCGGAGCACCGTGCGCACCGCGAAGGGGAACAGCACCGCTCCGAGTCCGACCAGCGCGAAGAGCAGCGACATGAATGTGGCCTCGATGACCGGGTAGTCGGCGAAGGCACCCGAGATCGGCTCCTGCGGTGGTGCGGCGAAGAGCTGGTAGACCGTTCCTGCGAGCGCGATGGCGAACAGCGCCAGACCAAGCGCTGCGATGAAGATCGACAGCGGCTTCACTGTGTTCGCCGCCAGACCCAGCGGGTCGGCATCGGCTTTGAGGTCGGCCCCGCGCTTCCACAGATACCAAGCGGCAGCGAGCATGAGCACGCCGAACGCGAGGCTCGTCTCTCCGAAGATGACGTTGTCGAAGGCGAAACCGCCGGCAGCCAACGGCCAGGTCAGGGTCATGTGCAGACCGGTCAGGGTGAGGATGAGTCCCAGCACGCCGAAGATCAGTGCCCACCCGTCGGTGCTGAACACGTGTCTGCCGCCGCGCCATTTCGATCCCGTGCTGTCAGCGGTTCCGGCCGCTGCGCCGGCACGACGCAGTTCCCGGTAGAACAGGACGACGGCGAGGAGTCCGGCTCCGACCGCCACTGACATGATCGTGTTGTAGGTGGGCATCGTGGCCCAATCGATCATTCCCGACGATTCGACGCCGGTGAAGAATCCGCCCATGGTGATTTCCTCCTGAGGTGATCGCATCGCAGCATCCGGGACAGATCGCCTCGGAGCGCAAATGCACTTGTCTTACCGATAACGCCGGGAACCACCTCGAAGATTCCATAATCGTGCTGGTGAGAATGTCTGTACCGTCACCAAGACGGGCCGGCCCTACCTCTCAGCGGCCTTGCCCCCGGGCGTCGAGCACCGCCTTCTGGATCCGGTCGCGGACGGCGGCGGCCCTTGGGGTCGGAGTCGGGCCGTAGGCTTCTTCGACCTGTTCGAAGACATCCTCCATGGCTGCGGGATCGACGTCGACGGGCAGATCCTCGATGGCAGCGAAGGCCGGGCCGATATGGTCCATGAAACCGCGGATCCCTGCCTCTCCCCCGCCGAAGTGCATTCCTTCGAACTGGCCGATGGCCGACCAGCGCAGTCCCAGCGAATTCTTCATCACCGCATCGAGGTCCGCGACCGTGACCACCCCGTTCTGCACGAGCGAGATCGCTTCCTTCATCAATGCGTTCTGCAGCCGGTTGCCGACGAATCCGCGGATCTCACGCCCCAGCACCACCGGCTCGCGCCTGCAGCTGCGATAGAACTCGACCGTGGCGTCCACGGTCTCCTGGGAAGTCTGCGGTGAGGGCACGACCTCGACGAGCGGCATGAGGTGCGGCGGATTGAACGGGTGGCCGACGATGACACGGGATGCCGCGGACTCCGGCAGCGCTGCCGCGATCGTCGACGCCGGAATCGTCGACGACGACGTTGCGAACACGGCCTCGGCCGGAGCCGCCTCGGCGATCTGGGAGAACAGCGCGGGCTTCGATTCGGGATCCTCGGGACCGGATTCCTGCACGAAGACGACCCCGGCCACAGCGGCTTCAACCGTCTCGGCGATGTCGATGGTGCCGACCTGCGACGCCAGCTCATTCCGGGCGGAGGCATCGGCGGTGACCTCCGCCTGCAGCTCGGCGACCACCTCGGCGAGGTCGGGACGAGGGTCGAAGACCCGCACCGTGTACCCGCTGCCGGCGAAGAGATAGGCGAACGACCGACCGATGGTTCCGGCACCGATGACGGCGACTGTTGAGCTCATGCGTCCAGGTTATACCCGTCCCACCTGCTCCGACGGCGGAGTTCACTGGGGCGTGCGAGTGCGTTCGCCCAAGCGTGCGGCCGCACACGCTCGACCGCGCGTCGTAGTCGAATCGTTGCCGCACGCGTCCCGCCGAGGCCGGCATCGGGTGGCACAATGTCACCATGAGCGCGAACCCAGAACTGAGAACAGTGGACTCGGAGATCCTCGCACTGGCGGAGGACGAATACGCCGCCGCGGCAGAGACCGCGGGCATCGAAGTGCGCGAGGTCCACACCGCCGACGAGGCGGCCAGGGCCTCCATGCTGCTCGACGAAGTCTGGAATGTCGACGAGACCGGCACCAACGTGTTCGAACCCAGCCTCATCATCGCCTTCGCCCACGCCGGAAACTATGTCTCGGCCGCCTACAGCATCGACGAACCCGACGAGATGATCGGTGTGACCATCGGCTTCTTCGGTCAGCCGCTGGGCACTCTCATGCATTCGCATATCGCCGGCGTCCGCCATCAGATCATCGGCCGCGGCGCCGGATCCGCAATGAAGCTGCACCAGCGCCTGTGGTGCCTCAACCTCGGCATCACCGAGATGACGTGGACCTTCGACCCCCTCATCGCCCGCAATGCGTACTTCAACTTCCAGCGCCTGGGAGTCGGCATGGTCGAATACCTCGAGGACTTCTACGGGCAGATGCGCGACGGAGTGAACTCCGGCCAGGCCAGCGACCGGATGATGGTCTCATGGCCGCTCGACCGTCCGGCCCGAGCCTCGGTCGTCGATCCCGGATCGGCCTTCCCCTGCCTGCGTGCCGATGACGGCGGGGAACCGCTGCTGAGCGAGGTGCCGAAGGAGACCGAATACGTGTCCCTGGATTTCCCTTCCGATATCGAGGATCTGCGCGGCCAGGATGCCGAGCTCGCCAGCCGGTGGCGACTGGCGCTGCGCACCGCGCTGACCGGCCTCGTCGGCGACGGCTGGGTAGTCGACACCTGCCTCAAGGGCGGCACGTACCTCCTCCACCACCCCTGAGGTCCCGTTCACGTGGTCAGTTCACCTCTGTGTTACCTGGTCCGTGTTCACTGATGCGATGACCACTGCACCTGCCCGCACCGCCGAGGTGGCCGGATCGTTCCTGCGCCTGGGCCTGACGTCGTTCGGCGGCCCCGTCGCCCACCTCGGCTATTTCCGCGAGACCTTCGTCGGCCGCCGCTCCTGGTTGGACGACCGAGAATTTGCCGACCTCGTGGCGCTGTGCCAGATGCTGCCCGGCCCTGCATCGAGCCAGGTCGGCATGGGACTCGGACTGCGCCGTGCGGGCCTGCCCGGGCTCGCCGCCGCGTGGGTGAGCTTCACCCTGCCGTCGGCGATTCTGCTCACTCTCTTCGCGCTCGGGCTCTCGGCCTTCGGCGACCTCGGCGACGCCGGATGGCTTCTCGGGCTCAAGGCCGCCGCGGTGGCCGTCGTCGCCGGAGCCGTGCAGTCGATGGCGAAAACGCTGACTCCCGATGCCGAGCGGGCGAGCATCGCCGCGGCCGCCCTCATCCTCATGCTCGTCATCCCGGATTCGGTCGTGCCGACGGCACTCGTCCAGATCGCCGCGATCGTCCTCGGCGGAGTGCTCGGTCTGGTCTGGCTGAAACGCCCGTACAAGGGTGCAGATGATCGGGAAACCCCAGCCGAGGCGGCCGCCCCCGAGACCGCAGCCATCGGGTCTCACGCTCCCGAGACCCGCGTCGGCTCACGCGGTGCCAGGCGGTTGGGCATCGCTGCCCTCATCGCCTTCGCCGCACTGCTCTTCGGACTGCCCGCGCTCTCCGCGGCGACCGGGGACGCGACCGTTCGCCTCATCGACATCTTCTATCGGGCCGGAGCTCTGGTCTTCGGCGGCGGTCATGTCGTCCTGCCGCTGCTCGAAGCCGAACTCGTGCCTACGGGACTCGTCGACCACGACACGTTCCTCGCCGGCTATGGTGCCGCTCAGGCCGTCCCCGGTCCGCTGTTCACCTTCGCGGCGTTCCTCGGAGCGTCGATGACGACGGGACCTGCCGGCATCCTCGGTGCCGGCATCGCTCTGCTGGCGATCTTCCTGCCGGCCGGTCTGCTGGTGATCGGGATCCTGCCGTTCTGGGAACGGCTGCGCGCCTGGGAACCGGCGACGGCGGCACTGACCGGAGTCAATGCCGCCGTCGTGGGTCTGCTGGGTGCCGCGCTCTACGACCCCGTCTTCGTCGAAGGGATCACCTCGCCTGCGACCCTGGCGCTGGCCGTCGCCGCCTTCGTCGCCTCGACCATGTGGAAGGTCCCGGCGTGGGCGACGGTGATCAGCGCCGGGGTGATCGGCTGGCTGCTGCTGTGAGCCCGAGGGCCCACCCGATCAGGACTCTTCCCAGTTCTTGCGCAGCAGCTTCTTGTCGAGTTTGCCCACCGAGGTGCGCGGCATCTCCTCGACGACCCTGACTTCGTCGGGCATCTGCCACTTCGCGAAACGAGTACTCAGGGTCTCGACGATCGAGTCCCTGGTCACCTCGGCGCCGGGGGTGGCGACGACATAGGCGATGGGCCGCTCATCCCACTTCTCATCGGGGACGCCGATGACGGCGGCCTCGCTGACGTCGGGGTTGTCGAGGATCGCGTTCTCCATGTCGATCGATGAGATCCACTCGCCTCCGGATTTGATGACGTCTTTGAGGCGGTCGGTGATCTTGAGATAGCCGTACTCGTCGATGGTGCCGACGTCACCCGAACGCCACCAGCCGTCGAGGAAGCGATCGGCGTTGTCAGGCAGCTGATAGTAGGACTCGGTGATCCACGGGCCGCGCATGAGCAGCTCGCCCATGGACTTGCCGTCACGCGGAAGCTCATTGCCTTCGGGATCGATGGTCTTCATCTCGACACCGATGATCGGCAGCCCCTGCGAACGCTTGAGATCCCACTTCTCCTCCTCGTCGAGGTCGAGACCGGGACGGATCTTCCAGTTCGTCGACGCCAGCGGAGTGGTTTCGGTGGCACCGTAGCCATGGATGACGTCGGCGCCGGTGAGTTCCTTGAACCCGCGCATCATCGACAGCGGCGGTTCAGAGGATCCGGACACCAACCGGACACCGGAGAGATCCGGAGCCTGCGGCATCTTCTTCATCATCTGCAGCATCGGCCCGAAGATCGCAGGGGCACCATTGGCCAGGGTCACCTTCTCCTCGACGAAGGCCTGAGCGATGGCACCGAACTCCTCGGCGGCGAACTTGCCCGGCAGGACGAGTTTGGCACCGGCGGCCACAGCGTTCTGCGGGAAGCCCCAGGACAGGACGTGGAACATCGGCGTGATGGGCATGATGCAGTCGTCGAAGCTCGCCTGCAGCGCGGCCAGACCGCCCATGGTGTGCAGGTAGATCGAGCGGTGCGAGTAGTACACGCCCTTGGGACGGCCGGTGGTGCCGGTGGTGTATCCGGCGTAGGCCGCGGTCTTCTCGTCGACGACGGGCCAGTCAAAGGTCTCGGGCTTGTCGGCGATGAGGTCTTCATAGGAGACGACATTGTCCAGGCCCGTCTCGATCTCGGTGATCGGCTTGTCGGTCATGACGACCCAGCCCTTGACATCGAGCTTCGGAGCCAGCGACTCGGCGACCGGCAGCAGCGATTCGTCGACGAAGATCCAGTCGGACTTCGAGTGGCTGACGACGTAGGCAAGGTCTTCGGGGGCCAGACGCAGGTTGAGCTGAAGCATGGTGGCGGCAACGCCGGGAACCGCGAAGTAGAGTTCGAGGTGGCGCCGGGAGTTCCAATCGAGGACTCCGACCATGGAGCCGGCACCGACGCCGAGGTCGGCAAGACCATGCGCGAGCTGTGCCATGCGCCTGTACTCGTCGGCGTAGTTCGATCGGCCCCACGACCCGTCAGAGCGGCGGTAGACGACTTCGGCATCACCGAAGACTGTGGCTGCGTGGCGGATGAGGGTGGTGGTGTTGAGCTGGTAGCTGTCGCCCAGGGTGGACGGAATTCCAGTCAGCATGAGACTCCTTCGTTCGTGCGCCGGCCCCGCCTCGACGCTGTGGCCGCGGTGGGGAAAGTGTCGTGATCGCCTGTTTCGTGGTGGGCGATCGTCACCATCACATCAGTACCGTCAGGGACGCGGATGCGGATGAGCCGATTCGTGGTCAAACAGTTATGAACCGATTCTTCCGCGGCGGCCCGGGCATCACTCTCCGGTGAATGCCGGAGCGCGTTTGTCGAGGAAGGCGGCGACCCCCTCGGCGAAGTCCTTGCTCGCGCGCAGCCCGTCCTGCCCTTCGACCTCGCGGCCGAAGGACGAGTCGAGTTCGGCCAGGCTGGCCCGGTTGATCGCTCGTTTCGAGGCCGTCAGCGCCCGTGTCGGCCCCTGCGCGAAGGCTGAGGCGACCTCTTCGGCACGTGCCAGGTGACTTCCGGCCGGAACGACCTCACTGGCCAGGCCCCAGTCGAGGGCATCGGCGGCGTGCAGCTTCTCCCCCGTCAGCGCCAGGCGCAGAGCCCGATGGCGCCCGGCCGAGGCGGCGACCAGAGCGGTCGCGCCTCCGTCGGGCATGAGACCGATCTTCGTGAACGGCAGCATGAGATAGGACTTCTCGCTCATCACCAGGAAGTCGCAGGCCAGCGCGAGCGAGCACCCGATGCCGGCGGCCGGTCCGGAGACCGCCGCGATGGTGGGAATCGGCAGGTCGAGGATCGACGCGATGATCGCGTTCGCACCAGCGAGGTCGATTCCCTCGCGCTTCTCAACCCCTCCCTGCAGATCCGCCCCGGAGCTGAATGCTCTTTCGCTGCCGGTGAGGATGAGCGCACGGGAGTTCGCGGCCGCTTCGGTGACGGTCCGGCCGATGGTCTGGAACGTCTCCTCGTTGAGTGCGTTGAGACTCTCCGGACGGTTGATGGTCACGGTCGTGACTTCGCCGCTGACTTCGGTGAGAACACTGGTGGACAATGCAGCTCCTTCGTACGAATCCGATGATCCGGGTAGCTTTCGGGGTGCCTGCTTCCGGCGGCCCTGAGGGCGAACGGAAGCATCTACCGCCACTTTAACGTACGTTAAGTTGATCTGCGTCACATGTCCTCGGTGCTTCGTTCGTCGCTGCCCGGCTCAGGCCAGAGCGGCGTCGAGCTGCGCGGAGGTGAGTTCCCGGTCGGCGAAGACCAGTCGGACAGCAGCCGAGTCGGGATTGCCGACATCGGGTGCGCGATGGACGAGCTCGAGCCCGAGTCTGCGGGCGACCACCGCAGAGGCGACGTTGTGCTCGAGCAGATAGGCCACAACCGGCACCGTGGGATCGATGCTCCCGGCAGCCGCGATCGCCTCTTGCGACACCGCGGTTGCCAGTCCCCGCCCCTGCGCTTCGGGCCGAAAGCGGTAGCCGAGGTTCCAGAACGCTCCGGGTTCGCGACGGGAGGCACCGGTGCCGGCGACGCCGCGCAGGGAGCAGCCGCAGTGGCCGAGAACGTCTCCGCCGTAAACCTCTCTGACCATCCACGGCCCGATTCCGTCGAGCTCCCACTGGGACTGGAGCTTATCGAGGAGCGCCTCGGCCTCCTGCTTGACTGTCATCCGTCCGCTCGGCAGATGCCTCCAGACTCGCGGGTCGGAGTCGATGGAGAAGAGCTGTTCGACATCACCGTCCTGCGGACGGTCGAGCACATAGTCCGGCGTCCGCCCCATCAGGCCAGGGCCGTCTCGAGGTCGGCCCACAGGTCGTCGAGATTCTCGATGCCCACGCTCAGGCGAATGAGTCCCTCAGGCACGGTCGCGGGCTCCGAAGGGTGCCGGCGGCGGCGCTCGAGGAGGGACTCCACCCCGCCCAGGGATGTCGCCGGCGTCCACAGTCGGACCGCCTCGGCGATGGCGGTGGCCCGGTCCGCGGATTCGACGGTGAAGGAGATGATGGCCCCGAACCCGTTCATCTGCGCTGCGGCACGGGCGTGGCCCGGGTCGTTCGGCAGCCCCGGGTAGCGGGTTTCGATGACGGCGGGATGAGCAGCCAGACGTTCGGCGATGGCTTGGGCGTTGGCCTGCGCGCGGTCGAGGCGCACCGCCAGGGTGCGCAGTCCGCGCAGTGCCAGCCAGACCTCGAACGGCCCGGCGATGCCGCCGCGCATGGATCGTTCCGTGCGCAGGTCCTCGCGCAGTCCGGCGTTGCCGGTCACGATCGCGCCGAGGACGACGTCGGAGTGGCCTGCCAGGTATTTCGTCACCGAGTGCACGACGATATCGGCCCCCAGATCGAGCGGGGTCTGCAGCAGCGGGGTAGCGAAGGTGTTGTCGACGGAGACGAGGAATCCGCGGTCCTTGGCGGCCGCGGTCAACGCGGGAACGTCGGCGACCTCGAGCATCGGGTTCGTCGGCGATTCGATCCACAGCATCCCCCGGGATCCGGCTGCGCCGGCACTCGCCGAGGCGGCCGTCCCCTCCGCTGTCGCCCGGTCTGCCGTCGCACGCCCCGCTTCATCGAGGGCCGCGATGACCGCCTCGGTGTCGGAGATGTCGACGGTGACGAGGTCGAAGGCCTGTCGCTCGGCGATCTGCTCCGCGGAGGCGAGCGCTCCCTGGTAGGCGTGGGTCGGGATGATCAGCGTGCCTCCGGCGGGCACGAGGCTGATCACGGCGGAGATCGCAGCGAGGCCGGAGCCGAAGACCAGCCCGGGCAGCGCCGAGTGTTCGAGCTGACCGAGCGCTTCCTCGAAGGGCGTCCAGGCGGGGGTGTCGAAACGGGCGTAGACATAGGGCGATTCGGAGATGTCTCCGGCGCTCACGAAGGTCGACGACAGGTCGATCGGCGGATTCACCGCTGCGCCGTCGGCGCGCTGCGGGCGTCCGGTCTCGACGACGATGGTGTCCGGTGCGAATTCGGAGTGAGTGACGGGTGAGGAGGCGGGCTCGGACTGTGTCATGTGCCCAATATAGAGGTGCGACCGTCGCTGGTGCCGAGTCGTCCGAGTCTCGCTGTCCGCGGATCCTGCCCCCGCGACCGTCCCTCGTCTGTGCTCAGCTCCCTACCTCAGACTGTCGACCATATGCTCGAGCAGCAGACGCGCACCGGGCGACTGCCGCCGATTCCGCGCCCACACTGCGTGGAGTTCGCGGGTGAGATCGACGTCGTCGGCCACCGGCAGCGGCACCAGACGACCCGCTCGGAAGTCATCGCGCAGCGCGAGCTCGGACAGAACCGCCGGGGCCACGGACGTGGCCGCGGCGATGCGCAGGGCCGAGTTCGACCCGTACTCGCCGGCCACGCGCACTCCCCCAGCGGCGATCAGCGCCGCGTCGATGGCCTCCCGGGTTCCGGAGCCGATCTCGCGTACCAGCAGCGGCACCTGCGTCAGCTCCTCGGCGGTGATCGGCTTCGTCCAGGCATGGGGGAACTTCGACGCGCAGGCGATCATGAGTCGGTCACGCCCGACCACCTCGGCGTTGAGGTCCCGGGGCAGGGACACGGATTCGATCAGCCCGAGGTCGCAGGTCTGCCGGCGCACCCGGTCGATGACGGTCGCGGAGTTCTCCACCGACAGTCCGATGTCGATCTTCGGATGTGCGGCGCGGAAGGTCGTGAGGTGGTGGGGCATGAGGTATTCGGCGACCGTCAGTGAGGCGCTGACCTTGACGGTTCCGGCTCGGGCGTCGCGAATCGCGCGGGCTCCGGCGTCGAGGACGTCATAGGCTTCGATGACCTTCGACCCCCATTCGGCGACTGCCCGGCCTTCGACGGTGAGTTCAGTGCCCTGCGGCGAGCGCCGCAGCAGCGGCACCTTGAGATCGCGTTCGAGGTTGCGCAGGCTGCGTGAGGCATTCGGCTGAGCGAGATCGAGTGCTGCCGCGGCCTGGCCGATTGATCGGGCGTTGCCGCTGAGAGCCACCAGCAGCCCCAGAGCCTGGAGCTCGGGCCAGTTCTTCATATTCCCGAGATCATGCATATGCCCATCATGCCATATCAGATCGATATGGGTTGTAACGAAATCAGCGTCTACTGCGATCGCGCAGGCGTTGACAGACTGAACTCATGAATCGCTTCACGTCTCTCTTGCCCGGACTCGCTGTCGCCGCTGTGGCCACGGCAGTCGCGTGGCCGATCTCCATGCTCCTGCCCGTGCTCTCGCCGCTGCTCGTGGCGATCGTACTCGGCATCCTCCTGGGCAATCTCGTGCCCAACCTCCCCGAGGTGTTCATGCCCGGGCTCAACTTCGCGGCGAAGCCGCTGCTGCGTCTGGGCATCGTCGCCCTCGGTGCGCAGGTCGTGCTAGGTGACATCCTCGACCTCGGCTGGCTCGTCCTCGTCCTCGCCGCGGTCATCGTCGCCGCCGGCATCCTCTCGGCCCTCGCTCTGGCCAAACCGCTCAAGGTCGACCGTCCCCTGGCCGTGCTCATCGGCAGCGGCTTCGGCATCTGCGGTGCCGCCGCCGTCGCCGGAATCGAGTCGACGCTGAAGTCGAAGAAGGAGGACGTGGCCGCCGCGATCGGCCTCGTCGTCCTCTTCGGCACCCTGATGATCGCGATCGTCCCCGGCCTCTCGACCGCACTGGGCCTGTCCCCGGAGACCGCCGGAATGTGGGGCGGCGCCGCCACCCACGAGGTCGCCCAGGTCGTGGCGATCGGCGGAATCATCGGACCCGCCGCCCTCGAGATCGCCGTCCTCGTCAAGCTCGCCCGCGTCATCATGCTCGCCCCCACCGTCGCCGTGTTCAGCTACGCCGTGCGCCGCAGCGAGGCGAAGGCACTGGCGAGCTCCACCGCCACCGAGGCGGCCGCCGGTTCTGCCGAGACCTCCGCAGATGCCGGCTCGGATGCAGAGAACAACGGGTCGGTGTCAACCGCGACGAAGGCGGCTCCGGCTCAGGGCAAGCGCCCGCCGATCGTGCCGCTCTTCGTCGTCGGCTTCCTGATCATGGCGGCCCTGCGCACCTTCGGTCTGCTGCCGGAGTTCGCGGTCACCGGGCTGAGCTGGATCCAGACGGTCTGTCTGGCGATGGCCATGTTCGCCCTCGGTCGCGGAGTGCAGTGGCGGTCGCTGAAGAACCTCGGTGCCCGACCGATCGCACTGGCCACCCTGGTCACGATCGTCGTCGCCCTCATCGCCCTCGGAGGAGCTCTCCTCCTCACCTAAACACCCCAATTGCTACCTGACGGCGGCTCAGCTACCTCGCGCGAGGTTGCTGAGCCGCCGTCAGGTAGTAATGGGTGCACTCTCATGCCTGCGCTGCCGAACGTGACTGCGTATCTGCGGGCCGCCTCGGCAAGGTCTATCCGTCTATCGGGAGTTTCCGACGGATCGGGCACGCCTCAGCGGTACCCGCCGGTAACACTGGTAGTGTCTCTCAGCGAATCAGCCAGCGATGCTCAGCGTCGCTTCAGCCTTCGCAAGGACATCATGCTCACTCAGATCATCGCACTGCTCATCTTCATCGCCCTCTTCGCCGTCGGCGCGATCCGCGGTGTGCAGATCGGCGTGCTCATGCTCGTCGGCGCGGCCGGAACCGGGCTCGTCTTCACCGATATGTCGGTCGAGGACATCATCGCCGAATTCCCACTGAGCATCATGATCCTGCTGGCGGGCGTGACCTACTTCTTCGCGATCGCGCAGGAGAACGGGACGGTCGACAAGATCATCGACTGGGCCCTCGAACGCGTCGGATCCTCCGCGGTGCTGCTGCCGGTCGTGTTCTTCCTCATCACCGGTGGAATCGCGGCCATGGGTGCCCCACTGGCCGGACTGGTGATGATGCCGGTGGGCATGCAGGTCGCGCGCAAGTACGGGGTCGACTATGCGCTCATGGGTCTGGCGATCTGCTTCGCCATCGGTGCCGGCGGCTTCGCCCCGACCAGCCTCTACGGAATCGTCACCTATTCGACCGCGCACGACGCCGGAATCGACCTCTCCCCGTTCCTGCTCTTCGGCATCGCCGTGGCCGTCTATCTCGTCATGCTCGCCGTCGCGTATTTCATGTACGGGCGGTCGCTGTTTTCGAAGACGACGGTGGCGGCCGCCGAGCATGCCGAAGCCGGTGCCCGCGTCTCACGTGGTTCCGCCTCGGCGTCGAGTGTCGCCTTCGGTGAGGACGACGAGGACGAAGCGCTCTTCGACTCCTCCACCACCGACGAGGCCGGCGAATCCTCGCCCTTCACCTTCGTGCAGATCCTCACCGTGATCTTCATGGTCGGCCTCATCGCCACCGTGGTCGTGCTCGCGGCCCTCGGTCAGGAACCGGACATCGGTCTGCTGTGCTTCATGTTCGGAGCGATCCTCGCACTCGTCGATCCGAAGACGGGCAAGGCCGCGATCCCGAAGATCGACTGGCCGACCGTCCTCCTCGTCGGCGGCATCATCACCTTCGTCGGCGTGCTCCAGAACATGGGCGCCGTCGACCTGCTCGGTGAAGGCGCCGAGTCGATCGGTTCACCCCTCATCGCCGCTTTCGTCCTCTGCATCGTCGGTGGCCTGGTCTCCGCGTTCGCATCGACGACGGGCATCCTGGCCGCGCTGGTGCCGCTGGCGCTGCCGCTCATCGCCGCGGGTGGGGTGCCCGGTTGGGCGCTCATCGCGGCACTGGGTGTGTGCTCGGCCGTCGTCGACGTCTCACCGTTCTCGACACTGGGTGCCACGGTCGTCGCAACTGCCCCTGTTGAGGACAAGCCGCGGCTGACCCGCATCCTCGTGAAGTTCGGGATGTCGATGGTCGTCATCGGACCGGTCGCTCTCGTCGGCGGTCTCGTCGTCCCCGCCATGATGTTCTGAGACTCTGAGGCTGAACCCCAGAGTCGCCGAGAATAGGTCAGCATCGGACATTCTTCTTCGACAGACATGTCCGATGCTGACCTATTCTCGGCTTCAGGCCCTCGTTCGGCCGCTTCAGCCCAAGCGCTTGGACAACAGTACGAACTCGAGGTCATCGACCTTCGGCAGCCCGAAGCGGGCGTCGCCATAGGGGAAGGGCTCGACCTCTCCGGTACGCACATAGCCGCGGCGTTCGTAGTAGGCGATGAGTTCGTCGCGCTTGTTGATCACGCTCATCCGCATCGACGTCGCGCCCCAGTGTTCGGCCACCCACGCCTCGGCAAGGCCGATGAGAGCTGACCCCACACCCTTGCCCTGCCCCAGCGGAGAGACGGCGAGCACGCCGAGGTAGGCGGCTCCGTCGTCGGGCTGACGCACGTAGACGCTGCCCACCGCACGTCCCTGCCCATCGCGGGCGAGCAGAATCTGGGAGTCCGCCTCGGCGAGCATGTCCTCAGCCATGGGCGCGTCGAGCCGCTGTCCGCCCAGCAGGTCGGCCTCGGTGGTCCACCCCTGCTTCGAGCCCTCGCCGCGGTAGGCCGAGGACACGAGCTCGACGTAATCGGCGATGTCGGCCGACATGAGCTCGGCGACCTCGAATCCGGCTTCGCGCAGCTGCCGGCGGTGCGTGTCGACCAGTGTCACCGAGGGGTGTGCGGTCATAGGCGGGACTCCTTCACGACTTTCAGTGGGGCTCACACGCCCCAGGCTAGTCGCATCGTTCTCAGCAGGCCTATAGTGTCAACTATCAGGACAGCGGCGGACGACGATCGCCCGTCGTTCGACCATCGGACAGTGCCGCAGGCACGGACATTCGGGAGGAATGACCATGGACATCGATATCTCGGGAGAGAACTTCACCATCACCGAGGATGTTGCGGCCAAACGCTTCACCATCTCCCACGAGGGCAAGGTCATCGGTCACGCCGATTACAGCGACCGCACTGCCAGCGTCGATGACACCGCCGACGGAACCGTGCGCATCTTCACCCACACCGAGGTGTCACCCGAATGGGGAGGCCGCGGCCTGGCGGCGAAGCTGGTGCGCTATGCGCTCGAGACCAGCGCCGAGGAGGGGCTGAAGTTCCGTACCACGTGCTCCTATGTGCAGAATTTCCTGGCCAAGAACGACGAGTTCGACAAATTCGTCGCCTGAGCGGCCGGCCCATGAGCGGTGTGCGCTCCCGGCGATGATGTCGCGCGGCCCCGACGACCGAGTGGCCGCCGCACCCCACACCGTTCCTGCCACAACCACCTCGATGCGGCATACCGCCTCGGTGCACCGAGGTGATCAAGCCCTTGCGGTGCGGCATCCCTTCTGCGCGAGGTAGGCGGCGACCGAGATCGAAACCAGGCACCCCAGCGCGAGGTAGGCGCCGACGAGGTACCAGCTGCCGTCACCGACTCCGACGAGGTAGGTGGCGATGAACGGAGTGAAGCCCCCAGCCAGCGCACTGGCCAGCTGGTAGCCGACGCCCGCTCCGCTGTAGCGGAATTCGGGGCTGAACATCTCGGCGAACAGGGGCTGCTGGACGCTGACGACCGCGTCGTGGGCGATGTTGACCAGCAGCACGGCGAAGATCACGATCGCGATCGTGCTTCCCGATTCGAGAGCGAGGAAGAACGGGATCGCGCTGAGCAGGCCGACGATTCCCCCAGTGAGGTAGACGCGCAGGCGTCCGTGCCGGTCGGAGAGGTAGGCGATGGCGGGAATCGTGACGATCCCCAGTCCGCCGACCAACAGGGTGATGTTGAGCATGAGCTGCCGGTCGATACCGAATTCGTCCGTTGCGTACGACAGCGCGAAGGTGGTGACGATGTACATGGTGAGCAGCTCGATGAACCGCAGTCCGAGGATCTGGGCGATCTGCGCGGGGAAGCGTCTGAAGGCTTCGAGGATCGGCAGCTTCGGGACAGTGTCCTCGTCTGCGTTCTGCACCCGTTCCACATACTCTTCGGGTTCGGCGACACCGGACCGGATCCACAGCCCGATGAGGACGAGTCCTGAGCTGGCGAGGAACGGGATCCTCCACCCCCAGGCCAGGAAGCCCTCGGAGGTCAGTCCGCCGCTGAGTACGGCGACGAGTCCGGTGGCCAGAAGCAGTCCGACCGAATAGCCGACCTGGACTCCGCTGGAGTAGAAGGCACGCAGCTTCGGCGGTGCGCTTTCGACGGCCATGAGTGCGGCACCGCCCCATTCGCCGCCGACCGCCACACCTTGGATGCAGCGCAGCAGGACGAGCAGCGCTGGGGCCAGCCAGCCGATCGTCTGGTAGGTGGGCAGGCAGCCGATGAGGGCGGTAGCCACGCCCATGATCGTCATCGTCCAGATGAGCATGGATCTGCGGCCGAGGCGGTCACCGAAGTGGCCGAAGATGATGCCGCCGAGTGGGCGGAAGATGAATCCGACGCCGAAGGTCGCGAATGCTGCGAGAGTGCCCGCACGGTCACTGTAACCGGGGAAGAAGAGTTCGCCGAAGACCAGAGCAGCGACGATGCCGTAGAGCAGGAAGTCGTACCATTCGACGACGGCACCGATGAACGACCCGGCGGCCGCGCGGCGGGCGCGCCGTGCTCCCTCCGGCTCGATTCTCACCTGGTCATCGATATCGGCCATCGGATTCTCCCCTGAACTCGTCTTCTGCCGGTCGCCCTCGCGTGGTCGACGCTGAGCAATCTAACACGGTCGAAGATCGCCGGGTTGGCCGTGTCCAACAGAGAGAACGCAGGTCGCCGACGGCCTTCCGCAGGGCTGTCTGCGAGCTCGCAACAGGAACAGATCGGAGAAACGACTCGAATCGGCAACCGCGAACGCCCGCCAGGATCTGTGCCTGCGACTGCTGTCCGTGTCCGGTCGGCTCCGATGGCCCTGCCGGAGGTCCGCGATCCACGGATGATCACGATTCGCCGAGGCGGTGCCCTCATCGACGCCGACCACCAGCTTCTCGCGCTGTGGGCTGCCGACTGTGCTGAACACGTCCTGCCGTTCTTCGATTCCGAGTCCCCCGGAGATGGGCGCCCTCGCGATGCCATCTGCTGGTCGGTCTTCAGCGCCTGACCCACCTTCGTGGACACCGCAGCCCTGGCATGCAGAAGCCCCGCACAAACCATGCGGGGCTTCTGCATCGGCGTCGCGAAATCCGAGTGGACCTCGACTCAGCGGCTCGGGTGCCTCAGGCGCGCCGGCGAGCGAGGACGTCGTTGACGGCGCCGAGGTCGGCGGCCTTCGTCGTCCGGATCGCTTTGCGTCCGTGGCCGAGCGGCCCTTCCTCGCGGGCTGAGTCGCTGAGCTCCGGACGGTAGCCGAGCTCTTCGGCGAACTGAGCCGCAATGTCCTCGCGGCTGCGGGCTTCGGTCCCATACGAGCTGGCATCGGCCGCCGTTGCCTCGGGCACCGAGTGCTCGGCTTCGGGTGCGTCGACATAGCTGGGCACGGGCAGCGGGGTCGGCGACCAGCCGTCACGCGATTTCAGACGCTGCATGAACGGGTCATCGACCTTCGGAGACGCCGCGTTGAGCGCAGCGTGCACATCCGCATCGGAGTCCTCCCGGTCGGCCGCGTCCGTGTCGGTCTCAGCGACGAGGTCGGCTCCGAGCGAGACCGGAGCCTCGGCGGATTCGGCCTGAGTCTTCTCTGCGGACTTCGCCGAAGCGGCAGAAGCATCGTTCTCTTGCTCTGCCCCGCTGTCCTTCGACTCGGCCTTCGCCTCGGCCTTCGCCGCGGCCGTCTGTGTCGAAGCCACCGTGTCAGTGGTGACCGAAGTCGACGTGCTCTCGGACTCGGTGGTCGCCTCGGTGGAGGCGGTGTCACCGTCTGCAGCGGCCTTCTCCTTCACGACCGGGATCGGTCCGGTGAGGAGGACCTGGCGCGTGGAGTGGCCTTCGGTGGCTTCCTTGCGGATGCGCACGAGAGGGATCTCGCCGGTGTCGGCCTCTTCGCGGGACTTCTTCGCCGAGGCGGAGCGGTTCATCGCGGCGCGAGCCTGCGCGGCCTTCGTCGCTGCGCTCGTGCCCTGCGCCGCCGCCGCGATCCGTGCAGCGGTTCCGCTCGAGGTCGATGCAGGAATCGCGCGAGGCTGCTGCTTGACCGGAACGGTCTGCGACTTCGCACCCGTCCGAGCCGGTCCCTGCTTCCCGTCAGAAGGCTGAGCGGTCGCCTTCGGTCGGGCCGTGGCAGTCGGTCGGTCAACGGCCGTCGACCGTTCGGCCGGGGCAGGCTGGGCGGCGCGCTCCGGCTTGGTCGCGCGCTCGGATCGGTCGGTGCGCTCAGGCTTGGCTGCAGGTCGTGACCGGGTGGTCTCCTGCAGGCGTCGCAGCTGTTTCTTCGTGTCCCGCTTGCGCAGGTTGATCGTGCGCACGAGGAACAGTGTGACGACCGCGAGTCCGAGGAAGACGCCGGCCAGGGCGATGTGCACGACCGAGAAAGCCGCGAGCACACTGGACACAAGAATGCCGAGGACCGAGGCGAGGAAGACCAGGGAGAAGCCCCTGACCATAGTGTTCAGCGACTTCAGTGACTCCCGCAGGGTCGTGGCTTGCTCAGTCATCGCATGTTCCTCATCGGTTCCGATGGTCGGATTGGAAATCTGTCGGTTGTGTCCGTCTGGGGTGGGCATCCCCTCGCCGAGGCGACCGCCGCGTCCCGTCCGGGACTGACCCTCGCGTGGTCCGCCGCTTCGTGGGGCTGGGCCGGCGCTGCCCGAAGTCGTCCGGCTCGTCGACGCGTTGCGGCCGGCACCGGTCGCGTGCGGCGGATGTGCCTGCTGCTGCAGGCCCTGTCGGTCCGACTGCTCAGCGGAGCGGCCGCTGTCGTTGAAGACGGCGTGGACCGCGGGGTGGAGCATCCGCACGTTGTCGGTGCCCGCGCCCGTACTCGCTCCCGTGTCAGTGCCGATGTCTACGCTGGATCCGACGACGCTGCGACCGACAGCTGCATGGCCGCTGGACAGGGAGGAGTAGGTTTCACCGACCGCAACGGGAAGGACGTTGAGCTGTGTGTGCTCGGCTTCCTCGGTGACGGTGTGCGATTCGGCGTGACCGTCGATGACCGCGAACTCAGGAGTGGAGGCCGAGAGACTCAGCTTCGGGGCCTCGTCTACCTGTGAGATGTTCGAGGTCGGCACCGACGGCGCCTTCCGGGGTTTGTCGTGGAAGACCTGGATGCGCTCCGAATGGTCGTGCCCGGGTACGGCTGTCTCGGCGGAGACGACGGCTGCCTTGTCCGGAACCGTATCGATTTCGACGCGCGAGAGATCCGTCGCGGACTTCCGAATCATTGCGGGCACAGCAACGGCGAAGACCACGACGATGGCGATGACGACGATGATGCTGGTGTCCACAATGCCACCCTAAGTTGCAGGCATCGGGGAACTCGTGAAGGCGCGAGGTGTGTCGGTCAAACAGCGGCGAAGTTCACCGAATTCCCAGGTCGCGGCTGAAAACCTCCCGGTACGCCGATTCGCTCCTAGACCGCGCTGCTGCCGTGTCGGTATGCGGCCAGCAGACCCTGCGGGACCTCGTCGGCGAGCAGAGCGAACGTGCGGTGGTCGCACCACTGACCGTCGATGTGCATGTACTTCTCGCGCAGCCCCTCGTCGCGCAGACCCAGCTTCTCGACCACGCGCAGGCTCGCTGTGTTCTCCGGGCGGATGTTGATCTCGACGCGATGCAGGCCGAGGGCGAAGAAGCAGTGGTCGGCGGCCATGGCCACGGCGACCGGGGTGATTCCGCGCCCGGCCACGCGTGAATCGATCCAGTACCCGATCTGTCCGGACAGGATCGAACCCCAGCTCAGTCCCGACACGGTGATCTGGCCGCGGAAGTTCCCGTCGACCTCGATGGCGAACGGCACTGTCTGTCCGCGTTTGGCCTGCTTGTCCTGCATCCGCACCATCGTGCGGAATCCCGGCAGCTCCTGGCCGGGCGCGGGCAGGGTCGCGTCCCACGGACGCAGCCAGTCGCGGTTGAAACGACGGACCTCTCGCCAGGCCTCTTCGTCGCGGCGGCGCAGCGGTCGCAGCACGATATCGGACTGTCGATCAGTCAGGATGACAGGCCACACGCGGCTGCCCTCGCTCTCGGGTTCCAGGTCGGTCCGCCCTGACGGGCTGAACCTCAGACAGTCGGCTCAGTCCAGCGTCGGCACGAAGTCGCGCAGCCAGGCCTTGAGGTCGTCGCCGAGGTCCTCCCGGTCGCACGCGATCTGCACGACCGCCTTGAGGTAGTCGAGCTTGTCACCCGTGTCGTAGCGGGCACCCTTGAACACGACTCCGTAAACGCCGTGGCCGTCGACGTCTCCGGCGAGTTCCTGCAGGGCATCGGTGAGCTGGATTTCGTTGCCGCGTCCCGGCTTCGTGGTCTCGAGGACGTCGAAGATCTCGGGAGCGAGCACGTAGCGGCCGATGATGGCGAGGTTCGAAGGAGCATCCTCGGTGGCGGGCTTTTCGACGAGGTCGGTGACTTTGACGACCTCGTCATCGGACGTGGCCTCGACAGCAGCGCAGCCGTAGAGGCGGATCGCCTCGGGCGGGACTTCCATGAGTGCGACGACGCTGCCGCCGGTCTTCTCCGCGACCTCGATCATCTTCGGCAGGATCGGGCTGCGCTCATCGATGAGATCGTCACCGAGCAGCACTGCGAACGGTTCGTTGCCCACATGCTGGCGACCCTTCAGCACGGCATGGCCGAGTCCCCTGGGATCGCCCTGGCGCACATAATGGATATCGGCGAGCTCCGAGGGATGGCGCACGGCGGCGAGCTTCTTGTCGTCGCCCTTCTGAGCGAGCGCTGCCTCGAGTCCGTCGACCCGGTCGAAATGGTCTTCCAGCGGCCGCTTGTTGCGGCCGGTGATCATGAGGACGTCCTGCAGACCGGCGTCGACGGCTTCCTCGATGACGTACTGGATCGCCGGTTTGTCGACGACGGGGAGCATCTCTTTGGGGGTGGCTTTCGTTGCGGGGAGGAATCGAGTTCCGAGGCCGGCGACGGGGATCACGGCCTTGCGAACGGTGCGCTGCGCTTCATCACTCATGAAGTCATCTTAACGAATCCGCCTCCCCCGGTTAGTCTGAACTGCGTGGACTCCCAAACTTCGAAGGCGCAGCTGCGGTCCCGCATCCGCGCCGCTCGCACCGACCGCTCCCTCGACGAGGCGGCTCCCGCCACTTCGTCCGCAGGTTCCGTGGCAGCCGCCGCATGGGACCTCATCCGGGAAGCGCCGGTCCGTTCTCTCCTCGCTTATGCCTCGCTGCCCGGAGAGCCGGACCTCGACCCTGCACTCGACCGGTTCCTCGCAGCAGGAGGCACCGTCTACCTGCCGGTCGTCACGAAGGTGGGACAGCCCCTGATGTTCGGCCGAGTCACCGGTTCGATGGCCAGCCTGCCCCCACAGGGCAGATGGGGAATCCGCGAACCGGCCCACGATGACGACCTGCTCACCGCAGCTCAGCTGCTCTCCCCGCGGTCGGTCTCGACCTCATCTTCGTACCAGCTCTGGGGTTCGGCGCCGATGGCGCCCGGCTGGGCAATGGAGGCGGCTTCTATGACAGAACCTTCGGCCCGCGCGGGGATGAGCCTCTCGATTCGAGGTCCTGTGGTTCGGAACCCAATAGTTCTGGGCCGATTGGTTCGGGGCCGCGAGTCGTCGGGGTGTGCTTCGCCGAGGAGCTCGGCCTGACTGGACTCGTCGCAGAGGATTGGGATCTGCGCATTCCTGCGGCCGTCACCGAGGACGGAACTCACATCTTCACCGGCTGACTCACGTCGTCTTCGCTGATTGCCTCACATCTTCACCGACTGTTCATCGGGAATCAGACCCCACTCGCGCGTGTTGATATGTGGATAACCTTGTGCATATCGCGGACCGGTGCTCCGGGGAGGTTCCAGTGTGCACTATAATCTTCTCGTCGAAGAAAGGTCTCGAATGCCCGTCTACTCCTACGCCTGCAAGAGCTGTGGTCACGCCTTTGATATTCATCAGGACTTCAGCGATGACTCGCTCACCGTCTGCCCGGAATGCCAGGGCCGCCTGAAGAAGGTCTTCGGCGCAGTGGGCATCAGCTTCAAGGGATCCGGCTTCTACGCCACAGACTCCCGCTCCAGCAAGTCGAGCACCGTCAACTCCTCGAGTTCTGACTCCTCCTCGAAGGAATCCTCGAGCTCGTCAGCGAAGGAAACCTCGAGCACCTCCTCGTCGAACTCAACGGCGAGCAGCTCCTCGACTGCGAGCTCCCCAGCTGCCAGCTGACCGAATCGGTTCACCAAGCCGGTTCTCTTCACTCACACACTGAACGCCTGTGGACAGCACGAACTGTCCACAGGCGAGTTTCGCGACCTTGTCGCCGACCGCGTGGTACCGCAGGCTCGGTGCATGGGCTTCTTCCACCGTCTTCGAACCTCGTCTCCGGGCTGGGCACGGCCGTCGCACATTCGACCTCAGCGCATCCTCGCTGCCGTCTGCCTTGCCTGCGCCTGTGCTTTCGCCGTTTGGATGCTCACGCCCAACAGCGCAGGTACGGCGATCGTCGTCGCGAAATCGGACCTGGCCCCTGGAACAGAGCTCAAGGCTCAGGACCTCACCCTTACCCAGTTCCCGTCCGATTTGGTGCCCGACAAGGCATTCAACTCCATTGATGAGGTGAAGGGCAGGGCCACCTCGGCGGGATTGTCGAAGGGGTCACCGCTGACCTCGTCGATGGTCCTCGATCAGCAGGCGCTGCCGAAGGGCAGCCGTGACCTGCTCATGCCGATCCGCTTGGCCGATGACGCCTCGGCGGCTCTTCTCCAACCGGGACTAAAGATCCGTCTCTTCTCGTCCTTACCCGACGGAGGGTCTGAAGTCGTCGTCGAGAATGTGACGATCGCCCGCCTTGTCGACAAACGCGAAGGAATAGCCGCGGAGTCAGGCCAACTTGTATCGGTGATCCTCTCCGCCGAGGATGCCGGGCGTGTCGCCGAGTTCGCCGGACTACCGATCAGCTTTGCCATCCTCCCCCGGTGAACCCTGACTTCGGCGGGTGACCAGCCCAGCCGATCCGGTGTATTCGGCAAGTCGTGGACTAACTGAGCCTGCATTCGACAATGTTCTCCGATTCTCCGGATCGTCAATCGGGTGCTCGGACGCGCAGAACATTTCTGCTGACAATGTGTTACCGATGTGTACTATTGGAACGTAATTGAACAATTCGATAACAGCATTTCAGTGAACACACACCGAAAGGGTCTCTCTAATGCTTAAGGGATTCAGAGACTTCATTCTCCAGGGGAATGTTGTCGAACTCGCAACCGCGGTCATCATCGGCGGCGCATTCACCGCCATCGTCACCGCCTTCTCCGACAAGATCATCAACCCGCTCATCGCCGCCGTCGGTGGCGCTGAGGGCCCGGCCCTGCAGATCCCGCTGAAGGAAGGTGTGCCTGAGGCAACCCTTGATATCGGTGCGGTCATCACTGCGGCCATCAACTTCCTCATCGTTGCCGCCATCGTCTACTTCATCATCATCGTGCCGATGAACAAGCTCAACGAGCTGCGCAAGCGCGGAGCTCCCGAGGAAGAAGTTCCTCCGACCACCGAGGATCTGCTCGGCGACATCCGCGAGATCCTGCGCAATCAGACTGCCTCGGCGGCCGGACCTGCCCAGGGCCCTGCCACCGACGGACCGAACGATCTGAACCAGCCTCCGCGGCACTGATCGACTGTCAAACCGGGAAAGCCCGCTCTCTGTTGAGAGCGGGCTTTCTTCATGCCTGAAACCTGTCGGGCGTTATGACCAGTGCGGGGGCTTCTGCGAACGGTAGTAGTCCTCGCTGAAGCCGCCACCGCCGGTATCGGCTTCATTGCGGAGAGTTGCGCGGTAGCGGCGCTTCGCCGCCTCGATCCGGGCCTTCCGAGATTCGTCGGCCTCGGAATCGTCGTCAACCTGCGGTGTGCCGGCAGGATCGGAGCTCGGTCCGTCGAGGCTGGGATCGGCCGCTTCTCGGCCCTGTTCCGCGTCCTCGGTGTCGGAGGGCTGCTCAGGCATCGTCGTTCTTCGACTCCGACTTCGCCGAGGTGGTCCCACCCGACTCGGTCTCAGTCGAATCCGTACCGGCCTTGGCATCCATCCCGGCCGAACCATTGCCAGCCGAGTCGGCATCGGCCGAATCTGCGTCGGCTGAGTCGCCGACGGAGCCCGAGTCCGCGCCCTCGGTCACTGTCCCTGCCGCCCCGGCAGCTCCGGCACCGCCGGATCCATCAGCAGCGACGACCGAATCAGCACCGTTGTCACCGGCACCATCGGACCCCGCACTCACCGAATCGGGGCTGGCGGAGTCGTCGGTCGCCTCGGGGACCTGGTCGTTGCTTGCGGTCTGGACGAGGCCGGCGGACCGGAGCTCATCGGCACGAATCTTGCCGGTGTCGAACGTCGGCAGAATGTCGTCTTCGACCGGTCCGGCGGAGTTCGAACGCGGGATGAACACCTCAGAGCCTGTGACCTTCTTCGCTTGCGCGTGGCGTTCGCGGTAACGATCGACGGCAGCCTGCAGCTGGGAGTCGCCCCGGCTCGTGTTGCCCTTCTGCGCCAGAGCGGTGCGCAGCAGATCCTTGATCTCACCGTCGCCGCGCACCACAGCATCCGACTGGATCCAGTCGATCATCTGGTCGAAACCTTCGGCAGAGTACTTGTGCATCGGCAGACCCGGCACGAGCTTCGGACGGCTGCCGGTGCGGCCGACGACCACCGAGGCGGCCCGCGCAGCGTTGAGAACGGCCTGCGGGCTCATCGTCTCCACGGTCGACCGCCAGGCCTCGAAGATCTTCTCGGTCTCGGTCTGCGGGTCGACGAACGCATCGGTCGACCATACGCGCATGACCTTCCAGCCTCGGCGGCTCAGCTGTTCGGGCAGCACCCGATCGCGCTGGCGCAGGCTGCGCATCGAGGCGTATTCGGGTCCGTCGCCGGCAACGGCGATGATCATTCCGTGCTCGTCCTCGGTCGAGTTCGCCACGGCCAGATCGATGCCGTTGTAGTGTTCGTGGGCGACGACGCCGAGCTGCAGCAGCCGGTCGGCGATGTCGCCCATCAGCGGATCGTAGATCTCGCCGTGCGGTCCGGGCTGGTGGACTCCGCCGGTCGCGACCTCCTCGAGCAGACGCGGCAGCATAACCGCTCCCCCGTTGAGTTTGCTGCGGTCGAAATCCTCGGCCTCGATGCTCGAGACCAGGGTCAGCCGCTTCCGGGCCCGCGTCATCGTGGCCGCCAGAATGCGGCGACCGTCCGGTCGGGACAGCGGGCCGAGGTCGTGGATGACGCGACCGTGGACGGTACGTCCATAGCCGAGGGTGAAGATCACGGCGTCGCGCGACATGCCCTGGACGCGTTCGGCATCGGTGACGACGAACGGCTCCTTCGACGAATCGTTGAAGAACGCCGCCACATACGGCAGATCCTTCATCGCCCGCGAGATCGCAGTCGCCACCCGCTGCGCGTGATGCGGGGTGAGCGCGATGACGGCCAGCGACTCCCGCGATCGGTTCCGCGCATGCTTGAGCACGAGATCGACGACCCGTTTGACTTCGGCGTCGGGGCTTTCGACCCGTCCGGTGCCGATGTCCGTGGGGCCTCTGCCGTCGGCGACATAGGAGAATTCGAGGCCGCTGCCCTCACCCGTATGCGCGGTCGGCAGCGTCGAAATCGTCGAATCGTAGAAGTGCCGGTTGGCCAGGTCGATGAGCCCGACCGGGGACAGTCGGTAGGAGTTCGACAGCCGCATCCGCGGCAGGAACTCGCCGAGGCGGTCCTGCACCGATCGCGGGTGCTTCCCGTCATCCATGCCGAAGCGATCGACCGCGATCGAGAACGGGCGCGGTCCGAGCAGTCGGGAGTCACCGAGCGAGATGACCTGCCGGGCACGGGTGATACCGGGAACGACATCGGCGACCGAGAGTCGTCCGGCGTCGGCGATGACGACCGCGTCGAAGAGCGGCAGGGCGGAGAAGAGTTCGGGCACCGTGTACGGGCTGCCCATCCACACCGGCGCCAGAGTCGTCAGCAGTTCGGGCGCCTGAGTGGAGATCCGCTTCGTCGAGGTGTGCTTCGACAGCAGCTCCTGTTTGATGACTCCGGCGGCGACGGGGTCGGAGTCGATTGCCCGCTTCCATGCCTGAGCATGGTTAAAGCGCAGTCGGGAAGCACCGGCGGCGACGAAGGCGCGGTCGTTCTCGCGGAAGCTTTCGGCGATCTGGTGGAGAGCGGCACCGTCGTGGCGGCCGATCGCGGGGTCTTCGCCGGCCATGGTCTGCAGCACGGAAGCCCAGTAGGCGAGGTCGAATTCTGGGCCGACGAGTGATTCGTCGACCTTGCGTCGGCGCAGGTCGGCCATGAGGTCGCCGAGGCCCTCACCGTCGAGTTCACGCTGCAGGCGGGAGCGTCCGGGCAGTTCGGAGAGGTGCTCCGAGTCGCTGCCCATCGCTTCGGTGCGGGCCTGAAGTTCTTCGATGAGCATCGATCCGAGGTCGCCGCCGTCCGGGGTGGTCTCGAGGACCGGAGCGAGCTTGGCAATATCGGCTTCGATGCTCTGGAGGATCTCGTCGGCTTCGAGGACGCCGCGCGGAATCTGCGGGCGGCCATCGTGTCCGGCGAGGTCCGAGAGGATGACTCGCTGCGCGCGGACGTCGATGAGGGCCTCGTGGAGGTCGGCCACCTCTGCGCCGGGGCGGAGGAATTCAGCGGCCGACTTCTTCAGTCGGCGGCGCTGCATCATTCCCATCTCGACACCGACATCGGCCCGATATTCGGGTGTGCCGGTGGCGGCGATGAGGTCATCGAGGCGATGATCGTAGATGTCGGGAGCGAAATTGTCCAAGGTCTTGCGCACGCGCAGGAGCACGCGGATGGCGCGGGACCAGTCTTCGACATTGCGGCGCGGATTGAGTTTCGCCTTCTGCAGCACCGGTTCGGTCGCAGACACGAGGTCCGGGATCATCCGCCCGATGCGTTCGGCCACCGTGCGTGCGGCTTCGGCCTCTTCGACGGATTTGAGGTCGGCACCGAACCAGACGGTGTCTTCGACGTCGAGGGTGAACGCGCCCAGTCCGGCAAGTTCGCCGAGCTTGCCGCGCAGGATGTTCCGGCGGTCCTCGCTGGCACCGAGGATGTCATCGTCGAAGCGCACAGGAGTCTGCGGGGAGTTGTCGCCGGAGGTCAGCTCGGCGAGGTGCTGCATCGTTTCGTAGACGGAGACGTCCCACGGCTCGCGCCTGCGGTGCAGGGAGGACACATGGTCGGACAGGGTCGCGCGCTGTTCGTTGAGTTCGGTCAGCAGGCGGGAGAGGTCCGGACGCTCGGACCTCTCTGCCGAGGCGATGAGCCCGATCAGCTGTTTGCGAATGTCTTCCGAGCTGGCGCGGGTGTCGACTGCGAAGTCCGAGAGTCCGACTTCGCCGAGGCGGGCGGAGAAATCGTCGAGCGCATCGGAAGTCTGCGCGAGGAAGAGCACGCTCTTGCCCGTGTGCGCCAGGGTGGTCGCCACAGCGACGGCGACCTGGGTGGCGCCGGTTCCGGGCGGGGTGTCAACGACCACGGAGTGTCCGGACACGGCGGCGTCGACGACGGCCTGCTGGTCACCATCGACGTCGATGACGAGGAACTCTTCCTGCGGCTTGCGGTCGGGAAGCGGGGTGATCGGTTCCTGGAGCGCGGCGGGAACGACGTCTTCGCCATCGGCCTGGGCCGCTGGCGAGACATCGTCCTCATGGTCTGCATCTTTGTCTGTGCCTGGACCGGTCGTGGCCGCGGCATCAGGAGTTGCTGCCGCATCGGCGTTGTTCGAAGCCGAAGGCTTCTCGGTGCCAGCTGCACTCGATGGCTTCTCAGCGGCGGCCGTCTTGTCACCGACCGATTCGGTGCCGGTGCTCGGCTTCACAGCATCGAGTGGTTCGTCGGTGATCGGCACGGTCGGCTGACCGAATTCCTCTTCATCGTCGACGTCCGCTGCGGCACCAGCGGCCGTCGCATCGGCACTGGTGGCCGCATCGTCGTCAGCTTCGGCCGACTTCGACCCGCTGGCAGCACCGGCGACTCTCTTCTTCGCTTCGGCTCGCCTCTGTTCGGCTTCGGCTTCCTCTGCCGCGGCGATCTTCTCGTCCGGGAGGACGCCCGGCTGCGGCACATAGGAGGGGCCGCCGAGCGAGGCGCGCATGTCTTCGTCGCCGGCCAGAGCGCGCAGGACGGGATGCTGGGTGGGCAGGTAGTCGGCGGAGAACGGGCTCGCGATGTTCGCGAACGTCGAAATGATCAGACGATGGTTGATCCGCAGGCCGGGCACGCTCTGTCCCAGATCGCGCAGGCGGTCGAGGGCCGGGCCCGGGTCGAAGCCGTGCGGTCCCCCGGTCGCGTCGACCCATTCGTCGACGGGCACTTCGAGGTCGTATTCCTCGCCGAGGTGCTGGACGAGTGCCGGATTGATCGTGATCTCGTTGTCGAGCACGATCTCGTAGTCTTCGACGCGCGAGCCGCGAGGCACCAGCGTGATGTGGCGCATGACGACCGGGGCGTTGAACTTGAGCTTCGCGTCCTTCTCCGTCCACGAGGCGAATCCGATCGCCAGGTGTGCGGTGCGGATGCCGCGTTCGTTGTCGAGCTGTTCCGCCTTCGACCGGATGGACTTCGCACGACGGCGCGCATCGGCGAGGATGTCGTGGTCACGGATGAGGCTGGAGAGTCGAGTGGCGCGACCGGCCAGCAGCTGTGCCAGCCCGGAGGGGTGGGCGCCGGAGAGGTCGATGCTGCCGTCACGGGAGTCCCGGAAATGAAGCATGGTGTCGCGACCGCCCAGGTGGGCAGCCTGCTTCTTCCACTCGGCGAAGACATCTCCGAGTTCTGTGAACTGTTCGTCTCTAACGGAATCCGACACAATTCGACCCTAACGAGAAACTGTCCATAATAGGTGCTGGCACACCGTGGAACAGTGAGGTTTCTTCTACGCTACACTGGGTGATCGTGGTTGAGGACGACCACCTGGCCCCGTAGCTCAGGGGATAGAGCACCGCTCTCCTAAAGCGGGTGTCGGCAGTTCGAATCTGCCCGGGGGCGCCAGAACCACTGATGCGAGTCAGCGACAGATGCTGACGTCGCCCTGTTCCGCCATCACCGAGGCGGCCGATCGATTCGATCGGCCGCCTCGGTGATTGTCTTCCGGCACTTCGGACAGATCCGAGCCGCGGACTCGGGACTCCCCCGGCTCAGCCGCCCGCTAGAGACCCGGCTCGGCCGGGGTCTCGTGCTGCTTGCGGCGACCGTGATCGCGGGCGACGCGGACGACCATCGTCGGGCACTGCGAGTACGGCAGCACCGACTGCGAGGTCGAACCGAGCAGGAGGCCGGCGAATCCGCCGCGTCCGCGCGATCCGATGACGAGCACCTCGGCGGTGTCAGAAGCACGGACGAGCACCTCGGCGGGCTGTCCGTCGAAGAGCGTCCAGGTGACGTCGAGGTCCGGGAACTCCTCGGCCAGACGCTGCTTGGCGACGACGAGCTTGTCCGCGCCCTCGTTGACGAGCCGTTCGAGATCGGCGGTGCTCGGCAGCCATTCGGGTCCGATGACCGTCGTGGTGATCACGGCGACGATGTGCAGCGGTGATCCGCGGCGCACGGCCAGTCGGGCCGCCTTCCACAGTGCCGGGGATTCGGCGCCGAGCGAGTCGACGCCGACGACGACCTTGCCGTCGAAGCGCAGACCTTCGATCGACTCTGCATTGGGATCGTAAGTCTCGACCTCGACGCCGTCCTGTCGGATCGGCCGCGACGAGGTCGGATGCGCGGGTCGCTCAGCCTGGTTGTCCCAGCAGGCCGGGACAACGACGGTCGGGCACGCGGAGTGCGCCGGCAGAGCACTTGACACCGTTCCGAGGAGACGACCAGCGAAGCCACCGCGACCGCGGGAGCCGACGACGGTGAGGCAGCCGGACTTCGATTCGTCGATGAGCACACCGGCGGCGTCACCGATCTCGATGACGGCTTCGACGGGAACGCCGGCCGCCTTGACCTCGGCAGCTGCTTCCTTGAGCGTGTTCGTCACGGCCGCACGGATCGAGCTGTCGTCGATGGGCACATAGGACACGTCGATGGCGGCAGCAGCGACGCTCGGGATCGTGTAGGCGCCGACGAGGCGGATCGGACGATCCAGAGAGCGTGCTTCCTGAATCGCCCAGGCCAAGGCGTTGCGGCTCGGGGGCGAGCCGTCGATTCCGACGATGACGGCTTCGGTCTCACCGGCCGGGGCCGGGTCGAGGTTCTGTGGGCGATCCTGCTCACTCATCGCAAGCTCCTTGGGTCGAAGCGAACTTCTGTTTCGTCCACCCTAGAGCACATTGCCGGTGAGAACTTCACCTATGTCACATCGTTATCCGAAATTCGCCAGAATACGGACAACACCGCTCCCTATCTGGGACGATGACTACTCTTCGGCGATGTGAGCGGGAGTCCGGAGCCGCCTCGGCTGTCAGGCGGCGCTGGAGTATTCGAGGAACGGACGCCACTTCTCGACGGGTTTGTCGAGCCCGCGCATCCACAGCTGCCCCAGGCGGGGTTCCTGCGGCAGGAAGCCGAGCTTCCATCCGATCTCGCTGAGGGTGCGGTTGCCTTTGCGGTTGTTGCATTCGCGGCAGCAGGCGACGAGGTTCTCCCAGGTGTTCGCTCCCCCACGAGACCGTGGGACGACGTGGTCGACGGTGTACGCGGGCTTGGAGCAGTATGCGCAGCGGTGGCCGTCCCGGCGCAGGACTCCGCGGCGGGAGAGCGAGACGCGACGGTTGCTCGGCGGGCGCACATAGCGGGTGAGCAGGATGACGGAGGGCTGATCGAGACTCATGTGCTCGGATCTCACCGGAATGTCCTCTGCGGCCAGGACTGTCGCCTTTCCGGTCAGCACGAGCACCACGGCTCGTGTGAACGGAACGATCGACAGCGGTTCGTAACCGGCGTTCAGCACGAGAGTCTTCATATCTCGCCCCTCATCTTCTTCTCTTCTGGGCCGAAACCGGCTGCCTCGGCCCCAGGGAACACAAAAGGCGCCGTGCTCATGGGCACGACGCCTGGGAAAGAGGGCACGGAGACAGATATGTGCTCCGCACCAGAGACTGGAGCGGCTATTCGAACTATTCGACTATGCCCCATCTGCTTTCCTTCGAATCGGAGGTCGACGCCATTCTGCGTCCACCGTTCATGGAACTCAATCCTCTCCAGAGTAACGCCGCGCGCGCCCGTGACCCAATTCATACGACTCGCGTCATGGAAACTTCGGCTTGCGTTCACCGAATCGGGTATAGGCGGGCAGCCGCGCAGGCCGGCTGGATCGCCACAGATCCTCCAGGCATACGAAAAGCTCCCCGTGCGACTCGAGGACCGTCGAGTCGTGCGGGGAGCTTTTCGGTGAAGAAGATCAGAGAACGCGGATGAAGGTGACGTCACCCATCCAGCTGTAGCTGCGCTTCGATGTTCCGGAACCGGGCGAACCGGCATCGTACATCTGTCCGTCACCGGCGTAGATGCCGACGTGGCCGGGGTGCCAGACGAGGTCACCGGGCTTGGCTTCGGACTGCGAGACGACCTGGCCGGCGGCCTTCTGGGCACCGGAGGTGCGGGGCAGGCTCACGCCGACGTGGCTGTAGACCCAGGAGGTGTAGCCGGAGCAGTCCCAGCCGCTCTGGCTGGTTCCACCGTAGACGTAGGGGGTGCCGACACCCTTCTCCGCCCAGCCGAGGACCTGCTCGGCCTTGGATCCGTCGATGGATCCCGAGTCCTTGGAGTCGGACTCACCCGAGTCGGACGATCCGCTGTTGGCGGTGTCGTCGGAGGTCCCGGCCGGATCGTCAGAGGAGGCAGGAGCGGAGGTTTCAGCCGGCTCGGGCTTCGGCTTGGGCTTCGGAGCAGCCTCAGCAGTGATGGTCTTGCTCTCGACGCTGAAGGAATCGGACTTATTGTCACCCTTCTTGCTGTTCGAGTCGTCGCCGATGGTGACGGTCTGATTCTCGAAGTCGACCTTCTGAGTGGTCTCGGCTTCTGCGGAGACCTTGTTCTGGTCGTCGGCTCCCTGGCCGGCGGCTGGCATCACTGCGGCGGTCAGCAGACCACCGCTGGCAGCGACAACTGCTGCACGACGGCCGAAGACGCCCGAGTTGGCGTTCAGAAGTTCAGTGAGTTCGGTCAGTGGAGTCTTGACCTTGGCATCGGCGGCGCGGCGGCCATGCTGCTTAGTTGCCACGTTTTCCCTCTCGTTCCTATTGGCTTGCTTTAAGCCAACCGCCACTTTCGGTCCTTGATATCTCACAGCGAGCGTGGCGCTCGGATCTCGTTGTGAAGTCGTCATTGCGTGAACGACCTCAATAACTGTAACCAATCGGTGACTGATTGTCACGTTTCTGTCACAACCACAGGAGGGAAACCGTGATGTTTTCCATAAATCCCCAGGTCAGAGGCTCAGAATGGCTTGAAATTTTCGTAACATTTTCTCGTTATACGACGTGACCCAGGGGGTGGAAAGCCACTCCCTGGGTCATGGATCACAGTGATTTGTAACGAATCGGGGTTCGAGCACCCGCTCTTCCGTTACCGATGCTCGGCATCGTCGTTACCGAGCTACAGCGTTGCCGTTATCGAGCGGAGACTTCTGTACGCCTCAGCCCCGGTAAGCGAAGACGTGCGAGGCGGTCTCGATCGGCAGGTCGAGCACGTCCTGCGCGCCGGGCACCTGCACGGTGATGTATTCGCCGTTGCGAGAGATCTCGACGTCGCTGCCCGGCAGGACGCCGGCGACCTGGAACTGCTGAAGCAGGTGGATGTCGACCTGCAGAGGTTCGGCCAGCCAGGCGATCGTCAGCTTCTTCGCACCGTCCCGACCGACTGCCGTGGCGAGGTCGATGACCTCGGTGGTCTTCGAGGCTTCGCCGCCGATGACGTCGAGGCCGGGGATCGGGTTGCCGTAGGGCCCGGTGGAGGTCTCGGACAGCAGAGTCACGAGCTTGCGCTCGACCTGCTCGCTCATCACATGCTCCCAGCGGCAAGCCTCGTCGTGGACGAGTTCCCACTCGAGTCCGACGACGTCGGAGAGGAGACGCTCGGCCAGACGATGCTTGCGCATGACGTCGGTGGCGATCCGACGGCCCTCGGGAGTGAGTTCGAGATGGCGATCATTGCCGACGTGAAGCAGCCCGTCGCGCTCCATCCGCGCCACGGTCTGTGACACGGTGGGGCCGGAATGGTCCAGACGCTCGGCGATGCGGGCACGCAATGGCACGATCGACTGTTCCTCGAGCTCGATGATCGATTTGAGGTACATCTCGGTTGTATCAATGAGGTCGTTCACTTCTGACCAGCCACTCCACTCTTCGTCTTCAGGTCGTTTCGACCGTTTCAGGCGTTGTCACCAATTCGGGTCGATTCGACCCTGCCCCCGCCCCGCACAGGCGAACCCGTTCGCGGCCGTTGCGATCTGTCCCAATCCTATCGTGCGTTCAGCAAATCCCGTGAGTCGAGGATTCGCTCGGGTCAGGGCTCGGCATCGGCCGCCGTCTGACGGCTCGGCCTACATGTTCATCGGCGCGCTCGGCGCGTATCCGCACCGAACTGTTCAGCCCGCATTCGTGTAGGTCGTCTTGTGTGCTGTGAAGAACTCACGTGCCGCGCGAGCCTGTTCGCGAGGACCATAACTCGACCCTTTCCGTCCGCCGAAGGACACGTGATAGTCCACGCCTGCCGTCGGGGCGTTGACCATGACCATCCCGGCCTCGGCATAACGCTTGAAGTGGGTCGAATATTTCAGGGAGGTCGTGAAGATGCCCGCGGACAGTCCGAACTGGGTGTCGTTGGCGACGGCGAGCGCTTCGTCGTAGTCGGCGACCTCGATCACCGAGGCGACCGGACCGAAGACCTCTTCGACGTTGATCGTATCGCCCGGCTTCGTGCCCGTGACGAGTGCGGGCGCGAGGAAGTACCCCTCCGTGTCTGAATCGATGAGCTCACCGCCGGCGACCTCCCCGCCTTCGGCTCGGGCCTTGGCGATGTAATCGAGGTCCTGGTCGAGCTGGGTCTGGGAGACCACGGGTCCGATGGCGACGCCCTCGGCGCGGGCGTCTCCAACAGTCAGCGCCGCCATCTTCTCCTTGAGCAGCGCGACGAATTCATCGTGGACATCGGAGGTGACGATGAGGCGTGAGGACGCGGTACAGCGCTGGCCGGTGGAGAAGAAGGCTCCGTTGATCGCGGCCTCGGCGGCCGCTTCGAGGTCGGCGTCGCCGAGCACGACGAGCGGATTCTTCCCGCCCATTTCGCACTGCACTCTGATCTGGTGGGCCGCAGCCGATGCGATGACGGACCGTCCGACGGCGACGGATCCGGTGAAGGTCACGGCGTCGACCTTCGCCGAGGTGGTCAGTGCGTCCCCGACCACGGAGCCCGGCCCCATGACGAGGTTGAGGACCCCATCGGGCAGTCCCGCCTCGGCGAGGATATCGACCAGCGCGTACGCACTGGCGGGGACGAGCTCGGCAGGTTTGAACACGATCGTGTTGCCGAAGGCCAGAGCCGGGGCGATCTTCCAGGCCGGGATGGCGATCGGGAAGTTCCACGGAGTGATGATGCCGATGACGCCGATGGGCTCGTGCGTCATCTCGGCGATGAGCCCGGGGCGGACCGAGTCTACGACCTCACCGGTGTTGCGGATGGTCTCGCCGGCGAAGAACTTGAAGATCTGGGAAGCACGCAGCACCTCGCCCTTGGCTTCGGCGAGCTGTTTTCCCTCTTCCCGGGCGAGCAGATCGCCGAGTTCGTCGGCGCGTTCTGCGATGAGGCCGCCGGCCTTGTCGAGGATTGCGAATCGCTGCTGTGAGCCGAGGTCCGCCCAGGCCGGGGCGGCAGCGCGGGCGGCATCGATCGCCGAGGCAACCGTGGCGGCATCCGCGCGGGCGTAGCGGCCGATCACATCGGTCGGGTCGGACGGGTTCGTATTCGTCGACCTGTCACCGCTGGGCACACGTGCTCCGCCGATGAGGTTATCGAAGACGGCGTCGGGTCCGAACTTGGTGCTGAGTGCTGGGGGTGTCATGGGTGCTCCTTTGCATCGTCTGCGCTCGGTTGCGGTGCGCATGTTGTGACCATTGTGCTGGGTGGCCGGCGCCCTGTGCTGATTCGTTCTGCAACACGGAAGGTCAGGGCACTGAGGAAGAGCCTCAGGGGTAGAGGCGGACGGCCTCCCAGGCCGAGGCATCGTCGAGGTCGGCCGTTTCGTGACTGCCGTCGGAACGGCGGAAGACCCACCGGTCGTGGAACCGGTTCGCCTGGCCCTGCCAGAACTCGATCTCGAAGACGCGCACACGGAATCCGCCCCAATGATCGGGCCGCGGCACGTCCTGGCCCTCGAGCTCGGCCGCCGCTGCATCGTATTCGGCCTGCATCTGCTCGCGGTCCGTCACCGGCTGGGACTGTTTGGACACGGTCGCCCCGATCTGCGATCCACGGGGTCGCACGGCGAAGTACGCGTCCGAGTCCTCGGGGGCGGCCACCTCGGCGAGTCCGCGGATGCGGACCTGTCGTTCCATGTCCTGCCAGGGGAAGTTCACCGCGATGCGGGGGTCGACCTGCAGCTGCCGGCCCTTCGCGGAGTCGTAGTCGGTGAAGAACAGGAGACCGCGCTCGTCGAGGCCTTTGAGCAGGACGATGCGCGAACTCGGACCCCATTCGTCCAGGGTCGAGAGGGTCATCGCATTCGGTTCACGGACATGGTCAGCCGCCTCGTCGTACCAGTGACGCAGCAGGTCCAGGGGTACGGTATCCGGGTGTTCGAAGACGGCTGAGTCATAGGACTTCCGGGTCTGCGGGAGGCGATCGACGGGCTCACTCATGTCTTCACTCTACGACGCGGCACGGACACGAGTCAGCCGGGTCCCGCCTCGGCGGGGCAGCCGAGGCTGGGATTGTCGAGACGGCACGTCCGTCACATGACGGACCGGTCCCGGACGCCGGGCGGGCCCGCCGTAGAATGTCGAGCGTGACTGCGACGAATATTGAGATCCCGAAGAACCTCCTGCCCGCCGACGGACGCTTCGGGTCCGGCCCGGCCCGCATCCGCCCCGCCCAGATCGAGGCGCTCAACGCTGCCGCGACCGAGGTGCTCGGCACCAGCCACCGCCAGGCGCCGGTGAAGAACCTCGTCGGCCGCATCCGCTCCGGCCTGGCCGAGCTGTTCAGCCTGCCCGAGGGCTACGAAGTGGTGCTCGGCAACGGCGGGTCCACCGTGTTCTGGGACGTCGCTGCCTTCGGCCTCGTCCGCGACCGGGCCGCCCACGCGACCTTCGGCGAGTTCGGACAGAAGTTCGCAAAGGCCACCGACACCGCCCCACACCTGAAGTCCTCCCTCATCCTGAGCGCCGAACCCGGCACCGCTGCGATCCCGACTCCCGAGGCCCTGGCTGCCGCTGGTCTCGTGGACTCCCCCGCCGAGGCCGCCACCGGCGAGAACGCCGCCGACGTCTTCGCCTGGCCCCACAATGAGACCTCGACCGGTGTGGCCACTCGGATCGCCCGTCCGGCCGGGATCGCCGAGGATGCCCTCGTCGTCATCGACGCCACTTCCGGCGCAGGCGGGCTGGATGTCGACATCGCCGAGACCGATGTCTACTACTTCGCCCCGCAGAAGAACATGGGCTCCGACGGCGGACTGTGGGTGGCGATCATGTCGCCGCGCGCGATCGCCCGCGCGCAGGAGATCAAGGGCTCCGGACGCTGGATCCCGACCTCGCTCGACCTGGTCACTGCGATCGAGAACTCGGCGAAGGACCAGACCTACAATACACCGGCCGTGGCGACCCTGCTGCTGCTCGCCGAACAGATCGAGTGGATCAACGGCAACGGCGGTCTGTCCTGGGCAGCCGAACGGACCGCTGAGTCCTCCGGGCTCGTCTACGACTGGGCGGAATCCGCCGAGGCGACTCACCCCTATGTGGCAGACGCTGCGGATCGTTCGTCAGTCGTGGCCACCATTGATTTCGATGAGTCGGTGGATGCTGCTGCCGTGGCCAAGGTGCTGCGGGCCAATGGCGTCGTCGACGTCGAGCCCTACCGCAAGCTCGGCCGCAATCAGCTGCGCATCGCGACCTTCGTCTCGGTCGACCCCGACGACGTTCGGGCATTGCTTAACTGCATCGACTTCGTCATCGACGCCCTCAAGTAACGAAGGGCCGCCAGCGGCTTCCCAGTGCCGTCCGAGCAATTCCTACATTCAGTGCCATAACCTCCCGTGGCAACGGGGCGTTATGGCACTTTGTGTGTCTTATGCGTCGGCAGGTGCAGGTGCAGCCCTCAGGCGAAGAAGTGGATGAGGACGCCGATGCCGAAGGTGATGGCCGCGAGCATCGCGAGGATGAACTCGATGCCCGCACCGATGCCGATCGCCTTGATCGACTCCCAGCTGGAGTTCCACGCCGTCTTTCCGTCCTTGAGGCGGGAATACTCGGCGAGGTAGAGGCCGGCGACGAAGCCGATCGGCAGGCCCAGCACCGGAATGACGAAGAAGCCGATGACGGCGAGCACCCCGCCCAGCAGCACCGAGGAGTTCGGCACCTGCATGGACTTGAGTTTGCGGCCGGTGAGCACGAGCGAAGCACTCATCCCGGCCGCGACGAACACGGCGACGATGGCGAAGATGATCCACGCGGTCGGTCCGCCGATGATGATCGCCCAGATGAGAACCGCGATGGCGATGAGGATCGACCCGGGCAGCACCGGCACGATGATGCCCAGGCAGCCGACGAGGATCGCCAGGCCGACGAGCACCGAGGTGATGATGTCAGTTGTCACAGTCCGTCCGTTTCCCTTGCTCGACCCTTGGATCCCTCGCCGAGGCGGTCGATCGAAATTCTATGACACGAACCTCCGGACCCGCCGAGTGCCGGCTCCTGCCGATGCCGCCCCACGAGCTGCAACCTGCCCGTTCGAACCCGTCAGTGTCCGCTGCCGCCCGGCGGCCTGCCCTGATAGCTCATGTGCAGCCGGATCCGCGACTTCGGATCCCGGTGGAGTCGCAGATCCTTGGCTGTGATCATCCACAGCAGTCCCACGGCGAAGGCGATGATCCCCGAGGCGGCTCCGACGACGAGCGCCATCCGCGGTCCGAAGGCATCGGCGACCCAGCCGGCCAGCGGTGCCCCGATCGGTGTGCCGCCCATGACGACGGCCGCGTAGATGGCCATGACTCGGCCGCGGTAGTTCGGCGCGGTGGTCGTCTGCACATAGGCGTTCGCCGAGGTCATCATCGTCAGCGATGCGAAGCCGACGAACATCAGCGAGGCGGCGAAGAGATAGTAGTTCGGCATCAGCGATGCCAGGCCGACGGCCAGACCGAATCCGCCGGCGGCTCCGAAGATGAATCGCAGTCGGGGCTTCTCCCGCCTGGCCGAGGCGAGTGCCCCGGTCACCGATCCGATGGCCATGACGGAGTTGAGCAGACCGAAGCCGCTGGCATTCTTGCCGAACTCGATCTTCGCCATCGTCGCCGTGTAGATGTTGAAGTTGAATCCGAAGGTCGCGACGATGAACAGCACGACGAGTACGACCGTGATGTCCGGGCGTCTGCGCAGGTATTTCAGTCCGCCGAGGACTCCGCCCTTGCCGCGCCGACCGGAAGGGTGCAGCTTCGATTTGTCGAGCCGGAGGAGCACCGTGAGCGTCGCCGCGAAGCCGAGTCCGCTGATGAGGAAGACGGGACCGGGTCCGATGACGGCGGTGAGCACACCGGCCACTGCAGGACCGAGCATGCGGGCGCCGTTGAAGGACGCCGAGTTGAGGCTGACGGCGTTCGGCAGCAGCTTCTCACCGACGAGTTCGGAGACGAAGGCCTGCCTGGCCGGGTTGTCCAGGGTTGTGAGCATCCCGAGCGTGAACGCAAGCACGTAGACGTGCCACAGCACGATGACGTCGGTGATCGTGAGGGCGAAGAGGACGAGACCGATGAATCCCAGCAGCGCCTGAGTGACCATGAGCAGCCGTCGTTTGTCGAACTTGTCGACGAGGTTGCCCGCGAACGGGAACATGATGAGCTGCGGCCCCAGCTGCAGAGCCATGGTGAGGCCGAGCGCCGAGGCGTTGTTGTCCGTGAGCATGGTCAGGACGATCCAGTCCTGAGCCGTGCGCTGCATCCACGTTCCGGTGTTGGAGATCAGGGCACCGGCGAACCAGTGCCGGTAGTTCGGCTCCGACAGCGACCGGAACGTCTGGGACATCGAGTGTGTCAGCCCTCCTGGAACTCGAGTTCGCCGGAGTAGTCGTCGACGACGGCTTCCACCGGTTCGTTGTTCGGCCGTCTCACATCGGTCTCCGAATGCGCACCGCACCCGGATTCGAGTCCGACCACGCGACCGTCGAACGGCGACCACGCATTGGCGCAGACCCCGAACTTCTGGCGCAGCGATCCGGCGATCGGCATGAGGTAGCCGCAGCTGCCGCAGTGTCCGGCCGCGCGTGAGGCGAACTCGCTGTCGGGTCCGGCATCGGATTCCGACCACCGGCTCGCGGCCGCGCTCAGCCCGTCGGAGGAAAGCACGCGTTCACGACCGAGACCGAATTCGAAGTTCTGGATCTGGTCGATGTTGTCCGCCGCATTGTCCTCGGTCTGCTGGAAGCCCGGCTGCAGGTTCGGGTCCTGGTCGAGCTTCGGCAGGGTATCGCGCGGACCCATGTCGCCGGGTTCGAGTCGATCCTCCCACGGCACCCATTCGGGGGCGACGAGGGCATCGGGGCCGGGCAGCAGCGCGGTTTCGCAGACCGTGACCTTCTTCGCGCGCGGGGCGCGGGCGAGCACGGCCACCCACCGCCAACCGCGGTAGGTCGGGTCGGTGCACACGAAGTAGTGGGTGACCAGGCGGGTTGCTTCGGCCACCGTGCCCAGGTGTTCGCCGACGACGGCAGTGCCGGCCACCTCGGTGATGGCGGTGCGGGCGATGTCGATCGCCGCAGCCAACTGGGTGTCGAGGACGACTTTCTCCGTGCCCGACCGGCCACGGCCGGTCTTCGATGCCTTCGCCGAGGCGGCCGTGCCGGAATCCGCGGCGACCGCGCTTCCAGCGGCGGTCGATTCGCCCACAGCGGCGGGCACATCGCTGCCCGGGGCCGCCTCGGTGGTCTGTTCGGCGTCGTTCTCGGCGGGCACGGCGGTCTGCCGGGCCAGCCAATCACTGAACAGTGATGACATCAGGACTCCAAATCGTCGGCAATCGCCCGCAGCAGGCTGGCGACCTTGTTCCCATGGGCGGGGTCCGGGTAACGGCCGTGCTGCAGTCCGTTGTTGAGGTCATCCAATACTTTGATGACATCTTCAACCATAACTGCCATGTCCACGGCCGGGCGTCGGCGGGCCTTGGCAACCTTGGCCGGAGTGTTCAGGGGGCGGGCCTTGAGCACCTGCGCTCCGCGGCGGGAATCGACGACATCGTATTCGAGTCGGGTGCCCTTGGTGACCTCAGTTCCTTCAGGCAGCACGGAGGAATGGAGGAAGGCCTGCGAGCCGTCCTCGGCGATGACGAAGCCGAAGCCCTTGTCGGCATCGAACCATTTCACGCGTCCGGTGGGCATGATGTCCTTTCTGTCTGGTCTCACCCGCGGTGGCGGGCTGATTGTCAGGTGCCCGCGGGTGCGGGCTGTGTGTCGGTCGGCTGCGGAGTCGGATTCCGCAGCCGGGAAGCTGGTGTGTCTGTGTGCAGTGCGCTGTGATCAAGTGCCCGGAGAGTCGTCGGTCAGGCTGTGCGCCTGTGGGTCCGAAAGGATCGTGCCAGCGATGCGATCTCTGGTTCTCTCTCATCCGGCAAGGCCGTGGACACCGTGGTGGTGGGCGCCTTTTCGGTGGCGGGAGATCACGAGCACGTGCGCGCTGTGGTGGTCGGCCGCCTCGGCGAGGTGGGGACCAGCACCGCTTCGATCACACTGGGCGGGCGTGGCTCATGCCTGTCCCCGAACCTGCGGGGTGAGCGGCATGAGTGATGGTTTCAGCGGTGGCCCACCCCGGTCTGTCTGCGTCGGATGGCCGCTCGGATCATGGCCACGCAGGCGAGGATGACGGCGATGGGCACGAGGATCATGGGCAGGTAGGTCAGGAGCGGACTGGGCGTCATTCCCATCCAGGCCTGACCGAGGACGCCGATGAGGCCGAGCGCCCCGATGGCTGCGGCGGCAACTGCGGCGACGACGATGGTCGTGTCGACTCGAGTGGCTGACAATGCGCGTCCTTCCGTCTGATCTCTGATCCGTAATCTGCCCCTCCATTGTACCCCTCGCGATAGACTGATCTGCGATGTCAATGACCTTCAGCCAGTGGCTGTCCCACAGTGCAGATGCCGACTTCGAGTCCTTCGTCCGGACCCGACGCGACCTCCTCCAACCCGAGTCCCCGACGATGGCGGCCCTGGCTGCGGCCGCATCCTCGCGCATCGGAGTCTCCCGCGGCATCGAAGCCCTCGACGCATCGACGCTCGAGGTCTTCATCTCCCTGGCCAAGGCGGCCCGGACGAAGCCCGAGATCGAGATCACGGGCAATCCGCACATCGATCCCACCCTCGCCGAGGCGGCCCTCCCCGGCTGCGCGACCTCGGCCTGGCCTGGCCTGCCGGTGGGGAAGCGGGCGGTGCCGGGGCTGGCGGGTCTGGGGCGGTCGGGTCTGCAGGGGCTTCGGGTGCGAGCGTGTGGAAGATCCAGTCCGAGGCCATCACCCTCCTGCCGACCTCGGCGGCCGAATCCTCCCGCGCCCATCCATGGCAGATCGACTCCGCGTCGATCGATTCGTCCGCGGCCACAATCGGCCAGCCGCTCATCCACAACAGCGAACAGGCTGCCGTGGCCGAGGTCATCTCGTCCCTGCGCGGGCTCGTCGATGAACTTACCGCTTTGCCGATCTCCCGGCTGACCAGCGGCGGCATCTCGAAACGGGATGTCTCCCGACTCGCCCGCACCCTCGAACTGGGTCTCGAGCAGACGATCACCCTGTTGCAGGCGGCGAAGTCGCTGAACCTCATCGGGGTCCTCGACGATGCGCTCGATCCGCAGTGGACGGCCGCCGATGATGCCGATTCCGCCCTCGCCGGCGATCGTGCCGAACTGTGGGCAGCGCTGGTCGGGGCATGGCTGCGCGAACTGCTCGACGTCACTCAGCTGGCGGCGGGGGCGAGCGAGAACGAGCGCCTCACCGTGCTCGCCACCCCGAAGAAGTCCCTGTTCAAGGGCTACGGGCTGTCGGTGCCGGCGATGCCGCTGCTGCGCTTCGCTGTGCTCTCGGTCCTCCACGACATCGGTCTGGGTTCGGCCCGGTCGGCAGGATGGATCCACGCCGAGCTTCTGCGCCGCCACCCGCTGCTGCCGGCACACGAATTCGCGATGACCGAGGCTGTTCTCCATACTTGCGTCACCTTCGGGCTGGCGACGACGCCCCTGCAGCAGCCGGATCATTTCGGGCCGAGCCGGTTCGGTCTCCGTCTGGCCGCCGGACTGGATCGGGCGATGGCCGAGCACGCCAATCAGGACCCTTCGATCCTGCCGTTGGGTGTGTCCATGGAGGCCCTGACCGTGCCCGGGGACGTCGTCGCCGCGGTCACCGAGGGACTCGGGGCCGAGGTCGACACCGTGCTCATCCAATCCGATCTAACAGCCGTGGCAACCGGCCCGATCGAACCGCGAGTCCACCATATTCTGCGCAGGTACGCCGTCGTCGAGGCGCGCGGCCAGGGCACGGTCTACCGCATCGACGGCGAGACCATCGAAGACACCATGCAGGCCGGTCTCACCCCGGAGGAGGCCTTGGCCGAACTCGCCGAGATCAGTGCAGAAGAGCTGCCGTCGACCTTGGAGTTCCTCGTGCAGAACACGGCGTCGAAGCTGCGGCGGGTGCGGGTGGCAGGGGCCCGGGCGGTGCTCATCGTCGACGACCCGGTCGACCTCGATGTCATCCTCTCCGATCAGGCGATGATGCCGGCCGGTCTCGAACGACTGGCGCCGACCGTGGCGATCGCTCAGCTGGGCCCGGAGCGGACGATGCACCTGCTCGAGGCCGGGGATCACCATGCTCTGCTGCATTCGGCGGCCGGGCCGGTGCGCAGACGTCGGGTGATCACCGAATCGGAACCCGAGGTCAGCGTCAGGCGGCGTCCACGGGTCAGTGACGGTCACCTCGGCGAATATATTCGGATCCTGCGGTCTGCACCTGCGGCGGCCGCCCAGGTGAGCACGGATGAGCCCTTGGGGCATATGGATCGGCTGCGGGAAGCGGCGGAGGAGAAGCGACGCGTGCTCATTCGGATCGCGGATTCCCACGGCAAGGAGCGGACGATCGAGATGCTGCCGACCACCCTCAACGCCGGTCGAGTCCGCGGAGTGGTGACGACCACCGGCGCCGAGGCCTCCCTGTCCGTCGCCCGCATCGTCTCCGTAGACCCCTCCCCCTAATTGCTACCTGACGGCGTCCCAGCAACCTGGCGCCACGTATCTGGGCCCCCGTCAGGTAGCTCGGAGCGGGAACAATCGGGGTGATGGACGTGTTGTGTCCTCTGGTGTCATCACACTTCGGGAAGGGAAGTATTGAATGAATGGTCCGCTGATCGTGCAGTCCGATCGGACTGTGCTGCTGGAATCGGGACATCCCCTCGCCGTCGAGGCGGCCGTGGCGATCGCCCCGTTCGCGCAGCTGTCGCGGACCCCGGAGTACATCCACACCTACGAGATCACTCCGCTGGGCCTGTGGAACGCACGCGCCAGCGGCCACGATGCCGAATCCGTCGTCGACGTGCTCCTCGAATTCGCGAAGTACCCGGTCCCGCATGAGCTCCTCGTCGACATCGTCGACATCATGGATCGCTTCGGTGTACTCACCCTCATCGATCATCCGGTCCACGGACTGACCCTGACGTCGACGGAGACGGGGCTGCTCGACGAGCTCGTCGGCCAGCCCGACCTCGTCGGCAAGTTCGGCAAACGCATCGATGCAGAATCCGTCCTCGTCCATCCCTCCGAGCGCGGCGAGCTCAAACACGCCCTGTTGCAGCTGGGCCACCCGGTCTCCGACCACGCCGGCTACGTCGACGGCGAGGCTCACGAGATCTCCCTGTCCGATGATGCCCACGGCGGTCAGTGGCACCTGCGCGACTACCAGAAGCAGGCCATCGACCAGTCGCTGTCCGGTGAGTCCGGAGTCGTCGTTCTGCCGTGCGGTGCCGGGAAGACAGTCGTCGGTGTGGCCACGATGTCTCGAGTCCAGACGACGACGCTCATCCTCGTGACGAACTCGGTCTCGGCCAAGCAGTGGAAGGACGAGATCCTGCGACGCACCACCCTGACCGAAGACGAGGTCGGCGAATATTCGGGATCGACGAAGGAGATCCGCCCGATCACCATCGCCACCTACCAGGTGCTCACGACTCGCAGGAAGGGCTCGTATCTCCACCTCGAGCTCCTCGACGCCAAGGACTGGGGGCTGGTCATCTATGACGAGGTGCACCTGCTGCCGGCGCCGATCTTCCGGCTGACCGCAAGCTTGCAGGCGCGTCGTCGCCTCGGACTGACCGCGACGCTGGTGCGTGAGGACGGACGCGAAGACGAGGTGTTCTCCCTCATCGGACCCAAGCAGTACGAAGTGCCGTGGAAAGAACTCGAACGGCTAGGGTATATCGCCTCCGCCGCCTGCCATGAAGTCCGCGTCCGCCTCGACGGCGGAACCCGAACCGCGTACGCTCGCGCCGACGGTGAGGACCGGTACCGGCTGGCGGCGACGTCGGATGCGAAGCTGCCGATCGTCTCCGAGCTCGTCGCCGATCATCCGGATTCACAGATCCTCGTCATCGGGCAGTACCTCGATCAGCTCGAGGAGATCGGAGCCGAACTCGGCGCGCCCGTTCTCACCGGGCAGACCCCCGAATCGGTGCGCCAGGAGCTCTTCCGCGAATTCCGGTCCGGGGAGATCCCGGTGCTCGTCGTCTCGAAGGTCGCGAACTTCTCCGTGGATCTGCCGGCTGCCTCGGTGGCGATCCAGGTCTCCGGAGCCTTCGGTTCGCGACAGGAAGAGGCTCAGCGCCTCGGACGGATCCTGCGTCCGAAGGAAGACAAAGGGTCGGCCACGTTCTACACGGTCGTCGCTGCCGACACCGTCGATGAGCACTTCGCCGCTCAGCGCCGCCGCTTCCTCACCGAACAGGGCTACAGCTACAACATCGAAGTCCGCTGAGAGTTCGGGGACGGTGACGTTGCGTTCAGAGTCGGCCGAAGCCCGCTCCGTCGAGGAGCTCACGGGCGATGGTGCCGTAGTGCTCGATGTGCTCCTTCGTGCGGGTGATCGGCCCGGCGATGGTAATCGCGGCAGACAGGACTCTATCGACGAAGACCCCAGCGGCGACAGCGGAGACATCGGGGACGGTCTCCCCTTGATTGAGTGCGATGCCGCTGTCACGAATCGCCGGCAGCTCCGTCTCCAATCGGGCTCTGGTCTCAGGATCGAAGGACGCAAGCAGTTCGGAATCGCCGGTCTTGGGTGCGAACGCAAAGAACAGCTTCCCCGAGGAGGTCGGCAGCAGCGGACGTCGCACCTTCAGTCGCGGGGCGTAGCAGACCTCGTAGTCGGCCGGCAGGCTGTGCACGTACACCACCGAAGTACCCACTCTGACGGCCACGGTGACGGTCTCACCAGTTCGGGCCGAGATCTCGGCGAGGACATCCTCGATGAGTAGTACCACGGAGTTCTCGGCCGGCCCCAGCACATGTGCCACACCGGATCCGAGGACATAGCCGTCGGCCGTCTCGGCGAGGTAGCCCTCTGCGCACAGCCCTCGGACGAAACCGTGCACGCTCGACTTCGGCGCATCGAGTTCACGCGCCAAAGTGCTGAGGGCCACCCCCCGGTCGCCCGCACGTGCGGCAGACTCGAGAATCCTCACAATCCGAGTCACCGTGCGATGTGTCGAGGTCATAAGTCAATGTCTATCAGGGTGCGGCCGTGTTTCCAATCGCAGGCGGTCCCTGCGTCCCGTACCCGGCGGATTTCCTGCGACCTGCCGCACGTCGCACCCTGGCTCCTAGGCCCAGAGTTCACTGTCAGAGGGTTCACCGCTCGAGTTCGGCCGCCGCGGACCCACCGACCTTCGGCGAGGATGCCCTCCCGATCTCGTCGAGGATGTCCTCCCGGTTCGCGTCGAGCCCTGGCGCTTCTCGCACCTCGGGCCGCGGTCGGTTGTTGAACGTCAGCGGCGACCCGACGTGCAGGTACTGCCCCTGCTTTGAGTGAACTTGCGCTGACAGCATCGGCGACTCGCCGAGGTAGCTGTCTGCAGTGATCTCGTCAACGCGCACTACCGCCTGAACGGGAATGGCGTACCGCTCGCACTCTGCCCGGATCTGGCCGCATGTGCGGGACGCGGCATAATCGGCAAGCACCGACTCGTAGACGTGGGGGTTTCTCGTTCGAGCCTGATTGGTGCTCAGATCGGGGTGGACGAGGTAGTCGGGTCGCTCGATGAGCTCGCAGAAGTCGGCCCAGTTGCGATCGGTGTAGGGCATCACGCAGATGTAGCCGTCGAGAGCTCGATGGGGCCGGTGCTCAGGAGCCAGGACTCGCGACCATCCGACATCGCCGCGAGAAGGCACAAACGTGTGACCGCCGAGGTGCTCGACCGCGGTGAATGCCGACATAGTGTCGATCATCGGAACATCGACCCACGTGCCCGCGCCGCTCGACCGGGTCGCGAAGAGCGCCGAAAGCACCGCCTGAACCATGGTCATACCGCAGACTTTGTCGGCCACGACGTAGGGAGAGTAGGCCGGGGCACCATCGCGCAATCGATACGTGTCCGCCAGACCGGATCCCGCCTGGATGATGTCATCGTATGCCGGACGATCACCGTACGGCGAGTGTGAGGAGAACCCCTGCGCGGTACACAGAATGGTCCTCGGGCTGATTCGGTGGACCGTGTCCCAATCAAGTCCGTATCGAGCACGGCGCCTCGGCAGAAGGTTGGTGATGATGACGTCGGCCCAGGAGATGAGCCGTTCGAGAGTCGGCCGATCCGCATCCACGCCGGCATCGAGTTCGATGCTGCGTTTGTTCGCGTTGAGATTCATCGACAGAACGCTGTCACCGGTCGCCCCGCCCAAACCGATCCGCCTGCCGATATCTCCGCCGGGCTGCTCGACTTTGATCACGTCGGCTCCCAGGTCGGCGAGTATCTTTCCCGCATAGGGCGCCATGATCACGGCCCCCACCTCGAGGACCGTGAGCCCGTCGAGCGCGGGGGCGGGCTGATCGGAAGTCGGCAATGTCACGGAGTTGACCTCAATTCGCAGTAACCGTCAGGAGCAGGGCAAGTTCGGGGAAGGCGAAGACCAGCGCTGTAACGATGAGCATCGCGATGATGAAGGGAACGGACCCCAGGAACACTGTCTCGACTCTGATGTTCGCAGCCCGTGCCACCACAAAGGCATTGAGCCCGAGTGGAGGAGTGATCAGGCCGACTTCTGCCAGCAGGATGACGATGACGCCGAACCAGATCGGGTCGAACCCGAGCGCCTCGATGACCGGCAGGGTGACCGGAACCGTGAGCGCGATGATCGCCATCTGATCCATGAAGAAGCCCAGGACCAGATAGACGAAGGCAAAGATGATGACGACGAGCATCGGTGCGATCGACAGCCCCTGGACGAAGTCGACCACGGTCGGAGTCACCCGAGTCTCGGTGAGGAAGACTCCGAAGACATGCGCGGCGAAGACGATGGCGAGGATCATCGCGCTGCTGGACACGGTGCCGACCAGGGCCGACCGCAGATTCGACCGGTTCACCGTCTTCGTCCACACCATGAGCAGGAATCCGCCGAGGCAGCCCAAAGCGGCCGCTTCCGTTGCCGTTGCGATGCCGAGGAAAACCGTGCCCACGACGATGACGAAGAGGACGAGGACCGGCAGCAGTCCCGACAGTGCTTTGAGCTTCGCGGTCCAGTGCGTGGCTTCGGTCGCGGGAGCGTGGCCGCGCAGCCCCATGACCCACACAGTCAGCGCGAGGCCGAATCCCATTAGGAGGCCCGGAAGGACACCGGCCAGCAGTGTCTTGCCCACACTTGTCTCTGCGGTGATGGCGTAGAAGACCAGCAGAATTGAAGGCGGAATCATCGCGGCCAGTGTGCCGGCGCTGGCGACTGTGCCGCTCGCAAGCCGTCGGCTGTACCCCTGCTTAAGCATCGTGTCCGTCGAGGTGTGTGCCAGTGTTGCCGCGGCTGCTGTGGACGACCCCGACACCGCGGCGAATCCGGCACCGGCGAGTACGGCCGCGATTCCGGTTCCCCCTCTCACCCGCCCGATGATGGTGCTCGCCGAGGTGAACAGCGACGCCAGGACTCCGCTCTTGAGGACGAGGTGTGCCATGAAGATGAACAGCGGAATGGCCGCGAGCGAATTGCTGCCCACCGCGCTCATGGGAATGACTTCGAAGATCCCGACTAGGTTGCCGAGTCCGCCGATCCAAAGCAGACCGACGCCTGCTGCGCCGAGGATGGCAAAGGGGATCGGCACCCGAATGAGAATGAGGGCAAGCAGCAAAGCGCTGATGACGATGACGATCATCACCGGTCACCTCTTGGCCTCGAAGAGTCGTCGCGATCAGTCGTGATCGGCTCGTGCAACGGGTCGCTTCCTGCGGCGTCACTTCCCTCAGCGGCGAGAACCGACTCCTCGCTGTCGGCATCTTCGACAAGTGCCTGATCTTCGCCGATGGCGCGAGGAGTGTCGAGCAGGGCCACGACGAACAGGGCTGCCGTTCCGACCGGCTGGGACAATTGCCAGATCCAAGTGGGCATTGGCACCTCACTGGATCCCGGCGGCGGAGCGTCGCCGAGGTCGAAGGAGTCTACGACTGTCACCAAACCCGAATACGCCAAGGCAGCAGCGATGACAAGCAGAAGGATATGTCCAACCACTCGCGCAGTCATCCGCCACCGAGCAGGGAGTCGGTCGTAGATGATCTCGGCGCTGACATGGCCAGCGGTCACATACAGCCACGGCAGCGCAAGGAAGACCGACATCGGCATGAGGATTCTCTCGACCGCACTGACGTTCCAGCCCAATGGGGCGCTGAATGCGTAGCGCATGATCGATTCGGCGAGCATGATGAGCGCCATAGCGACGATTGCGATTGCGGCAAGAACCACGCTTGCGTTCTTGATGGCAGTGATCGACGTGCGAACCGGCCGTCGATGGGCTCGTGGGCGCGGAGCGGGCCCCTCAGTCGGGACGTCATCGTTCAGGGGAATCATTTCGCTGCCCTCTCATGTCGGGCGATGCTGTCTTCGTAGTCCTGGAGCACCTCGGTGCCGGGTTTGCCAATCGAATCCATGTTCTCGGCCCATTGCTGTCGCACGGGTTCGAGCTTCTCGTCGAATCTCGTCTTGCCGCGCCCGTGCGGGGAGTTGAAGGACACTCCGCTCTGTTCGATGGTCTCGATGGCAGCAGGCGTCTCATCGTTGACGGCCGTGCACAGGCTCTCCTGTGCGTGGCGGCCCGCCGTCTCGATGCGCTCCTGCGTCGCCGGGCTCAGTTCCTGCCATGAGTCCTCGCTTATGACATACGGGATGGCGAACGCGCCGATGTTGAGTCCTGTCGTCGAATGGCGGAGGACCTCCTGGAGCTTGTACGGCAAAACGCTGATGAAGGGGAACGCAACGCCGTCGACGGTCTTCCGGGACAGCGCCTCATATGCGTCAGCGGCGGGCATGCTCACTGCCGACGCACCGAGTTCGTCGAGAGTCGCGTCCAGTGCTCCACCGGAAGTTCGGATGTTGAGCCCTCGCAGATCCTCAGGGCGGTCTATTTGTCGATCGACGGTGAGGATCTCGTAGCTGGGCAGCACCGACACCCAGAGCGGCCGCAGTCCGCGCGGAGCATATTCCTCTTCGTACAGGATCCCGCCGGGGGACATCATGTCGAAGAGCGCATCTGCCCCAACACAGGAGTCATCGACGAAGCCGGGCAGATCGGACACGCTCGAAAGCGGCAGCTGGTCGGAGAGATAGGCCGCCGAGGCGGGGCTGATGTCGACGACCCCCGACCGATTAAGTGAGACGAGGTCGCGTGGAGTGCCCATCTGCCCGGCCGGGTAGTAGTCGAAGTCAACGGTCCCGGCTTCTTCACCGGAGCCGTCTAAGCTACCGGCCCCCTCGGGGTCGGGTTCGGAGAGCTCGTCCATGAAGACACTCACCCCTGAAGCTCCGAAGATGTGCGTCGGCGGGTAGCTGTCGGCCAAGGTCAGAGTGGTGTCATGTGAATCGGACGCGGGTGCTGCCGAACAGGCGGTCAACCCGAGCAGGGACAGACTCAGCCCGGCGGCCGTCGCCAGCGATGCGCGGCGTCTGGTGCGAAGTCCCATAAAACCTCCATTGGTATATGCGTACTTCAGTTCGTACTAACGTACAGTCTATGCAACAGCACTCGCCTGTCAAATGCAGCCGCCGACGAACCCGAGGCCGCGGCGGACCAAGGAGCGGCGCCCCCAGCCTCGAGGAACCATGCGACGACGACAGCGAGCCAGCTCCCCAACCCACCCCTTCTCCACGATGCCTGGTCCGGGGCGGACTCAGGAGCCGCCGGCCAGACGAATGTGTGCCGACAGGTGCTTGCGCATGACACTCCTGGCCCGCTCCGAGTCGCCCGCGCGCAAAGCTGAGTAGATGGCCTCATGCGCCCGGATCAGCTCGCGGAGCTGAGCGTGGTCAATGACCTCCGGATCATCAGTGAGCGCTTCGATCGGACCAATGAGACCCCGCAGGATCGCCGCCAGCGCCGCATTGCCACTGCCCTCGGCCACCTGGAGGTGAAACCGAGCGTTGGCTGCGAGGAGCCTTCTCCGATCGGCGGGACTGCCAATGACATTGAGCGCAGAGGCCATCTCTGACTGGGTGGCCGAGAGAGTGGCCAACTCGGATTCACTCATGCGGCATGCAGCTAGTTCGGCGCACATCGGTTCGATGGCCAGGCGGGTTTCCATAAGGTCGGACTCGGACACTCCGCCGGCACCGATGACCAGCCGGAGCGAATCCGAGACTGCCGCTTCGGTCGGCACAGAGACGAAGCTTCCCCCATTGCGTCCGATCTTCCGACGGATCAGGCCAGAGGCCGCCAGCGACTGCAGTCCTGCACGAATCGTCGTTCGACTCAGACCGTATCGCACGGCGAGGTCGCGCTCGGATTCGAGCCTCACTCCGTCCGGCAATTCGCCGGAGAGGATCCGCGCCCTCACCTCGGCGACGAAGCGGGAGCTCTCAGTGGTGTCCATCAGTTCCTTCTGGCGCTCGATGACATTCTGAGTTAGATTCTATATTGGTAATACCTTTTATCATATTCGAGGAGGCACCGATGCCTGATTTCTCATTGACCGATGACCAGCTGGTCATTCGGGAAGCGGCACAGGAGATCGTCAGTCGCTTCGACGACGAGTACTGGTCCGACAAAGACCAACGCCACGAGTTCCCCCAGGAGTTCTACGATCTTTTGGCCGAGAAGGGGTGGCTGGGTCTGACCATTCCCACGGAGTTCGGCGGGCACGGCCTCGGAATCACCGAAGCCACTTTGCTGCTCGAAGCCGTGGCTGCAGCGGGAGGCGCGATGAATGCCGCCAGTGCGATTCATATGACCATCTTCGGACTGCACCCCGTGATCAAACATGGCAGCGCAGAACTCAAGAAGGACAACTTGCCGCGGATCGCCGCCGGGGACCTTCACGTCTGCTTCGGTGTAACCGAACCCGATGCCGGGCTCGATACCTCACGGGTGACAACGTTCGCCGAACGGCGCAATGACGAGTACGTCGTCAACGGACGCAAGGTGTGGATCTCCAAAGCTCTGGAGTCGGACAAGATCCTCCTCCTCGCACGAACGACAAAGAGGGAAGACGTCGCCAAACCGACCGACGGACTCACTTTGTTCTTCACTGACCTCGACCGTGATCACGTGCAGATCAACCCGATCAGCAAGATCGGCCGCAACGCTGTGACCTCGAATGAGCTCGTCATCGACGATCTCATCATCCCTGCGGCGCACCGCGTCGGCGAGGAGGGGAAGGGCTTCAAGTACCTCCTCGACGGACTCAATCCTGAGCGGATGCTCATTGCCGCCGAGGCTCTGGGCATCGGTCGCGCAGCCTTGGCGAAGGCCGCCAAGTACGCCAATGAACGCGTCGTGTTTGATCGCCCCATCGGCATGAATCAGGGCCTCCAGTTCCCGCTGGCTGATTCCTTGGCGAAGCTCGACGCTGCGGAACTGGCACTGCGAAAAGCCACGTGGACGTACGACCAGGGTCTGCCGAGCGGCCGCGAAGCGAACACGGCAAAGTACCTCTGCGCTGAGGCCGGCGTTGATGCAGCCGACAGGGCAGTTCAGGTCCATGGCGGCATGGGGTATTCGGAGGAATACCACGTCGGGCGCTACTTGCGGGAGGTGCGCCTGATGAAGATCGCACCTGTGAGTCAGGAAATGGTCCTCAATTATCTCGGCACGAAAGTCCTGGGCCTGCCCCGCAGCTACTGATCGAATCAGAGACGCATGCTCGACTGGAACCGTCAGCGGCTGCGGGCCACGCGTCCCTCGTCCCAGACCGGTGCTGCCGACTCATAGACTTCGCCGTCGGCCCCGAAGACGAGGAACCTGTCGAAATCGCGAGCGAACCAGCGGTCGTGAGTGACTGCCAGTACCGTCCCATCGAATGACTGCAGCGCAGTCTGCAATGCCTCAGCGGAGACGAGGTCGAGGTTGTCGGTGGGTTCGTCGAGAAGCAGCAGAGTCGCGCCCGCGAGCTCGAGCAGCAGGATCTGAAAGCGCGCCTGCTGCCCACCCGAGAGCGAATCGAAGGACTGCTCTGCAGCACCGGCCAGCTCGTAGCGGGCAAGGGCCCGCGAAGCCGGTTCTCGCGGCAACCCTGCCCGATGTTCGTCCCCGCGGTGGAGGATCTCGAGCAGGGTCCGCCCCCGCAGATCCGGGCGTCCGTGCGTCTGCGCGAACCAGCCGGGACGCACGCGGGCTCCGAGCCGCACTGCTCCGTCGTGGGCGACAGGTGCGATGTCGATGTCAGAGACCGGGCGGTGCTCGGGTTCGGGGTCGCTGCCGCCGGCTGCGAGCAGCCTCAGGAAGTGCGACTTTCCCGAACCGTTCGATCCGAGTACTGCGATCCGATCCCCGTAATGGACTTCGAGGTCGAACGGCAGCATGAGGTCGGTGAGTTCGAGCGCATCGGCGACGATCGCGATCTTGCCCGTGCGTCCGCCGCGCAGACGCATTCCGAGGTTCTGTTCACGCGGAATGGCTTCGGGTGGGCCTGCGGTCTCGAAGCGCTCGAGACGAGTCTGCGCGGCTCGGTACCGCGAAGTCATGTCCGAGTTGTAGGCGGCCTTCTGCTTGTACATCTGCACCAGCGACCGCAGCTTCGCTCGCTCCTCGTCCCATCGTCTGCGCAGCTCCTCGAGCCGTTCGAACCGGTCCGACCGGGCCGCGTGGTAGGTGCCGAATCCGCCCGGATGCACCCATGCGGTGTTCCCCGCCGCAGAGAGTTCGACAGTGATGATCTGCGAGGCTGCCTGCGCAAGCAGCTCCCGGTCGTGGGATACGAAGAGGACACTCTTGTCGGTGTCCCTCAACTCGGCTTCGAGCCAGCGCTTGCCCGGGACATCGAGGAAGTTGTCGGGCTCGTCGAGGATCAGGATGTCATCGGGTCCGCGCAGGAGCGCCTCGAGCACGAGCTTCTTCTGCTCCCCTCCTGACAGGGTGGAGATCTTACGGTCCCGACTGTGGTCGAACGACATTCCCAGCGCCGAGGCGGTGCAGGTGTCCCACAGCACCTCCGCGTCATATCCGCCCACGTCCGACCAATCGTTGAGCGCCGTGGCGTAGGCCATCTGCACGGCCATCGATTCGCTCTCGGCTCCGAGCAGCTTCTCTTCGACCCTCCGCAGATTCGCTGCAGCACGACGTATCGGATTCGGAGCGAGTTCCTCGAGCGCCTGGGCGACGGTATCGGCGGAGATGAACTGACGCATCAATCCGATGCTGCCGGTATGCGAAACAGCTCCCTCATCAGGGACGAGCTCACCGGTGAGGATCCTCAGCAGAGTGGTCTTGCCGGCACCGTTGGCACCGATGAGCGCGGATTTGGCCCCGTCCCCGACTCGAAACGTCACCGATCCGAGCAGAGGCCTGCCGTCGGCGAGGGTGAAGGAGACATCGTTGATCTCGATATGGCCCATATGGTCAACCTATCAATATCTCTTAACATCGCAGATGTCTTCGAGCTACCCGACGGCGGCCCAGATACCTGGCGCCAGGTTGCTGGGCCGCCGTCAGGTAGTAATTACGTAGTGATGAGGGAGGGTTCGGACTTGGCGACTACCTCGCGGCGAGCCACCCGGCGGGCCAGGCGGGACTCGCCCCACTTGATGAAGCCGACGCCGCCGAGGATGAAGACTCCGCCGAAGAGCTGGATCGGGGCGGGCATCTCGAAGAGGACCAACCAGGCGACGATGACGGAGAACGGGACCTCGACGAGGTTGACGAACGATCCGACCGTCGCCCCGACATAGCGCAGACCGAGGATCCCGGTGATGTAGGCGCCGACCGTGAACACGACGATCATCGCCATCGGCACGACCCACGACATCGACACCCCGCCGAAGTCGACGTCCGCCGTCACCGCGTTCCACGGCATGATGCCGGCGAGCACGATGGCCGACATCGCCAGCGCCCCGATGCCCATGCCCAGACCTGTCAGCGCGACCGGCGGGATCGTGATCGTGTCCTTCGCAGAGACGAGGAAATAGCTGGCCAGGCAGACCGCCGCAGCCATCGCCATGACCACGCCGAAGATGCTGATCGACGATCCGCGCAGGTTGAGCACGAGCAGGAGCCCGATCATGGAGACGACGACCCCGATGAATGTCACGGTCGCCGGCCGGGTCCGTGTCCGCGCCCAGATCCAGAAGACGATGAGCATCGGGGCGGTCATCTCCAGCAGCAGTGCCACGGCCACGGTGAGGTGTTCGACGGCGACGAAGTAGAACCCCTGGACGCCGGCCATCGAGACCAGGCCGTAGGTGACGACGGTGCGCCAGTGCGTGATCACTTCGCCCCAGCGTCCGCGCAGGGCGATGAGGGTGGGGATGAGCAGCAGGACCGCGGAGCCGGCCAAGCGGATGAGCACCACCGCGCCCGGCGTCCACCCGATCGCGTACATCGTCTTCGCGATCGGCCCCGACACTGCGAAGAAGAACGCGGAGGCAAGAGTGAGCAGGAACCCTGCGATGACGGTGCGATTCATTCCTGACCTCCTGATGCGGCGAAACGTTGAGTGGCCTACGAGGACAGACGTCCCCGAGGTGGTGGTGCGGTGTTGAGTTGGCGGAGCGACGCTGAGTGGATGGTGCGGTGGCGGATCATCCCCTCGCCGAGGCGGCCCGACGTCGACATCAGCGTGGCCGTTTCGTCGTTCTGCCGGGTCTGCGCGTCGTCGGGTTGCGCAGGGCCTCGGCGAGCCCTGCAGATTGTCCGGTTTCAGTATCGACCCTGCAATTGAAATGGGTCAAGTGCAGTTTGGTCCTTACATGCTGTGACAGAATGGTTCCCGCTATGGCCTTCACATACGACATTCGCGCGAACCTCACGATGCTTGTCGACCTCCTCAACACCTCCAGCGACATCGTTGACGGCGGCGATGAACTGACGACAACCGCGAAACTCCGCGAGTTCGCGGCCCGGCACGACTTCTCCGGCCCTTTGACCGCCACCAAAAACGACGTCGATGAGACCCTGAAACTGCGCCAGCGATTCGCCGCCGCGCTGGACTCGAGCATCGACGCCGAGACCGACGACGAGGTCGAAGCAGGCACGACTGCGGTGGTCGATGAGATCAATCTCACACTGAGCGACTCGGGTTCCGTGCCGCAATTGGTCAAACATGACCACTGGGATTGGCACCTGCACGCCACCGGCACTCAAGCCAGCCTGGCCGACCGAGTGGCCGCCGACGTCGCACTCGTCCTCATCGACCTCATTCGCTCCGGGGACCTCGATCGCCTTGGCCGCTGTGCCGCCGAGGATTGCCGCGCCTATCTCGCCGACTTCAGCCGCAATCGCTCGAAGCGCTTCTGCGATACAGGCAGCTGTGCGACCCGCACGCATGTCGCGGCCTTCCGCGCCCGCCACGCCGACTCCCACGACTGACCCGAGTACCCGCCCATATCACTTGACCCGCTGCGCATCACCGCCGGCGCCGGACTCATCGCCGTGTCCCTGCCTGCCTTCCGCAAGGCTCGACACCCGATCCTCGACCGCCCTCCGCTCCCCGGCACCGCTCTGACCGAAGGCCGCGCCATCGGCGACTGGTCGGCAGCTAGCGCGAGGGACCCGAGCTTGACCGTGGTGCATTTCGTCGACGACAAGGGGCGCGAACGATGGACCCGCCACCTCATCCAGCAGAGTCTGTCATTGCGAGGCACCGTCGGCCAGGTGGTCTATGACCGTCACTACCCAGAGAAAGCCCGATGCTTCGCCGTCACTCAGCAGCTATTCGATATCCGGCCGCCTCGCGAGATCCGGGAGAATCCGGCGCCTCACCCACACACCATCCACCCGATGCCTCCCAGCTCTCGCCCGCCGCACCCACACTGAGCAGACCCCTCCCACGCCCACAGCCGCCTCGGCGAGCATTTCTGAGCTCGAGCTGGCCGCAGCCACATTTTTCACTGAAATCGGCCTTTCGTTCCTGAGAACGAATGGCCGACCCGGGATCCAAATGGACTTTCCTGAGAGTTTTTCAGTGAGGCACGTCACATTCACATTCAGGCAACCTCCAGCCCACTCCCAGAAACGGGTCTCAGACTGGATTCATGACTACAGCACAGAACGACACCGACATCGAAGCCACCCTGCTCGTTGTCGATGATGAGCCCAATATCCGCGAACTCCTGTCCACCAGCCTCCGCTTCGCCGGCTTCGACGTCGTCTCCGCCGCCAACGGCGCCGAGGCGCTGCGCCTGGCCGAGCAGACCGACATCGACCTCCTCGTCCTCGACGTCATGCTCCCCGACATGGACGGCTTCACTGTCACCCGCCGTCTGCGCCAGATCGGCATGAACGCCCCTGTCGTGTTCCTCACTGCTCGTGATGACACCTCGGACAAGATCACGGGGCTGACCGTCGGCGGCGACGACTACGTGACCAAGCCCTTCAGCCTCGAAGAGGTCGTCGCCCGCATCCGCGCCGTCCTCCGCCGCACCCGCAACCTCGAGGACGAGGAGAACGCCGTCATCATGGCCGGCGACCTCGAACTCGACGACGACACCCATGAGGTCCGCCGCTCCGGCATCCTCATCGACCTCTCCCCCACCGAGTTCAAGCTGCTGCGCTACCTCATGCTGAACACGAACCGCGTCCTGTCGAAGTCGCAGATCCTCGACCATGTGTGGGAGTACGACTTCGGCGGCGACACCGGAATCGTCGAGTCCTATATCTCCTACCTGCGCCGCAAGATCGACGTCACCCCGGAGACGGACGCCGCCGGTCACCCCGTCGAGATGGAGTGGACGCCGATGATTCAGACCAAGCGCGGGGTCGGCTACATGCTGCGCACACCGGAATCCAAGTAGTCGTCCATGCAAGGGCGATAGATTACACACGTGGCAATAGAATCCCGTCCCTCCCGCCCCGGCTTCTGGGAAGAATGGTCTCTGACCACCAAGCTGCTGGCCATCATGATGCTGCTCATGCTGCTCGTCCTCACGGGGACGAGCGCTTGGGTGTTGGAGAACCTGCGCGACAGCCTCGTCCAACGCACCGATGAACGACTCATCAGCGCCTCGGAGACCTTGGCGAAGCAGGCCTACCAAGACGTGTTCCAGCCAGCTGAGCTCCAGTCCGGGGATGACGACGCCGAGGATGCACCGTCGTCGACGACGATCGATTCGAATTCCTGGGATCAGCTCAAGAGCCTCCTGCCGGGAGGGTTCTACGTGCAGTTCTACGATACGAACGGGGATCCGATCCGCGACCCCGTCGCCCCGGAGCCGCAGAACCATCCGATCCTGCCGAAGATCGATGAGAAGGAAGTCTATTCCCGCGGCGGCGAGCCCTTCACCGTGGCCGGGACGAGTTCGCAGTGGCGAGCGCGGGCGATGAAGGTGAAGAACACCGACGTGCTCGTGTCCATCGCGGTGCCGTTCGACCGCGAGGTCGACAACATCAACGAGCGGGCCCGGAACACGATGATCGGCATCGGCCTGCTGGCCCTGGCAATGGTCGCCGGAGTCGGCTATTGGGCGATCAACAACACGTTCCGGCCGCTGCGCGATATCGAGAAGACCGCGTCCCGCATCGCCGCCGGTGACCTGTCCCAACGTGTGCCCAGCTATCCGCGCAACACCGAGCTCGGGCGTCTGTCGGCGGCGCTGAATACGATGCTCGGGCGCATCGAGGACTCCTTCGACGGGCAGACCCGTTCGGAGAAGCGCATCCGTCAATTCGTCTCCGACGCATCACACGAGCTGCGCACTCCCCTGGTCACCATCCGCGGTTATGCGGAGCTGTACCGGCAGGGTGCGATCACGAAGTCCGAAGACGTCGCCAATGCGATGGAGCGGATGGAGTCCGAGGCCAAACGCATGGGCGTCCTCGTCGACGATCTCGTCGTCCTCGCCAGACTCGACGAGCAGCGGGCTGCCGAGATCGGTCCGATCGACCTGCACAAGGTCGTCCGCGATGCCGCCGCCGATGCCGCGGCACAGGCCCCGGACCGAGACATCAGCTTCATCGGACTCGACGGCGAAGACGCCCAGCCGGTGCCGATGATTCGCGGTTCCGAGTCGAAGATCCGCCAGGTCATCGTCAACCTCGCAGGCAACGCCGTGCGCCACACACCCGAACACACGGCTATCGAATTCGCCGTCGGCGTCGTCGGTCTGCCCGATTCGGTCGACCCCGATTCGTCCGATACCGGCGAGATCAGTGAGAGCGGCGCCCGCGGTCAGAGCGGTCGCAGCGGGGGCAAGAGCGGCGCGAAGGACAAGCCCCGTGAGCGCGGGTTCGTCACCGGCGGGGTCCGGATATTCCGCCGAGGCGACTCTGCCGGAAACGACCAATCCGACACCCAGCCGAACCCCCGATCCGCGTCTCAGGCCGACACCCAGCCCGAGCGTCAGGTGGAGCCGCCGAATCCCACCCCGAACACCGACCAGGGAACCGGACAGCACAACGGACCCCACACCGGACAGCTCAAGACTCCGTCGGGAGATCAGTCCGGCCCTCAGCCTGGGACACCTGCAGATTCTCAGACTCCATCGCAGTCCGGTCCAGCGACCGATGCCCAGTCCGGTGCCCCATCCAAGGCCCCCGAGCCGGCGAACATCGTCCCGGATGTCACGGCGGCCGGATCCATCACCGTCGACGAGTCTCTGCGCGGATTCCCCAACGGTCGGGTCCGCTTCGAGGTCAGGGACCATGGAGACGGAATCGACCCCGAGGTGGTTCCGCGCATCTTCGAACGCTTCTACCGTCTCGACGTGTCCCGAACCAGGGACACCGGCGGATCCGGACTCGGGCTGTCGATCGTCAAGGCGATCGTGGAGAATCACCACGGTGCGATCTCCGTCCACGAAACACCGGGAGGCGGTGCGACGTTCCGCATCGACCTGCCCATCTCCGACAACGGCGAAACCACTGCGGACACACGAAAGGATGAGCGATGAACGAGAACAACGACGCCCAGAATCCCGATGAGGTGTCCCGTAGCCCCCGAGCGGACGAGCAGACTCCGCGCCCGTCGGCGAATCAGAGCAGCAGTTCCGCCGAGGGACGTCGCAGCCCGTCGGCCGGAGGCTACCGCGGTTCCGGTGCCGAGGTTCCGCGCACCTTCCCCTCCCAATCCAACGGCCCGGCCCGAGTCAGTCCACCCGTCGCTCCGCCCGAGCGGCGGCCCGACGTTTCGCCGACTCGCGCACAGAACCCTGTGGACGATCCCCCTCACCGAGGTGTTTCCCCCTCCCGGCAGCCCTCCCCCAATCAGCCCGGTGGGCAGCAGGGCAACCAAGCCGGCGGACGACAGGACGGCCAACCCGGTCAGCAGCGCGGCCAGTCCCAGCCGCCGTCGCCGTATCAGCCGAACGGTCAGCAGTCCTCTCCATATCAGCCGGGCGGCCAGCCGGGCTATCAGGGACTCAACAGCGACCAGAGCAACGTCGGCAACCAGCCGCAATCCGGTCAACAGAACGCCCAACCGAATCAGCTTCAGCAACAACCCCCGTACGCACAGCCCCAGCAGAGCGGTTCGCCGTCGTATCCGGGGCAGAGCGGACAGAACAGCTCAGGTCCGTCTGCCGCCGGCGCGGGAGCTGCGGCAGGTGCCGGAGCCGCGGCGGCCGGTGTTGGTGCGTACAACGCCGATTCGCACCCTCAGCAGACGGGTTCCGCCGGCTATCCAGCCGGACCCGGCAATCCGAATAGACCCGGTGCCCCGAGCGACTCCGGTTACCCGACCCCTCCGAACCAGCAGAATGGTCCCGGCCGACCAGGCGATCCCGCCCAACCAGGTGGTCCGGGCCAGCAGGCCCCTCCCGGCCAGCCGACCGGCTCCAACCCCTATGCGGCAGCGCCCGGCGCAGGACCCTATTCCTCGGAATTCTCAACCGTCGGTTCTCAGCCCGGCCTGGCCGGACCGGGAGGTCCCGGCGGACCATACGGCCCGGACGGGTTCGGTCCTTACGGAGCTCAGCAGCCGCCTCGGCGAGAGAAGAAAGGCCCCGGTTGGGGCGCGACGATCGCGATCGGACTTGTGGCTGCCCTCCTCGGTGGGGCTCTCGCGTTCGGTGGTAACTATGCGCTTTCAGCGTTGCAGCATGACGAGCCGCGCAAGGTCGCCGAGGAGACCATCGAGACTCCGGACTGGACTCAGGTTGCGGAGAAGACCTCGGACAGTGTGATGTCGATCCAGGTCGGCACTCGCGGTCAGGTCCAGGGGCTCGGCTCGGGTGCGCTCTACGACGATCGGGGCCACGTCATCACGAACAACCACGTCGTCGCTCCGGCGGACACTCCCGACGGAGAGATCGCCGTGACCATGAAGAACGGTGAGACGACAGAGGCGAAGATCGTCGGCCGGGACCCTTCGACCGATATCGCCGTCATCAAGCTCGACCAGGTGCCCGACGGTGTGAAACCGCTGGTCATCGGTGATTCGAAGAAGCTGACCGTAGGTGATCCGGTGATGGCACTGGGCAATCCGCTCGGCCTGGCCAACACCGTGACCACCGGCATCGTCTCCGCGCTCGACCGCCCAGTGTCGACGGAGAATATCGGCGAGGATGCTTCCTCGCAGGAGAAGGAGATGACGATCACGAACGCTATCCAGACGGATGCGGCGATCAACCCCGGCAACTCGGGTGGTCCGCTGGTCAATGGTGATGGCGAGTTCATCGGCGTGAACTCGGCGGCGGCCTCGCTGAGTCAGGGCGAGGGAGGACAGTCCGGATCGATCGGCATCGGCTTCGCGATCCCCGCGAACCAGGCTGTGATGGTCGCCGACCAACTGATCTCCTCCGGCAAAGCTCAGCATCCGTTCCTGGGCATCACGCTCACCGACGGGCACGTCAACAGCGGAGGGATCAGCCGTGGCAGCGCCAAGGTGCAGTCCGTGGCCAGTGGATCCCCTGCGGCCAAGGCGGGAATCAAGGACGGAGACGACATCACCGAGGTGGCCGGGACGAAGGTCAACAGCGCCATCGCCCTGCGCGCCCTCGTCCGCGCTCAGCCGGTGAACACTCCGGTCGAGGTCACAGTCGTCCGCGGCGGAAAGGAACAGAAGCTCGACGTCACGCTCGTCCTGCAGTGATCCCGCGACTCACGCGAGTCAGTGCAATCACGAGTCAATGCACTCAAGCGTCAGAGCTTGGGGACGCCGCCGCGACTCGGCCGCCTGGAGGGTGTGGACAGCCGAACGCTGTCCACACCCTCTTTCCGTGCTCTTCCACTCTTCTCCGCACGCCGTCGACACTGAAGTCGTCTCGCCCGACCGTGGCGGAACGTCTCTGTTCAAGAGGAGTGATGATGAGTTTCGAAGTCGACGCCGAGCGCGTCCAGTCTGCCGCCACCGCCGCCGCGAACACCTCCCGCAACCTCGTGGCCGAATCCGACACGATGATGCGCAATCTGCTCGCCCTTCAGGAATGTTGGCGCGGCAGTGCGGCACAGAACTTCCAGGCCGTGGTCAATCAGTGGGAGCGTGCGCAGAAGCAGCTCATGGAATCGCTCGACTCCGTCCATGGTGCGCTCCACACGGCTGCCCGGCAGTACTCTGAAGTCGAGGCGGCGAACTCGCGTCTCTTCGCGCCCTGAGCCGGTTGGATTCCACCGCCGCGATCTGTTTGTTCTCGTAGTCGGCGTCTGGCAAACTATCAGCCTTTCTCAGTAGACTTGAGAGCGATAGTTCGCGGCGGTGTTGGCCAAGAATCTCCGGATCGGAGTGGATCGGGTTGGCAGCGTCGGGTCAAACCAATGCAGGAGTCGACTACGGATGAGTATCTTCCAACGGATCGCGACGATCTTCGGTGCCAAGGCCAACAAAGCTCTGGACAAGGCCGAGAACCCCAACGAAACCCTTGACTATTCGTACCAGAAGCAGTTGGAGCTGCTGCAGAAGGTTCGCCGAGGTGTTGCCGATGTCGCCACCAGCCGCAAGCGCCTCGAGCTGCAGATCAACCAGCTCGAACAGCAGCAGAACAAGCTTTCCGGTCAGGCCGAGAAGGCCATGCAGATCGGTCGCGAGGACCTCGCCCGCGAAGCTCTCACCCGCAAGTCCGGGCTGACCCAGCAGATCACCGATCTGCAGACCCAGCACGAGGGACTGCAGGGTGAGGAGCAGAAGCTCACTCTCGCCTCGCAGCGCCTGCAGGCCAAGGTCGACGCCTTCCGCACGAAGAAGGAGACCCTCAAGGCCACGTACAACGCCGCCGATGCACAGACGAAGATCGGCGAAGCGTTCTCGGGCATCTCGGAAGAGCTCGGCGACGTCGGACTCGCCGTCCAGCGCGCCGAGGACAAGACCGCGTCGCTGCAGGCCCGTGCCGGTGCCGTCGATGAGCTCCTCGCTTCCGGTGCCCTCGACGACGTCACGGGAACCCAGAAGGACGACATCACCGCCCAGCTCGACTCCCTCTCCAGCGAGAACGACGTGGAGATGGAACTCCAGCGCATGCGTGAGTCCCTGCCTGCCGGCTCCGAGAAGCAGGACCAGAAGTCTCTCGAGGGTGAGGACAAGCAATGATCATCCGCATCATGGGCGAGGGACAGTTCGACGTCGAGAACGTCGACCAGAACCTGCTGCAGAAGTACGACAACCAAGTCGAGGACGCCGTCAACGCCGGCAATGAGGAAGCCGCCCGCACCGCGTTGAGCGCCCTCCACGACTACGTCACGGCCAACGGTCAGCCTGTCGCCGATGACTACCTCGGATCCTCCGATGTCGTCATCCCCTTCGTCGACGCCACCTTGACCGAAATCGCCGAACTGCTCACCGGCGAGGGTTTCATCCCGGACCCGGCCTGAAACCACAGAGCACCGAAATGCACCCGGCCCATTGTCTTCGACGGTGGGCCGGTTCTGCCACTGCCAGAGAGGAACCACGATGAAGAATCGCTTCGTCAAAGACAACGGACTGACCATGCGGATGGGATGGACGATCTTCCTCAACGGCCTCATCTATGTCGTGCTCATCCTCGCGATCTGGTGGATCGTCGGGCAGAGCATTCCCGGCGTCATCATCGCCGTCCTCATCAGCGCCGGCGCGTTCTTCTTCCAGTGGTACTTCTCCGACAAGATCGCCATGCGAGCCATGGGCGGCAGGGAGGTCTCCCCCGAGGAGGCTCCAGAGCTGCACACGATCGTCGACCGTCTCTGCCAGCTGGCCGATTCGACGAAACCCCGTGTGGCGGTCTCGAACTCCCCGATCCCCAATGCCTTCGCCACTGGCCGCTCCCCCGAACGCTCGGTGGTGTGCGTGACCCGTGGTCTGCTCGAGAAGCTCGACCGTGATGAGGTCGAAGTCGTGCTCGCCCACGAGCTGTCCCACGTCGCCCACCGCGACGTGACCGTGATGACCGTCGCCGGCGTCACCGGAGTCGTCGCAGCACTGATGATGCGCGCCGGGTACTACATGAGCTTCGGACGGTCGAACAACAATAACAACGGCATCCCGATCCAGCTGCTGTTCATCCTCGTCGGAGCTGTCGTCTACGGGCTCTCGTTCGTCCTCATCCGCGCTCTCTCCCGGTATCGTGAGCTGGCCGCCGACCGTGCCGCAGCCATCCTCACCGGTGCACCGTCGACCCTGGCATCGGCGCTGACGAAGCTCAGCGGTGACATGGCCAAGATCCCGGAGAAGGATCTGCGGTCGTCCGCCTCGGCGAACCATCTGGCCCTCATCCCCGCCATCAGCGGAAAGGCCGCCCTCGGCCAGCTCTTCTCCACCCACCCCTCGCTCGAGAAGCGCCTGGACCAGCTGGCGAAGATCTCCGCTCAGCTCTCCCGCCCCGAATGAGCATCCGCCCTCACCGTTGAACTGCGCACCACCGAATTAGGAGCTCCATGGGATTCTTCGACGCACTGCTCGGCCGGTCCAAACCGAAACGGGCCAACCTCGACGACCTCTTCGCCCTGCCCCCTGCGGCACTGACGCTGCAGGCCGCGACCGGCTTCACCCCAACCGGGGCCGGAGCCGTCGCGTTCCGTCAGGTCGAGGGGGCTGCCTTCCAGTCCGCCGAGTCCGAAAGCGTCGCTCTCATCGGATCCGATCCGGCAGCCTCGGTGAGGCAGGAGAACGACGGTTTCGGGTTCACGTGGCAGGTCGTGTCCGATGACAACGCCGAGGTGGTCAACCTCGTCACGAACATCCACGCCGTGAACTCTGCGCTGGTCAATCAGGGTTTCGACACCATGTTGCTGTGCACGACCGTGTACTTCGTCCACCCCGATGGGCGTCGGATGGCGTTGGTCTACCAGTACAAGCGCGGCACCTTCTACCCGTTCGTGCAGTTGGGACCGAAGCAGCGCGACAACCCACTCGAGATCCAGGTCAAGGGCATCCTCTCCGGCGAGCTGCCGTTCGAAGAGGACACGTCGAACTGGTCGGCGCTGTGGGACGCCCCGGGTATGAACGACACCCCGGGTGCTCCCGAGCTGCAGTAAGCATTCCCGGTCAGAAGGCTGGTTCTGATTCGGAAAGACAAGTGGGGGCGTCCCCGCGGGGACGCCCTCCACCTATATCTGAAGCTGTCAACCTACCTCGCTGGTCACCTCGATGACTTCGCCGAGGGCTTCGATGCGGTCGCCGGGACGGATCGTGGCACCGCGACGGGTCTCGACCTCGCCGTTGACGCTGACCTCACCGTCGGCGATCATGTCCTTGGCCATGGCACCGTGTTCGGCGATTCCGTGGAGTTTGAGCAGCTGACCGAGCCTGATCGACTCGCCGCGGATCTCGATCGTGTCCATCAGAATATGTCTCCGAATCCGTCGAACAGTCCGCCGCCGTCACCGCCGTCGCCTCCGAAGAAGCCACCGCCGTCACCGCCGCCGATATCTCCACCGGCATCGCCCATGTCGCCTCCGTAGGCGCCGTCCCAGCCGCCGCCCATACCGCCGAACATCATGGCACCCATGAGGACGCCGGGCAGCAGGCCGGAACCTGCGTAGGAGTTGAAGTAGCCGCGGTTGTACTCGGTGTAGGCCGGTCCGGCCTCCCAGTAGGCGCGGCGAGTGTGTCCGTCACCCGTGACGACCTTGCGCACCAGCGGATCGGCACCGACTGCGACGCGCTCGGCGTCGGCGGCGCATACCGGCACGGGTCGCAGCTGACCTCCGGCCGGGGCCCAGTCGATGTCTTCGACCGAGGGACCGTGCTGAGGGTTGAAGAAGCAGGGCGGACGACGCACCGGCAGGGGTTTGCCTTCGACCCGGGCGCGAACACACTTGGCGGCATAGCGGCCGTCTTCGAGTGCCTCGGTGACGTGGCGGATGTCAGCGGGTTCAGAGACCTTCTCGAGTGTCTCCTTGGCAATGTCGTACGAGTCGAGCGCCTGCTTGTAGTCCTGCGCTCCGCCCGTATCGAGGTCGACTCCCGCTGTGATGACGTCGAGTTCGGCGACTTCTTCACCGAATGAGGTGACGTCCTCTTCAGCGGTCTTCTTCACCTGCTGAAGTTCGGCGGCGTGCAATTCCCGCTGCCGCTGCTTCTCCCTGCGGTGACCGATGAAGAAAACGGCCCCGAGAACAACGAGCAGCAACAGAAATACTTCAGTCACGATCCATGCCTCCCAGGCTAGCTTTGTCCTCGAACAGTATGCCCGATGAAACTGACAGGCGTCTGAGCCTGTGCCCCACATCCGCTCAGTCCCCTGCCGCCGATGACCGGTCCGCTCGGGTCATGCGACACCTGTCGCTCGGCCGTCGGTCGACCACCTCAGACGAGCCCCAGGAGGCCCTTCACCAAGGCCGCGATGCCGCCTCCGAATGCGAGCACGAGCATCCCGATCCGCGCGATGGCCACGTCGATATGACGCGCGAGCCGATCGCCGCCGACCAAACCGCCCACGAGGACGAGACCGAGTCCGATCCAGACTCCGATCTCCAGCTGCGGCCACGCTCCTCCGTCGATGATCACCTTCATCACCACCGCCGAGGCGGTCCCGACGACGAGGAACGGCTGGAGAGTGGCGGCGAACGACCGCTGTTCCCAGGTCGTCAGGACGGCATAGGCGCTGACGGCCGGTCCCCCGGCTCCGGCAGCGGCCGACATCGCACCGGAGAAGAGTCCGGCAGTCAGCCGTGTGCCGAAGTTCGCGGGAATCGACCGCCCCAGCTTCCCCAAGGTCAGCGAGCTGATGAGGGAGACGACGATGAGTGCGCCGATGAGGATCTGCAGCGGAGGAGTGGGCATCGAGGATGAGAGCAGTGCGCCGGGGACCGTGCCGATCACCGCGCCCAAGGCAAGGTGTCGGAAAGGCGGCCATTCCACCTCGGCGAAGGTGCGGACGAAGACGGAGAATGATGCGATGATTCCGCAGATGTTGACGAGGATTACTCCGCTGAACGGGTCGAGGAGGAGGACGAGGAATGGGCCGCTGACCAGGCCGAATCCCATCCCGGTGACGCGTTGGGACAATGCACCGAGGAACACTGCGAAGAGGATGAGCACGACGACGGGTTCCACATGGTCGAGTCTAGTCCAGCCCGATTCCCGGCTGGCCCTCAGTCTCGCCGCCGAGCGCGGGGTTAGAGTATTCACCATGAATGGCAGTCCCGTCTGGTCGCGTTTCAGCGCAGATCCGCGATCGTTTGGACAGGTCCGGGCCACTGATGCCGATCGCGCGGTCGTCAGTGATGTCCTCTCGGAAGGGTATGCTCTCGGTCAGCTCGACGTGACGGAGTTCGATGAACGCACCGAGGCGGCTGCGAAGGTCAAATTGCTCGGTGAAGTCCCAGCGCTGATCGAGGACCTCGTCCTCACTGATCCCGCCGAGACCGAACCCAGACAGCTCGATGAGGCGGAGCGGGCGCAGGCTCTGGCCCGACTCGATGACGACCGGGTGCCGATCACGCCGGAGCAGATCGATGCCGCGGCGCAGAAGTACTACCGGGATCGGGTGCGCCGGTCGCTGCTCGGCGCCGTCGCGGGCCCGGTCGGGATCGTGCTGGCGATCTGGGCGATCTCGTCGATCGCTTCCGGCCAGTTCATCTTCTTCTGGCCGATCTTCGTCATCATCCCCATGCTGTTCGGCGGCTTGGGGCGCATCGCACACAAGGATGAGATCATCCGCAATCGGAAGAAGGAGCTCACGCGGCGAGCCAGGGCGCACCTCGGCGATGCCGAGGCCAAGCGACAGCTCGAACAGGGCGAAGCTCCCGAGCGAGATTACGAAGCCGACTTCGGCACCGGACTGCAGCCGCCGCCTCCGTCCCACCCGCCGTACTCCCCCGGCCAGACCTCACGCCGGGATGAGAGGAACCGTCGCCGGAGGCAGCGCCGCTACCACCGCGACAACCCCTGGGGCTGAGGGCATGTTTCGCATCTGGGAGGTGCTGCTCCGCCTCAGGCTTGAAAGACCCGTATCTGCCCGAAGTCCTGTGCTTTGTGCGTGGTGAACCACATGGTGTGCGAGAAGTGCCGCAGGTCGTCGCCGTCGGCTTCGGATTGCCAGTAGCCCCACGCAGCTGCGGCCTTGCCGTGGGTGATCGCTGCTTCGAGGTGGCCGACCTCGGGTGAATGGGCGGACAGCTTCAGCAGCGCTTCGACGACGGCTTCTCGCCCGGTGTAGGTCTCGACCTCGGAGGAGTGGACGATTTGGAGCACGCAGTCGTCGGCGATCACCTCGGCGAGGGCGTCTTCGTCACCGGTGAAGAGATTCTCTTCGAGGGTTGCGACGAAGACGTTCTTCGGACTGTTTCCGCAGGCATCGGTGCCGGTGAAAGTCATACCGCCAGCCTATGCGGGACGCTGTGGCAGGACAACGGGGCGGTGGACCGCCTCGGTGAGGGAATCCGGGCACGAAAACGGCCGTGCCGGCTCCCTTGCGGGCACCGGCACGGCCGATCGATAGAGCGGGGACTGTCAGAAGCCCATGCCGCCCATTCCACCCATGCCGTCCATGCCGGCAGCTGCGTCTGCACCTGCGGCGGCCTTTTCGGGCTTGTCGGCGACGACCGACTCGGTGGTGAGGAACAGACCGGCGATCGAGGCGGCGTTCTGCAGAGCAGAGCGGGTCACCTTGACCGGGTCGTTGATGCCGGCGGCCAGCAGGTCCTCGTACTCACCGGTTGCGGCGTTGAGACCGAATCCGGAGTCGAGGTTGGCGACCTTGTCGGCAACCACACCGGCTTCGAGACCGGCGTTCGTGGCGATCTGCTTCAGCGGGGCTTCGATGGCAACCTTGACGATGTTGGCACCGGTGGCCTCGTCTCCCTCGAGTGCGAGGTCGGCGAATGCGGCCTTGCCAGCCTGGATGAGCGAGACGCCGCCACCGGCGACGATTCCCTCTTCCACAGCAGCCTTGGCGTTGCGCACGGCATCTTCGATGCGGTGCTTGGTTTCCTTGAGCTCAACTTCGGTGGCGGCTCCGGCCTTGATGACCGCAACGCCGCCGGCCAGCTTGGCCAGACGTTCCTGCAGCTTCTCACGGTCGTAGTCGGAGTCCGAATTCTCGATCTCGGCGCGGATCTGTGCGACCCGTCCGGCGATCTCCTCGGCATCTCCTGCGCCCTCGACAATGGTGGTCTCGTCCTTGGTGATGACGACCTTACGGGCGGTGCCCAGCAGATCGGTGGTCACGCTGTCGAGCTTGAGCCCGACTTCCTCGGACACGACCTGGCCACCGGTGAGGATGGCGATGTCGGCGAGCTGAGCCTTGCGACGGTCACCGAAGCCAGGAGCCTTGACGGCCACGGACTTGAAGGTGCCCTTGAGCTTGTTCAGCACCAGGACGGCCAGGGCTTCGCCCTCGACGTCTTCGGCGATGATGAACAGCGGCTTGTTGGACTGCTGGACCTTCTCAAGGACGGGCAGCAGGTCCTTCACGTTCGAGATCTTGGAGTTGACGATGAGGATGTAGGGATCCTCAAGGACAGCTTCCTGGCGATCGGTGTCGGTGACGAAGTAACCGGAGATGTAGCCCTTGTCGAAGCGCATACCCTCGGTCAGTTCGAGCTCGAGTCCGAAGGTGTTGGACTCCTCGACGGTGACGACGCCTTCCTTGCCGACCTTGTCGATGGCCTCGGCGATCAGTTCACCGATTGCGGGATCTCCGGCGGAGATGCCTGCGGTAGCGGCGATCTGTTCCTTGGTCTCGATGTCGATGGCGTTGTTCAGCAGGACGTTCGTGACGGCCTCAACGGCCTTCTCGATGCCGCGCTTGAGGCTGAGCGGATCAGCACCGGCTGCCACGTTGCGCAGGCCTTCGCGGACGAGAGCCTGTGCGAGCACGGTAGCGGTGGTGGTTCCGTCGCCTGCGACGTCGTCAGTCTTCTTGGCGACTTCCTTGACGAGCTCGGCGCCGATCTTCTCGTAGGGGTCCTCGAGTTCGATCTCCTTGGCAATGGAGACACCATCGTTGGTGATGGTCGGTGCGCCCCACTGCTTTTCGAGCACGACATTGCGACCGCGGGGCCCAAGGGTCACCTTGACCGCGTCCGCAAGCTGGTTGAGGCCAGCTTCGAGTCCTCGACGAGCTTCTTCGTCGAATACAATCATCTTTGCCATAGTGGCTTAGATCCTCCCTGATGGAGTGGAGTGGGAATCCAGAGCAGTCATCAACGCCCGCGACGGCAGAGAGTGTGTCCGCATGTTCCATTCCACATATGGACCACGCTCTCGAGACGACTGGTGGGAACCCATCGGTTTTCACCAGTACTAGATTTAGCACTCTCCCCATGCGAGTGCAAATATTCATTGCCCGCCATGACGGGCGGGGACGGAGTCGATCCGCGAATTCTCGGCCTGCGGCGAAGGCGCGGAGGGCAGTTCGGCCCAGCGCGAAACGACTTTCCCCGCGGGCACTGAAAAGCGCCGAGCAGTTGCCTGCTCGGCGCTTCCCCCGTGCGATTGGCGCCGGTCGGTCCGAAGATCATTCCGACGACCCGCCGCAGCGGATCAGAAAACTGTGCTGACAGCAGCCAGTCTCAGAGGAGGGTGACGGACTCCGCCTGAGGACCCTTTTGTCCTTCTCCAACTTCGAACTGAACCTGCTGGCCCTCTTCGAGAGAGCGGTAGCCGTCCATCTGGATTGCGCTCCAGTGAACGAACACGTCCTGGCTATCGCCTTCGAGGGTGATGAATCCATAGCCCTTTTCAGCATTGAACCACTTGACGGTACCTTGTGCCATTACTTCTCCATACAGTGCAGTGCCATTGAAATCCCGCATCGCAGCCGCGATCATATGACCTCACCCGAGATACGGAAGCTAGTAAAACTCAACTGACCCCGCGACTTCTCTCATTGACCTCTAGAGAATTATCTCGGTGAAGCACGAATAGAACACAAGGTGCTGTGCTTGCCTAGCTGGTGCAACTCTACCGCAGGCACGCATCCCACCTAGAGCGGTTGAGCACTGTTATAGATTCGTTATCTAACGGTTTCTGCCCAGTTCACAGCGGGGATCACCGCGAACAGAATCAGACCGATCGGTCAGGAATTCGCCGAGGCGGCCCGCCCACACATGATCCGTTCACTACCGAAGCAGCTCATCAGATCTTGACTCGCCTATTCGAGATCGAACAGCAGCCGGCCACGGCCGCACCGATCCCGCCGGCTCAGTCGCGCTCCCGCGCAGCCGAATCGCGTCGGATCAGTCCGAGCCCCCGCCTTCGCTGGACTCCGGCCCGCGATCGGCGATGTCCGAACAGATGACGACGGTAACGTCGGCTTCGAAGTCCGAAGAGGCTTCCGTGGCCGAGACTCCCAGCGACTTGGCGACGAGCTTGGCCTGCGAAGCGTTCTCTTCGCCGTTGTAGTACACGGTCGAGTCGGTCAGGTTCGTCGAGTAGTTGCCGACCTGGCCGAGCTTCCAGCCCTTCTCTTCGACAGCTTCGGAGAACTTCTTCGCGGCGCCGGAGACTCCGGAGCCGTTGAGCACGTCGACGGTGATCGAGTCGTCCGCGACGCTGACTTCGCTCTCGCTCGGCGAGGGTTCGGCCGACGCCGATTCAGAGGCCGGCGGGTCGGCGATCTTCGATTCGGGGTTGCCCATCGAGGAGAAGATGATGTTGATGGCGGCCACGACCAGCAGGACGGCGACCAGGGCGAGGATGATGACCAGCGAGATGGCACCGATGTTCGACGACGCCGCGGATTCCTGTCGATGGGCACCGCTGCGCCGGCCGGGCTCGATCTCGTCGAATTCGTCGGTCATGTCTACCTCGAGACGCGGGCTTGGGCGCGTTCGCTCTGCCGCGTACTGCGGATTCGGCGAAGGCGCTTGACCAGCATGGGGTCGCTGGCCAGAGCTGCAGGGTTGTCAAGAAGCGAGTTGAGAATCTGGAAGTAGCTGGTGGCCGACATGTCGAAGCGCTCACGGATCGCGTGATCCTTGGCGCCTCCGTATTTCCACCACCGCCGCTCGAACTCCAAAACGGCCACCTCAAGCTCGCTCAGTTCCGAGGTGTCGTCATTCGGCGGCATAGAGGTTGTGCTCCTTCGAGAGGTGTCTGTGCTTCTATATTATCGCCCGATCGGCGGTACCGAAATTTCCGGCGCGCCGCCGCGACTGTGAGGCCGGTCCCTGATCGTCCCAAGTCAACCGCATCACCCCGCCGCACGGCTGACGATTCGGCGGCCGTGACGACGGGGTGAGTTGGGCGAACCTCGACGAGGCGGTGCCGCCTCGGCGAGGAAATCCGTCAGCGGATGCGGATGTTGACCTGCTTGATCTGGGTGAAGCCCTCGAGCATGCCCTCCAGCGATGCCTCACGTCCGAAGCCGGAGGTCTTCATGCCGCCATAGGACTGGCCGGCCAGCTGGCCGCCGCCCTGGTTGACCTGGACCCAGCCGGATTCGATCCGGTTGGCCATGGTCAGGGCCGCGTCGACGTCCTTGGTGAAGACGAAGGCCGCGAGGCCGAAGTCGGAGTCGTTGGCCATGTCGATGACCTCGTCGATGTCCTTCCACGGGATGACGGAGAGGACGGGGCCGAAGATCTCTTCGCGGCTGGTCTGCCAGTCGTTCTTCGCCTTCGAGAAGATCACGGGCGCGTGGTAGAAGCCGGGTTCGCCGACCGTCAGCGAATCGGAGCCGTCGTAGGCGATCTCGACGCCGTCCATCGACTTGCCCATCTCGATGTAGCTGGCGACCTGGTCGTACTGCTTCTGGTTGATGATGCAGCCGATGTCGGTCGACTCATCGCGGGGGTCGCCGACCTTCATCTTCGACACCGCGTCGACGAGCTTGGACAGGAAGTCGTCGTAGATGTCCTCGTGGAGGAACAGGCGCGAACCCATGGTGCACGACTGACCCTGGCGGGCGAAGCGGGTCGACAGCAGCACCTGTTCGAGGGTGTCGTCGTCGTTCGAGTCCGGGAAGATGATGTTGGGGCTCTTGCCGCCGAGCTCCATCGACGAATGCGCGAGACGGCCGCCGGCCACCTCAGCGACGTGACGGCCGACACTCGTCGATCCGGTGAACGAGACTTTGTCGACGTCGGGGTGGACATTGAGGGCCTCGCCGATGACCGAACCCTTGCCGGTGACGACGTTGAGCACGCCGGCGGGCAGGATGTCGGCGATGATCTCGGCCATCTTGAGGATCGTCAGCGGCGCATCCTCGGCGCACTTGAGGACGATCGTGTTGCCGGCGGCGATCGCCGCCGGGGTCTTGAAGGCGGCAATCATCAGCGGCGAGTTCCACGGCAGGATGCCGGCGACGACGCCCAATGGCACGCGTTTGGTGTACTGGAGCTGCTTGTCTCCGGCGGGCAGGGTGTTGCCCTTGACCTCACCGGCGACACCGCCCATGTAGCGGAAGAGGTCGGCCAGCGTGATCGTCTCCGGACGAGCCTGTGTGCGGATCGCGTTTCCGGTGTCGATCGCGGTCAGCTGAGCGAGCTCCTCCGACGCGGCTTCGAGAGCATCGGCGCAGGCCAGAAGCTTTTTCTGGCGTTCCTTGAAAGGCACAGCCGCCCATTCCGGGAAGGCCTTCCGCGCGGCCTTGACGGCACGGTCGGCGTCGGCTTCCTTGCCGTTGGGCACCTTGGCGATGACGACGTTGCGGTCGATCGGGGTGATGACATCGGTGGTGTCGCCGTCAGCGGCGTCGACCCACTCTCCGCCGATGAGCATCTTCCAGTTCTTGGCCTCTGGGAATTCCGACATTTCGGTCCTTTCGTTCAACGATGAACTCCTTAGGCAGAGCATAACGCGTGGCAGTGACGGGCAATACACCCGCTCGGTAGGCGATCGCGCACACCCGATCTGCGCTCCGTGCACATACGCGCAGGTCCCTCGCCGAGGCGACCTCGACGGCCGAGCATCGCTACACTCGTGCCCATGACGTCGACGCCTCCGCTGACCGAGATCATGTCCCCCGATTGGGCGAATGCCCTGGCCGGAGTAGAGGAGCGCATCCACTCGATGGGCGACTTCCTCCGCCACGAGAACGCCGCCGGCCGCGCCTACCTGCCCGCCGGGGACTTCGTCTTCCGGGCCTTCGCCGAACCTCTGTCCGAGGTCAAGGTCCTCATCGTCGGGCAGGACCCCTACCCGACGCCGGGCCACGCCATCGGCCTGTCCTTCGCCGTCGATCCTGATGTCCGCCCCCTGCCGAGGTCGCTGGGCAATATCTACAAGGAGCTCGAGTCCGACCTCGGCATCCCACCGGCACAGCACGGGGATCTGCGTGCCTGGTCACGCCAGGGAGTTATGCTGCTCAACCGCGCTCTCACCGTCTCCCCCGGCGAACCCGCGTCCCACCGCGGCAAGGGGTGGGAGGAGATCACGGAACGGGCGATCACCGCGCTGATCGAACGCGATCAGCCGCTCGTCGCCATCCTCTGGGGCCGCGACGCTCGAAACCTCGCTCCCCTGCTGACATCGGGTACCGCCGAGGTGGCCATCATCGAATCCGCACATCCGTCACCGCTGTCGGCCCGGCGGGGGTTCTTCGGCTCCCGCCCGTTCTCACGCACGAACGAACTGCTCGCCCAGAAGGGCATCGAACCCATCGATTGGGCCCTGCCGGATCAGGACTGAATCGGGCCGGTCTCGGCCGCGTCTGCAGCTCCCGATCCATCGGCCTCACTCGGCTGGGTTCCCGAACCACCGAGCCCGCTCGACTGGACTCCCGTTCCTCCCGTTCCGGTCGAGTCCGCGGCTCCCGGTCCGCTGGGCCCACTCGACTGAGTCTTCGCGCCTGCGGGCTGCACCGAGTCGATGACTGCGGTCGAGGTCTCGCCGCTGCGGACCTCTTCGACCTTCTCCTCGGCCGAGCTCTGACTCTTGAAATTCTGGCTCTTGAGGTTCTTCAGCGGCAGAGCCAGATAGCTGCCCAGCACGGCTCCGACGGCGAGAGCCGCATTCGCCAGGATCGCCGTGAACAGTGAGGACAGGCCCACAGCGAAGGAGACGTTCTCCGAGTCCGAAGCGATCTGATAGACAGCGGTGAAGATCGACAGCCCCTGCAGCAGCGTGTAGATGCCGGGAATCATGAGCACGATCGCCGGCGCACCCAGCCGCAGTGCCAGAGGCCGTGACAGGAAACCTGTGACGGTGGCCGCGAGCAGGCTGGCGAGCACATTGTCGATGTGCAGCAGCGTCAGCGACATCATCGTGATGTGCGAGGCCAGTCCGACCAGTGCAGCCGGCAGGATGAACCGGCGCCTGGCCGACATCGCCACAGCACCGGACATCGACACCACTGCAGCCGCAACCATCGACAGGATCGCCGTGACCACATGCGGACTCGTCTTCGGCACGAGCACTTCGATATGACTGAGTCCGATGGCCTGACCGCACACGATTCCCAGGGCGATTCCGGAGACGATGCCGGCCAGAGTCATGAACACCCCGACCACCCGCCCGGCGGCGGTCAGCGGGAAGTTCGTCAGCGCATCCTGAACCGCCGAATACAGCGACTGCGTCGGCAGCAGCAGAACGATTCCGGCAGCCACGAGGTACTGCGGTGAGGCGATGATCCCGAGATCACCGGCGATCGTGGCGATGAGAGTCGCCGAGGCGGCCTGCAGGGCCGTGATGAAGAACGACGGCAGGTGCGTCTTCCGTCCGAGGAATCTGCCGAACTGGAACACGACGATCGCCATCGCGATGCCCAGGGGAATCGCAACCGGTCCGCCCCCGAGCAGCAGGACGAGGGCACCGACCATGAATCCCCAGGCGCCGGTGGTGAACCATTCGGGAAACGGCCGCCGCTGCGTCCGTATCGCGTCGAGACGGCTGCGTGCCTCATGGAACTCCAAGCGTCCGTCAACGAGGTCGGTGACGAGTTTGTGCACGGAGGCGAGCTTCGCGAAGTGCGTGGACTCGCCGCGGTTGACCCGCATCACCGTCATCAGACGGCCGTCGGAGGTCGAATAGTGGACGACGAGGGTGTTCGAGGTCAGGTCGACCTCGACGGTGGCCAGACCGCAGGCGGTGCAGGCGGCGATGACGGAGACTTCGACGTCACTGGTGCCGGCACCGGCACGCATCATCATCGCCGCGATATCGGCGGCGAGGTCGAGGACCATCCGAGCCTCGTCCTCGCTCGGCTCGGTCGCCTGCACCGGCGCCTGGTACGGAGTGCCTCTGAGAGCAGTGACGATCGGCACCGGCTGCGTATTCTCCGTCGTCCCCGAGACGAGTTTGCCGACGGTGCGTCGGGCGACCCTCTGCGCGATGCGCTGAGACGCACCGAGGTGGTCGGTGCGCGGCTTCGACCGGCCGCCGCTGCGTCCGGGTTTCGCCGCCTTCGCCGCCGCGGCCTTCGCGACATCCTCGGGCTGGGTCTCCAGTGAGGATTCCCGCAGTTCGGCCAAGCGCTGCAGGCGGGTGCGCTCGAGCAGCTCCCGCAGAGCCTGGGAGCCGGCCTCCGGGTTGCCGCCCTCGACCGGGGCCGGGGACGAACCACGGACAGGACCCGGCGAGGACGGATCCTCGACCCGAACCTCGGCGGTGGTGGCGTCTTCGAGTTCTCTGTCGCTCACGGCTCGCTGATGAGTGTCGGGCCGAGTGGGTCGGCGACGTGCGCGGTTCCTGATCCGGCGTCATAGTCGAAGACGCGACGGCCGGAGACGAAGACGGTCTCAGCACGAGAGTCCAGATCGAGCGGATCGCCCGACCAGATGACGATATCGGCATCGCGTCCCACGGCCAGTGAGCCGAGACGGTCGTCGAGGCCGAAGATCGCGGCCGGATTGATCGTCAGAGCTTCGATCGCGACGACCGGGTCGAGGCCTTCCTTCACGGCCAGTGAGGCTTCATGGATGAGGAAGTTGATCGGGATGACCGGATGGTCGGTGGTCAACGCGATACGCACCCCTGCCTCGGCGAGGGAGGCTGCTGTGGCCAGGGTGCGATCGCGCAGTTCGACCTTCGACCGGGAGGTCATCAGGGGACCGAGGATGACGTCGATGCCCTTGGCCGCGATGAAGTCGGGGATCTTGTGGCCTTCGGTCCCGTGGTTGATGACGAGGCGGTATCCGAATTCCTCGGACAAGCGGATGGCGGTGGCGATATCGTCGGCGCGGTGGCAGTGCTGATCCCATGCGAGCTTGCCGTCGAGGACGTCGGCCAAGGTCTCCTTGACGAGGTTGCGCTCGAACGGCGTGCCCTCGGACTCCGCGTGGGCACGTTCAGCCTGGTAGTTCCGCGCCTCGACGAAGGCGTCGCGGATGACCTTGACGGTGCCCATCCTCGTCGACGGGGTGACCTTCTTCTCCCCGTACACGCGTTTCGGGTTCTCGCCGAGCGCGGACTTCACGGACAGATCCTGCGTCACGAGCATTTCGTCGACGATCCGCCCCCAGGTCTTGAGGAAGGCGGTGCGACCGCCGATGGGATTGCCGGATCCGGGTTTGATGAGCGCCGAGGTGACGCCGCCACGCAGCGCATCCTTGAATCCGAGGTCGGTGGGGTCGATGCTGTCGAGCGCGCGCAGACCCGCGCCGTTGGGATCGGTCATCTCGTTCGTATCGTCACCGGACCAACCTTCGCCGTCCTCGTGCACGCCGAGGTGGCCGTGGGCTTCGATGAAACCAGGCAGGACCCAGCGTCCGCCGGCGTCGATGACCTCGATGTCCGCTGGGAGGGAGGACGTGCCGACCGCACCGGGGGTCACCTCGGTGATGCGGCCGTCCCTGACCGTCAGCGTGCCCGATTCGATCGGCTCGGCACGGTTCCCGGACGCATCGGCCACGGGCACGATCCGCGCGTTCGTGATGATGAAGTCTGTGGCGGCGGGAACCGGGACTGACCGATACATTCTGCTCCTAGCGAGGGGTCTGCGGCGACGTCTGGGTGCGGTGTCGAGTCTACGCCACTCGACATTTCCGCCGAGTGAACGCGGGGCCGTCCGAAGCCTTGGCGGACAGCCTCAGGCAGGGCGAGTTCCCGCCCTCGCCCCTCCCCATTGCTACCTGACGGCGGCCCAGCAACCTCGCGCGAGGTTGCTGGGCCGCCGTCAGGTAGCAATGGGGGCGGACGGGTCCGTATCAGTCCCGGCGTATAGTCTGGATGAGTCGCCCGAAGAGAGAAGGATCCCTGATGCTTGAGCCGATCGCCTCATACGTCGCCATCGGAGACTCGTTCAGTGAGGGTCTGATGGATGCCGACCCGCGCGTCGAGAACCGGTACCGCGGGTGGGCCGACAGGCTCGCGCTCCTGCTCACCGAATCGTCGGTGGGCAGCCCGGACCTGTCGTACGCCAATCTGGCCATCCGGGGGCGGCTGCTCGACCGCATCGTCGATGACCAGGTGCCGCAGGTGATCGAGATGAAGCCGGACCTCGTGAGTCTGTGCGCCGGAGGCAATGACTGCCTGCGCCCGAAGGCCGATATCGATGCCCTGGCCGCGAAGTTCGAACGAGCTGTCATCGCCATGCGTGAGGCCGGCATCGAGGTGCTCATGTGCAATGGCTTCGATACCGAGTTCAGCACCCCGCTCATCCGCGCGGTCCGTCCTCGCGTGGGAATCTACAACGCCCATCTGTGGTCGATTGCGCAGCGGCACGGCTGCCATATGGTCGATCTGTGGGGGCTGCGTTCGCTCTATGCTGCGGAGATGTGGGCCGACGACCGCATCCACCTGTCGACGAAAGGACACCACCTCGTCGCCGAGCAGGCTCTCGCCACGCTGGAGAGCGGTCGCTCGCTGCCGACCAAGGGCTTCGGGGTTCCTGCTCGTCCGACGCGGGCGATCCGCGAAGTGATGAGCGAGGAGTCGCGGTGGGCCCGCGAGTACCTGGCCCCGTGGGTCGGTCGCCGACTGCGCGGGCAGTCCTCGGGTGACGCCCTTGACCCGAAGCTGTCGCAGCTCACTCGCGTCCGCGACCTCGTCGAACGCTCTCGCGAAGTCGACCGTGCGCGTGAAGCCGGCGAGACCGGCAATGCCAGTGCTGCCGGCCAGACCGACGCCGGTGAGGCGGACGAGCCTCGCAGCTCCGAAGGATGAGCGTCGAGTCCGTGCGGATTCCCGAGCTCTCTGCCGCCGGCGCCAAGGCGGTTCCGACGTTCCGGCACACCTACGGGAACGCCCCCGAGCAGTTCGTCGAGGTCTATGGTGACCCGGCCGCCGCCTCGGCGACGGTGATCTTCGTCCACGGCGGCTACTTCCGGCCGCGCACCGATCTTGCTCATGCTCGACCTCTGGCCCGAGCCCTGGCCGAGACGGGAGTGCTCGTCGCATCCGTCGAATACCGAAGGCTCGGCGGTCAGCCGCTCCTGCTCGACGATGTCACCGCGGCCATCGATTCGGTGTGCGCAGAACTGCCGCACTGGGGTGTCAGCGAACAGGCAAGGCAGAATCTGGTCGTCTCGGGCCATTCGGCCGGCGGCTGCCTCGTCCTCGCCTGGGCATCGCACCTGCCCGCACAGGGATCGCGTATCCGCCTGCGTCCTCTGGCGCCGGTGACCGATCTGTTCCGGGAAGTCGAGGGCCACCTCGGCGATGGAGCGGTCCTCGACTATATGGGCGCGCGCCCCGAGTACGATCTGGAAGCCTACCTGCGCCACGACCCCAGGTCACGGGCGGCGCTCATCCCGGCACGAGTCGATGTGCATTCGATCCATGGGGATGCCGATGCCACCGTCGACGTGGAATTCTCTCGTGTCTTTCCTGCCGCTCTGACCGAGCTGGCGGGGGCGAACCATGCCGATGTCATCGACCCCGATTCTCCGTACTTCGCGCAGGTGAGGGACCTCCTGCTCGGCTGACTTGCCGACAGTCCTGCATGCTGCGGGCCTATGCGCAACGCACCCTCGCGCTGGGACGGAGGGAGAATCAGACTCCCCTGTCGCCGATGCCGGGTCCGTTCTCGATGCCGGTGCGGATATCGAAGAGTTCGGGGAAGAACGTCAGATCGAGCGCCTTCTGCAGGAATCCGACTCCGCTCGAACCGCCGGTTCCGCGTTTCATGCCGATGATCCGCAGCACAGTGCGCATATGCCGGTAACGCCAGAGTTGGAAGTTCTCCTCGAGGTCGACGAGCTCTTCGCAGCTCTCGTACTCCTGCCAATACTTCTGCGGGTTCTCATAGATGATGCGGAAGACGCCGCAGAGTTCCTCATCGAAGGTGTGGGCGACGGACTTGTCCCGCTCGAGGAGCCGTTGCGGCACAGGAAGTCCGCGGCGGGCCAGGCAGGCGAGGAACTCGTCGTAGATGCTCGGTTCCTCGAGGTACTGCTCCAGCGCCGCACGCGCCTCGGGTTCTCCGTCGAAGACCGGGAGCATGGCCCGGTTCTTGTTGCCGAGCAGAAATTCCACGGCCCGGTACTGCCAGGACTGGAAGCCGGAGGCCCGGCCGAGCTGGTCGCGGAAACCGACGTATTCGCTCGGCGTCAGCGTTGCCAGGACGGACCACTGCTCGGTGAGGGTCTTCTGAATGTGTTTGACGCGCGCGATGCGCTTGAGCGCGGTCTGCAGCTCATCGACAGCGATGAGCCGGCGGGCATCGAGCAGTTCGTGGATGACGAGCCGGAACCACAGTTCCGTGGTCTGGTGCTGGATGATGAAGAGCAGTTCGTCGTGGTGCTCGGGGCTGCTGACGGGGTGCTGGGCATTGAGGAGACGGTCGAGGTCGAGATACGACCCGTACGTCATCGACTCCTTGAGGTCGGTGTGGACCCCGGCTTCAAGGTCGCGTACGTTCTTCTCGGCCGTCGTCCGAGCGTCGCTGCCCAGGTCGTGGTTGGTGTCGGTCATGACCTCCAGCATAAGGGTCAGCCGGGTTGTCGCCTCTGCGGTTCGGCGACTTCCCGCACGTCGTCGACGAGCTGCTTCCATTCCGGAGGCATCTCAGACTCGCCGAAGCGCACCCGTCCGAATCGGCTTTCGATGAGGTAGGTGAATCGGTCGGCGCCCGTCGGCTGCTGTGCATCGTCACTCTGCCCGCTGCCGGACCAGGGAAGTTCGACGATGCGCGGACCGAGGTCATCGCGTCGAGAGCTCGCGTCGATGTCGACGTCCCAGACGACCAGCATCCCGCCGATCCCGCCGGAGCGTTCGACGAGCAGACGACCGAACCCTTCGGCCGGCGTGCTGGATGAGCCGTTCACACCGTCACTAGCCTCCCGCGAATTCCCGGCTGGCTGCTCGTTCACCAGCTGCTCCCCGGGTTTCCTCGCGCCGAACCTGCGTGGGAGATGCCCACGGCCTCCCACCCGGACACGACCGCATCGTGAACGTCGGATCCGGCGCCGAACTGATCGGCCGCCTCGGCGATGGTGAGTTCTGCGAACTCCGCGAAATCAGTGCGCTGAGTGATTTCGGACCCGGTGAGGACGGAGTACCAGACCTGTCCGACGCTCTCCCACGCCGGTCCGCCGACGCTGGTCGCGGCGAGCGCGAAGACGCGGTTCGGGATCCCGGAGTTGAGGTGAACCCCGCCGTTGTCGGAGTCGGTGGTGACGAAATCGTCCATATGCGCCGGCTGGGGGTCCTTGCCGAGGACGTCGTCGTCATAGGCCGTGCCCGGTTCGATCATCGACCGCAGGGCCCGGCCGGTCACCTCGGAAGTGAAGATTCCCGAGCCGATGAGCCAGTCGGCGTCCTCGGCGTTCTGTCCGGCGTCGTGCTGCTGGGTCAGCGCACCGAACACATCGGCGCAGTGCTCGTTGAGTGCGCCGGGCTGGCCGAAGTACTCGAGATCGGCAGTGTGGCTGATGACGCCGTGGGAGAGTTCGTGGCCGATGATCGACAGCGAGCCGGTGAAACCGGTGAACACTTCGTCGTCGCCGTCGCCGAAGACCATGAGCCGGCCGTCGAAGAACGCGTTGTCGTAGTCCTTGCCGTAGTGGACGCTGGCCATGAGCGGCATTCCCGCACCATCGAGCGAGTCACGCCCGAACACCTCGGAGAACAGCGCATACGAAGCGCCGAGTCCGTCATAGGCTTCGTTGACCGGTTCATCGTCGACGGGTTCTTCGCCCTCGGAGCGGACGAGCTCGCCGGGCAGCACCTCGGTGTTCTGCGCATCATGGATGAGGCGCTGCAGTCCGGCCGGAGCGGGGGCGGCGAGTGCGGATTCGTCTTTGCCGAGGTCGGCCGGAGGGGTGTAGCGCAAGCCTGCCAGGCGGAGGTTCCGGCAGCTATCATCGGACATCCGACAGCTGGCCGCGGCGGCTGCGGCCTTCGGGAAACGCTCGCTGCCGCGTTCGGCGATCGCATCGAGGAGATAGGGCGGGACGACACTGTGAAATGGGACGACACTCTGAGAGACCATGACTCCAGCGTGCCACTTTCACCTCGGATCCGATAGGGCCTCGCGAGCTGCTTATCTGACGAACTCCCCCGGCCCCGCGCATCCCTCGGTGGGACACGTTCACCGCACGACCGCCTCGGCGCCGGTCTTGCCGCTGTCGTCCAGCGGAGGGAACACGACGAGGGTGATGACGATGATGACCATGAAGAACGTCGTGAGGAACGTCGGAACCGGGATGATCGGGTCGAGGAGGACGAGCAGCGCACAGGCCGGCACCACTGAGTTGACGACGGCGTTGGCGTTCGCGCGGATCGCGAGCGCCCACACCCCGAGGACGAACACGGCGATCGGCACGGAGACCGTGAACGTCGCCAGCACCGGGTCGAGGGCGCTGGCGCCGAGCTGCGAATCGGCTTCGACCCCGACTCCGGCGGAGAACGCTCCTGCCGCGGCGAAGATGAAGAAGTGGCCGTAGCCGTACTTGAGCGATCCGCCGAGGCTGCCGATCGCCCGGTGGTGCGGCGGCCAGAAGTAGATCCACCACATTGCGGCGGTGACGATGAGACTGAGGACGCCCAGCGAGATCAGGGGGCCGATGTCGTCGACCTCGCCCAAGGCGTCGAACACGGTATTCGCCGAGGCCAGGAGGCTTTCGCCGAGGACGATGATCGTGAAGCAGCCATAGCGTTCGGTGATGTGATGCGGATGCCAAGGGGTTTTGCCGCGGACTTCGGCGATGACGGGCACCGCCACTTCGGCGAGGATGAGCACACCGACGCCCACGGCGCTGAATACGGGAACGTCGATGGCCAGCCATGCCACCCACAGGATCTGGACGATGCCGATGCCCGCCGCGTAGACGATCGTCGTCCACCTGGCGGATCCGGCGCCGCGGGAAGCGCGCAGCCATTGGGAGATCATGATGATGCGCATCAGCACATAGCCGGCGATGAGCAGCCGGAAGTCCCTGTCCTCGAAGACCGGCCCGATGCCGGCGGCGAGGATAAGCACCCCGCCCATCTGCACGATCGTGAGCACCCGGTAGAGCCAGTCATCGGTGTCGAATGAGGTCGCGAACCACGTGAAGTTCATCCACGCCCACCAGATCCCGAAGAACACGAGCAGATAGCTCACCACACCGTCACCGAGGCGGCCCGCCGTGATCGCGTCATGCAGGTGTGAGGACGCGATCGAGACGGCGATGACGAAGACGAGGTCGAAGAAGAGTTCGAGCATGCTGGCAGCCCTGCCCTCTTCGCCCGGATCGCGCGGACGCATCGGACTGAGGCGGAACAGTGGTGCTGCTGAGTTCTGTGCGGTCATGAGGATCCTCAACGGTCGGATTGAGTGCCCGGACATTCTATGGCCGCCCGGCCGTCTCCGACACCCCACGGCCGCTCTCACCTCGGACTCCGCGACCACCTCACGCACACCCCAACTAGACTTGCCATGTGCTCAAACCCATCCTGTGGCCGGTGCTCGTGCCGTTCGCGCTCTTCGCCGTCGGCCTGGGTGCGATCATGCCGATCCTCGTCCTCGGGGCGCTGTCGCTGGGTTCGACGCAGGCATTCGCCGCCGCCATCGTCGGCATCATGGGAGCCGTGTCACTGATGGCCACGGTGCCGGCGGGGATCCTCATCGACCGCCTCGGCGATTTTCGTGCGATGTTCGTGGCCACGATCGCTGCGATCGTCGTCCTCGGCTCCATCGTCTCAGCCTTCATCTGGGATTCGCCGTATTCGCTGCTCGTCTATACGCTCGCGCTCATGGTCTTCGGCCCGGTCTCCGATGTGTGGAGCCTGGCCCGGCAGGCCGTCGTCGCCGAGGTGATGCCGCCGGCAGACCTCGCCAAGGCGATGACCGCGCTCGGCGGCACACAGCGGGTCGGCAATCTCGTCGGGCCGATGATCGGCGCGGGCCTCATGCTTCTCTTCCCGATCTGGTCCGTGTTCGTCTTCTCCGGCCTCACCGCCGTCGCGGCCATCGCGATCATGGCCCTGCCGATCGCGCAGATCCCCGGCTTCGACGACCGTACCCACCGCGCCGAGGCGGCCCCGACCTCGCGTACGGACGCCCCCTCCCCCGCCGACGATCTTTCCTTCGCCGAGGCGGCCGATCCGGCACAGGCAGACGCAGCCCATCCTCGGCGGGGGAAGAAGAAGGATCGCCGGCCGCCGTTGGATGTGCGGTGGAAATCGGTCATCCTCACCGGCGTCACGATCATCGCTCTTGCGGCGGCCCGCGCCGCCCAGCCGGTCGTCGTCCAGCTGTGGGGCGTCGAAATCGGCCTGCACAAGTCCTCGATCTCGCTCATCATCGCCTTTGGTGCCGGGTTCGAACTCATCGTCATGTTCCTCGGCGCGTACATCAAGGATCACCTCGGTCGGGTCGCGACCCTCGTCGCCTGTCTGACGATCTTCGGCACCGGCTTCGTCATCATGGTCGCGAAGCCGGATCTCACCGGAATGGTCATCGCCGCCGCTGTCATGGCCTTCGGCAACGGCCTCGGCGCAGGTGTGAATATGACGATCGGCGCGGACCTCTCCCCCACGATCGGTCGGCCCCGGTTCCTCGGCATCTGGGCGATCTTCAACAACGGCGGCAAACTCGGCGGGCCGACGCTGCTGTCCCTCATCATCACCGTGACCAGTCTGCGGTTCGGTGTGCTCTTCCCGGGACTGCTCGCCATCCTCGGTGCGGTGTGGATCCTCATCTGGGGCCGCCAGGTGGGGCTGCCCGGCCGCCGCAGGCGCCTCGACCCGCCAAGTAGAGGCTGACCCGCCGGGTACGGTCTAGGCTGGAGATGACCGATTCGACGATGTTCGCCCCGACAGTTCGACGCTGACGGGCCGAACAGGATCAGGAGAGTCATCGATGGAAGCGCTGGACGTCGGCGGATATGTGCTGGTGAGCCTCGCCGCACTTGTCTTCCTATTCCTCCAGTCATGGTTCGCCGCCACTGTGGTCCGGCGCGTCGTCGGAGTTCCCACCGGCTGGCCGCGCACGCTGGCCGTCGGTCTCGTGATGAGCGCCGTCGTGGCCGTGACCGTCCAGTATCTCTACCGAGCCGGCACCGGGCAGAACGTCAACGGCCTCGACGTCTCCCCCGGAGTGGCGGTGCTGTTCATGGTGCTCGCCCTCGGCTGGATCTTCGCCCTGGGGGTCGGTGCCCTCGTCATGCTCGAGGCGGCCTTTCCCACCGGGTCCCTGCCGAGCCCGCAGTCGCTGTTCTTCGGGTGGAAATCCCGCCGTCGCCGCGCTCGTCGCTATGCCCAGGTCGTGTCCATCGCCGTGCGGCACGGGCTCGGCTCCCAGCTGCGCGGCTTCGGCGGGGATTCGCCGGGTCGCGACGTCAAGACCGCACGAGCGCTCAAGGAATCCCTCGCCGAGGCGGGGGTGACCTTCGTCAAGCTCGGACAGATGCTCTCGACCCGCCGAGATATCCTCCCGCCGGTGTTCGTCCGTGAGCTCGAGACCCTCCAGACCCAGGTCACGCCCGAACCCTGGTCGGTCATCGAACCGGCCATCACCGAACGGCTCGGCCGTCCGATCGGCGAGGTCTTCGCCCGGATCGGCTCCACGCCGCTGGCGGCCGCCTCGGTGGCACAGGTCCATGAGGCGACCCTGCTCGACGGCACGGAGGTCATCGTCAAGGTGCAGCGACCGAAGGCTCTCAACCAGGTCACTCAGGATCTCGACATCATCCTGCGGTTGGCGGGCTGGCTGAACAAAACCACGACCTGGGGCAGGGATCTGGGTGTGCAGTCACTGGCCGCAGGATTCGCGAACACGCTCGAGGAGGAACTCGACTATCGGATCGAGCTGGACAATATGGCCAGCATCGAGAACTCTCTCAAACGGTCGGGGAAATTCGACGTCACCGTTCCACACGGCTACCCGGGCCTCAGCGGCGAACGCCTGCTGGTCATGGATCGGCTGCCCGGACAGCCGGTCTCACGGGCGGGGACGCTGCTGACCGGGCTCAGCGATGCTGAACGGTCCCGATTGGCCACCACACTGTTGGGTGCCACGCTCGAGCAGATCATCGGTGATGGGATCTTCCACGCCGATCTGCATTCCGGCAATATCTTCATCACTCCCGAGGGGAAGCTGGGGCTTCTCGACTTCGGTGCGGTCGGACGTCTCGATCCGGGCACGCAGACCTCGCTGGGGCTCATGCTCTATTCGATCGACCAGAACGACAGCGCCGGCGCCACCGATGCCCTCATCGAACTCCTCGGACGTCCCGACGGGCTCGACGATCGGGAGGTCGAACGGGCCGTCGGCGAACTCCTGCTGCGCTACGGCGGCGGCACTCGTGCGGCACAGGGTCAGAAGCTCTTCGATGATCTGTTCAATCTCGTGCTCGCGCACCGATTCTCCGTGCCGGCACCGATCAGTGCCGCGTTCCGGGCGATGGCCTCCGTGGAGGGTGCGCTGCTGACGATCGATCCGAACTTCGATGTCGTCGCCGTGGCCCGGCGGGAGGGCAACAGGCTCGTGAGGTCGAAGCTCAAGGGCACGAAGATCACCGATGAGTTGCAGCGTCGGGCACTGCAGCTGATGCCGATGATCGACCGCATGCCGCGCCGGATCAACAAGATCTCCGAGGACCTCGAACAGGGACGGTTCTCGATGAACATGCGCGTGCTCGAGAATCCCTCCGACCGCAGCTTCCTCACCAGTCTGTTTCAGCAGCTCATCGTCGCCGTGCTCGCCGGGGCCGCCGTGGTGGGAGCGATCATGCTCATCACCAGCGATGAGGGTCCGCTGCTGACGAAGGACATCCACCTGTACTCGTTCTTCGGCTTCGTGCTGCTCTTCGGCGGCTTCGTGCTGAGCATGCGTTCCCTCATGCTCGTGTTCAGACGCGACGGCCAGACCTAGCCGGCCACTCGATCGTCGCGCTCGTTCAAGCGCTGACGCGCTTTTCGCGCCGTCTGCTCTTCGAAATGCGAGCTGGGCCCTGAACGAGGGCGAACAGAGAAAAGAAGCCCCGCGTCCCGCTAGTTCTAGCGGTTCGCGGGGCTTTCCCGAGTGGAGCCCCCTGTCAGACTCGAACTGACGACCTTCGCTTTACAAGAGCGGTGCTCTACCAACTGAGCTAAGGAGGCGTGGTGCGCACCGAGCATGCGCGCCTACACGATAGTAGTCCATGGCTGGGCCCGGCCACAAAACCGCGGGTACGAAGAAGGGCCGGACCCCACTTCGGCAGGATCCGGCCCTTCTCTCAGACCATCGGAACTGTCACGGCACCGGCACTAACTCGACACCGGCAGGGAGTCTTGGGCGATCAGCCCTTGAACTCTCCGGTGGCCTTGAGGATCTCGGTGGCCAGAGCCTGCGGGTCGCTGGTCTTGTCGGTGTGCTTGCCGTTGATGAGCACCCACGGGGTGGCTTCGACGCCGTCGTCCAGAGCGGTCTGGCTGGACTGTTCGACGAACTTGTCGAAGGTCCGGTCCGTGACGCAGGACTTCACGGTCTGCTCGGGGTCGGCCTTGAGCTTCTTCGAGGTGTCGACGCCGGCTTCTTCGGCCACCTTGAGCAGCTCTGCATCGGTGCGGCCGTTGCCGCCTTCCTCCGGCTGCTGAGCGTAGAGAGCGTCGAACAGATCGACGGCGACCTCGGGCTGGTTGTCGATGACGCAGGCGGCGAGGTTGGCGGCGCGCGTCGAGTACTCGTTGCCGCTGGACATGCGGTCGAGGAACGACACCGGCTTGTAGTTGACGACGATCGAACCCTCATCGGCGAGCTTACGCAGCATGCTCGCGTTGCTGTCTTCGAAGGCCTTGCAGCCGGGGCACTGGAAGTCGAGGTAGACGGTGACCGTGGCGGCCCCCTTCTTCGCGCCTTCGTCGCTCGGAGCCGGCAGATCCGATTCCTCGCCTTCGGGCATCTTCATCGGCTGCACGAGCGTGTTGTCCTTGCCCACGGTGATTCCGTCGGAAACGTAGTTCGAAGGGCTGACGGCAGGTTTACTCTGCTGGAACACGAGCACACCGACCACAGCCAGCACGGCGACGACGACCACTGCGATCCCGGTGTACAGGATCGTCTTCGCGGTCTTCTCCTTCTTCGCCTGATTCGCCGCGATCTGGCGGGCATTCTCACGTGCGCGGTTCCGCTTGTCGTCCGCGGAGTTGTTCTTCGCCATTGTTCCTCACGTTGGATCGTCTGACATCGGTGCGGCCTGTGGCCCGATCGGTGCGGGACGGCTTCCACGACCCGACGGCACCACTGTACCGAAACAGGCCCTTGGCCGACTCCCAGAAATATTCAAGGTTCAACTACAACGTTCAACTACCTCGACTCAGCGGCAGCGACTTCCGGACCCCGACTGCAGACAGCCCCAGTGAAATCCAAACGTCGGAGGCAACTGCACCGGCCCACTCACACAGGTTCGATCACACCGGTCCGGGCAGAAAGTCGAAGGGATTGATCGTCAGCGGCCACCAGGACATGGCCGCTCCGGACTGGATGACCATGACAGCAAGGATGATGAGCAGCGCGATCACGGCCAAGGCGATGAGGCGGCCGAGCTGGTTGCGGGTGGCGCCCGAGACGAGCAGCCGTGAGCCGAAGCGCAGACTCGAGGCACCCGGTCCGACCCACAGCACCAGCGAACCGGCAGCACCGGCCGCCCACACCGACCATTGTTCGGAGGCGCCGCTGGGCACGATCCCGGCGATGTCGAGTCGGGTGAGCACGAGCGCGGCCGCGGCGGCGATCGCCGGCAGGATGAGCGAAGCCACCGAGGTCAGGGTCGAAGCCAGCACGGCTCCCGGCGCCGAGGCGAGCGCCCGGAAGAATCCGCCGGAGTCCGTTCCGCGGTCGAACCGGTACCGCTGAACCTTCCGATCCAGACGTGTGCCGGTGCGAGCGAGCACCGACCAGATCAGGGCGACGACGCTGATGACCAGAGGCCCGAGGGGCATGACGGCGACGGCCAGGGCAATGAGCCCGAAGACGACCCACCCTCCGGAATGCACTCGCCGGTTTCCCATCGGCGCCAACGGCTGGCCGCCGGGCTGCATCGGCTGCCTGCCCGGTTGCATCTGCTGACCGCCGTGACCGGTCTGGTCGCCCCATTGTCGCTGAGCGATCTGCCCCTGCGGTCCGCCGGTCCCATTCGGTCCCACGAGGTTCTGCCCCTGGCCGGGCTGGGTGCCGGACTGGACGAAGCCCGAACGGCCGAGTTCGGTTCCGGCCATCGGGGATCCCGGGCCTGCTTGAATGCCGCCCTTGGGGTTGCCGATCGGCGGTGCGGTCGCCTGTTGGGGCGGCTGCCCATGCATCCGCCCGGAGCCGTAGCCCACCCCCTGATTGGGTCCCGCGCCGAAGCCGGAACCGGCGTGATTGGTCGGTCGACTGGATCCGGGGTACTGCGGCTGTCCGCCACCGGGCGTTCCGCCGCCGGAGGGCCCGGCCCCCGGGTATCCCGTACCGGCGAAGTCTCCGCGCGGACTGCCCTGACCGGCAGCCCCGGCAGCACCGAATCCGGCGGCAGCCCCTGCGGCACCGCCGAGAGCAGCACCGCCCATGGCCGCACCCGCCGCCCCGGCACCGCCGCGACCGCCGGCACCGTCGTCGACGGCAGGCATGATCGCGGTTCCGCTCGGTGTCCGCTGCTGTCCACCCGCACCGGCCCCACCACTGGGACCTGATCCGAGCTGCGGCGGACGTCCGGACTCGATGTCGACGAGCGCGTCGAGGATCATCTGCCCCGATGGGCGACGTTCGGGCTTCGGGTCGAGGCAGGCGGCGATGAGCGGGGCGAAGTTCTTCGGCGCTCCATCGAGATCGAATTTGCCCATGGCCACACGTCCGAGCACCGCTTCCAAGGGCCCGGAGCCATAGGGATTGCGGCCGGTGGCGGCGAACGCCATGGTCGCGGCCCATCCCCACCAGTCAGTCTTCTCGCTCGAGGTCTTGCCGTCGGCGATCTCCGGGGACAGGTAGCCGGGCGTGCCCATGACCAGACCCGTCGCGGTCACACGCACCTCGTCGGCGACCTGCGCGATGCCGAAGTCGATGACCATCGGCTCGCCGTCCATGATCATCACGTTCGCGGGCTTGAGGTCGCGGTGGATGACGCCGGCATCGTGGACGGCGTTGAGGGCGTCGAGGAGGGCGTGGCCGAAGTGGACCAGCTCATCCTCGGCGAAGGGGCCGTTGTCGCGGACGTCATCGGACAGGGTCTGCCCGTCGACGAATTCGGTGATGATGAAGGGCTGCGCGGAATCGAGTTCGGCGTCGAGGACCTCGGCGATGCGAGGGTGGCGGATCCGGCGCAGGGTTCGGGTTTCGCGGGCCAATCGCTTCCTGGCGGTCTCGTCATTGGCGATGTGCGGATGGAGGACTTTGACCGCGACCGGGTTGTTTCCGCCGTCGACACCGAGGTAGACGACACCCATGCCGCCCGAGCCGAGCTCCTCGATGAGGCGATAGCCTCCCAGTTCCTGATCCATCACCTGGCCAAGCCTAGTCGAGCGAGTACAGTTCATTCCAAGGACCGACTCAGGAGGAGGCGCAGATGAGCACCGTCAACTCTGCCGAGCCAAGCACCGAAACCCCCTTCGGCGACAGCGATTTCGTCGTCGTGGCCAACCGCCTTCCCGTCGACCGCGATCCCGACGACGAGAACCACGGATGGCGTACCTCACCTGGAGGTTTGGTCACTGCGGTGGCTCCGGTGATGAAGGCGCAGGAAGGTGCCTGGATCGGGTGGACGGGCGTCGCCGATGAGGAATTCGAACCCTTCACGATCGACGGAATGCACCTGACCCCGGTGACACTGACAAGTGAGGATGTCCTCAGGTACTACGAAGGGTTTTCCAACGCCACCCTGTGGCCGCTCTACCACGATGTCATCGTCCCGCCCGAGTACCACCGCACCTGGTGGGATGCGTATGTGCGGGTCAATGAGCGCTTCGCGCACAAGATCGCCGAGGTGGCTGCGGAGTCCGCGACCGTGTGGATCCATGATTATCAGCTCCAGTTGGTTCCGCTCATGGTCCGTCGGATGCGTCCCGACGTGGCGATCGGCTTCTTCAACCACATCCCTTTCCCGCCGTATGAGCTCTTCGCTCAGCTGCCGTGGCGCGATGAGATCCTGCGGGGCCTCCTCGGCGCCGATCTCGTCGGTTTCCAACGTCCCGCGGATGCGGCGAACTTCCGGCGCGCGGTGCGGGGCCGGCTGAACTTCTCGACGAAGGGGTCGACGGTCCTCGTTCCGGCGGGCGAGGCCGTGGCCGCGCACGTCGTCCGCGCCGAGGCGTTCCCGATCTCCATCGACACTCCCTATCTGGAGGAGCTCGCGAAGGATCCGGGCATCATCGAGCGGGCCCGGCAGATCCGTGAGGACGTCGGCAATCCGAAGGTCGTCATGCTCGGCGTCGATCGGATGGACTATACGAAAGGCATCCGGCACCGGCTCAAGGCCTACGGCGAGCTCATCGCCGAGGGACGCCTCAATGTCGAGGACGTCGTGCTCATCCAGATCGCGACCCCGTCGCGGGAGCGGCTCGAGCAGTACAAGATCATCCGCCACGACGTCGAGCTCGCGGTCGGGCGGATCAACGGCGAACAGGCCGACGTCGGGTCGATTCCCGTCCGCTATCTCCACCATTCCTATCCGCGTGACGAGATGACAGCGTTCTTCCTCGCCTCCGACGTCATGCTGGTCACGGCTCTGCGCGACGGGATGAACCTCGTGGCCAAGGAGTATGTGGCGTGCCGGCAGAAGGATGACGGGGCGCTCGTGCTCTCGGAGTTCACGGGGGCGGCCGAACAGCTCACGGGCGCGGTGATGGTCAATCCGCACGATATCGGCAACCTCAAGGCGGGCATCCTCGAGGCCATCGAGATGGATGACAAGACGCGTGCCCGGCGAATGCGGCAGATGCGGAGGAAGGTCGCCACGGACACCGTGAGCCTGTGGTCGAAGAATTTCCTCGCCGAACTCAACCACCTCAAGCACAATCCCGAGGCCGTTGTCCCCGACCGCCCCGTCGTCCAGAAGAGCCGGACCGCTCCTCCACCGGATGCCCCCGCGACCCCATCGGGTCGGGCCGATCGTCCTGAGGAAGCCGAATGGGTCTCCGAGATCTCCACTTCCCGGTAGGAGGATCTCAGTGACGACCGATCCGACCGTATCCGCGCCCGCCGTCTCGGCCCCCGCCGAGGTGGCTCTGCGTGATCTCGCCACCGCCGATTCACTGTTGTTGGCTTTGGACTTCGATGGGGTGCTCGCACCTCTTCAGGACGATCCGTCGACCTCGCGGATGGTCCCCGAATCGGCAGCGGCCATCGCCGCACTGGCACGCCTGCCGCATACTCGGGTGGCATTGGTGTCCGGGCGGGACATCGCAACACTGCGGCAACTGTCGCAGGCCCCGGACGGGGCCTGGCTGATCGGTTCGCATGGAGCGGAGGCCGAACTCGAGGGTGGGGCCCATGGCGCCTCGGCCCCGGTGGTTCGGTCTCCCGAACTCACTCCGGCCGAGGCGGAGATGCTCACCGCCATCGATGCTCATCTCGACGCGTTCGAACACACTCTTCCGGGCGGACACGGCACCTCGGATTTCCTCATCGAGGCCAAACCCTATTCGCGGACGGTCCACACTCGCGGAATCGCAGCCGAGGCAGCCGCGGCCCTGCACGGCCACGCCACCGAGGTGGTCGAGGAGTTTCCGGACATCCGCGTCATCGAAGGTCACGACATCACCGAACTCGCGGTCAAGCAGGCCACGAAAGGTGATGGCATCCGGCTGCTCGCCCGTGCCGGCGAGCCCACGGCGATGGGCTACCTCGGCGACGATGTCACCGATGAGGACGCCTTCGCGGCCCTCGACGAACTCACGGACTCCCGTGCCCTCGACTCCGGCCTGACCCTCAAGGTCGGGTCCGCACAGACTTGCGCATCGTGGCGGATCGCCGACCCGACTGCCGTGGCCGCACTGCTCGACCGCCTCGCTGCCGAACGCACGGAATTCCTCCGCTCCGTCGACAGCTGAGGTCGGGTCGCCTCGGAGAGGATGACCTTGAACGAATTCCGAGCTCAGCGGCGCTGCGGGGGCACGGCGCTGGCGCGGAGGACGAGGTCCGGGTCGACCGTGTAGTCGACATGCACGCGCGCGTCACCGGCTGAGATCATCGCACGGATCTCGTCGATCGCGGACTGCGCCACGGTCGCCCAGTCGTAGACGACTTGCGACAGCGGCGGTTGGACGACATCGGCGTCGGGGACGTCTCCGACGGTGAGCAGGGACAGGTCGCGGGGCACGTCGAGCCGGAGCCGCTGGGCGGCCTCGAGCATGCCGAAGGATAGAGACGGGGCACAGGCGATGACGGCGGTGCAGCGCAGGTCGAGCAGCTCCTCGGCGGCGGCGACTCCGGCCATGGCACCGCCGGCGGCCTCGACGACGGGGGCCTGATCTCGGGTGGCGGGGATGTGGAGGATTCCGGCCATCGATCGGCGGAAGCCGGCGATCCGGGCAGGGGCCGCCGAATCGCGCAGCACGGCCAGTCCGATGCGTTTGTGACCGAGGTGGACGAGGTGGGCGACAGCCGTGTCGATGCCGCCAGTCGCGTCGAGGTAGATGCGCGAGATCCCGTCGTCGTGGCGGGCATTCGAGATGCGGATGAGCGGCAGTCCGCGTTCGGCGAGCATTCCCGCGAGCACACCGGCTGCGCCGCCGCCGACGACGATGGCTCCGGAGATCTCCGGTCCGCCGTGTTCGCTGCCGAGGATGGTCTCGAGCAGGGTCTCGTTGCGTTCGGCGATGGCCTCGATGTGGACGACGGCGATGCCGAGTGAGAACATCCGGTTCGTCAGGATCTCCGCGAGCCGCGAGTACGGGTCGACGTTGCCTGCCGACACCGCGGGCTTGATGAGCGCGATGAGCTGGGGTCCGGAACCGGCTCCGTCCCCGGTTCCCGCGCTCGGGGCCTGCCCGGTGGCGCCGAGGATCGCCAACGCCTGGCGCACCTTCGCCAAGGAGGCGGCCGACACGGATTCGGCATCACGCAGTGCTCTGGAGACGGTGGCCTTCGAGACCCCGGCGGTGCCGGCGATCTCGGCTAGGCGGACGTGTCGGTGCTCGGGCGGGTGGTCGCTCATTGGCGGGCCGCCGTCGTCGAGGTCCGGGCGACGAGCCTGGGACGGAACACCGGCGGCACCGAGGGCAGGCCCGTCGTCGAGATCCGCAGGGTCTGCAGGGTCGCGGCGATGAGGGCATTCGACAGCCCTTCGACGTCGAGGCCGAGCACCGTGGCCGGAGGGCCTGTGAACTTCATCGTCGGGGAATCGCCGAACCCGACGATCGACATGTCCCGTGGCACCTGCAGATGTCGATTCCGCAGACCGTAGAGGGCACCGTGCAGCTGAAGAGCGGACTGGACGATGACCGCGGTGCACGTCGCATCTTTGAGTTCGAGGACGGCACGCGAGCCTCCGGAGAACGACTTCGGCACCCGTGAGATCCAGTCCTCGAGGTTGAGACCTAAGTTTCTGGCCGGATGTTCGGCGAGGAAGCGGCGGATGAGCTGGACCGCCAATTCACCGCTGTCATTGCAGATCAGCCCGATCCTCCGGTGACCGATCGCGCGAAGATGTTCGAAAGCGGTGGTCATCCCACCGCCGAGGTCGAGGCGCGCGGCGATGACATCGGCGCCGCCAGCCCCGGTCGTTCCGGCACCGGTCGCTCCCGATCCAGCCGATCCCGACTTGGTCGATCCCGCCACGGAGACGTCCGTTCCGGGGCTGCCATCCTCCTCGGTGGCGGACTGTTCGTCGACGCGGATGCATGGGATCTCCGCGTTCAGACTCGTCATCGTCGTCGTCACCAGGGCCACGGCTCCGGCGTCGATCGCGGTCTGCAGAGGTTCCGGGTCGGTTTCGACGAGCGGACGGGTGACGAGGAGATCATGATCCTGCAGGGTCTTGGCCACACGGGTGCAGACCTGAACCTGCCAGTGTTCGGGGTTGCCGGGGGCGCTGACGGCCACGAGCCGCCTCGGCGCATCATGGAGCAGGGTCGAACGCGAATAGCCGAGCTCACTCATCGCCTCCAGCACCTTCGCCCGCGTCGACTCGGCGACGGCATCGCGGCGGCCGAGCACTCGGGAGACCGTGGCCAGAGAGACCCCGGCCCTGGCGGCGACCTCGTCCAACGTGACCTTCATACGAATCAGTCTACTTTCGCACCGCGGTATGCGTCGGCGCACAGCCGGCGTGCTGAGAATCACTCTACGCTTTGTCGAATTCACAGGGCACCCGAACTCTTCACCCCTTAGGATGAGAGTGACTGAGCATCCCCGCCAGGTCACCGACGACCGGCTGCTCACGGAGTCATTCAGAAGTTTTAGGAGGACTAATGTCAACGGTGTCGTTGAATGGCCTCAGTCATGTCTACGAGAACACGACGTCCGAATCCGTTCATCCCTTCAATCTCTTCGTCGACGACGGCGAGTTCCTCGTCCTCTACGGCCCCACCGCCTCTGGCAAGTCGACGATCCTGCGGATGCTCCACGGCCTGGAGACTCCGAAGACCGGCACCATCCTCATCGACGGCGCCGATATCACCCACGCCGCCGTCAACGACCGCGATGTGACCCTGGCCTTGGAGAGCTACGCGCTCTACCCGCATATGAGCGTGCGCGACAACCTCGGTTTCGCGCTGCGCGTCGACGGTCTGCCCGCCGATGAGATCCGGGAACGCGTCGAATCCGTGATGGACAAGATCGGGCTGGGCGACATCCTCGATTCGGTCCCCGGCGACCTCACCCAGCTGCAGCGCCAGACCGTGGCCCTGGCCCGCGCCGTAGTGCGCCGCCCCAAGGTGCTCATCATGGACGAACCCGTGGTCAATCTCGTCCCCGAACAGCAGACGGAGACCCTGTCGCTGATCAAGAGTCTGCAGCAGGAGTTCGGGCTGACGACGATCTATGCCACCTCCGATCTCGAGGACGCGAAGATCCTCGGCGACAGGATCGCCTTCCTCGACCACGGACGGCTCATCGGCGTGGAGACACCCGACCTCGCCGAGGCGCTCGTAGCCTCGGTCTCCGACTCGGACTCCTGAGCCGTGTCGGGCACCCCGCCAACGCCGGACCCGTCATCACAGGCTACACCGCCGTCGACGACGTCGGCCGGCACTGCTCAGTCGGCCGGCGCTGCTGTTCCCGCACCGGAGATCCTCACCGTCCGAAACACCGACCGAGCAGCACTGGCCGAACTCCCCTGGCACCTGCCCCTGGCGGAATGGCCGGAGACGCTCCTCGGCGGTCTGCCCCGCGGAATCTCCCGCCACGTTGTCCGCTATGTCGAGATCGGTGACGAGGTCCTCGCGATCAAGGAGACCGACGACGCGCAGGCGCTGCGTGAGTTCGACATCCTCGGTGCGCTCGGCAACCTCGACGTCCCCCTCGTCGAACCCCGCGCGTTCGTCGGAGGTCGCCGGACCGAATCGGGCGAGGCGCTCAAGGGCGCCCTCATCACCGCCTACCTCGAGTTCTCCCTGCCCTACCGTGCGCTGTTCTCCCGCGACTTGGCCGAGGACACGGGAGGCCGCCTCGTCGACGCACTGGCCGTTCTCCTCGTCCGTCTCCACCTCGTCGGCTTCTACTGGGGAGACGTGTCCCTGTCGAACACGCTCTTCCGCCGCGATGCCGACGCCTACGCCGCCTATGTCGTCGACGCCGAAACCGGTGAGCTGCACGACCAGCTCTCCGACGGGCAGCGGAATATGGACCTGCGGATCGCACGGATGAACATCGCCGGTGACTTCCTCGACCTGCAGGCTGCGGGACTCGTCGCTCCCGAGACCGATCCGCTGGCGGCCGGTGAGCGACTCTGCGAGTCATACGATGCGCTGTGGGCGGAGCTGACTCGGGTCGAGGAATTCAGCGTCAACGAGCGCTGGCGCATCGACGAACGCATCCGCCGCCTCAACGACCTGGGCTTCGACCTCGGCGAACTGACCGTGACGACCGACATCGACGGCATCAGCCTCCTCGTGTCCCCGAAAGTCGTCGAACCCAACCATCATTCCAGGCGCCTGCTGCGCCTGACCGGGATCGGCGCGAACGAGAACCAGGCCCGGGCGATGCTCAACGACCTCGACTCGTTCCGCTCGGCGCCCGAAATCGCCGAATTCGATGAACTCGACGAGTCCCAAGCCGCCCGCCGCTGGCTCGACGAGGTTTACAAGCCCCTCATCCAGGCGATCCCGGAGAACCTCACCCGCAAGCTCGAACCCGGGCAGATCTTCTACGAATTCGCCGAACATCGCCGCATCATGGCCCGCGCCCGCCAACGCGACATCCCTACGATGGAGGCCATCGCCTACTTCATCGTCGACTACCTGGCGAACCTCCCCGACGAGATCCGCTACGTCGACAGCAAGAAGTTCTGAACCCCTCCCCCGAGGCGGCCCATGTTCCACAAGGTGAAACGGGGAAGGCGGGGCCGCCTCGGCGGGCATACCTTTGAAGTCCACGGAGGCGACATCGGTGTCGTCCCGGTACCGAACCCCGCGCGGAAGGATTCCCGATGTCGACGAACGAGCCGATGCCCACGAATGAGAACAACCCGTCGATCCCGTCGCTGTTCGACCTGAGCGGTCGCACCGCAGTCGTCGTCGGGGCCGGCTCCGGCCTGGGGCAGGCCAGCGCGATCGGGCTCGCCGATGCCGGGGCGCACGTCGTCGCCGCCGATCTCAACCTCACCGGCGCCGAGGAGACCGCCGCCCTCATCGCCGACCGTCGTTCCGGATCCGCCGCCCACGGAGCCGCCGATGGCGGGTCCGACGACGGGCCCGCCACGGCGGTGGCCGTCGACATCACGGACACGGCGTCGGTCGATGCGCTCGTGGACGCGTGGTCCGATGCCGAGGTCCTCGTCGTCACCCCCGGTGCGAATGTGCGCAAGCAGCTGACGGACACGACCGATGACGAGTTCGACCGGGTCATCGACATCAACCTCAAGGGCACGTACCGGCTGATGCGCGGATTCGGTCGCGAGATGGGTGAGCGCGGCCGCGGATCGATCGTCACCTACGCCTCGTTCCGGGCGCTGGCCATCGAACCCGGTCAGGGACTGTATGCGGCGGCCAAGGCCGGGGTCGTGCAGCTGACGAAGACGATGGCCAGCGAACTCGGAGGCAGGGGAGTGCGGGTCAATGCGATTCTGCCCGGACCTTTCGACACACCCCTGACCCAGCAGATCAAGGCCGACGGGAAGTGGTGGGACGCGTACGCGGACAAGACCGCCCTCGGCCGCTGGGGCCGCCTGCACGAGATCGCCGGGCCCGTCCTCTTCCTCGCCTCGGACGCGTCGAGCTATGTCACCGGGCATTCGCAGCTCGTCGACGGTGGATGGATGGCGCAGGACGGCCGATTCACACCCGACGTGTGAGGACTGTGCCGTGTGAGTGCTCGGTCGCACGAGATCCCTGCTGTGCACGCCTTCTGCCGTGTGAGATCGGCGACGCCGCGGGGCAGGTTCGCCCGTGATGGTGCGGAGGCCCGGCGAGACAATATTCATGTGTATGCAAGAATATTCATATGACCGTTTCGCAGACACCGTCCACCCCGCCGGCACACACTTCCACAGGAGTGCTGCGGCAGCTGGGGCGACGCAAGTCGATCAGCGCCATGACCGCCGAGGCCCACACCGATGCGCAGACCGCGCAGTCGGGTGGACTGCGGCGGACCTTCGGCGTCTTCCAGCTGACGATGATCAGCGTCGGCGCGACCTTGGGTACGGGAATCCTCGTCATCCTCGGCGAGGCGGTCCCCGTGGCAGGTCCCGCCGTCTGGATCGCGTTCGTCCTCGCCGGAATCACGGCATTGCTCTCAGCTGTCAGCTACGCCGAGATGGCCGGAATGGTGCCGGTGTCCGGGTCGAGCTATTCGTATTCCTATGCCACTCTCGGTGAGGGCGTCGCCTGGGTCTGCGGCTGGTGCCTCGTCCTCGAATACGCGGTCTCGGTCGCAGCGGTCGCCGTCGGCGCCGCCGACTACGTCAACGAGACCCTGCGCGTCTTCGGTCTCGAACTGCCCCCGTCCCTGACCACGGGGCCGGGCCTGGCCGACAATCCGGATGGAATCATCAACATCTCGGCCCTCATCGTCGTGGCCTTGGCAACCATTCTGCTCATGCGCGGCGCCCGTGAATCCGGTGTCGTCAACACCATCCTCGTGTTCGTCAAGATCGGCATCCTGGTCTTCTTCGCCATCGTCGCGTTCACCGCGTTCAAGGCCGGCAACTTCTCACCGCTGCTGCCGATGGGAGCCGCCGGCGTCACCGCGGCCTCCTCGAGCGTGTTCTTCTCCTATATCGGCTTCGATGCCGCATCCACGGCCGGTGAGGAAGCGAAGAACCCGCGACGGGACCTGCCGCGGGCGATCATCTTCTCGATGCTCATCGTCACCTCGATGTACGTCCTCGTCGCCGTCACTGCGATCGGCGCACGGCAGTGGCAGTGGTTCGACGGCGTTCATGCCCCGCTGGTCCAGATCGTCGAGGAGATCACCGGGTCGAACCTCGCGGTGCTGCTCTTCGCCGTGGCCGCGGTGCTCGCGATCTTCTCCGTCGTCATCACCGTGCTCTACGGTCAGTCGCGGATCCTGCTGACGATGGCGAGGGACGGAATGGTGCCGAAGATCTTCGGGGTCGTCTCCCAGCGCACGGGCACTCCCCTGATCGGCACTCTCATCGTCGGCGGCCTCGTGGCCATCACTGCGGCGCTCATTCCGCTCGGCGAACTCGCCGATGCCACGAGCATCGGCACCCTGTTCGCGTTCTGCCTGGTCAATATCGCAGTCATCTACCTGCGGTTCAAACGCCCCGACCTCGACCGCTCATTCAAGGTTCCTTTCGGGCCGGTAGTGCCCGCACTGGGAGCCCTGGCGTGCGCATTCCTCATGGTCAACCTCGGCGGGCGGACCTGGATCGTCTTCGCTGCATGGATGGCCGTCGGGGCCATCGTCTACTTCACCTACAGCCGCCGCCACTCGGTCGTCGGCCAACTCAGCGAAAACGCCTATCAAACCACCCTCTGACCCCCTTATTACTACCTGACGGCGGCCCAGATACCTCGCGCTGTGAGTATTGACAGTGGCTGGTCTGGGACTGGCTGGCAGAGTAGGTGTTGGCCTCTCCGTCCAGTGATCGTGACTCCACCTCGCGCTGACCCACACCGTGGTGTCTTGCCCTCGATTTGTCCGATCACATGGATGGTGCGGCCGGCACCAGCTCGGCCCACATCGGTAACTTGATCAGAAGGCTGTCCACCCCCGAAAATCCAGGGGTGTGACTCATCACAGTGTTGTTCCGAAGTGATCTCTAACCCGGACCGGTACCGGCCGCAAGCGGCCACGCAACCCATCGGTCAAACAGGGAGCTTCGAACCGCTATGTCTATTGTCGCGCACTTATACAGTTTCTTCATCGGTGTTGATACACACGCCAGAAACCACGTGTATTCCATCGTCACCAACACTGGAATTCTCGTCGAAACCCGTTCCTTCCCCACCACGTCAGCAGGAATCAAACGAGCCCTCACCTGGGCCGGCAGGCGCACCAGCGGTGACCTCGACACCCTCTGGGTCGTTGAAGGTGCTGCCTCGTACGGTGCGGTGCTGACCGGACACATCGCCGCAGCCGGGTATCCGGTAGTCGAAGCCGGGCGTATGGATGCCAAAGCCCGCCACGGTGTCGGTAAGAGCGACGAGCTTGATTCCCGCCGGATCGCGGCATCTGTATTGCCTCTCGACGCCGATCAACTGCGGTGGCCGCGTCACGGTGAAGGTGTCCGGCAGGCGCTGCGTGTCCTGCTGGCAGCCCGGGACGCGATGACCACGGAACGGACTCGGATGATCAACTCCCTGACAGCTCTGGTGCGCACCATCGATCTGGGCATCGATGCCCGCAAGTCATTGACCAGTGACCAGGTCGACGAGATCGCGAAATGGCGGACCCGCAACGAAGACGTCGACTTGTCCACCGCCCGGGAAGAAGCGATCCGTCTGGCCAAACGCGTCCTCGTTTTGAACGATGATCTGCAGACCAACCATGACAGGCTCACCGAGCTTGTTGAAGCTAGTCCGGCCGCACCCTTGCTGGATGAGCCCGGGATCGGCCCATTCAGCGCCGCTGTGTGCTTCACCGCGTGGTCCCACCCGGGGCGGGTGCGGAACGAGGCCGCGTTCGCAGCTCTGGCGGGAGTGAACCCGATACCTGCGTCGTCGGGCAACACGCGCCGGCACCGGTTGAACCGGGGCGGGGATCGGCAGTTGAACCGGGCCCTACACACAGTGGTCATGAACCGAATGGTCCATGACGAACGGACCAGGAACTACGTGGCCCGCCACTACGGTGAAGAACCGACGAAGAAATCCAAGAGGGAGATCAAGCGCAACCTCAAACGGTATCTAGCGCGCCGGGTCTACAAGATCCTCAACGCGCTCGATACCGTTCCTCAACCCGCTTGACAAGACATAGAAGGATCGAGGTATCTGGGCCGCCGTCAGGTAGTAAGGGGGTTCAGGGGCGGCGGGCTCTGGCTACTTCGTAGAGCGAGACGGCCGCGGCGATGCCGGCATTGAGCGACTCGGTGGCTGCGGCGATCGGGATCGACACGATCTGGTCGCACTTCTCAGAGATGAGTCGCGACAGACCCTTGCCCTCGGAGCCGACGACGATGCACAGCGGGTCGCGGGTGAAAGTGAGTTCGGGCAGGTCGACGTCACCGTCCATGTCGAGGCCGACGACGAAGACATTCTGCTTCTTCAGCTCGTCGATCGCCCGCGCCAGGTTGACCACCTGCGCCACCCGGATGCGCGAAGCGGCACCGGCGGAGGTCTTCCACGCCGCTGCCGTCATCGAGGCCGCACGACGCTCGGGAATGATCACCCCATGACCGCCGAAGGCCGCCGTCGACCGGACGATGGCACCGAGGTTGCGCGGATCGGTGATCCCGTCGAGAGCCACGAGCAGCGGCGTCTCGGCGCGATCGGCCGCATACTCGAGCAGGTCGAAGGGATCGGCGTAGTCGTACGGCGGGACCTGCAGGGCGATGCCCTGGTGGATCGCGTCGTCCGTGAGCCGGTCGAGGTCGGGCTTGCTCGCCTCGAGCATCGAGATGCCGCGCTGAGTCGCCAGAGTGATGGACTCGCGGACCCGATCATCGGAATCGATGCGCCCGGAGACGTACATCGCGGTGGCCGGAACGCCCTCACGCAGAGCCTCGAGGACCGAATTGCGCCCGGCGACCATATTCGGCCCGAGCTCCTTCTTCTTCCGCTTCGCCTGCGCAGAGGCGTTCGAGCTCTTGCGCTGCTGCGCGGCCTTGTACGCCTTGTGATAGACGCGATCCTCTGCCTTGGGCGTCGGCCCCTTACCGCGCAGGCCGCGCTTGTTCTTACCGCCCGACCCCTTGGTCGGGCCCTTCTTCGAACCGCCGGAGCGGGGATTGGAAGCCATCTGAATCCTTCGAATGCGTTGGGGTCGCGAGCTCATGCCCGTGACCGAAAGTCGTCGTCCTCAGCCCTCGCCGAGGTGGTAGCGGTACCCGTCGGCTGTGTCCTCGATGATGACGCCGGCCGCAGCCAGTTCGTCACGCAGGGCGTCCGCGGTGGCGAAGTCCTTCTCCGCCTTCGCCTCGGCCCGTCGCTCGGCCATGGTGGCCACGAGGGAGTCGAGTGCAGACTCCGCCTTGGCATCGGCCGCCGATCCGGCCCAGACCGCAGCACTGGGATTGACGCCGAGGATGTCGAGCATGAGCTCCACCTCGGCGACGATCCGCGCCAGCTCCGCCCGGTCGCTGCCGGAGTCGAGGAGCTTCGCCCCTTCGCTCACGGAGGCGAAGACCACGGACAGCGCCCGTGGCACACCGAGGTCATCGTCGAGTGCGGCAGCGAATTCGGCGGGAACATCGACGCTGCGCCCGGCGTAGGAGTCGCCGACGTCCGGCAGCGCCGGGGCGTCGGCGCCGAGTGCCTGGCGAGAGCGCTGGAGGAAGTTCTGGAGTCGTTCGAGTGAGGCCGCGGAGCGTTCCATCGCCTCGTTCGAGAAGTCGAGGATCGACCGATAGCTGGCACCGGTGAGGAAGTAGCGCACAGCCAACGGGCTGAACGTGTCAAACAGGTCGGAGGCGAAGACCGAATTGCCCAGAGACTTCGACATCTTGTCTCCGCCCACGTTGAGCAGGCCGGAATGCATCCAGATGTTCGCGAACCGATCGCCGGCGGCACGGGACTGCGCCAACTCGTTCTCATGATGAGGGAAACGCAGGTCGAGTCCGCCGCCGTGGATGTCGAAGTTCGACCCCAGGTACTTCGTCGACATGGCCGAGCACTCGATGTGCCAGCCCGGCCGGCCCCGTCCCCACGGCGAGGGCCAGGACGCGGTGATCGGCTCGGTGTCCTTGTGCGCCTTCCACAGCGCAAAGTCACGAGCGTCCCTCTTCCCGCGCAGCTCGGCGCCCTCGGACAGCTCCATGTCCTCGAGCTTCTGATTCGTCAGCGCCCCGTAATCGCTCCACGAGGCGGAGTCGAAGTAGACATCGGCGCTGCCGTCGAGCGCGGGGTAGGCATGACCGGCCTCGATGAGGCGGGAGATGAGTTCGATCATCTCCGTGATGTGCCCAGTCGCGCGCGGCTCGCTGCTCGGCGGCAGCACGTCGAGAGCGTCGTAGGCGGCAGTGAAGGCGCGTTCGTACTTATAGGCGTGAGCGAACCATTCCCGCCCCTCTTCGACGGACTTCGACAGGATCTTGTCGTCGATGTCGGTGACGTTGCGGATCATGATCACCCGAAAGCCGCTGTAGAGCAGCCACCGCCGCAGAGTGTCGAACACCGAGGCCGACCGCAGGTGGCCGATATGGGGTTCGCCCTGCACCGTGGCACCACAGACATAGATACCGACCTGACCCTCGTTGACGGGGCGCAGTTCTTCGGTCGTGCGGCTGGCGGTGTTATAGAGCGAAATAGTCACGTCACAAGTCTACCGGGCCGCGGAGCGTTCGCCGTTTCTGAGAATTCGATACTAGACTGTTATGCGGCTCACGTGATGCGCGGCACATCGCACAGTGAATTCCCAGTAAAATGGGATCAAGCAATGAAGCTCGACTCGAGAGTCCTTCTCGCCATTCGGACTTCATACCGGGCCACCGCTCTCACAGACGAAACTTCGGTGGCCACACTCGGTCGCGACGATCCGCGACCGGTCAAGAAAGGACATCATGTCACCCAAGTCATCACCCCAGAGGGAGGTCTTCGTCTCCCGTGGCGCGTTCATCTTCGCGGCCATCGGCTCGGCGGTCGGCCTCGGCAACATCTGGCGCTTTCCCTATGTCACCTATGAAAACGGCGGCGGCGCGTTCATCATCCCCTACCTCGTCGCACTGCTGACAGCAGGCATTCCGCTGCTGTTCTTCTACTACGCGATGGGGCACCGTTCGCGCGGATCGGCGCCGCTGGCCCACAGAATGGCACACAAGGGGGCCGAGCCCATCGGCTGGTTCGCCACCGGTGTCGCGATCGTCATCGGCATCTACTACGCCGCGATCATCGCCTGGGCCGGCTCCTATATGTTCTTCTCGCTCACCGAGGCCTGGGGTGACGATTCGGAAGGCTTCTTCTTCGGCGAATACCTCAAGATGGGTGACCCGGGAATCTCGCTCGAGTTCGTCCCCGGCGTGCTCATCCCGATCATCATCGTCTGGGTCGTCGTGCTGGCCATCCTCCTGATGGGTGTGCAGAACGGGATTGCGAACTTCTCGAAGATCTTCATCCCGCTGCTCATCATCCTCTTCCTCGCTCTCGTTGTCCGGTCGCTGTTCCTGCCAGGCGCCGCCGAGGGACTCAACGCGCTGTTCACTCCGGACTTCAAGGAACTGGCAAATCCCAAGGTATGGATCGCGGCCTATGGTCAGATCTTCTTCTCGCTGTCGATCGCCTTCGGCATCATGATCACCTACGCCTCGTACCTGAAGAAGAAGACGAACCTCACCGGTTCGGGCCTCGTCGTCGGCTTCTCGAACTCTGCGTTCGAGATCCTCGCCGGCATCGGCATCTTCGCCGCTCTCGGCTTCATGGCCACCGCTCAGGGAGTCGAAGTCGGCGATGTCGCCACCGACGGCATCGGCCTGGCCTTCGTCGGCTTCCCGACGCTGATCTCCGAGATGCCGGGCGGAGGGATCTTCGGATTCGTCTTCTTCGCTTGCCTCGTCTTCGCCGGACTCACCTCGCTGATCTCGATCATCCAGGTGCCGATCCAGGCGCTGCGGGACAAGTTCCGCGTCGGCAACAAGGCTTCGACCGCATGGATCGTCGGCAGCATGGCCGTCGTCTCCATCCTGCTCATGCCGACCATCACCGGTCTGTACGCACTGGACACGATGGATGCGTTCGCGAACAACATCGGCATCGTCGGTTCGGCGATCCTGTCGATCGTCGTCGTCGGCTGGGCCATGCGGAAGCTGCCGATCTTCAGCCGCCACCTCAACGCGGTCTCGAGCTTCAGGCTCGGTCCGATCTGGATGACGCTCATCTCGATCACCGGCGTAGTGCTCGTCTACATGCTCATCACGCAGATCATCACATTCGTCTCCGACGGCTACGAGGGCTACCCGCCGCTCATCACCGGCGTCTACGGCTGGGGCATGATCGGCCTCCTCGTCGTCGGCTCGATCGTCCTCACCCTCATCAGATGGCCCAAGGAGACCATTGATGAGATGGAAGCGGCGATCGCCGATTCCGTCGCCGAAGAGAACCTCCGCACCAACAGCAAGGGAGTCTGACATGGGCACATCAGCAATCGTCATGATGGTCATCGCAATGGTCACCGTCTGGGGCGGCCTCATCGCGGCGCTTCTGCACCTGCGAAACCATCCCGACGAGGACGTCGCCGACTGATCTCTTCGAGGTGGACTCCACCCCGTGATCACGTCCGGCTGAGTCGGATCCGCAGCGCCGCCTCGGCGACGTGGATCGGCTCACCCTCGCCGAGGCGGCCCGATGCATCCCACGCATCGGGCCGCTTTCGTCGTTCCACCTTCATCTCATTCCGCATCCATGGGCAGCCCGCCACCACCGGACCTGCTCCGCTCGTTCCCGGGCCGTCGTCTCACCACCGGATCCGCCACTGGTCGAGCCCAGCGTGCTTGGCTAGGGTGGGGGCTGTGAGCACCCCGTCCGGGGGTGCGCTCAGTCCACGTCGGGTGCTCCCACCAGTCGGACCCCGTCGCCGAAGACATTTAGGAGACGCAATGCCACAGACCGTCAAGGGCGTCATCTCCCGCAGCAAGGGAGCCCCAGTCGAACTCACCGACATCGTCATTCCGGACCCGGGCCCGGGCGAGGTCGTCGTCGATGTGAAGTCGTGCGGCGTCTGCCACACGGACTTCCACTACCGCGAAGGCGGAATCAGCGACGACTACCCGTTCCTGCTCGGCCACGAGTCCGCCGGGGTCGTCTCGGAAGTCGGCGAAGGGGTCACCGAGGTCGCTGTCGGGGATTTCGTCATCCTCAACTGGCGCGCCATCTGCGGCGACTGCCGTGCCTGCAAGCGCGGTGAGCCCTGGTACTGCTTCGACACCCACAATGCTTCGCAGAAGATGACCCTGACCGACGGCACCGAACTCGAAGCTGCTCTGGGCATCGGCTCGTTCGCCGAGAAGACGCTCGTCGCCGCAGGTCAGTGCACGAAGGTTCCCGAGGCGGACCCGGCAGTCGTGGGCCTGCTCGGCTGCGGAATGATGGCCGGCATCGGCGCCGCCATCAACACCGGTGAGGTCACCCGCGGCAAGACCGTGGCCGTGATCGGCGCCGGAGGAGTCGGCTGCGCGTCCATCGCCGGTTCCGCTCTGGCCGGGGCGAACACGATCATCGCTCTCGACATCGATGAGAAGAAGCTGTCTTGGGCAGAAGACCTCGGCGCAACTGACGTCGTGAACACGAAGGGCATGAGCGAGGACGAGGTAGTCGCCGCGATCCAGGAGCGCACTGGAGGCTTCGGCGCCGATGTCGTCATCGACGCCGTCGGACTCCCCGCCACCTGGCGGCAGGCCTTCTATGGCCGCGACCTCGCCGGCACAGTCGTCCTCGTCGGTGTGCCGACCCCGGAGATGGAGCTCACCGTTCCGCTGCTCGACGTGTTCGGCCGCGGCGGCAAGCTCAAGTCCTCCTGGTACGGCGACTGCCTGCCCGACCGCGACTTCCCGATGCTCGTCGACCTCTACCAGCAGGGACGATTCCCGCTCGAGAAGTTCGTGTCCGAACGCATCGGCATCAACGATGTCGAATCCGCTTTTGAGAAGATGGCCAAGGGCCAAGTCCTACGATCGGTGGTGGAACTGTAATGACAGCTATTGAGCATCTCGTCACGTCTGGCACGTTCTCCCTGGACGGGGAGACGCACAACGTCGACAACAACGTGTGGATCATCGGCGATGATACCGAGGTCATCGTCATCGACCCGGCTCATGATGTCGATGCGATCGCCGAGGCGGTCGGAGCCAGAGATGTCAAGGCCATTCTGCTCACGCACGGTCACGACGATCACGTGCGCGTCGTCCGCGACTTCGCACAGCGGGTGGGCAACACTACCGTGTACCTCAATCCCGATGACTATGTGCTGTGGGATATGACCTTTGAGAACTACCGTCCCGACGGACAGATCGCCCACGGCGATACCTGGACCGTCGGCGGAATCAAACTCAAGGCCCTGCACACTCCCGGCCACTCCCCCGGTTCGACGTGCTTCTTCGTCGAAACCGGTCTGCCGGCTCCGGCATCGGCCGGTGCCGGTCGGGCCGTCGGTCCTGTGCTGTTCTCCGGAGACACTCTGTTCAACGGCGGTCCCGGGGCCACGGGGCGGTCGCATTCGAGCTTCGAGACGATCATCGAATCGATCCGCGACGTGCTCTTCCCGCTGCCCGAGGCGACAGTCGTGCTCACCGGACACGGTGATTCGACGTCGATCGGTGCTGAGAGCCCTGCCCTCGAGGACTGGATCAAGCGCGGCCACTGATGGACCGCAGGTCGACCGGTGACCGTTCGCCGACCCTGACGCAGATCGCGCCATCGGCCTGCCGCTGATCCGGCTCTGACCAAGCAGTGCAACTCGCAGACGCGAGTCGCGACCCACACGGGTCCGCGACCCGCGTCTGCGCTTTCGAGCGCCGACGGATAGACTCTTCGGGTGCCTGAATCACAGTCTTCGCAGCCCGCCGAGTCAGCGTCCGCCTCGGCCCCGGGCTCTTCCGCGACCTCGTCCAACGGCCTCAAGATGGGGATGAAGCCCCGCCACCTGGTGATGATGAGCCTCGGCTCGGCGATCGGCGCCGGACTCTTCGTCGGCTCCGGTGCCGGAGTGCAGGCGGCCGGACCCGCCGTGCTCGTCTCCTATGTGGTCGCGGGACTCATCGTCATCTTCGTCATGCGGGCCCTCGGCGAGCTCGTCGCCGCAGATCCGAATCCGGGTGCGTTCTCGCACTATGCGGGCAAGGCTATGGGCCCTGCCGCGGCTTTCGCCGTCGGCGCCCTGTGGTGGGTCCAGCTGTGCCTCGTCGTCGCTGCCGAGGCCACCGCGGCCGCACAGATCGCGGCCTCCTATATCCCGGCCGTCCCCCAATGGGTCATCGCCTTGGCGATCATGCTCGTCTTCACTGCCATCAACCTCACCACCTCGGGCAGCTTCGGTGAGTTCGAGTTCTGGTTCTCGCTCATCAAGGTCGCCTTCGTCGTCCTCTTCGTCATCCTCGGCGCCGCGTACCTGTTCGGGTGGACCCCTGCCGAACCGCCCGCGCAGATCTTCGCCGACGGGTTTATGCCCACCGGCATCTCCGGCATCGCCGCCGGTCTGCTCGTCGTCGCTTTCGCCTTCGGCGGCATCGAGATCGTCGCGGTCGCCGCAGCCGAGACCGCGAACCCTCAGCGCAGCGTCTCCCAGGCGATCAAGACGATCGTGTGGCGCATCCTGTTCCTCTACATCGGGTCCGTGGCAATCATCGTCCTCGTCCTGCCGTGGACGGACGATCGCCTGGCCGAGTCACCGTTCGTCGCCGTCCTCGACACCGCCGGGCTGCCGTTCATCGCCTCTCTGCTCGCCGCGGTCATCGTCATCGCGCTCCTGTCGTCGATGAACGCGAACATCTACGGGGCGTCCCGGATGTCATTCTCGATGTCGCAGCGGTCCATGCTTCCGCGCGGACTCGGCCGCACCAACCGCCGCGGTGTGCCCGTGCCTGCGGTGCTGGCCACCTCGGCGTTCGGCTTCGTCGCAGTCGCGCTCAACTACTTCTGGGCCGCCGAGGTCCTCGGGGTCCTGCTCAACATCGTCGGCTCGACGCTCATCGTCACCTGGGTCGCGACGCTGGTCTCGCAGATCGTCCTGCGACGTCGCACCGAGGCGGCCGGCCGGTCCCTGCCTCTGCGCATGTGGGGCTACCCGTGGCTGTCGTACGTGACCTTGGCCGGAATCGCCGTGATCATCGGACTCGGCCTCACCGTCGAATCCGTGCGCTTCCAGATCGTCGGCACGCTCATCTTCGTCGTCGCGCTCTATCTCGTCGGCCTCGTCATCACGAAGCGCCACCCCAACGCAAAGGTCTGAGTCCGGCGAGCACCGCCACCGAGGTGGCTGTCCACTTCCGAACCCTGACCGCGGCAGTCAACCGCGGCCTCCGCTCAGTGAAAGCTCTCGTCTGGCGCAGAGTTCTGAGTCAGCCGTTCGCCTCCAGTGCGGAGGACTGAATCAGAGGTTCGCCTCTAGCGCTGCGATGAGCTCCCGCAGGGCGACTGCCGAGTCTGTGGCCTCGGCCCAGCCGGCGAGCATGTCCCGGGTCTGACTCCGATGCCGGGCGAAGTGTCGGCCCGCATATTTCGTGACGTCGATCGGCACGGTGCGTTCCAGTGCTTCGAGCACAATCCGGGCGGCGAACCCGAACACCGGAATCGGGACACCAAGCTGGCCACGCATGCCTTCGCTCGCGGCCTTCGCAGGTCGGTCGAGATGAGATTTCAGTGCGGCCCAGTTCCCATCGTGGACGCTCAGTTCGGCGACGAAGGGAATGAACACCGTCGGTGGCAGCATCACGGCCTCCATCGGCACAGGCAGGATGAGACGGCCCAGCCCGCGGGCGAGCGAACGCACCGCACTCGACGGCCCGGCAGCGAGGAATCGAGGCGCGCCGGCCGGTGCCCAGAACCTCACATCTCGCCGCGGTTCGCCATCCCTGTGGGCTTCCCGGTCGACCACCCTCGCAACCGGTTCACTCGGCTCCAATCGTTCGGAGAGGAACGCGGGTCCGAACACGACCACCTCGGTGCCGGGGAATCTGGCACGTGCTCGCTCGAAATCCCCTTCGACCTGGCTTGTGGTCGCGATCAGCGCGGGCGCGATATCCCGGATCGCCGAGGCGACTTCCGGGTCGAGATCACCAGGTCGGGTCGTGAGCACAATGAGATCCCAGCTTCCCGCGGCGGCGGCTTCGACCCAGTCTGTGATCGTCACCCGCCGTGTCGCGGCCACGCGAGTCACCGACCAGCTTCCGTGCTCGGCTGTCGTCTGACCGGAATCGGTCGGGTCGAAGATGCTCACGCGTCGGGGAAAGGCCGCCCGCCCCTGGGGACTGGCCGTACGGGAGACGACGGCGACTTCGAGCGCTTCGGTGAAGAGTGCGGCCCCGGCGATTCCGATGGCACCGGCTCCTTGGAAGAGGACTCTCACTGTTCGCTCCTCTCTCAGTTCTCGTGATTCAGTGCTCGTGACTCGGTTCGAGCGGATCAGTTCGCGCGGGTCAGTTCGGGTGGATCAGTGCAGTGGCGATGGCAGCGACTCCTTCGCCCCGACCGGTCAGCCCAAGGCCGTCCGTGGTGGTGCCAGATACCGATACCGGCGCTCCTGCTGCAGTCGACAGTGACTGTTGGGCCTCGGCACGACGGGTGCCGATCTTCGGCCGATTGCCGATCACTTGGACGGAGACGTTTCCGATCTCGAAACCCGCCTCGCGGACGATGCGAGCCGCCTCGGTGAGCAGGGCCGAACCCGAGGCGCCGGCGATATCCGGGCGATCGACGCCGAAGTGCTCGCCTAAGTCACCGAGCCCTGCAGCGGAGAACAAGGCGTCGCAGCAGGCGTGGGCGGCCACATCGGAGTCCGAATGTCCTTCGAGGCCCTGTTCGCCCGGCCACAGCAGCCCTGCAACCCAGAGTTCGCGGGCGGGATCGGTGGAGAACGCATGCACATCGACGCCGGTGCCCGTTCGGGGGATGCTCTGTGTCATCGCGGCTCCTTCGTCAAGCTTCCGAGCGAGTTGTTCAGCGAGGATGAGGTCGATCGGATAGGTGATCTTCAGCGCTTCTGCGTCACCGTCGACAGCGACGATATCGACACCGAGGCGCTCGACCAGCCCAGCATCGTCCGTCGGAAGCGCGTTGCCAACCTGGCCAGCGGCATCGGGCGGGCCAACCCCATCGCTTGAGTCTGCACGTTCGATGGCCCCAGCGCCATCGGCCTCAAACTGCTCATAGGCTCGCAACAGCACCTCGGTGCGGAACCCCTGAGGAGTCTGGACCCGCCGCAACTCGGCCCGGTCGAAATCTCCCCGCACGGTTTCCAACGGTCTGTCACCTGCGGCCGGTTCGATTCCAGCAGGATCTGCGTTCGGGTCCAACTCCGCAGACTGGCCAGAAACGGCCCGCCTTACGGTGTCGATCATGGGCAGAACCGGAATGACCGCCTCGGCGCCGGAATGCAGCGCCGCGACCACCCGGATGAACACATCGGGCGGGGTCAGACACCTCGCGGCATCGTGGACGAGCACATATTCCGCAGCGCCGCTATGTTTCAAGGCCGTTTGCACTGTGGAAATGCGATCATCACCACCTGCCACAGCTGTAATTGAAATTTCGCATTTCAGTTCTGCGGCCACTTCAGCGATTTCCTCGCGTGCACGCAAAAGAAACTCCTCGGGAGCGGCTACCACGATTGTGGTGGCGACTCCCGAGGAGATGATCGTCTCGAGGCTGCGAGTCAGAAGCGTCCGCCCGTTCACACGGACGAATGCCTTCGGCTCACTGCAACCCAGACGGGATCCCGACCCTGCGGCCGGGATGATGACACAGGTGCTCAGGATGCGAGCACTTCGTCCAGCAGAGCTTCTGCTTCGGACTCTTCCTTCTTCTCGGCCAGCGCGAGTTCGGAGACGAGGATCTGACGAGCCTTCGAGAGCATGCGCTTCTCGCCAGTCGACAGGCCGCGGTCCTGCTCGCGACGCCACAGATCGCGGACGACTTCGGCGACCTTGATGACATCGCCGGACTGCAGCTTCTCAACATTGGCCTTGTACCGACGGGACCAATTCGCGGGTTCTTCGACGAATTCGGCACGCAGGACGCTGAAGACCTTCTCAACGCCTTCTTCACCGACGACATCTCGCACACCGACCAGATCACAGTTCTCTGCCGGGACCTCGATCACGAGGTCGCCATGGGCGACCTGGAGCTTGAGATACAGCTTCTCCTCACCTTTGATGGCACGTTTCTTGATTTCTTGGATTGTCGCTGCACCGTGATGTGGATAGACAACAGTGTCGCCGACCTGGAAACTCATATTCTCTTCAAACCCCTTTCGCGGAATACCAGTTTACCATGAGGCTCGCCACAGAAATCGTTCAGGGTAACGAATCTTCATGCTAGGCTCCGCCTCTGCCGCACGCCGCGACCGGGCTCGCTGTCGCCTCTGCCAGCGGGAATATCGCGAGAGGGCGCATTGCCGGGAAGATCGAACAAGGATCTCGGCAGACTGCGATGCGAGCCGAACTTCGCCCCCTCTTCACCGAAACTTCAACCGCGACGCGCCCGAGCATCGCAGAACGTCGTCCGCTCCGAGCGCCCGGTTCTACAGCAGGTCAAAAACCGGGTAGTATACAGACTGATCTTGTATTGCCACTTCAAGGAGCATAATGAAACGGCACAATCGCGCGGCTCTCGCCGTTGCCGCACTCGCTCTCGTTATCCCCGTCAGCGGATGTGCAAGCCTGCTGTCTCCCCACCAGACTGCCGAATATCATTACAACGGCGGCGATGGGGCTTCGGGTTCCGTCGGCGACGTCGAAGTCCGTGGGCTCATGCTCATCACGGATGAGAAGGGCTCCGGTCCGGCTCAGCTGTTCTTCACCCTCATCAACAAGGGTGACTCCACCGCCAAGGTGTCCGTCGAGGTCGCCGACACCACGGTGAGCGAATCGATCAAGGCCGGCGACACCTTCGTCCAGGACCCGAAGAGCCCCGAGACCTCGTCGAAGAAGGAAGTCACCGTCGACAGCCTCAAGGCCGAACCCGGTGATCTCGTCGACGTCACCGTCAAGAGCGGCAGCGACGAGAAGGTCATCGAAACTCAGCTCCTCACCGGCGCCCTGCCGTACTACGAGGAATACGTGCCGAAGGATTCCCCGTCCGAGTCCCCGTCGGACGTGCCGACCGAGGACGCCGGTACAGCAGAGGGAACCGCGACGGTCGACGGCTGACCAGCCCTTCTCCGACGCCGGACCGAGTCCCGCGCGAGAGCACGGAAGGAGCCGCTCACACGATGTGAGCGGCTCCTTCTGCATCCACTGTCAGTCGGTCGACCCCGACCGATCAGCAAGCCCAAGCCTCACCGATCGATAAGCTCAGGCACCGCCGATCGGCTGACTCAAGCCTCGCCGAGGCGCGGTCTCAGGCTTCGAACTTGTATCCGAGTCCGCGCACCGTGGTGAGCAGGCGCGGTTCCGAGGGGTTCTCCTCGACCTTCGCGCGCAGGCGTTTGACGTGGACGTCGAGCGTCTTCGTATCGCCCACGTAGTCCTCGCCCCAGATCCGGTCGATGAGCTGACCGCGGGTCATCACACGGCCGGAGTTGCGCACAAGGATCTCGAGCAGCTCGAATTCCTTCAGCGGCATGGACTGCTCTTCGCCGCGCACGGACACGACGTGGCGTTCGACGTCGATGCGCACTCCCCCTGCCTCGAGCACGGACTCGTCCTCGAATTCCTCGGTCTCGACGTTGCGTCGCAGCACCGCCCGCACGCGGGCCAGCAGCTCACGGGAGGAGTACGGCTTCGTCACATAGTCATCGGCGCCGAGCTCGAGCCCCACGACCTTGTCGATCTCCGAATCCTTGGCCGTGAGCATGATGATCGGCACATTGGATTTCGCCCGAAGTTCGCGGCACACCTCGGTGCCTGAGACGCCGGGCAGCATGAGGTCGAGCAGGACCAGATCGGCGCCGAGGCGGTCGAACTCCGCCAGAGCCTTGAGCCCGTCATCGGCGACCGTCACCTCGTACCCTTCCTTACCAAGCAGGTACGACAGCGGGTCCGAGAACGAATCTTCGTCCTCGACAAGCAGAATACGAGTCACGTTGTGAGCTTCCTTTGTTCGCTTTCTTCGGTCAGATCCTTGGGTGAGTCGGCGGTCGCCCCACCGTCTCCATTATCTCCGGCGGGCGCTTCGTTGTCGCCGGTCGGTCCGTCATCCTTCGCCGAGGCGGTCTTGGTCGACCCATCGTCATCCGCCGAGGCGGCCCCCGAAGGCCCATCCTCGTTCTCCGAGGACGTCTCGGCTGGCTTGTCCTCGTTCGTCGAGGCGGACCCGGCCGAGTCCGCGGAGTGTTCGATGAGAACCCCGGCTGGAGCCGAATCGGTGGCAGAGATGTCGGTCGCGGTACCGGCGAGCGGAAGCACGATGGTGAACGTCGATCCCTTGTTCAGCCGGCTCCATACGCGCACCTCACCGCCGTGGGTGGCGACGATGTGCTTGACGATGCTCAGGCCAAGGCCGGTGCCTCCGGTGATCCGGGACCGAGCCGGGTCCACTCGGTAGAAGCGCTCGAAGACTCGCTCGGTGTCCTGTGCGGACATGCCGATGCCCTGGTCGGTCACGGTGATTTCGATCCGCTCGTCGACGAGGTCGACTCCTACGCCGACGCGAGTGCCCTCCGGCGAGTAGTTCACCGCATTGTCGATGAGGTTGCGCACCGCGTTGACGAGCAGTTCGTAGTTGCCTTCGATGAGCAGGTCGCTCGGCGGGGAGACCTCGATATGGATGTTCTTGCCTTCCGCCCCGGTCCGGGCACGGTCAGCGGCATCGTCGACGACCTCGGCGACGGAGATCTTTTCGGTAGTGGCGGGAGCGGCGTGATCCTGGACGCGCGAGAGGTCGATGATCTCCTGCACCAGCTGGGTCAGCCTCTTCGACTCCCGCTGCATCCGCCCGCCGAAGCGTTCGACGGCGGCCGGATCGTCGGCGAAGTCGGTGACAGCCTCGGCGAGCAGAGCCATCGCACCGATCGGCGTCTTGAGTTCGTGGGACACGTTGGCGACGAAGTCACGGCGGACTGCGTCGACGCGTTTGGATTCGGTCTGATCGTCGCAGAGGACGAGGACGAAGGAGGTGCCCAAGGGGGCGACGCGGGCGTGGAGGTAGCGGAGCACGGATTCAGAGTTCTCCCGCGTCTGCTCGAGATCGATCTCCTCGATGAGACCTCGGGCACGGACGCGCCCGATGACCCGCAGCATCTCGGGCGACGCGAGCGAATGGCCTCTGACCAGGCCGAATGTGTAAGCCGCCGGGGATGCCTTGACGACATCGTCACCGGCGTCGATGACGATCGCGGCCGAAGGCAGGACTGCAAGCACTTCGGCGATGCCTTCGGGCAGGTCGTCCTCTGAATGCAGATCGGCAGCATCGCGGGAGCGTTCGCTGAATCGGAACGCAAGAATTCCCGCTATACCCAGGCCCAGGCCGACGACGCCGGTCAGGACCGCCACTACTAAGAGATCCACAACCTCAAGCTTAGGTGTTGTCCATCGCCCCAGCGCACTGAATTCACTTCTGCTGGCAGTATTTACCGAGGAATTCACCTTCTCGTCCGGGGCCATTCACTCGATCATGCGATGCTGACGTCTGTGTGCCTGCGTTCCCCGTCGTTCCGACCTTCCGCTTTCCCCGCTGAGGGTGCGGACCGGAAGCGCCGGCACCCCTCAAGACACCACCGAGCACCACCGACAGTCACTTCCGATTGTCATGATCAAGAGTTAGGGAACCGCAGTTCATGCGCGAAGTCTTCAGAAACGAATTGGACGATCTGGCCACCCAGCTGGTCGGCATGTCCGCCAAGGTCCTCGACGCCATCCGCCTGGCCAATCAGTCGCTGCATTCGAACGATCTCGAGCTGGCGGAGCAGGTCATCGAGGCCGACTCCGTCATCGACAATATGCAGTTCACCCTCGATCAGCAGGCCGCCGAGATGCTTGCCCTGCAGGCCCCGGTGGCCGCAGACCTGCGCGCTGTCATCGGCTCGTTGCGGATGTCGGCATCGCTCGAGCGCATGGGCGACCTCGCCCGTCATATCGCCCAGCAGGTGCGCATCCGCTATCCGGAATCCGCGATCCCCGAAGTCTTCGAATCGACGTTCGTGCGCATGGGCGAGTCCGGTGAGAAGATCGCCGAGGCGACGCAGAGCCTGCTCTCGAACCCCGGCCTGGCGGATGTGCCCACCATCAACGCCATCGACGAGGAACTCGACGAACTCCACCTGAGCGTGTTCGGGAAGCTCGGCGAGGCTCCGGCAGGTTCGCTGGCTCCTCGTCATATCGCCGATGTCACTCTGCTCTCACGCTACTACGAGCGCTTCGGCGACCACGCGGTGTCAGTCTCGCAGAAGGTCGAGTACCTGCTCACCGGAAGCTGGGAACCCTACCTGTCGAAGAAGTAGGAGCCCTCAGCTGGAGGCGGACACCTCTTCCCGCGTCTGGCTCACGACGACCTTGCGGCGCCGCTTGGGTCCGTTCCTGACTCCGCGCGCCAGGGTCTTGAGCACTCCCGTCGTCACGGCGACGCCGAGGAGCAGAAGGACTCCGCCGATGAGTTCGGCGATACTCGGCCGGTCGCCGAGCACGATCCAGGCGGAGATCACTCCGACGGGCGGGACGAGCAGAGAGAACGGCGCCACCTGAGAGGCCGGGAAGCGGGCGAGCAGCGAGTTCCAGATGACATAGCCGACGAGCGATGCCAGCCCGGCGGTGTAGACGACCGAAGCGACGACGCCCCAGGTCGGGTGCGTGAGTGCGTGGGCCACCTCGGCGGGGCCGTCGATGAGTGTCGACAGCGCGACCATCGGAATCGGGACGACGATTGCCGACCACACGGTCATCTGCACTCCGTTCGTACCGGGTTTCACGCCGCGAGCGATGACGTTGCCCGTCGCCCAGGACAGGGCTGCGCCGACGGCGACGAGGAAGGCGACGATCGGGACGGATGCCTGCAGGCTCAGACCGATGACGGCCAGACCGACGAGCCCGATGAGGATGCCGATGATCTGGCGCCGAGTCGGGATCTCGTGGAGCACGAGGGCAGCGACGATAACGGTGAACGCGGCTTGGATCTGGATGACGATCGAGGTCAGACCGGCGGGAAGGCCGAGAGCCATGGAGGTGTAGAGAAGACCGAACTGGCCGGCTGACATGAAGGTGCCGATGAGGAGGATGCGGCCGAAGGAACCGCGGGGAAAGCGGACGAAGAAGATCGCGGGCACTACGACGAAGGTGAACCGAGCGGCGACGAGGAGCAGCGGCGGCCAGTCGCGCAGCCCGAGATCGATGAAGATGAAGTTGACGCCCCAGAGAAGGACGACGAGGAGGGCGAGCAGATAGTGGATCGAGCGCATAGCTCCAGCATCCCAGCCACTTCGTCAAATTTCCATTGAAAGTCCGTCCACTGTTTCATTAAGATAATTTGATGATCGATACTGTTGCGCTGCGCACGCTCGTCGCCCTCGATTCGCTCGGCTCCGCCACGGCGACCGCTGATTCCTTGGGGTATACGCCGGCAGCGGTGAGCCATCAGCTGCAGAAGCTCTCGCGCTACCTCGGCGCACCCGTTACCGAGCGGACGGGCCGCGGCATTGCCCTGACCCCGCTGGGGCGGGAGCTCAGCCGACGCGGGGCCGGGCTGCTGGAGGAGCTGGAGAGCCTGGAGAGCGCAGCCCGAGCTCAGTCGGGTGAGCCGCGAGGGCGGATCACGGTCGGCGGGTTCTCGACGGGGATCCGCGGACTGCTCGTACCCTCGCTGCCGCGGCTGGCCGCCTCGGCGCCGGAGCTGACCGTGTCGAACTTCGAGGAGGAGCCGGACGAACTCATCGAAATGGTCACGGCCGGCAGGATCGATGCCTCGCTCGTCTTCGGCTGGGACTCGTCCTCGCTGCACCTGCCCGCGACGCTGATCTCGGAGCGGATCACCGTGGATAGGGCCGATATCGTCATGCACCGTGATCATCGTCTGGCCGCCTGCACCGAGGTGACCCGCAGCGATCTGCTCGGTGAGATGTTCGTATCGGCTCCGCGCAATGCCGTGTGCCATCGCTGGCTGACGGCGCTGTTCGAGGAGCTGGGCAGCAGGCCGCGGATCGACTACTGGGCCATCGAGTATGACACGCAGATCGAGTTCGTCCGTGCCGTCGGGGCGTTGGCGCTGGTGCCGAGGCTGGGTAGGCCGCATCTTCCCGGCGACGTGATGGCGGTGCCGCTGGATGATCCGAGCATTGCCCGCACGATCTCATTGGTGTGGCGGAAATCGATGTCGGCCTCCCCTGCGATCGCCTTTCTGCTCGAGGAGATGAAGGCGATCGCCGGGAAGGCCGACACGATCAGCGCATGAGTCCGAGCCGAGGCTGCGCATCCTGGCCCGGACGGATCCCGCCCACCCCCTGCGGGGATGTGACGGGCCGAGGCTCAGCGTCCCTGGTTGGCGACTTGGCCGATGGCCGCCGCGGCCGCCTCGGCGTCGAGGTAGGTTCCGCCGGGAGTGACCGGGGTGAATTCCTCGGTGAGTTCGTAGTGCAGCGGAATGCCGGTGGGGATGTTCAGTCCCGTGATGTCGGCGTCGGAGATTCCGTCGAGGTGCTTGACCAGTGCGCGCAGCGAGTTGCCGTGGGCCGCCACGAGCACGGTCTTGCCGACGGTGAGTTCGGGCACGAGGGTGTCGTACCAGTAGGGCAGGAGGCGGTCGATGACGTCGGCGAGGCATTCGGTGCGGGGCAGCGCGTCGCCGAGGTTGGCGTATCGGGCTTCACCGGCCTGCGAGAATTCCGAGCTGTCGGCCAGGGCCGGCGGAGGGGTGTCGAAGGAGCGGCGCCAGGTCATGAACTGCTCTTCGCCGAACTCGTCGCGGATCTCCTTCTTATTCTTGCCCTGAAGCGCACCGTAGTGGCGCTCGTTGAGGCGCCAGCTGCGGTGGACGTCGAGCCAGGACAGGTCAGCGGCCTCGAGTGCGATGTTCGCGGTCAGGATCGCACGCTTGAGTCGCGAGGTATAGACGGCATCGGGGATGAGGTTCTTCTCGCGCAGGAGCTCGCCGGCACGCTTGCCTTCGGCACGGCCTTTGTCCGTCAGGGTCACGTCGACCCATCCGGTGAACAGATTCTTCTGGTTCCATTCGCTCTCGCCGTGGCGAAGCAGGATGAGGTTATACGTCATGGCTCCATTTTGACACGACCGCTCAGGCGGGGTCGGCAGCGTCCGCTCAGTCGGGTTCTCCCACGACCGCAAGCACCTCCGGCCCTCTCAGGAAACCGTGGTCTCAATTTCTGGGCATGCGTCTCGAATGACAATACGCACGGAGTAGCCTGGACCCATGTCACACACGCCAGCACAACAGGCCGCCGGAAGCACTGCCGCTCCCTCTGCCGACCGCAGTTCGATCATCGCCGTCACCGCCCTGCCGATCCTCGTCGTCATCGCGGGAGTGCTCGGGTTCCTGCTCCCCGATGCCTTCACGCCTCTGGCCCCATCGATCACATGGGCACTCGGCGTAGTCATGTTCTTCATGGGTCTGACCCTGACACTGCCCGACTTCGCCCGCATCGCGAAGCGGCCGTGGATTGCGGTCCTCGGTGTCGTCACTCAATTCGTGGCGATGCCGCTGCTCGGCCTCCTCGTCGTGACCGTCTACTCGCTTCCGACCGAGATCGCCGTCGGCGTCATCCTCGTCGGCTGCGCGCCCGGCGGCACTGCGTCGAATGTTGTGACCTATCTGGCCAAGGGCGACACGGCGCTGTCGGTGTCGATCACGACCCTGTCGACGCTGCTCGCTCCGGTGCTCACCCCGCTTCTGACACTGTGGCTGGCGGGCTCGTACATGGATGTGCCGTTCTGGTCGATGTTCGTCTCGATCTGCCAGACCGTACTCGTGCCGGTCATCGTCGGTGTCGTCATCCGCGTGTTCGCGTCGAAGTTCGTCGACGTGATCGCTCCGGTGCTGCCGTGGCTGGCCTCGATCGCCATCGCCTATATCGTCGCGATCGTCGTGGCCGGCTCCGCGAGTTCGATCGCCACAGCCGGTGTGCTCGTGCTTTTGGCCGTCGTCACGCACAATCTGCTCGGGATCGGCGTCGGCTACGGTGTGGCCGCGGCCTGCCGTCTCGACACACCGACGCGACGCGCGCTGTCATTCGAGGTCGGACTCCAGAACTCCGGTCTCGCCTCGACCCTCGCCACCACGTACTTCTCGCCGCTGGCGGCACTGCCCGGAGCGGTCTTCAGCGTGTGGCACAATGTCTCCGGCGCAGTACTGGCCTCCCTCTTCGCACGCCGCCCCTACGGCAAGCCGCCGATCGAAGACTCCGGTCTTGAATCCGCAGCCGCCGGTGCGGCATCTGCTGTGACCGCGAACCGGTGACCACCGAGGCGGCCCCGGGCGCGGGGCACTCGGGCAGAGGCTTCGACGGCTTCTCACCTGAGTCCCTGGACCTGGCATGTCGGAAGTTCGTCATCCGTCGAGCCACCGAGGCCGATGTGCCGGCCCTCGTTGCGTTGTTGGGCGATGATGTGCTCGGGGCCACTCGTGAGTCCGGCACCGAGGAGGCAGATGTCTATGCGCGTGCCTTCTCACTCATCGACGCCGATCCGAATCAGCTCCTCGTCGCCGTCACCGAAATCGCGGACCAAGCTGAGTTCGCCGAGCGGACCGAACCTATGGGCCAGGCAGAACCTCCGGGCCAGACCGAACCTGCCGTTGAGACCGAGACTGCGGATCAGAACCACGACGGTTCGACCGTCGTCGGGACCCTCCAGCTGAGTCTGCTGCCCAGCTTGTCTCGCCGCGGCGCTCTCCGTCTGCAGATCGAAGCGGTGCGAATCGGTGCTTCGGCTCAGGGCATCGGGCTCGGCACAGCGGTCTTCGAATGGGCGCACGAGTGCGGACGCCGCTTCGGAGCCCGACTCGCGCAGCTCACAACAGATAAGTCGCGCACCGATGCACAGCGCTTCTATGACCGGCTCGGTTATGTCGCCAGCCATGAGGGAATGAAGCTGCCGCTCGATTGAGCCCGTCTCGCGCTCACTTATACCGAGCAGTCGCCGCACTCATAAGCGCAGGCACTGGCCCTGATCGTCCGTGGAGTCCTTCGACGCGCTCTGCCCGGCCGATTCGCCCGTCGGCCCTGGCGCGGCGCCCGTCTCCCCGGCGGGCTCCTCCGCCTGAGCAGCACCTTCGCTCTCCCGATCGGCCGTGACCGCGGGAGATTCGGAATCGGCGTCGCCGAAGGTGCCGAGGTATTCGTTGTCGTCTCCGCTGAGCACCTTCTCGAAGGCGGCGAGATTACGCGTCGACTCACCCCGGCCGACCCTCCATGCCCACTCCTTCTTCATCCCGGTGAGGAATCCGATGAGAAGGAGTTCGTTGAACGAGGAATCCGCCGTGGCGAGCATCGCCCCGAGCAGTCCGTCGAGTTCATCGAGCAGGTGTTCACGGGGCACGCTCGCCCGCAGATACACATCGCCGAGGCTGTCGATCGCAAACGCCACCGGCCCCGGTTTGAGGTTCTTCTGCAGCAGCCACCGATTGAACTCGGCCGAGTTCTCGTCAGGGTGGCGGATGACGAAAGCCTGCAGGTGAGCGGTGCGAGCGAAGACGCTGATCGCCACGTTCGTCTTGAGCTTCTTCTCCCCCGGCAGGGTGACGACGATCTCCTCGTCCTCGATCGAATCCACGGGAACGTCGTTGACTTCGGCCCAGGTGCGCACTCCGGCCAGGATCGCCTCGGTGTCGGTGCTCATGGTCTCACGCCTTTCGCTCGGCTCTCGTGCTCACCGCCGACTCTAGTCGTTCAGCATGCTCCGAGCGGCTCCGTCGGCCGTGACTCAGCGTCGGAGGTCGCGGGCAGAGCGTCGAGGACGGCCGCGACGGTCTTACCCCAGTCGAAGCGCTCGGCACGGTCGACGGCATGGCCGGCGAGTTCAGCCCGCAGCTCCGTGTCGATGAGCAGGGTTTCGATAGCCGTCGCCCAGTGGTGCGGGTTGTGATCGGCGATGAGCAGCCCCGAATGTCCGTGTTCGACGATCTCCGGGAGTCCTCCCACCGCCGAGGCGATCACCGGCAGGCCTGATGCGGCCGCTTCGGCAGCCACGAGCCCGAAGGATTCGCTGCGGGAGGGAACGATGAGCACATCCGCGGCCCGGTAGAAGTCGACGAGGATGTGGGAGGGCACGGGCGGGCGGATCTCCACGCTGGGTTCGTTCACAATCGCCGCGGTCAGCTCCTGCAGGAAGGCCGAGGACGGTCGAACCGCTCCCCCTCCTGGTTCGACGCCTGTCCCCGAGGCGGCGCCGAGGAGGATTCCGCGAGTCCGGGATGCCAGGTGCGGGTTGCGTTCTCGCAGTTCGGCCAGGGCATCGACAGCGACATCCGTTCCTTTGATGAACTGCATGCGCCCGACGTAGAGGACGATCGCCTCGTTCGCGGCGAATCCCAGACGGTCTCGCGCCTCCGACTGTGAGTCCGGTGCGTAGAGCGCATGGTCGACACCCGGCCGGGCGACGACGACCGAGTCGGGATCGGCGTGGAGCTCGGTCACGAGATCGCGGCGTTCGGCAGGGGTGGCGGCGACGAGCAGGTCGGCCTGCGCGGCGATGCGCTCCTCGGCTTCGAGCCGCTGGGGACGTTCGTGGCTGGTGTCCGAATCACGGTTCTTCACGGCCCCGATCGTGTGCATGCTCACCGCGGTCGGCGTCCGCGGTGGTCGGTCTTCGCCGACCGCGGAAGCGGACTCGGTGCAGATGCCGACGGCGATGTCACGAGCACGGAGGGCCACCTCGGCGGATATCCAATAGTGGGTCCAGATGAGATCGGCTGCGCGGAAGTCGGGTTGGGCAGTGAGCAGCTCGGCGAGTTCGTCGATCGCGTCGGCGAGTTCATCCTTCGTCGTGGCACCGACCGGCAGGTGGTGGAGGGTGATGCATTCGGTGATCTCGAGCCTCGAGCCCGAGTCGCCGGTGTCCTCAACTCCGCCTGCACCGTCGAGGCCTCCCGCCCCGTCGAGCCCGCCGGGATCGGCGGTGAACACGTCGACGCGGTGCCCAGCCGCGGCAAGTGCGCGCACGGATTGGTCGACGTAGACGTTCATTCCTCCGGCGTCGCCCTGGCCGGGTTGGGCGACGGGCGAGGTGTGGAGGGAGAGGACAGAGATGCGCACGGAGACAGTCTAGCCAACGACCTCTGCCGGGTGACCAGCCGAAGCCAGGGCCTGATCGAAGCCAGTGCCTGATCGAAGCCGGTGCCCCGCCGAAGCCAGCACCTAATCGAAAAACTCGCCGAGGATGCGCCGCACTTCGTGTCGTCCGCGCCACAGAATCGATCCGGCGGGCAGCACCTCGAGGCGGGAGGTCGGAATCGCTTGGTGGATATCCTCGGCGATGGTGACCGGGTGCGCCGGGTCATCTTCGTGAGTGAGGACGAGAACCTCACCCGCGAAGGAGCGCAGGTTCTCGGCGGCTGCGTCGCTGTCCGCGACGGCGATTTCGAGGGCGAGCCCGAGCCCGTCGGACATGTCCGTGCGGACGAGGTTCTCGGCCTTCGCCTTCGTCCAGGCTCGCGCGGGAAGCATCTGGGCCACCTCCGCCGGTTCGCGCGAGAGCATGAGTTCGACGATGCCGTCGATGTCCTCATCGGCGACGAGGCGGCGCAGTCGCTCCAGGTAGGAGCGGTTGGCGGCGGCCACCTCGGCGGGGAATCCGGTGAAGGAGGCGGGGAGGACGAGGGCGACCTTGTCGAGACCGCGGGTCACGGGGTGGGCGATGCTCAGCAGGTGGAGGAGTCCTCCGGCGGACATCGAGACGCCCAGCGCTCGGCTCGCCGAGGTGGTGCTCACGGCATCGGCGAGCACCTCGGCGATCTGCGGGTAGGTCCATCCAGGGCCTGGTGAGGGTCGACCGCCGTGGCCAGGCAGGTGGAGGAAGTGGCGGGTTCCGGTGATGCCGGTGCCGAAGGGGCGCGTGTCACGGATCGCGCCGGCGAAACCGTGGCCGAAGAGAGTGTGCGGGTCGCCGGTTCCGAACGTGGCGATGAAGCCGGATTCGGGGCCCGGCAGGTTGAGGTCTGTGCTCATTCGGTGAGTGTGATCAGCCTGTGCGCGGCGTCAGCGGTTGCGGTAGCGCGGGTCGACGGCACGGACCTTCGGGCGCACATCGGTGAGGTAGACGATGCCGGCGACGAGGGCGATGATGTTGAGGAAGATCATGCTCATGCCCATAGGCGGCAGCGCGATGAGGGCGAGCGCAAGTCCGACGCCGAGGAGGATGACCCAGAACTTCTTGCTCTGCTTGTCAACGGCGCGGTAGTTCTCGTCCTTGAAGCGGAGGCAGTCGATGAACGCCCAGAGCTGGACGACGAATGCGGCCACCGTCAGAGCAAGAAAGACGAGACGCTGAAAACCCGCGATGTATTCCATGGTTCCAGCCTAGCAATCTCGGGCTTTCGGGGCAGTTCCGGCCCGGAGATCCACGGCAATTGCCCACCCGCATCCCACGGCTTTCACAGTGGGTTCAGGCAGCCGCGAGTTCAGAGGATTCCGGTCGTGCGGATGAGTGCGCACACGGCCATGCCGATGACCACGGCCAGCAGCATCGGCACGCGCAGAATCGCGGCGAGAACTCCGGCGCCGACGCCGATGAGGCGGGCCGGATCGGCGATGTCCTTTCCGTCGAAGACCGCGGTCGTCGCGAAGACTGCACCGATGAGCACGACCGTGGCTCGGTCCATCCACATCGTCACGCGTTCGGTCGAGTCGGCCGATTCGGATGTTTCGACGGATTCGGATGACTTGCTTGGCTCGGAAGAGTCGACGGGCCCGGATGATCCACCGGTTCCGGAGGCGTCCCTGGGCTCGGATGATTCCCCGGCCGCGGAAGGATCGGCCCCCACCGAGGCGGTCGCCGGGGTGCGTCGACGTCCCTTCGTGGCGATGGCCGCCCCCACTTTCACCCCGCGAAGCGCATGAGATAGGTGCCGATACTCAGCCCGGCCAGAGCGATGAGGAAGCTGACGGCGCTCATCGGTGCCCCTCCCCTCGAGTTGTGTAGTGCGAATGATCTGTGGCGACAGAGTTGTCAGTGCGTGGCGGGTCGTCACCGAACTGATCGACACCTCCGCTTCCGGCGCTGCGACGACGAATGAATGAGCGCACTGCCCAACCTGCGGCGACGAAGACGAACACGGACAGCGAGGTCACTGCTCCCAGCCCGAGCGGCAGCAGCGGGGTCAGCCCCACGGCGATGAGGATGCCGATGACGGTCAGCGAGAGTGTGACTCGGTTCTTCAGATCCCCGCGGATGAGGCAGAAGAGGATGATCGGGAAGGCAGCATCGAGCCCGAGAAGGTCCGCGTTGATGACATTGCCCAGCCACTGTCCGACCATTGCACCGCCGGGCCACATGATGGCGATCGCGGCTCCCATGAGCAGGAACGCATGCCACTTCGCGCGGGGGTTGTGCCCGGTGCGCGAGATCGCGGTGGATTCGTCGTTGATCCAGTGGGAGGCGATGAGGGCTCGCCAGTCCTGCGGGAAGAAGGGGCCGACTGCAACGCCGAAGGCGAAGTTGCGGGAGTTCACGAGGAGGCCCGCGAGCACCGCGAGGATCGGGGCTCCGCCGGCGGCGATGACGCCGACGAAGGTGAATTCTGCGGCGCCGCCCAGGGCGAACATCGCCAGCAGCAGAGTCTGCCACCAGGCGAAGCCGGAGACTGCGGAGATCGCCCCGTACGACAGTGCGACGGCGATGATCGTGATGGTGACGATGGCCACCGCGCGATAGGTCGAGCCGGGGAGAACCCGTTCGACTCGAGGCTTTCGCTCAGCCGTGCGAAATAATGAACCCATGTTCCATACAGTGCACTCTCGACGATCGTTCGTCAACCCGAACGGTCTTGTCGCTATAGTGAACTCATGACTTCTCGAAGCAACGATGATTCGCTGAACGACTCGAAAGGCGATTCCGACCCTGCTCCCAGTTCCACACTCTCGCCGAGTCAGCAGATCGCTGCGGCGCTGAAACGCGAACGGCTGCGCGCCGGGCTCTCTTTGTCCGAGGTCGCCAGGCGGGCCGGGATCGGCAAGTCGACGATGTCCGGGCTCGAGACCGGAAGCGGCAATCCGAGCCTCGAGACGATGTGGGCTCTGGCCGCTGCACTCGACATCCCTCTCGCCCGGCTGCTCGACCCGCCCCCGCACGAGGTGGCGCTGCAGCATGTCGGCGATATGCCGAGCCTGCCGTCGACGACGGCGAACTATGTGGCGACTCTGCTCTCACCGTCGCCGACGAACGCCCGACGCGACGTCTACTTCATCCAGGCCGAACCGGGAGAGCCGCGAGAGTCACAGCCGCACCCTCAGGGCACGATCGAACATGTCATCCTCGGCCGCGGTGCCGCACGCATCGAGGTGCTCGGGAAGTCCTACGACCTGGGAGTCGGCGACTACCTCACCCATCCGGGAGATCAGCCCCATCGCTTCACGGCTCTGGCGCCGGGCACAAATGCCGTCTTCGTCGTCGAAAGCAGCTGACTGCCCTCGCTGCCGGTTCTATAGCTATTCGACGACGGGACCGCCGTCGCCATCGGCGTCCTCGGCCAGCGGCGGGAGTCGCGATTGGGCTTCCGCACGCGTCAGACCCGCGGCCTGCAGCAAGTCGACGGCGACTGTCCGCAGGAGCAGAACCATCGACTCGTCGTGGATGTCCCAATCGGGTTTCGCCCGCGGATCCAACGTGCCCGCTGCCTCGGACAGGGCCGCCTCGGCGAGGGACCGATCGGTACCGCGGCGCAGGGCGATCTCGAGCTTCTTCGCACCATCGGCCAAGGATCCGACGTAATCGGCGATGACGGGTTTGCCGACGCCGAGCTCGGTGATGCCCACGACACGGCGGGCGATGACCCGCATGGTCCGCATCGCTCGATCGGAGAAAGTGTGGGCGCGGGACAGTCGGGTGACCTCGGCGGCATGTCGGCGGGCGCGCGCATTGATCTTCGCAGCTTCGCGGGAGATCCGCAGCGATGAGCCCCAGGAGTCGATGATGTCCTGGGTCTCGCGGGCACGTTCGAGAGCTCGGCCGGCCATCGTCTCATCGGCCTCGCGCAGGGCCCGTTTCATCATCCTGAGGACGATGTCGACTTCCTGAAGCATGTCCGCGGCCAGACGCCTCGGAACTTTTCGGGCGTCGCGCGGGATCAGCAGGGCCAGAAGAATCGCGCAGACGGAACCGGTCAGAGCGTCGAGAGTGCGCGGGAACGGCATGGTGGTGGCGCTGGCCGGGACCACGACGACATAGACGGATTGGACGGCGATCTGCGTGATGAAGATGCCGCCGGAATTGAGGATCGTGCCGATGACCAGGCCGATGATCAGGGTCAGGGCGAGCTGCCAGATGCCGGAGCCATAGAGGTTGACGAGTATCTCGCCCACGAGCACCCCGAAAGTCGCGCCGATGCCGATTTCCAGTGCCCGGCGCAGGCGACGGTCCACGACGGGGCCGATGCCGACGGCAGAGGCGACCGCGGCGAGGAACGGATAGGGGTGATCGAGGACGTAGACGCAGAAAGCGTAGGCGGCGGTCGCGGCGATGGGGATCTGGATCAGCTGGCCGGAGTTCACCCACACACGTTTGAGTCCCAAGCGCAGACGGTGGGCGACGACATGGAACCCCCGCCGAGGCAGTTCGCTGATCCGAGTCTCCGCCATCAGTCCCCTCTGCCGTTCGCTGGTGCTGTACTCAGAATACCGGAAATGTGGCATGCTAAAGTCTGTCCGCCGAGGAGGCTATTGAATGACAACGAATCTCACCCGAAGCGAAGCGCAGAGTCGAACACAGCTGCTCGAGGTCGATTCCTATTCAGTCCATATCGACATCAGCAACGCCGAAACCGATGCCGACACCTATCTTTCTCGCACCGTCGTCGACTTCTCCGCCCGCTTCGTCGATTCGACATTCATCGACCTGATCGCCGACTCCGTGTCATCCGTACTGATCAACGGCGAGAGCCTCTCCCCCGCTGAGGTGTTCGACGGAGCCCGCGTCACGTTCCCCGTCCGCGCTGGCCGCAATTCGCTGACGATCGAGGCGCAGGCGCGCTATTCCACCTCGGGTGAGGGGCTGCACCGATTCACGGATCCGGCCGATGGCAAGACCTACCTCTATACGCAGTACGAACCCACCGATGCCAGACGCGTATTCGCCAATTTCGACCAGCCCGACCTCAAAGCTGAGTTCATCTTCACGGTCACCGCGCCCGCGCACTTCCAGGTCCTGTCGAACCGGGCCGAGGCGAGGACGGAGCCGGTGAACGGTTCGGCAGGGGCTGCCTCGGCGATCGGATCCGATGTCGCGACGTCGGCGGAATCCGAATCGGCGGGCGCGGTCACCCACTATTTCGAACCGACGCTCAAGCAGTCGAGCTACATCACCTGCATCACCGCGGGCCCCTATGAGGGGGCGACTGATGAATGGACGGACCCGCGCACCGGGCAGACCGTGCAGCTGGGCGCATGGACGCGAGCGAGCCTCGTCGATCATCTCGATGCGGACGATATCTTCGGCGTGACGAAGTCCGGTCTCGACTTCTTCACCTCCGAGTTCGACTACCCCTACCCGTGGGGCAAGTACGATCAGATCTTCGTTCCCGAGTACAACCTCGGAGCGATGGAGAACCCCGGTCTGGTCACGTTCACGGACAACCTGATCTTCCGCGACAAGGTCACAGACGCGAACTACGAGTCACGCGCCAATGTCATCCTCCACGAGATGGCGCATATGTGGTTCGGCGACCTCGTCACGATGAAGTGGTGGGACGACCTGTGGCTCAAGGAGTCCTTCGCCGATTTCATGGGCGGGCTCGCGCTGGCCGAGGCGACGCGGTTCACCGATGGCTGGGTGACGTTCGCGCTGCGTCGCAAGGCGTGGGCGTACACTCAGGATCTGTATCCGACGACGCACCCGATCGTCGCCGACATCCCCGATGTCGAGGCCGCGAAGCTCAACTTCGACGGCATCACCTATGCCAAGGGCGCGTCCGTGCTCAAGCAGCTCGTCGCGTTCGTCGGTCGGGAGGCGTTCTTCGCCGGTTCGCGGCTGTACTTCAGACGGTTCGAGTATGGGAACACCGAGCTCGCGGACTTCCTCGAATGCCTCGCCGAGGCGGCTCCCGACCGGGACATCGCGAACTGGGCGGCCGCATGGCTGGGCACCTCCGGAGTCTCGGAGCTGTCGCTGCAGTTGACCACCTCGGATGGGTCGTCTGGGGCCGCGGCGGGATCAGCTGGGGCTTCGGAGGGTTCGAGCGTCGCCGCGCAGAGCGGAGGACGCGGGAGACTCGTCACCTCGAGCTCGGGCGCGAGGCTGCGTAGCCCGGATGCTGTCGACGACAGCGCGGACGGTGCGACCGGAGCCGCGCACGAGTCCGGGTCCGGGGTGAGCGACAGTGTTGAGCCGCCTCGGCGACGGTCCGGCTCGGAGAAGATCACGGGTGCCACGATCACTCAGGCCGATTCGGCAGAGGGCACGGCCCTTCTGCGCCCGCATACGATCGAGATCGCCACACTCGGACGGTCGGGACGAGAGATCGTCCCCCTCGATTCCTTCCGGTTCGAGTTCTCGACCGAGTCAACCGATGTCGAGCAGCTCATCGGTCGGAATGCCGGCGTGATCACTCTGCTCAATTTCAACGATCTGGACTATGCGCGGGTGCGCCTCGACCCGGAGTCGATAGAGGCGGCGGTCACCTCGGCGTCCCGAATTGCGGATCCGCTATCGCGAGCTCTGGTGTGGTCGGCGTTGGACAACGCGGTGCGCGATGGGCTCATGCCGGTGCAGAAGTACCTCACCGCTTATGCGCGAAGCTTGGGCAAGGAGAGCCATGCCGGGATCATGGCGGGGCTCAGTCAGACCGCTCTGACCTGCATCGATCAGTGGGTGGCGGACCGGAATTTCGATGCCGCGATCATGGGGCTGTTGGGAGCGGCGTTGGATGCGCTGGCTGCCGCGAAGGCCGGATCGGATGCGCAGCTGCATCTGGCCAATCTGGTGTTGGCACTGACCTCGCGGACGGCGCGGTGCGCGGCCGGCAGTTCCGCGGTGGCTATGGGGCGCGGGTTCGCCAGTCAGATCCTGGCAGTGCCGGTCGGCGAGGAGATCGACCGGATGTATGCCGGCGCTCCTGGTCAATCGAGCAAGGGTGATTCGACACGGCACTCTGGTTCAGCTGGGCACTCGGCAGAGGCTTCCGGTGGTGCCCGTGCGGGTCGAGGTGCCGATCATTCGACTGCGACGCTGCCGTTCCGCGGCCTCATCAACGATCATGCACTGAGGTGGAATGCGCTGACGGCGCTCGTATGCCTCGGGTGGGCGGATCAGACCGATATCGCGCGGGAGAACCATTCGGATCCCAGCTCGTCGGGTCGGCTTCACGCCGAGACGGCCAGTGCCGCACTGCCCCTGCCGATCGTCAAGATCCGTGCGTGGGAGGCGATCCGCGAGGCGGGTGCGCTGAGCAACGATGTGCTGTCGGCGATCATCGCCGGGTTCATCGCGCCGAGTGCGATGCCGCTCATCGAGGAGTATGTCGATGAGTACTTCGATGGTCTGCTCGGGTTCTGGATGGACAATTCGATTGAGATCGCCCGGCGTCTGGTGCTCGGTCTCTATCCCCGGTGGTCCGTCGACGAGGATGCCGTGGTCGAGAAGACCGACGCTTGGTTGGCGGCCAACGTCGAGGCGCCCGCGGCCCTACGTCGGCTGGTCATCGAACGTCGCGATGATCTGGCTCGAGCCATCTTCCTGAAGTCGACTCAGAGTTCGCGGCACTGATCGTCGGTCGCCTCGGTGGAAAGGGCTTCCCGGCGGTCGCCTCGGCGAGCGAGCCTCGGCGATAACCTTCTGAAATCACTGATGGCCGGGCCCTCTTCGGGGCACCGGCCATCAGTGCGTCAGCTGGTCGTCGTTCCGACTTGATCCAGGTCAGAGGATTCGGCGGGCTCCGGAGAATTCGTTTCCGGTATCCCACTTCTTCCAGTCGGTGACGTAGACGTCCTTCGACGCGTTCGGCGAGTGGATCATCTTACCGTCGCCGACGTACATGCCGACGTGGTGGACCGTTCCCGAGCTGGTCGAGAAGAACAACAGGTCACCGGACTTGAGGTTCGACGAGGAAACTGCCTTGCCGACCTTCGCCTGTTCGCCCGAGTCGCGGGGCAGGTCGATGCCGTGTGCCTTGAAGATCGAGTAGGTGAATCCGGAGCAGTCGAACCCGTAGGCGGAGACTCCGGCCCACAGATAACGCAGGCCTTCGAACTGCTTTGCGGTCTTCACGAGGTCTTTGCCGCTGGGCTTCTCGGGTTTGTCGCCGACATCGTAGACATCCACATCGTCAATGTCGATCCAGGCGGCGCCGCCACCGGGGAGTGCCACGCGGACGTCGTCGACGTCCTGTGCGATGAGCGGAAGGTCGACGTTGAAGCTGACGTCAGCACCGGTGTCCTTGGTGAATTCGATGCCTTCGAGTTCACTCTTGGGCTTCGTGACCACTGCGCGGGGCTGGTCCTCGCGGAGCTTTTCGAAGCGATCGTTCTCAACAAGCTGCTTCTTCGGCATCCAGCCCGGGTAGCCCTTCTGGTTCTTCGGGGTCCGCTGGTCGGTCACTGCGACCTTGGCCCAGCTGCCCTTGATGTCGAGGACGGAGACTTCCGAACCGTAGGTCGCCTGAGTCTCGGTCTTGCCAGTCAGTCCGCGGCGCACTTCGGTGGATTCGAGGTTCTTGTTCCACTTCTCGAGGTCGACGGGGTGCTGGAGCCCAGGCTTATCGACCTTGCGCGGTGCCTTCGGGTCGGTCCACAGCGTCGCTACCGTGACATCGACGTAGGCATTCTCGCCCTTTTCGATCTTGCCGTCGGTGATTCGTTCGAGTTCTTGGCCGGGAACGACATCAGCTGAGATGCCGGACGTCTTTGCGGCGTCGGTCGAGGACAGATTGCTCGACAGTGCGGGAGCACCGGCGCCGAAAACCAGTCCGACCCCAAGTGCTGCCGAAACAGCAATTTTGGTACGCATTATTTCTCTTTCGGTCTGCGGGCCGCAGGCCCGCGCGGGGGAAGTCTCCGAAGGTGCGCAAGCGCATTCGGCGTACAGATTTCGATTCCCGCTCGCCAACTCCGAAAGGAGTGACCACGCAAGCAACGAGGTTCTGCACGGTGTCGATTCTACTGGCTGTCACACGACTGTCAGCATTCATGACACTGTGACAGGATAACGCGGACTGGTCGTGGATTGAAGCCCACTTGCTCGAATCGATGCTGAGCTGAGACTTCGAAACAGCTCGAGTCAGCCGTTGGCTCCATCAAGGAACTCGGCGGCAAGCAGCTCGATCGTCTGGATCCGGCCCGGGTCTTCGCGCACGTCCTCGCCTTCCATGGAGCCGGCGATCGGCTGGATCATGATCTCGTCGACGTCGAACCGTTCGGCTAGCCCTTCGAGCTGAGCGGCGGCGGATTTGGGGTCACCGATGATCCAGTTGCCGGAGAGCTCTTCCCCGACCATTCGCTCTTGGTCGGTCATCACCGACCGGACGTCATCACCGGCCAAGTGCAGTTTCTCCATCGGCCCGCCGGTGCGCATTCGGGCCATCTGCAGCATGAAGGGTTCCGAGCGCAGCTGTGCCTGCTCCTCGGTGGGGGCGACGACAACGTTGGCCGTGACGAAGGTCTGCGGTTTGTCTCCGTAGGCGCCCGGCGAGAAGTTGTCACGGTAGATCTTCATTCCGGTGGTGGCACCGGACGCGAAGTGGTTGGCAAAGACATAGGGCATACCGAGTTCAGCCGCCAGCCGCGCCGAGTACCCGGATGATCCGAGCAGCCAAGGCAAGGGCTGCGTTCCCGGTGCCGCGGCGGGAGTCGCTTTGAGCACGTGTTCGCGCCCGCCGTGGAGCGGAACTCGCATCCCTTCAGGCCGCATGAGACTGAGAGTGTCGATCACGTGCTGGGGGAACTGTTCAACGGGATCAATGGCACGTCCTTCGCGGTCGACCATCCGTCCCTCCCCGAGGTGGCCCCGCATCGCTGCCGAGGTGATCGGGTCCGTCCCCGGCGCGCGCCCGATTCCCAGATCGATGCGGTCGCCATAGACCGCCGACAGGAGGGCGAAGAGTTCGGCGACTGCCAGCGGCGCGTGGTTGGGAAGCATGACTCCCCCGGAACCCAGGCGGATCTGCTGCGTTCCCTGGCCGAGGTGCATGAGCTCCGGCCCAGGCATCGTCGAGGCGATCGAGGGCATGTTGTGGTGCTCGGCCACCCAATAGCGGGTGAATCCGAGCTTGTCGGCAGTATCGATGATCTGCTTCGAGGCGGCGAAGGAGTCTGCTGTAGTCTGTCCTGTGCGGACAGGGACGAGGTCGAGGATCGAAAGCTTCATACCGAGGCAACAGCATGTGCAAACGGAACATTCCGTGCTGTTCGTGTGATGCACTTCGTGTGAGGCGCACTGTGTTGCGCAATGAAGTTCAGCTGCGGCTGGGCCGGTGGCCGGCCGCTGGCCGGCGATCAGCCGAAAAGTGTCTCCCCGATCTCGCGTGCGATGAACCGCGCGTGGAGCACCGGTTCCTGCCCTGGGTCGATGGTCGCCGGCGGCACCCACGCGGGGCGGCCGTCGACGAGCATTCTGCAGTCCCAATCAGTGCAATCAAGCAGGTGGTGATGCGCTGAACAGGCCAGGGTGAGATTGTTGACGTCGGTCTTTCCGTTTTCCGCCCAGGGGACGATGTGGTGCGCTTCGCACCATCCAGGAGGAGTATCGCATCCGGGGAATGTACATCCCCGGTCGCGGCCGGCGAGGATCGCCAGCTGCTTCTCAGTAGCCAAGCGTCGTTCAGTCGCCAGCGCCATCGTTTTCGTTTTCTCACTCATGAGATGGAAGAAGAGCGAACCATTGAGTCCTTCCAGAGCAGCGGAATCGATCGGGAACGGCGCTTCTGCTCCGGTAACGGCTTTGCCGGTCTGGTTCGCCAGGTCTTCGGCTTTGGCTGTGACGACCAGCGCGTAGGCTGCTCCGGCCTTGATGCGGTTCATCTCGATGCTGCCGATGACGCTGGAGAAGCGCTCGTAGATGCGGCGGCGGACACTCGGCTGTTCAGAGGCCATGGCCATTAGGGTTCCGTCCTGTTTCACGCCGGCTCCCTGTGGGATCTCCCCATTTGCACCAACTTGGGGCTGAGTGAAGTCGAGCGAGGGGTCGAGACAGTCCGACCGGTCGCCGCGCAGAACTTCCGTATAGGCGGCCACGACTTCCTGGTCGAATTCGTTCTCGTTGTCACTGTCGTTTCCGGAACTTGGACGAGCATCAATTTCTGTGTGAACGCCGTCTGCTGGGGCTGCACCGATGCCGGCTGCGTTCGCACAGCTGTTCTCGTCCGACTGAGAATCGGTTTTGATCCGTGAGGTCAGCAGTCCGTTGAGGATTCCTCCTGTCTCCTCGTCGAGACATCCTTTGAGAGTCCAAGTACCGTCTTTCATTTGGCGCAGATTGACGTTGAAGTCGTCCCGATCAGCTGCTTCCTTCGGCTCCTGGCCGTCGGGATCGATCCACCCCAAGATCTCCTGAAACAGCGTGTGGATATCGCAGACGCGGACGGTCGGAGCTTTCTCGACGAGCAGGCGCTCGGCCTCGATCTTGTCGTATTCCGACACGTTCGGCGGCAGACTGTTCAGACATTTGGAAATGGTCGACGCCTGATTCGACGACAGAGTTCCTTCGCGCAAAGCAGCAGCCAGGATGGGGAATTTCGCTTCGATCGACTCTCCGCTGATGCTGGTCCGCCTCCCCAGGCACTCGGCAAGCTGAGTTCTGCGGCAGGCTTCCTGACCCGACACGTTGAGTCGATGTTGGACGAGCGCCTTCGTCGTCTTCGCACCATAGTCACGGGGCGTACCAACACGGTCGAAAACTGACAGTGTCACGATCGAAAGCGACTCATGCAGACGGTTCAAGGCCTCAAGTCCGTCGAGAAGTGTCACCGCGTCATCGGGCCCCATCGGACGAGCGAAATCGTTGAGCTCATTGAGCAGATGCTTCAGGCTCTCGATGCTGCCTGTGACCTCCGGGGCAATATGCTTGAGATCCGACCAGCGGTACTCGTTGAGCAGTGGGTGGGCATCGGAATCCGAGTCAAAGCTTTCGGCCAGCGCCTTATGTCGCTCAGTGCGTTCTGCCTCGGCGATGCGTTCGGCTTCTTCATTCGCCTTCTTCCTCTCTTCGTACTGCTTTACGCGCGCATTCCACTCTGCTGATTCGCGTTCGAGCTCTTCGGCCTCTTCGCGGGCCTGCGGATTGTTCCGCAGATATTCTTCGCGCTCTGCGGCTCGCTGGGCCTCTCGCTCTTCGCGCTTGGCGTTCATCCACGCGCTTTGGCGTGCTTCGATCTCTTTGATGCATGCCTGAACTTCTTCTTCGGTCTCCGGCATCGTCGTCCTGCTCGTCCAGAGCCCTGCACCTGTGCGGACATCGCCGCCCGCCAGGGGAGAAACTTCTGCGTCGGCCCCAATAGCGTCTGCATCGCCGCGATCTTCGGAGTCTTCGCCGTGTTCGTCGCGGGCTTCGTGCTCAACCGCCTCCTGATCGGCTGCCACCTCCTCATCGGCCAGATTGTCGGCAATCCCGTCGAACCTATCGGCGAGGGGATGGCCGGTGAGGTCAAGCCCCGCCTCGGCGAGCAGCTCCCGATAGGTGGGCTCGGCGGATTTGCCCTTGGCAGATGGGGCCGACAGGGCAGAGGAAGCAGCTGAGGTCGCGCCGGTCGACGGGGAGCCAGACGACAAAGAGCCGGTCGGTGGAGAGCTGACCGGCGGGGAACCTGACGGGGACGGTGGCGGTAGTGCTTGCGAGGTCTTTCCTGCCTCGGAACTGTTGTGTTCGTCGTGCCTTCGGTCGGGGATGAGAGCCATTTTCTCTGTGTCCGTTCATCATCGTTGATGGGTTCGGCTTGGCTCTATTCTAATTCACCATTAGAACAAACACCATAGTTTTGTACTATTTGATTGAGATCTTTTCCAATCTGTACTAGTTGTTTCCATTTATAATGGTCACCGCCTTGCTTCCACGGTTGCCGTGCGGCAGTCCGGTCAAGAAGAACAGCTCACGGCAGGCAATCGACTCAGCCAAGGGAAGACAGCCAACACGGACCGGCGGCTCACCCCCGGGGGAACGGAGCCTCGACCCCGCGCAGGAGCTCGACCGTGGAACGAAACCCCGACTCCGGGAAGACTGCCCGCCCAGCGTCAGGCAGGTCGGTCGATGGAGGCCACACTACGGCCCGCCACTGACGCGAAAGCAGCGGCGATGGCCTTCAGCTCTTCATATGAACGCGCTGGCCCTCGGGACCGAAGAGACTGAGATACTCGACGCCGTCATCGTCGGCTCCACCGAACCAGTGGGGAGTTCGAGTATCGAACTCGGCAGCCTCACCCGCGCTGAGGATCATCGTCCGATCGCCGAGGATGAGAGTGAGTCGACCACGGATCACATATACCCATTCGAATCCCGGATGGGCCTTCAGCGCGCCGAGCTTCGGGGTCTGCCGACCATCGACGATGTGCTTGAACGCCTGCACTCCGATCGCTCCACGGCTGAGAGGCAAGATGGTCTGATCGTGGAACTTCTGCGGCGAGATATGAATGCGCGGGTCCCCGATCGGCGGAGTCCCCACCAGCTCATCGAGTGGAAGTCCATAGACCCCGGCAAGCGGCAGCAGCAGCTCCAGGCTCGGCTTGCGCTTTCCGGACTCCAGGCGCGACAGCGTACTCGTCGACATTCCGGCCAGCTCGGCCACCTCGTCGAGAGTGCGGCTCTGCTCCTGCCGCAGCCCCCGCAGCCGCACGCCGACGCCGGCCAGCGACTGCCGGATGGCTTCCTGCGCCTCGACCGGAGCAGGCCCATCGGCGAGGATTTCCGACATTCGGCCCGCCGCATGAGTTCCCCGCTCGTCCGTCGCGCCGCGAGTCGCCCGCTTACCTGATTTCTTTGGCTCTCCCATGCACTCAGCATGACACAGTTTGCTGTTTCTGCAAATGCGTTTGCACTTTCGCGCGTACAGGAAGCATACTCGAAATGACACCGAATCCCGAGCACGCCGAAACCGGGCTCCGAACTTACGAACACCAGGCTCCGAACTCACGAACACCGAGCTCCGAACTCGACAGAACCGAGATCCGAACTCACCAATACCAGGTTCCAAACCCACCGGCGGGGATCGGTCCAGTCCAGCACCAACCAGCCAGGACAGCATCATCCGCGCTCCAAACACCCGTCCACGCCAAGGAGAATCATGACCACCCCGACCACACCCAACAACTCACAAGCGTCCGCCCCTGCCTCGAACCCTGAATCCGCGCAGAACGCCTTCGATGTCGCCGTCATCGGCGGTGGCACGGGTGGCCTCGCGGCCTCGATCGCCTTAGCGCGGTCGCTGCGTTCCGTCGTCGTCATAGACGCGGGTCAGCTGCGCAATTCCGCGAGCGCGCACGCGCACAACGTTCTCGGCCACGAAGGCATCAGACCCCAGGACCTCATTGCAAAGGGCCGCGCCGAGGCCGAGGAATACGGCGTCACCTTCATCGACGCGACAGTCCAACAAGCGCGCACAATCGAATCGGAACCCAACCGCACCGAGGAGGCCCGGCGGCATCGATTCGAACTGACCACCTCGGCGGGGGTCGAAATCAGCGCCCGCCGCATCATCATCGCCACAGGTCTGAGCGACGAACTTCCGGACATCCCGGGGCTGTCCGAGGGCTGGGGCGACACCGTCCTGCACTGCCCCTACTGCCACGGGTACGAAGTGCGCGGACAGCGCATCGGAGTCATCGGCACGACGGCCATGTCATACCACCAGGCGATGCTGTTCTCCCAGCTCAGCGACCGAATCAGCTTCATCCGCCACAACGCTCCGGCTCCTGATTCCGAGCAGGAGACAATGCTCGAAACGCTCGGTATCGAGTACATCGACTCCACCGTCACCGAGGTGGCCCGCACCCAGTCCGGAACCGTCGTTTCGCTGGCGGCAGGCGAATCCGCGGACGAAGCGAGCACGCTGAGCTTCGATGCGCTCACCGTCGGTGCGTATGGGCGGGCAAACGCTGAACTGTTCTCCCAGCTCGGCGGTGAGGTCGTTGCGCACCCGAGCGGGATGGGCACCTATATTCCCACGCAGATGGCGGGGCAGACCGATGTGCCCGGTGTCTGGGCGGTCGGCAACAGCGCAGACGTATCGGCGATGGTCGTTGCCAGCACCGCCAGCGGCGTGATGGCTGGCGCGCATGTCAACGCCGATCTCGTTATGGAACGACTCCGCTGAGGCAGGCAGAAAGCCGACTCACAATAGCGAAGCGAGCCTATCCGCGAGCGGGTCCTCACGCGCGCCAAGGCGAAAGAAGCACAGGCGTCAGGCGTTCGCGGCGTGACCCGTTTCCAACGGGCCACGTCCACTGCCACCGCGCACTCAGTGCGAGGCCACGGCCGTCGCGCCGACAGCACGCGGCCACGCCACTCATGTCAGACCATCAGTGCGCGGCTTTGACGCACAGCACCGGAGCTTCGGCGTCGAGGATGACTTTCTGGATGGTCGACCCGAGGAGGAACTTGCCGACCGGGGTGCGCTTCCGGGTTCCGAGCACGATCAGCTTGGCTCCCACCTCGGCGGCGGTGTCGAGGATCTGTTCGGCCGGGTCGTATTCGCTGCCCAGAGTCAGCACGCGGAACTCGACGTCCGCCCTGCTCAGATAGTTATTGACCGATTTGAGCTCCCCCTCGCCGAGGCGGTAGGAGTCGCTGCGCTGCGCCGACCGTGATGCGTTGACGACGACGAGTTCCTTGCCGTCCTTCTTCGCCTGCGCGATGCCGGCATCGAGAGCAGCGTGTCCGGCGGGATTGTTGACGTAACCGACGAGTACTGTCATTCTTCACCTTCGTTGGATTGAGCTGTTTTGGATCCGAGTGCGCAGGTCCGGAACCCACCGTCCCAGCATATCGAGTGATACCGACATAGGTCGGCGGGCGGTCCGAAGCGCACCGCTGCGTCGGTGCACGTCCGAGTGGGACCGCCGGGCCGCCTCGGGGTGAGGCCGACCGCACTCGTCGGCGGACCGAATCGGTGAGGAAGCGCCCCCGCGGGACGGCGCCCCGCCTCGGCGAGGGAATGGGCTCACGTCAGCTCTTCGGGATTGCGGAACCGGGTGCTCGTGCCCTTCGTTGAACGATTCCAGAACCAGGTCACGGCCCACAGGACGACGCCGATGCCGACGAGCGCCGCTGCGATCTGGTACTGGATGAGCTCATCGAGACGGGCCCATGGGCCGACGAGGAACACGCAGGTGATGACGCCGATCCACGGCAGGATCGTCGGAGCCTTGAAGTGTTCGGCGTTGCCGGACTTGTCCTTGCGCAGGATGAGCACGGCGACGTTGACGACCGCGAACACGGCCAACAGCAGCAGCGAGGTGGTGCCTCCGAGGGACGCAGTCACCGTCTCGGGCAGGATCGTGGTCACGAAGAAGATGAGCGCGAAGGCGATCAGGGTCGTGAAGATGATCGACACCCACGGCGACCGGCGGCCGGCCATGACCTTCGCGAACACGGGCGGGAGCACGTTCTGCTTGGCCATTCCGTACAGCAGACGGCTGGCCATGAGCATGTTGATCAGCGCCGAGTTCGCGACCGCGAACATCGTCATGAACGGGAAGATCGTATCGATCGGCAGGCCCGGGGCGCCTTCGCGGACGACCTCGAGCAGCGGCGTCTCGCTCTCGGTGAGAACACCGATGGGCACAGCCGCGACGGTGACGAGGGAGACGAGGACGTAGATGATGCCGGTGATCGTCAGGCCCGAGAGCATGATCTTCGGGAACACGCGCGGGTCCTTCGTCTCTTCGACCATGTTGACCGAATCCTCGAACCCGACCATGGAGAAGAAGGCGAGCGCAGTGGCACCGGTGACCGCAAGGAAGACGCTCTTGTCCCCTTCGGTCTCGAAGATCATCACACGGGAGAAGTCGGCATCGCCCGAACCGAGCGCGAAGAATCCGACGACGATGACCAGCAGCAGACCGCTCAGTTCGATGAGGGTGAGGACGACGTTGAACCACACACTCTCGCCGACTCCGCGGAGGTTGATGAGCGCGATGAGGGTGAGGAACGCCAGCGCGATCCACATCACCCCTGTGCCGGATACGTCCCAGCCGAAGCCGGCCACGAGGTTCGCGGCGAAGACGTTCGACGCCGTCGACGCCGAGGTGATTCCGGAGCTGAGCACGGCGAAGGCCACGAGGAACGTCACAAAGTGGACCCCGAACGCCTTGTGCGTGTACAGCGCAGCACCCGCGGCCTGCGGGTACTTCGTCACGAGCTCCATATAGGAGAATGCGGTGATCAGCGCGATGAGGAAGGCGAGGATCACCGGCGCCCAACCGGCACCGCCGACCTGCCCTGCCACTTTGCCGGTCAGTGCATAGACGCCGGTTCCGAGGATGTCACCGACGATGAAGAGAAGCAGCAGCTTCGGACCCATGACCCGCTTGAGGGTCTCCGGCTGGTGTCCGTCACCGGGGTCGATTGTCGTCGTGGGTTCTTTGTCGCTCACGATTCCTCCGTGTCCAATGCGGCTGCTGTGCCGCATACCTGGCAACCCTGACTGTGGTCAGAGCCTCGCCTAGTATGCCTCAGACACGAACCTCACACACAAGCTTCAGTTCCGAACCACAGTGAGAAACGCCGAGAACAGGGCCTTCGAATCACGTTCGCTCTCCGGCCCGAGCTCCATCGCTTCTTCCAACAGGGTATCTTTATCGAACCCCAATGTCTGCAGTTTCGCCGCGTCCCAGCGCTCGATGTTCGCCCGCGTCGACTCCGGATGGAACTGCGTCCCCCAAGCCCGGCCCACTCGGAACGCCTGGAAATCACATGCCTCGCTCGTGGCCAGCAGGGTCGCCTCCTCGGGGAGAGCGACGATGCGGTCCACGTGGCTTTCGACGAACGACGTCCGCGGTCGGATCGTTGAGAACACCGGGTCCGCGGCCGCCTCGGCGGTGGTGTCGATGCGCGTGTATCCCTTCTCCGGCGCACCGGTCTGAGCGCGCACATCACCCCCGACGACCTGGGCGATGAGCTGCCCGCCGAGGCAGATCCCGAACTGCGGAAGGTCCGTGTCCAGGGCATGGCGGACGAGTTCGGCCTCATCGGCCAGCCACGGGGCACGATCAGTCTCATCGGGCATGTACACGCCGCCGAGCATGACGAGTCCGTCATAGGCATCGAGCTCGGCCGGCCCCGGCAGAGTCGAGACCCCGCCGATGCGCAGATCGAATTCGACGTTTTCGCTGATCATCCACCGTGTCAGCAGCCCCGGCTGGGACTCCACGTCGTTGACGATGACGAGCAACCGCGTCATGATTCCACCCCCGCCGAGGCGGCCGGATCGCTGCCCGCGGACGCGGCGCTGCCGGTGACGCCGTGGTTGCCCGCCGAGGCGGCCGGAACGTCGGCCGCAGACGGTGCGTCGTCGGCGGAGCCGAGGAACGCCGTGTACGCATCCTCGTGTGCGTCGAGGACGCGCATTGCATTGTCGAAGCCGAGCTTGCGCAGATCGTCCGGCGACCAGCCGCGCGAAGCGAGCTCGGCGAACAGGTTCGGGTATTGGCCCGCATCTCCGAGTCCGGTCGGCAGCTCATCGACTCCGCAGATGTCGCCCCCGAGGCCGATGTGGTCGATGCCGATCCGTTCGCGTACGTAATCGCAGTGGTCGGCGACCTGGGACACGGTCACCTCGGGGGCGATTCCCTGTTCTCCGGCGTCGACCCATTCGCGGCGGGCGTTCGAGACGAACGAGGGCACGAAGGTCATCATCGCCACTCCCCCGTTGCCGGGCACACGGTCGAGGACCTCGTCGGGGATATTGCGCGGGTGGGGGTTGAGCCCGTACGCGCACGAGTGGGTGAAGAGCACGGGCAGTGTGCTCTGGTCCAGCGACTGGTGCATGACCGACGGCGCGACGTGGGAGAGGTCGAGGATCATGCCGATCCGGTTCATCTCCGCCACGACCTCACGGCCGAAGTCGCTCAAGCCCCCGTGAACCGGTTCGTCGGTGGCCGAGTCGGCCCAGGAATGGGTGGTCGACCAGGTCAGAGTCATGTAGCGCGCACCTGCACGCGCGTATGACCGCAGCACGGCCATGGACTCGTCGATCTGCTGACCTCCCTCGACGCCCATGAGCGAGGCGACCTTGCCGGCATTGCGGGCGGCGCGGACCTCGGCGGCGGTGCGGGCGAAGGCGAGTCGTTCCGGGTAGGCGGTGACGAAGCGCTGGACCGCGTCGATCTGCTCCCACGTGGCCTTGATCGCGTCCGCTCCGGTGATCGAGGAATGGACGTAGACGGACCAGTACTGTGCCGCCACGTGGCCGGCCGCCAGCTGGTCCATCGTGGTGAACGGCGAGATGCTCGGATCGTTGAGCCCCTCCACGCTGTAGTCGCGTTCCTCGCGCAGGTACCAGGCGAGGTCATTGTGTCCGTCGAAGACGTCGACGGCGGGGGCGGATGCAGTGGCCGCGGATTCGGGGGAGGCTGCGGATGCCGTGTCTGGTGTGGTCATGGTCGGTTCCTTCCGGTCGGGCGGGTGCGGTCAGAGGTGGAATGAGGAGGTCGGCCGCCTCGGCAAGGTTGGGATGGTCTGCTCATCATGCCAGCCCGGACAGGATCTGGGCCGACCAGAGGCCGAGGAACGTGCCCAGGAACGTGCCCATCAGCGCGAACAGCACGCCGACGGGGACGAGCTGCCGGTTGAAGGCACCCGCGACGACCGGTGCCGAGGCGATTCCGCCGATGTTCGCGGTGCTGGCCACGGCGATGCTGAAGAGTTCGGTGCGGGTGAGTTTCGCGTAGATGAGCATGATGGCGATGTGGACGATCAGAACGATGATGCCTGCCACCAGGTAGAGCGGCGCTTCGGCCAGGGACGTGAAGTCCGAGCCGGAGGCGATGATGCCGATGATGAGGTAGAGCAGAATCGTCGCCAGCTCATTGGATCCGGCGGTCTTGCCGAATCGAGTCGCTCCGACGGCGAGGCCGAGGATGCTGACGATGAGGATCGTCCACGCTGTGCCGTCGATGACCGCTCCGACCTCGGGCAGCAGTTCGCCGAGGCGGATCGCCAGGGCGGAGGCCAGAAGTGCGAATCCGATGAGGCCGAAGATCGACGACAGCGTCATCGGCTTCTCCTCCTCGGCGGCGACTCGGTCGGTGAAGTCGAGCTTCGACATATCGGCCTTCGTCCACTTGTCGAACTTGTCGGACACGGTGACGGAGGAAAAGACTAGCAGCAGCCAGAAGGAGTAGAGCACCGTGTCGACGATGAGGACGTAGCCGAATACGTTCTTGGGCGCCTGGACAACCTCCTGCACCGCGACCATGTTCGCCGAACCGCCCGTCCAGGAGGCGTTGAGCGCGCCGAGTGCCTTCCATGCTTCGGGGTCGAGACTGGAGTGCAGGATGAGGTAGCTGACGATGAAGCCTGCGATGATGCTCGCCGCGGTCACGGCGAAGGTGAGCAGCAGCTTCGGCCCGAGCTTGATGATCTGCCGGACATCGCACTTGAACAGCATGAGCAGGATCATCGCGGGCAGCAGCACCTCGCGCAGGGTGTCCCCGACGGCGGTGATGTCCCCGCCGTCGTGGTCGAAGACGCCGATGGTGTTGAGCAGCGCGGCCACGATGTAGAGGATGACGAAGCCGGGCACGTACTTGAAGAGTTTGAAACGCCCGCTCCGGTCCGCAACGACGAGCGCTGCGGAGATCGCCAGTAACAGGCTGATGAATAGATAACCGTCCGTAATCACAAACGACACTTCCTCATTGAATTCGTCCATCCCGACAGCGGCAACGCTGGCGGCACCGCCGATGCCGTGCGGGATGGAGCAATGTGCAGTTGTCGATCGGATCCGGTCCGGTGAGGGCCCGGGCAATCGGGATGGGCGGACTTACTGCTGAGCGGCAACCTCGCGGTACTTCTTCGCGGCGTTGTTCACTGCCGTGATCAGCGCCTTCTGCGAGGATCCGTGGTAGCGGCGCTGGATGCGCTCTATCAGTCGACCAGGGTCCGTGATGTCGGCATCGACGAACAGGCTCCGAATGAAGTTTCGGGTCAGAGCCAACGTCGCCGTGCAGTCCACATCGAGGATTCGGTGGGTGTCCGGCGCGATCTCGAACGCCACGTAGAACAGGCCGAACTGGCTGGTGATCGGGTTGTTCGACGGGGCCTTCGCTTCGCCTGTGAGGTAGATCGTATCGGACATCACCCACCAGACTACCCCACGGCTCTCCGCGCCGATTCGCGGTCGGCCGCGGCCAGGTCCATCATGGTTGCATCCATCATGGTTGCGCTCGCCATCGCGATCGGACTCAGAGGAACCGGTAGATCGCGTCGCCGGCTTCGCGCATGACCGGCATGACGTCGACGACGCGGTCGGTGCCCGGCTCCCAGTTCGCGAACACCGCATAGGCGACTCGACGTGTCCGCGTCATCACGATCCCCGCGTCGGCCCTGATCGTCCCGTTCGTGCCGGTCTTGTTCCACACCCACACGTCGCGCTGATAGTTGTAATGCGCGAGCGGATCGAGATCGAACGCCGAGGCGACCATCGAGGTGTCCGCGCCGGCTCCTAACCAGCGCCGGAAGACCTCATTCGTCGACTCGTCCCAGAACTCGTCCTTGGCATGTCGGGCCATGAATCCACTGATCTCCGCGGCCGTTCCCGTCGACAGGGTCCGCGGCGCCTTGGCCGGGCGCGGCCAGCGCAGAAAGTCGTGCAGACCCGAGTTCCGGTATCCGAGCTTCTCCACCTGGTCCGCGACATTCGCCAGACCGACCCTGCGGATGAGCACATTCGTGGCGAAGTTGTCGCTGAACGCGCCGATGAGCAGAGCGACGTCGAAGATGCTCAGATCGTCCTGCTCCATGAGGTACCAGATCCCGGATTCGTCGACTCGCTCCGACGGCCGCCGATGCAGGCGCTCCTCCAGGTCGAGATTGCCGTCCTTATACATCTGCAAAGCTGTGTGGAGCAGGAAGACCTTGCCCATGCTGGCGGTGTCGAGTTCGTCGTTCTCATTGTAGGCGAACACCCGTTCCCCACTGTCGACGTCGAAGGCCAGAGCGCTGAAGCGCACTCCGGGCAATCCATCGAATTTCAATTCGCTCATCATCGTTCCTGTCAGTCTCGTTTCGTTCATGCCTGCTCGCTCCGAAGCGTTCAAGGCCCCGTCGGGTGCGGCCGCCTACACGTCGTCGGTCCCATCATGTCTGCCCGCCCGCGCGATCCACCCACAGCCGCGGCCGCTCCCCCGGCTCCGCGTCGAGGGTGACATCGACGCCGAGCGGAACACTCGGCGCATCGGGGTCGTGGCCGAATCCCATCTCCGACACGATCGGAATTCCCAGTCCGCCGAGGTAGTCGATCATCAGCGCCTCCACCTCGTGGACGGGAGCGCAGTCCTCCCACGACCCGAGCACCACCGCATCCGCCGAGGCGAACCACCCGCCGCGGACCAGCTGCACCATGAGATTGTCGAGCCGATACAGTTCCTCGTCGACGTCCTCGAGCATGAGGATGCTCGGACCGCGCCGCTCACGCCGTTCCCGCACATCGATGAGCTCGGGACTGCCCATCCCAGCGGCGATGAGACTGAGATTTCCCCCTCCGAGGCGACCCTTCGCTCTCCCCGGAACGAGCGTCTGAGCCCGGCTGAGCGGGCGATTCGCAGCGCGCTCCTCCGCGGGCTTCTCTGCGGGGAAGCCGAGCTCGCGGCCGCTCCAGGGCCGGAACAGCCAAGAGGCCACCTCGTCCGGGACGACGGCCGAGTTCTTGAACGGGTCGTTGCCGACCATCGGGCAGAACAGGCTCGCCACGCCGAGGTGGTTCTCCCATGCCTGGTGCAGTGCGGTGATGTCCGAGGACCCGGTGAGCAGCTTGGGGCGGCCGTCCCGGCGCATCATGTGCCGGCGCATGACCTCGAAGTCGATGCCGTCGAGCAGCCGCATGGCCCCATATCCTCCGCGCAGCGCGATGACCGCATCCGTGCCCGGATCGCACCAGGCTTCGACGAGGTCGGAGCGGCGTTCGGCGTCCGTGCCGGCCAGGTACTTCACCCGCGGATGTCGGCTGCGGACGTTGTCGCCTGGCACGACGTCGAGTCCCCAGGATTCGAGCTGAGCGATTGCGCGCTGCAGCGATTCCTCGTCGGTGGGTCCCGACGGCGCGATCAGCCGAACGGTATCGCCGGGCTTCAGGGGTGCCGAATCGAGATACGGGCTCGGAGCGCCCGCTCGTTCGCCCCCGGTGCCTCCCGCCGGTGCGCCCGCTCGTTCGCTCCCGACGCTGTCCGTTCTACTCATTCCTCACCAGACTCTGACTTCCCCACCGCGGAACCGCGGCGAGCAGCTCCTGCGTGTATTCGTGCTGCGGGTCGGACAGCACCCTGTCGACCTCACCGTATTCGACGATCTCGCCTCTTTTCATCACGGCCACCGTATCCGCGATGTTCCACGCCAGCCCGAGGTCGTGGGTGATGATGAGCGCACTCATTCCGAGGTTCTTCTTCAGCGCGAGGAACAGCGACAGGATCTCTCCGCGCACGGACGCATCCAATGACGCGACGGGTTCATCGGCGATGAGCACCTGAGGGTCGAGAGCAAGTGCACCGGCGATGACGACGCGCTGCCGTTGTCCGCCCGAGAGTTCCTGTGGGATCGACTCGAGATAGTCCTCGGCCGGCGTGAGCTCGGCGGCTTCGAGGGCACCGACGACCCGCTCGTACTCGCGGTCTTTGATCCCCTGCACACGCAGGCCTTCGACCACGGCTTCGTACACGCTTCGCTTGGGGTTGAGCGACCCTGCCGGGTCCTGCAGAATCATCTGCACCTGCCGCCGGAACGTCCGCAGCTCCTTCGCCTGCCGCGGCAGCGGCTTGCCGGCAAACGACAGCTGCGAACCCGATTCCACTTCCTGCAGTCCGAGCAGAGAGCGTGCCAGAGTCGTCTTCCCCGAACCGGACTGGCCGACGACGGCGAGGATCTCCGCCTTCCGAAGGCGCAGATCCACCCCGCGCACCGCTCGTTCGCGACCCCGCCGGGTGTCGAAGGAGACGCTGAGATCCTTCGCCGCGAGCACCACCTCATCCGTCATGGTGAACGGTTCGGCCCGGGCCACCTCGGCGGGTTTGGTCGTCCGGGGATTCAGCCGGGATTCGGGGTCCCCGATCTGCGGGAACGCACCGGCGAGCTGCTTCGTGTAGTCCTCCTGGGGAGACAGACACACCGTGTCGCTGGGTCCGTATTCGATGAGGCGGCCGTGGCGCATGATCGCGAGGTCCGCGCAGACGGCCGAGAGCACGGCGAGGTCGTGGCTGATCATCAGCAGCGAGATCCCGCGTTCGGCGACGAGGCGGGCCAGGCCGGTGAGGATCTGCTGCTGCACGATGACGTCGAGAGCGGTGGTCGGCTCATCGGCGATGATGATGTCGGGGTCGCAGGCGAGCGCCATGGCGATCATGATCCGTTGCTTCTGCCCGCCGGAGAGCTCGTGCGGATACGCACTCGACTTCGCGGCTTCGAGATTGACCTCGGAGAGGAGTTCGAACATCCGGTCGCGGCGCTTCTGCGGAGTCGTCCATGTGCCCTTCGAATGGTGTTCGAGGGCTTCGATGATCTGACTCCCGACTTCGCGGACGGGGTTGAGCGAGTGCAGGGCACCTTGGAAGACGATCGAGGCCTGCGCCCAGCGGACGGCACGGATCTGGCCGAAGCTCAGCTCCCGGATGTCCTGCCCGCCGAGGAGGACCCGACCGTCAAGGCGAGCGGACTTCGGCAGCAGACGCAGAGCCGACATGATCAGCGTCGACTTCCCCGATCCGGACTCCCCCGCAATGCCCAGGGTGGCACCGGCGGGCAGGTCGAGGCTGATGTCCTTGACGGCGACGACGTCCCCGCGGTCGGATGAGGATCGGTAGGTGATCGAGACGTTCTCGAACTGAAGGTCGGTCATCAGCGGCTCCTCAGGGCGGGGTTGATGATGGCCTCGAATGCGCGTCCGACCATCGTGAACGCGAGCACGACCAGCAGGATTGCGATACCCGGGGTGAGCACGTACCACCAGTAGCCGGAGGTCGCCGCGGAGACGTCCATCGAGTTCTTCAGGATCGTGCCCCACGATTCCTTCGACGTATCGCCGAGGCCGAGGAACGACAGCGTCGATTCGGCGATGATCGCCCCACCGACGGTCAGGGTCGTGTTCGCAAGCACGAGCGGCATCACCGCCGGCAGCAGGTGACGGAACAGGATATGGGAATGACCGGCACCGAGGATGCGCGCCCGTTCGATGTAGAGCCGGGATTCGACGCTCAAGGTCTGCGATCGCACGATCCGCGCCGTCGACGCCCACGAGGTCAGTCCGATGGCGACGACGATCGTGAAGACTCCGCGCTCCAACACGGAGGACAGCACGATCGCGAGCAGCAGGGAGGGCAGCACGATGAAGAAGTCGACGATGCGCATGATGATCCCGCCGAACAGTCCCGTGAAGTGACCGGCGGCCAGGCCCATGATGGTGCCGATGACCATCGACATGACGGTCGCGGCGACACCGACGAGGATCGAGACGCGGGCTCCCCAGAGGATGCGCACCCACAGCTCTCGTCCCAAGTCGTCGGTGCCCAGGGGGTGGTCGAGGCTCGGCGGGGCGTAGCGGGGAACGTCGAGCTGCTTCGTGACGTCCAGCATCGACACCGGCGCAATGAGCGGGGCTGCGATCGCGATGACGATGAAGAAGAGGAGCACGATTGCGCCGATGAGCGCCGGCACATCGGAGCGGAAGAGCGCCCAGTTCTTCTTCGCATTCCTCAGCCGGCGTTCGCGCACGAGCTTCGCGCCGTCGACGGCGGGGCTTGATGCCCGGGATTCCGACCCATGCGGATCCGGTTCGTTCGCTGAGTGGCCGGGGGCCGCCTCGGCGGGGGTGTCAGCGCTCATCAGGCCCTCCTGACGCGGGGATCGAGGAATCGGTAGACGATATCGGCGGCGAGGTTCATCACGATGATGATCGCCGAGAACACGACGAAGGTGCCTTGCAGCAGCGGCAGGTCGGGTCCGCGGATGGCTTCGAAGGTGAGCTTGCCCAGCCCCGGCCACGAGAACACGGCTTCGACGGTGACCGCACCGGCGATGAGCCCGCCGATATGGAGGAAGACGACCGTGACGGTCGGCAGCAGCGCATTGGGCACGGCGTGACGGCGGCGGACCTCATCCTCGGTGAGCCCCTTGGCGCGGGCCGTGGTGAGGTAGTCCTCATTCATCTCCTCGAGGAGGGAGGCGCGCATGACCATGAGGAACTGTGCGTAGACGACGGCGACGAGCGAGACGACGGGCAGGATGAGGTGTTCGACGACGTCGATCATCCCGGCCGGTGACCACGGGTCGAGGCCGGGGGTGATCATGCCTCCGGTGGGCAGCCACTGCAGGGTGCCGCCGAAGATCATGAGCAGGATGAGACCGAGCCAGAACGTCGGTACCGACCAGAAGATCAGCGAGGTCGAGGAAGCGAGCTTGTCGAACAGGGAATTGCGTCGCCAGGCCGAGATCTGCCCGAGCCACAGGCCCAGGGCGATGGCGATGACCGCCGCGGTGGCAGTGAGCAGCAGGGTCGGGCCGAGGTATTCGCCGATGAGCGCGGACACAGACTTGCGGTAGACGTAGGACTCGCCCAGGTCACCGGTGACGATGCCCACGAGATAGTCCCAGAACTGGACGATGACGGGTTTGTCGAGCCCGTACTGGCTTCGCAGCTCGGCGATCTGCGCCGGACTCATCGGCCGTTCCTTGGCGATCTTGAGCACCGGGTCGCCGGGCAGCATGCGGAAGGCGAAGAAGCCGAGCACGATGACGAGGATCATCGAAGTCGCTGCCCCGCCGAGCTTGCGCAGGAGATAGCGGGTGAATGATCCGCCTGCCGGTGGTTCATCCATATCCGCAGGGGCAGGGTGCGCAGGATTCGCCTCGGCGGAATGGGGATCGTGGGTGGGTGTGCTCACTGTGGTGCTCCAGATGGTGGGGACAGGCCGGTGGGCCCGGGTGCCGCAGGTGTCGCTGGTCGTGCGGGTGATGCGGCACCCGGACTGCGGACGTGGGCGTTATTCGCGGTCGTCGGACTTCTTGCGACGGCTGAGCAGCCATCCGCCTCCGCCGAAGACGACGATGGCTGCGGCCGCGATTCCGATCCACCCGCCGACGCCCATTCCGCTGCCGGCGGCTTCCTCTTCACTGACTGGTTCGACCGAGGAGTATCCCCAGTAGCCGACCTGGTTGGCGATGGCACCGCCGTCGCTGGGCTGTTTGGTGAAGTTGTCGAACCGGTCGGAGCGGTAGGCCTCGAGCTGGTTCGGATACCACAGCGTGACCGAGGGCACTTCCTCGTAGTGGATGGCCAGAGCCTTCTGCACGAGCTCCTGTCGCTTGGCCTGATCGAGCTCGACGTGCTGTGCCTGGTAGAGCTTGTCGAATTCCTTGTTGCACCAGCCGTCCTGGCTGGTTCCGCCGTTGCCTTCGGCATCGGGGCGCTGGCCGCAGGTGTTGATGCTCAGCTGGTAGTCCGGATCAGGGTTGATCGACCAGCCGGAGAAGTACATGTCGTAGTCGCCCTTGGTGGTGCGTTCGGACACCGTGTCGACATCGGAGGACTCGTTCTTCAGGTCGATGCCGATGTCCTTCATCCACGGTTTCAGGAACTTCGCGGTGCTCTGCTCGATCGGCGCATCGGCATCGGTGAGGAAGCGCAGCTGCAGCTTCTCGCCGTCCTTCTCGCGGATGCCGCCGGATCCTTCCTTCCAGCCGGCGTCGTCGAGGAGCTTCTTCGCACGGTCGACGTCGAATCCGCTGATGACGGAGTTGTCGGACTTGAGCGCCCAGTCCGGGTAGACGGCAGGAATGAAGCTCGTGGCCGGCTGCGCGTAGTCCTGCATGACCTGTTTGCGCAGGGTCTCGGTGTCGATGCCGGCCCGGATGGCCTGGCGGACCTTCTTGTCCTTCAATGCCTCGTGGCCGGTGCCGAATTCCTTCCCTTTCGCATCGGCGATGCCCGAATTGATGGAGATACCGTTGAACCGGCGACCATTGCCGTCATTGAGTTCGACGTTGTCCGCGTTCTCCAGCGCCGTGAACTGATCGGGGCTGAGCCCGGTGATGAAGTCGACTTCGCCGGAGCGGATCGCCTGCACCTGGGCGTCGGAGTTCGTGTAGTAGCGGTACTGGATCTCATCGAGCTTCGGCTTGCCGCGCCAGAAGTTCGGGTTCGCCTTGAGCGTGATCGACTTGTTCGCTTCGTAGCTCTCGAGCTGGAAGGGTCCTGAACCGACGGATTTCTTGTCGTTCTTGAACTCGCCGGGTTTGTCGATCTTCGACCACACGTGCTCGGGGACGACGGGGATCTCCTGGCCGGGGTTGTTCGCCTGCGGTTTCTTCAGGGTGATCTTGACGGTGCCGTCGTCGGGGACCTCGACCTTGTCGAAGTTCTCGACGAGGCTGCCGTTGGCCACCGCCATCTCTTCCTTCTTCATCATCTGGTTGTAGGTCCAGGCGACATCTTTCGCGGTCAGCGGTTCACCATCGGACCACTTCATGTCCGGGCGGATCGTGTACGTCCAGACTTTGCCTTCCGAGTCCGTGTTCCATTCGGTGGCGAGTCCCTCGGTGACCGAGCCGTCCTTGGCGTCGTTGGCCACGAGGTTCTCGTACATGTACCGGAAGGTGTTCGTCGGCACGAGGTAGAAGGAGGTGAACGGGTTGAAGGAGTCGATGAACCCGTCGGTGGCGATCCGCAGCACGTTGTCTGAGGACGGAGCCTCCGAGGCGGCGGCCTGTGCCGGAGATGTGGCCATCGATCCGGCAAGGGCGAGTGCTGCGACGCCGGCCAGGCATCGTTGCCAGCCTCTGCGCAGAGAGTGTGAAGTGAACATCTTTGTCTTTCTTCTCTTTCGGTGATTCACTTGTGCCGCTCCGACCCGGGCGAATCGGGGTGTTCCCCCGGGTCAGAGCAGATGTGTTCTTCATCACTCTACGTTCGAAGTGAGTCAAAAACGGCGCAACAACACACAAATCTGCTTGCCGGTCACTGTGCAGATGCCACAGGCGGCTCGGAATCAGCCGCCTTGCGAGTTCTCAACGTCAGCCCACGCGCGCGATCGGTTCGGCAGCGGAGTCACGGTCGTCCGAACTCAGCGGGCGCAGTTCGGGCTCCCCCGCCTCGGCGAGGACTTCAGCGATCGTCTGCACGCGGCGGATGAGGAAGAACTCCGTGCCGCCGTCCGGGGCGGTGCGGTATCCGAAGATGGGCACACGCGGGAGCAGGTTGTAGGAGAACGGGTTCGAGAAGTAGTAGGCACCTGTCTCGGGAACGGCGACGAGGTCGCCGGCCTCGAGACGCGGCAGCATCCGATTCCTGGCCAGGAGATCTCCGGAGAAGCAGGCGGGACCGGCGACGTCGGTCGGGACGATCTCGGTGTCGGCCGCCTCGGCTGTCTTGGGGTTCCCGGCGGGGGTGAACGGCAGGATTCGCAGGGGCCAGTCATTCGGGGCATAGGCGGTGCGGGTGGCGACCTGGACGCCGGCCTGGGTCATCGCGATGCGACGCCCGCCGGTGGTCTTCGCGTATTCGACGCGAGTGAGGATGGTGCCAGCCTTGGCGAGGAGGGCGCGGCCGAATTCGGTGACGATGTCGAAGTCGAACAGGCCCGGCACGTGCTTGTCGAGCACCGCGCGGTAGTCAGCGAAAGTGGGGGTGACGTTCTCGCCGTCGAAGTTCACCGACAGTCCTCCGCCGATGTCGATGCGCGTGATCCGGCGGGTCGAGGCACGGGAGTTGATCTCCTCGGCGAGGTCGACGGCGGCGCGGATTCCGACGGCGGCCTTGTCGAGGCTGATGCCCTGCGATCCCGAGTGGACGTGGATCTGCCCCAGCCAGGGACGAGCAAGGCAGGCCTCGATGACGGCCTCCCGGGCGCCCGGGTCGGCGAGGCCGATACCGAACTTCGAGGTTTCGGTGGCGGTGCTCAGCGCGCCGATCGCGCCCGTGCCCGACTGGGGATTGATGCGGATTCCGATCCTCGCCGAGGCGGCCAGGTCGTTCCGTCCCGACAGGATCGTGTCGAGACGGGTCAGTTCGTCGAAATTGTCGACATTGATCGAAACGCCGAGGTCGACGGCCCTGCGCAGCTCGGCCCAGGTCTTGGCCGGGGAGTCGAAGACGATGCGGTCGGGGGCGAACCCGGCCGAGAGTGCGAGTTCGAGTTCGCCGGGGCTGGCGACCTCGCAGCCGGCTCCCGCCGCGGCGAAGCGGCGTAGCAGCGACGGCAGCGGCACGGCCTTGCACGCCACCGCGTGGAGCACCTCGCGATCCGATGCGAATGCCGAGGTCAGTCGTTCGAAGGCGGTGTCGACACAGTCGAGATCCATGAGGCCGAGCACGGCAGTCTCATCGGTCAGCGCGGGGGCGGCGGGGCGACCACGTGCCCCGCTGTTCTCTGCGATCGCTCGGATGGCTCGGGCGCGACGATTCGGGATCGCATGGTGATGGCTGGGCATAACGTCCTTTGTTCGAGAGCTGTTGTCACTCTAGGACGGCTGACCTCGAAGAACGGCCGATATTTCGCCAATCTTCGCACACGCAGGTTGTAGGTTTCTCACGACCGGTCGTAAACGAGCACCGAGAGTTCGAGCCAGAGGCGCTCGGCCGGTTCCGCCGTCGAGAGGCCGGTGATCTCCTCGATGCGGCCGAGGCGGTGCCGCAGTGAATTCGTGTGCACATGGAGGCGGCGGGAAGCCTCGGCCGAATTGCCGACCGTGGCGAAGTAGACGCGAAGCGTGTCGAGCAGGCTGCCGTTGTGCTTCCCGTCGTGTGCGGCCAGCGCCTGGGCCGGAGCGAGCACTCTGCTGCTCGTCCGCTCATCGGCGGACAGCAGCACATCGGCGACCTGCAGACCGGCAACCCTCGCAGAGACGTCGCGGATGGTCGCGCCGACGATCCGGCCGCGGGCACCCGGGCCGCCCTGGGCGTCCGAGCCCTTGGGTGTCTGCGTGTCCGCGACGCCACCGTCGTCGGAACCGGGGTCGTCCTCGGTGCTGTTTCGCACGGCGTCGACGATATAGGCGGCCTCGGTCCATGACCGGTGTACGACGTCGAGCCTGTCGACCGGGGTGCCCACTCCGAAGCGCAGAGTCTCCGCCGTCGGCAGAGACCTCCGCAGGACAGCGATCACGTGATCGCGCACCCGTTCGGCGTTCATCGGCTCGCTCATCTGCACCAAAGCGGCAAGGTGCCTCCCCTGCCCTGCCTCTGCTCGATCCGCACCGATATGTGCAAGGCCGTTGCCTGCCTGGCCGATATTCGTCTGGCCGGCGTGTGCCGGACTGGTCCGGACGGAACTGCCTCCTGCGGAGCTTAAGTGCGCGAGTACGGCATCGGCGAAGGCGGCCCGCAGATGGAACCGCAGGACCGGTTCTCGCTCGGGGGCCACCTCGGTGAAGGCGAGGACGCAGTAGCTGCCCGAGAACGGCAGCGACAACAGGGTCGCCGACGGCCCGAGGTCGGCCGAACCGGCGAGGATCGCACCGAGCGCCTCCCTGCGGATGCGCTTCTCGAAGGGTGATCTGCGCAGGGTCCGCAGCATCACGGGCAGGGCCGCACGGGCTGCGTCGCGCAGCACCTCGCGCAGCGGTTCCGGGTCGACCTCGGCCGGGTACGCCGCCCAGATCGTGCCGATGAGCTCGCCTTCGCTGCGCAGAGCGATGACCGATCGAGCCGGTGAGGTGCCTTCGGCGGGGCGTTCGACGACGTCGGTCGACCGGCGGACCATGTCGAGAAAACCGGATTCCTCGAGCTCGGCGATCCGCCAGTCGGGGATGGCCCCGGACAGGATCGTCTCGCGTCGGATCTCATCGAGTTCGCCGCCGAGGTTGGCATGTGCGAGCACACGCGAGGCAGGGTCTTCGATCGTGATCGAAGCGTCGGTGGTTTCGGCGATGACGGCGGCCAGGGCGCTCAGGTCGTCGACGTCGGGCCAGGCCAGCGCGCTCGTCGCGCCTTCGGTGAGCTGCCGCAGATGCACGAGGATCTCCGACCACGTCACATGGGGTGAGCGTTCGAGGAGGGCAGGGACCCGGTCCGCACTCCCCTGCCGGTGGACCCTATCGCCGAGGTGGCTGTGCGTTCCCGGCGGAACGACGAGGGCGGCGGCTCCCGCATAATCGGTCAGCACCGCAGCGACCCCGGCAGGGCTGCGCAGCGTTTCGGTGATGAGGACCACGGTTCCGCCCAGCGAGCCGTGGTCTGCCGCCTCGGCGAGCGAGGCAGTGTGCGCGGCGGCAGGCGTACTGATCGGAGCCTGCGGCAGATCGAACCCGAATTCGACTCGAGCGACCACGACATCGTCGGCCATCTCGGTCAGCGGCAGGAGGACCCCCTCCGTGTCCCGGATCAGGCGGGACAGTCTGAGGCTCGCGGTGTCGGTCATCCTCCCACTGTAGTCAACGACCGACCGCGGCCGGGAAGGACCGCTCAGGCAGGACCGGCTGCTTCGGTGGGATGGGCCGCCTCGGTGGGTGCAGGGTCGCGAGGGCTGGGCGGGCCGCCTCGGCGAGGGCGAGGTTGCGAGGGAGGGGCCGCCTCGGCGGCGAGGGTCATTCCGGGGAGAAGAATTTGAACTGAAGCGCACGGACCACGAGCTGGGCGAGGTTGCGCGCTCCCAGTTTGAGGCGCAGGTTGCGTGCGTGCGATTTCACGGTGGACATGGCCACCGATTGGGCCGCGGCGATCTCCTCGTAGCCGTGGCCCTGGCAGAGCAGGGTGAGCAGATCCATCTCGCGGGCGGTCAGCTGCGGCGCCTCTCCGGGGGCGTCGGGTAAGTGATCGCCGCTGATGACGATGTCCTCGGCCAGCCCTCTGAGCAGTTCGGGGCTCTCCCCCGCCGAAGCGGCCCGCACGATCGAGACGAGTTCCCTCTCCCCGGCCGCTTTGTTGAGAACGGCGAGTGCGCCTGCCTCGAGCCCACGGGCGATTCCGGGCCCGGGTGACACGGTCGTCAGCAGCACGACGCGGGCCTCGGGGTCGAGGTCCATGATCGCCGCCGTCGCATCGACGCCGCTCATTCCCGGCGGCATGTTGACGTCCATGAGGACGAGGTCGGGACGTTCGGCGTCGAAGGCCGCGATGGCCTCCTCCCCGGAGTGGACGGGGTCGAGGACGCGGAAGGAACCCTCTTCATCGAGTGTCGCTGTGACTGCACGAGTCGTCCATGAATCGTCGTCGACGACGAGGACGGAGGTGCGATCGGCGGATTCCGAGGCCATCAGGCGTCGACCTTGTCTCGGTCGCCCTTCGTGCGGCGACCATTGCCGCGGCGGTCGGTCTCTCCGCCTGCGACATCTGAACCGGTGGCGTCGGAGCCAACGAAGCCGGTGGGGCCGGTGGAACCGACGATCGGAGCAGAAGTCGGGCTCGCGCCGAGCACCTCGGCGCTGGTGTCGAAGTCCTCATCGACGACGTCGATCATGTCTGCGTTCGAAGAAGCCTGCGCGGAGGGGGAGATGAAGCGGATCGGCAGGGCCACCTCGACGACGGTTCTCTTCCGATCATCTGCGCCCACCTGGCAGACGCCGCCAACGGCCGTGGCTCGGCGGGACAGCGATCGAGGTGCCTGGGTCAGCGCGGTCGGGGATTCGTTCGTGCTGCGGCAGAGCAGCTCGCCGCGGTCCCCGCTGCCGCCTCGCATCTCGACGGCGAGGGTGGAGGGTGTGCCCGGGGCGGAGTGGCGGATGACGTTCGTGGCGAGCTCGAGCATGACGGCTCGGAAATGGTGCGACAGCGTGCCGGTCGCGAATGTCGGCAGCTGGGAGAGCTCGGTGGTCAGCGGAACGGAACCGGCCGCGCACCCGTCTTCGATCGCGGTCGTCAGCTGCTCCGCCTCGGTGCGGAATCGGATCCGGGAGGTCGCGGAGTCCCCGGTGCAGCTCTCGGTCTCCCACTGGCTCAGGCTCGTCACCAGCTGCCGGAGCCGTTTGGTGGCTTCCGCGTTGACCAGCGCCAGCTCGGCGAGGAGGCGGTCCGCGGTCTCCGAATCGCTTTCCTTCGCCAAGGTGCGGATGATCGCGGACTCGGTGGTCAGAGAGTGCGAGATGGTGTCGTGCATGTCGCTGGTGAACCGGGCACGCATGGCGTCGAGCGACTTCTGGTGGTCGACGGCGGCGCGTTCGCGACGCTCGATCTCGCTGCGGATGCGGGCCTCGACGAAGGACGCGCACAGACCGAGGATCGAGTAGGTCAGCCAGCCGTAGCCCAGGTCGGTGAGTCCTTCGAAACCGGCGTCATACGATCCGAGCCGGGTCGATGCACCGAGATAGACCACCAGCCCGATGGTGCCGATCGCGAAGCCGATCCAACGGCGGCGGCTGATCAGGACTGCGGTGGCGAGGATGAGCGCCTCGGGGAACATGTTCTCCAGGTCCGGGTAGAGCGTGGAGAACGCAATGCCCAGACCGGTCGTCGCGATGACGATGCTCAGCGGCAGGAACGCAGCGAGGACGATGAGCGCGTAGGCGAGGATGAGCAGGGCCGAGTAACGGGGCTCCGTGATCTCGAAGGAGCCGGGCACGAGGATCGTCAGGCCCATGATGAGGGCCAGCAGGCGGATCGGCAGATCGATGAAGCGCGGCCCCCGGAGGAAGCGCCATACTCGGGCCGGGGCGCCGGTCCCTCTGTCGAACTCTGAAGTCATGGCCTCCATTGTGCTACATCTGTCAGTTCCGTCGAACAGACCCTCCAGAACTACCTGACGGCGGCCCAGCAACCTCGCGCAAGGTTGCTGGGCCGCCGTCAGGTGGTAATTGGGAGGTTTTTAGCCGAGGAGTTCGGCGAGGCCGGCCTCGATGACGTCGAAGGCGTCGTGGAGGAGCTCGTCGGAGATCGTCAGCGGCGGCAGGAAGCGCAGGATGTTGCTGAAGGTTCCCGTGGTGAGCACGAGGACGCCGTTTTTCGCACAGTAATCCGCGATCTTCTTGACCAGATCCGCGTTCGGCTCGATCGAGTCGTGCTCGACGAACTCGGCGGCGATCATGGCTCCGCGGCCGCGGATGTCGCCGACCTCGGGGTACTTCGACTGCAGCTTCGTCAGGCGGTCGACGATGATCTCACCGATGTGTCCTGCCCGATCAGCCAGTCCGTCTTCTTCGTAGGCGGCGATCGCACCGAGGGCAGCGGCGCAGGCGGTGGGGTTGCCGCCGTAGGTTCCGCCGAGGCGGCCCGGTCCGACCGAGTCCATGATGTCCGCGCGACCGGTCACAGCCGACAGCGGCAGACCGCCGGCGATGCCCTTGGCCGTGGTGATGAGGTCGGGCACGATGCCCTCCCACTCGGAGGCAAACATCTTGCCGGTGCGGGCGAATCCGGCCTGCACTTCGTCGGCGACGAAGACGATGCCCTTTTCGCGGGCGTAGTCGACGAGCGTGGGCAGGAAGCCCTCGGCCGGGACGATGAAGCCGCCCTCACCCTGGATGGGTTCGATGACGATCGCGGCGACGTACTCGGAGCCGATCTGCTTCTCGATCATCGTGATGACGCGCTTGGCCGCATCCTCACCGCTGATCTTCGTTCCGGCTGCATCGTTGTCGCGGAACGGGTAGGACATAGGTGCGCGGTAGACCTCACCGGCGAAGGGACCGAAGCCAGCCTTGTAGGGGGCGGCCTTCGCGGTCATCGCCATGGTCAGGTTGGTGCGCCCGTGGTAGGCGTGGTCGAAGACGACGACGGCGTCGCGGCCGGTGTGGGCGCGAGCGATCTTCACTGCGTTCTCGACGGCCTCGGCACCGGAGTTGAGCAGCACGGTGCGCTTCTCGTGGTCACCGGGGGTCAGCCGGTTGAGAGCTTCTGCTACCTCGACGTAGCTCTCGTACGGGTTGACCATGAAGCAGGTGTGGGTGAAGGCCTCGAGCTGAGCCTTCGCGTTCTCGACCACGCGTGGGTTCGAATTGCCGGCCGTGGTCACGGCGATGCCGGAGCCGAGGTCGATGAGCTGGTTGCCGTCGGCGTCCTTGAGGATGCCGCCGCCGGCCGCCACCACATAGGCGGGCAGGCTCGAACCGACACCGGTCGCCACGGCAGACTTGCGACGTTCCTCGATCTCACGGGACTTCGGTCCCGGAATCTCAGTGACGATCTTACGTTCCTGCGGCAGAGCTTCGCCGCCAATCTCCAAAGCTGTCATAAGGGGAAGAATAGGGGCAATCGACGGTTTTTGTCACTTACCGTCCGAGGGCTGAGCATAACCGCCCTCCGCGCGGAGACGAACCCGACGATTCGGCCCCGATCGGGTACGAAATCCGTTGCCCTGCACCGACCCTCGAATCGCCGATTCGAACCGTGACCGATGCTCGCCCGAGTCAGCGGTTCTGGCTGCGGGCGTCGACGTCCTTATTCCGCTCCGGAAGCACGCGCTCGTGCTCGCGCATCGGCACGACGATCGTCTCCTGAGCGCCGATGACGCGTTCGCTGTCACCGATTTCGAAGCTCAGCTGCGCCTCGGGTGCCAGGTTCCGTTTGACCACGGCCAGGCCGATCGGTCCGAGCTCCCAGTGCACGGTCACCGAGGTCAGAGTGCCCACGGATCGTTCGGACCCGCGGACCTCGGCGAACGCCTCGGTGCCGGGATCCGGAGCGATGTGCCCGGACCCGTCGAGATGAACGAAGGTCAATCGCCTGGGCGGCTGACCCAGATTGTGAACGCGTGCCACCGCTTCCTGTCCCCGGTAGCAGCCCTTGGCCAGATGCACGGCCGTGCGCAGCAGGTCGAGTTCGCCGACGAGGGCCTTATGGTCGATTTCGTTCCGGCCCGGTCGCCACGCGGCGATCCGCAGCGCCTCCCAGGCATCGAAGCCGACCATGTCGAAGTTCTTCGCAGACAGTCCCTGCAGGTCGGAGCGCTTGACGATTCCGATGACGAACGGAGTCTCGAGACCGGGATGGTTCGTGGCGGCGACTTCCTGACCGATGTCGATCTGCGCGTAGGAGGCCGAACCGGCACCGATATGCGGCCACGGATCGGACCAGGTCCGGGTGACGGGCAGGGCTTCGGGCAGAGAGGTGATGGCGCCGAAGCACTGATAGTCGTCGCTGAGATCCTCGATCTCGACGCGCATCATGAAGACCATCTTGCGCAGGAAGTCCAGAGTCTCATCGGTATGGAGATCGCTGATCGCCCACAGCGCTTCACCGTCGTCGACGAGCCTGAGCCAGCCCTCGATGCGGCCGTTCGGGTCGAGCACGAGTGTTTCCGTGGACACGCCGGGCGCCAGGGTGTCGATCTTCTGCGTGGTGATCGAGTTCAGCCAGGTCAGACGGTCGGGTCCGCTCAGACGCAGCACGCGGAGGTGGGCGAGGTCGACGAGACCGTCCTTCTCCTCAAGCACGCGCTGCTCGCGCAGGGAGGCTCCGTAGTGGATGGGAGTCTCGGCGAGGTCGCCGGCCCCGAGCACCGCGGTCGAGCTCAGTCCGCGCGCCAGCGACGAGCGACGAGCCGCCTCGGTGTGGGTGTCGGTGTTCTCCGGCGACGGCGAATCGTGGGAATCAGAATTCGGCGACACGGGATCAGTCATCTTAAGACAGCTTCTTCAATCTGGCAGAGGAGTGGGAGGCGAGTTCGTGGCCCATGGCTGCCATATCCCAGGCCCACATGAGTTCGCCGCCGACAAGCCCGTACATCCGCGTCGAGGCGGTGTACTCCTTCGCGGTCTTGGTCCGGGCCACCACGTCGGTGGCCAGATCGATGCGCGGGCCCTTGACGGTGCCGGCGTAGAGTTCCATGACTCCGTGCGGGTGGACGATCTCGGCTTCGATCTCGAAGGCTTCGTCGTTCGTGCGCAGGGTCTCGACCGCGGCAGCGGTGGTGAAGCTCTGCGGTTCGGTCGGCACCATCATGCCCGGTCCGACGTCACCGGCGTCGTGCTGACGCACGAGCTGCCAGATCCCGGTTTCGAGAGTCAGGGTCGACTCGAGTTCCCCGGATTCGCTGAGCAGCCAGGCATGCGCAGTGTACTGCAGGAAGGGTGTGCCCTCATGCGCGACGAAGTCGATGCGCTGGCCGAACTGCTTCTCAGGAGTGTCCGCATAGCCGACGACGCCGACGCCTTCCCACGACCCGATCAGCCAGGACAGCGGGACGAGCTCGGAATGGACCGAGTCATCGAGTTCGATCACCATAAGGGATCAGCGGTTGTCTTTGAACAGCGATGTGACGACCTTGACTCCGACACCCAGGGCACCGAGAGCGGCGATGCCGACGAGGCTGGAGAAGACGATTTCGAGAGCAACAAGATTTTCCATACTCTCAGTCTACAGTTCCTGACAAAGCGATGTGCATTCAGCCCGGATCAGGAAGCGACGCGTTCGAGTGCGTAGACGACGACTCCGCCGAGTGCGATCGGAGCGGCACCGAGGGCGAGCTGAACGGCGAAGCTGCGGGCCTTCTCGACGTTCTTCTTCACCTCGATGTTCTGCGAGGCCTCCAGGTTGGCGGCCTGGAACTTCGCATAGGCGACGAGCCCGAGCATCCGATCGACCGCCGCGACGAGCAGCCCCATGACGACACCGAGGCTGAGCGAACTGGCCAGGGAGATCGCGGGTGCGAACACGAGCACCGTCAGAATCCCCGCCACGGCCGTGGACATCGCGATGGCCAAGGGCGAGGTGTAGATCGCCGGCCACGGCAGCGCGGTCATGCACTGCGCCACGATGAGCGAGGCGAGGCCGATGACGATGGCCTCCTTGTCACCGGGGACCGTGATCGCTGCGACCCAAGTGCTGGCCGACAGCACGATGACGAGACCGGAGACCTGAGCGGACACGTTCGCCACCGCGTAGGAGGCGCCGATTCCGCGGGTGAGGTTCTGTACGAAGGTCCACAGCAGGCCCAGGCCGGCGAGCACAGGCAGCCAGTCGAGGTAGGGAGCCGTGGAGTCCTGCCAGGCGGCGAAGAGGCCGCCGACTCCGAAGAGAGCGAGCATGATCGAGGTCGCCCGCGGCTGCGGGGAGTCCGTCAGGCGCGGCCAACCGTAGGCGACGCCGAAGACGATGAGCCCGGTCGCCAGCAGGAACAGCGTATAGCCCCAGTACACGGAAGCGCTGAGGGCCAACACCAGCACCAGGGCGACGGCTACTCGAATCCATCTGATCACAGCACTATCGTGCCTTATCCCGAGACACTCGCGGTAACCACCCTTGATTGCGCGTCGGAGCCGTCCACCGTCTCGCAGTCTCGTTCCGCACGAAGGACATCCCGATCGCCTCGCTATAATCTCCCTCAGACGACGGGCGCCGAGGAGGTGGATGCAGCACATGCGGATTCTGCACATCTGCCCCACGGCCAGACTCGACGCTCCTCTGGCTCCCGAATCCCTGCAGTACCTCGGCCACCGGATCGACCGCTGCGGTGCCGAGGACCTGCCCGGCCGGTCGGAATCTGCCGAGGTCGATGTCGTCATCGCCGATGCCTGCCTCGACCTGTCACTCGCCCCGCGCATCTCCGAACTCCTCGCCGAGGCGCGGATCACCGCACCCGTCATCGTCGTCCTCGGCGAGGGCGGACTGGCGACGGCCTCGGCGAAATGGAACGTCTCCGACCTCATCCTCACCACGGCCGGACCTGCCGAGGTGGAAGCACGGCTGCGCGTGGCCCGTGACCGTCACATCGCCACCTCGTCCGCCCATTCCGGCGACGGGTTCCCCGGCGGGACGCATTCCGGATCAGGCCACCTCAAGGCGAAGGGCAGCGCAGGGGGCTGGGGACCGGTTCGCACCGGTCGCGGCCCCGCCGGCACCTCCCGGAGCAGCGGATACGGCACGTCGGGCCGCGCAGGCGTTGCGGGCGAATCGAGTGAAGGCCCGTGGAATGCCGACGGCGAACCGATGGTCGTCGTCACCGGCGACCTGCGCATCGACGAGACCGCATTCACCGCCGAGCTCGGCGGACGCAGCCTCGACCTCACCTACCGAGAATTCGCCCTGCTGAAGTTCTTCGCAATGCATCCCGAACGCGTCTTCACCCGCGACGAGATCCTCCTCGCCGTGTGGGGCGATGACTACTTCGGGGGCACCCGCACCGTTGACGTGCATGTTCGCCGCCTCCGTGCGAAACTCGGCAAAGACCTTGAGAACGCCATCCACACCGTACGCAACGTCGGCTACCGTTTCAGCGCCGACAGCGTCACCGACACAGATTCAGAGGACGTGACGGTATGAGAATCCAGGCCAGCGGAGCTACCGCTTCCACCCCGATCGACACCCTCACCGAGGATGAGCTGAAATTCCTCGACGACGTGGCAGCGACCGACGGCGCCCCCGAGATCTCCGGCGGACTCATGGCCATCGCCACCGGTGAGGACACCGGCCACAAGGCGCAGACCGCCTCGAGCGTGTGGCGCATATTCGACGGTGAGACCCTCATCGGCTTCGGCGTCCGGGCCCTGCAGGGTGATCGCCATGCCGCCGAATTCCTCATCGCCCCCGACCACCGCGGCCAGGGCCTCGGCGAACAGCTGCTGAGAACGATCCTCGACGAGGAACCCGAGGCCTGGTGCTGGTCCCACGGTGACCATCCGGCCGCGGAGCACCTCGCGCAGAAGCACGGACTCGGCCGCGACCGGGTGCTCTATCAGATGCGCACCGACACCGGCCTGAGCCTCGCCGCCCTCCCCGAGACGCAGAGTCCCGAGGGTGTCGAGATCCGCTCCTTCGCTCCCGGCGACGAGGACGGCTGGCTGTCGGTGAACAACTCCGCATTCGACTGGCACCCCGAACAGGGCGGCCAGACCCGTGCCGATATCGACGCCGTCGTCACGGCGTCAGACTTCGACCCCGACACCTTCGTCATCGCCGCCCGCGACGGTGAGGTCATCGGATTCCACCAGACGAAGATCACGGACACGGAAACCGAGGGCCGCCTCGGCGAGGTCTATGTCGTCGGAGTCGACCCGCGCATCCATGCCAAGGGCGTGGGCAAGGCCCTGACGATCGAGGGGATGCGGCGGATGGTGGCCGACGGCGCCGAGACGATCGAACTCTACGTCGAATCGGACAACGCCCCGGCGCTAGGCTTGTACGAGCGACTGGGATTCCATGTCGCGGTCGCGCACGTGGCCTATGCACCGGCCTCTGCAGAGGTCACCGGCACAGATTCTGCGAGCACGACGACGAACGAGAAGGAGTAGAGCGTTGTACGACATCGCAGCGTCGGGCAAGGAACTGGGTCTGCCCGAACCGGCAGATCGCTTCCTCGACCGCGAACTCAGCTGGCTGGCCTTCAATGAACGCGTCCTCGACCTTGCTTCGGATCCGGAGATCCCGCTGCTCGAACGCGTCCGGTTCCTCTCGATCTTCGCGACCAACCTCGACGAGTTCTTCATGGTCCGCGTCGCCGGCCTCAAACGCCGCATCAATACCGGCCTGGCCGTGCCGAGCGTCACCGGCCGCATGCCCGCGCAGGTCATGCACGACATCGGGGTGCGTGCATTCGAGCTGATGAGCCGGCATGCCGCCCTGCTCAAGGACGATATCGGGCCCCGCCTCGACGAGGAATCGATCACGAAGGTCCAGGTCGAAGACCTCACCGAGGATGAGCGGCACCGTGTCGACGAATTCTTCTTCGGTCACGTCTACCCTGTGCTGACCCCGCTGGCCGTCGATCCGGCCCACCCGTTCCCATATATCTCGGGCCTCTCACTCAACCTCGGTGTGCTCCTGCGGGCACCGGAGACGGGCAAGGAGTTCTTCGCCCGCGTCAAGGTTCCCCCGCGTCTGCCCCGGTTCTTCAACGTCGCCGAGGTGACCGACCGACCCGCCGGACGCGACGTCCCAGCCCGCTTCGTCGCCCTCGAGGACATCATCGCCGAACACCTCGGCACCCTGTTCGACGGCATGGAGATCGTCCACCATTCGACCTTCCGCGTCACTCGCAATGAGGACCTCGAGGTCGAGGAGGACGATGCGGAGAACCTGCTCAAGGCTCTGGAGAAGGAGCTCCTGCGCAGGCGTTTCGGTCCGGCCGTGCGGATGGAGATCACAGAGACCATCCACCCCCGCGTCCTCGAGATGCTCAAGGACGAACTGGGCATCCACGACTCGGAGATCTACCACTTGCCCAGCCCGCTGGACCTGTCGGGCATGTCCGATATCGCCGATGTGCCGCGCGATGATCTGCACTATCCGAAGATGGTCCCGCAGATGAACAAGGACCTGTCGCTGCGGGAGTCCAGCGACCAGGTCGACGTCTTCGACGCTGTGGCCAGCCGGGACATCCTGCTGCATCACCCCTACGATTCGTTTTCCACGAGCGTGCAGGCTTTCCTCGAGCAGGCCGCATCGGACAAGAACGTGCTGGCGATCAAGCAGACGCTCTACCGCACCTCCGGAGATTCGCCGATCATCGACGCCCTCGTCGATGCCGCGCAGGCTGGGATCCAGGTGCTCGCCGTCGTCGAGATCAAGGCCCGCTTCGACGAGGAGGCCAACATCACGTGGGCCCGCAAGCTGGAAAGGGCCGGAGTCCACGTCGTCTACGGAATCGTCGGCCTCAAGACACATGCGAAGCTCTCCCTCGTCGTCCGCCAGGAAGCCGACGGGCTGGCCCGGTACTGCCACGTCGGCACCGGCAACTACCACCCGAAGACCGCCCGCGGGTACGAGGATTTCGGGCTGCTGACACGCGATCGGGCGGTCGCCGATGATCTGACGAAGCTGTTCAACCAGCTCTCCGGCTACGCGCCCAAGTCCGAATACTCGCGGTTCCTCGTCGCCCCGAACAATGTGCGCACCGGACTCATCGACCTCATCGAATCCGAGATCGCGATCGCACAGTCCGGCGGACAGGCGCAGGTGCGGATCAAGGTCAACTCGATCGTCGACGAAGCCGTCATCGATGCCCTCTACCGGGCGTCCCAGGCGGGGGTCAGCGTCGAAGTCTTCGTCCGCGGGATCTGCGCCCTGCGCCCAGGCATCGAAGGGCTGAGCGAGAACATCACCGTCCGTTCCGTGCTCGGACGCTTCCTCGAACACTCCCGTGCCTTCGTCTTCGGCAACGGCGGCGATCCGATCGTCTACATCGGTTCGGCCGATATGATGCACCGCAACCTCGACCGCCGGGTCGAAGCGCTCGTGCAGATCGTCGACGACGGGCATCGGGCGGAGATCATCGAACTCTTCGATCTCGCCTTCGCACCGACCACCTCGGCGTTCGATCTGGCCGGCGACGGCAAGTGGACACGTCGGACACACGACGACGAGGGCAACCTGCTCGCCGATTATCAGACGGAGCTCATCCGTCGGCACCGGAACCGTCGGCGAATCGGGGATGAGGCGTGAGCCCGTCCGAAGTCGCATCGGCACAGGCGTCATCGCGCGTCACTGCCGATGTCCTCGCCGCCGGAGCAGTGTGCTGGAGGCGCGGTCCGAAAGGACTCGAGGTGGTGCTCATCCATCGCCCGAAGTACAACGACTGGTCGTGGCCCAAGGGCAAGGTCGACCCAGGAGAGACCTTGCCGGAGGCTGCGATCCGCGAGGTCAAAGAGGAGACGGGGTTCGACATCCACCTCGGCATCCCGCTTCCCTCCGCCGGGTACACGGTCGGCAAGAACACTCTGAAGAAGGTCTTCTACTGGTCGGCCGAAGTCAAGGACGAGTCTGACTTCGCCCCGATGAACGCTCGAGAGGTCGACCGTGCCGAATGGCTCCCGGTCGACAAGGCTCGATCGAAGCTGACGTCGTTCGCGGATCGGGAGCAGCTCGACGCACTGGAGAAGTTCGCTGAGACGGACGCTCTGCGGGCGTGGCCGCTCATCCTCGTCCGCCATGGGAAGGCGTTCCCACGTGCGAAATGGTACGAGACCGAGCACGTGCGGCCGCTGCTCAAACTCGGCACCCGACAGGCCATGGCGCTGACCGGACTGCTGGGAGCATGGGGTGTCCGCAAGCTCGTCTCGAGTCCGTGGAAGCGGTGCATGGCGACGCTGACTCCGCTGTCGGCGGCGACGGGCAAGTCGATCAAGAAGGTGCCGACGCTCAGCGAGAAGGCGACCGCAGCGAACCCGGACAAGACCGCCCGCTATATCGAGAAGCTGCTGGCGAAGGGCAAACCCGTCATCTACTGCACGCACCGTCCGGTGCTGCCGACGATCTTCTCCGTCTACGCTGCTCATTCCCCGAAGCGGGTGGCGGAGAAGCTGCCGAAGGAAGACCCCTACCTCAAGCCCGGCGAGGTCCTCATCGCCTATGTGCGCCCCGGACCGGTGCCGCGCATCGTCGAGATCGAACGCGTCCGCCCCATCGACAGCTGATCTGGTGGTTCCACCCACCTGTCGGGACGAACGGTTTCACCGGTGCGGACGGGCCACCTCGGCGAGGGGACGGTTCTCAGTCGACGGTGCAGTAAGCGCCGTACAACAGCGGTCCGAGGAGGGTGGCGTCCTCGGCATCCAGTTCATCGGTGAGGCGCTGCGTGAGTGAGTCGATTCCGAGCTCATCGGCGGTCACGATCCCCTGCTGTTCGAGGTAGGGAAGCAGAGCGGCCAGGGCGTTGACCCAGCCGAAGCTCGGAGCTTCCGCCCCGCCTCCCGCCGGTGCGCTCAAGGTCAGGTGCGGATCGGGCAGCCCGGCGGAACGGTAAGCCGCGAAGAGGTCTCGTCCCGCCCTGCTGTCGATCCCGAAGATTCCGAAGGCCTGCAGAATCAGTTCTCTCACTCTCTCGAGCAGCGGCGTGTTCACGCTCGCCCACTCCTGTGAGACGTCGAGTTCGTGCATGACCAACAGTCCTCCGGGTCGCAGGTGCCGGCCGAGTCGTCTCAGCACCTCGACCGGGCTGCTCACGTGCATGAGCACGGCCCTGCCGACGACCGCGTCGAACTGCTGGTCGAGGTCGAGGGAGTCGAGGTCCGCCTCGGCGAATTCGATCTCTCTTCGATGCCCCAGGCGGTCTCGGGCCCCGTCGAGAGCCTCGGGATTGCGGTCGACGGCGAGCACGTGTCCGCTGGGACCGACGAGATCGGCGGCGATGGCAGCGACGTGTCCGGCACCGGTGCCGATGTCGAGGACGCTCATGCCCGCAGTGATTCCCGCTTCGGTGTGCAGCTGTCTGGTCAGTGGGTCGAGCACGACCGACTGGTCGCGCAGTCGTAATTGTTCGGTTTCGGATTCTCCGAGGACGTATCGGTTCTGTTCCTTCATGGCGGCGATCGTAGGGACAAGGGTCGTGCGGAGCAAGGGATCGGCGAACCTCAGCGCGCGTGCACGCGTACCGGGCGGGCCGCCTCGGCGAGGGAATGTCGGTCCCGACAATGATCCTTTCATGAAACCGACGAAGCCTGTGATCGAGCACTCACGGCGGTTCCAACCCTTCGCCGCTCATTCACTTTCCATTCATGTTCCAACTCCTTGCGCTTCACGCGTGATCCTTAGCGTGGACCACGAGCAATCGAGAATTCTCGAGCTGTGTCCACAAACATGAAAGGCATCTTCGTGAAGATGAAGCATCTCGCCCCCTCCGCTGCGATCCTCGCGGTCGGCGCCATCACCCTCTCGGCTTGCGGCGGACAGTCCGCTACCGGCGAAGAGGCCTCCGGCGGCAGCAGCGACCTGCAGGGCACCCTGACCGGCATCGGCGCCTCCTCGCAGAAGGCGGCCATGGATGCGTGGACAGCGGACTTCACCTCTGAGAACTCCGGCGTGACCGTCAACTACTCCCCCGACGGATCGGGTGCCGGCCGTGAGCAGTTCCTCGCCGGCAACGCGCAGTTCGCCGGATCCGACGCCCATCTCGACGACGAAGAGGTCAAGGCAGGAAAGGAAGCCTGCGGCGCCGACGGAGCCTACGAGTTCCCCGTCTACATCTCGCCCATCGCCGTGACCTTCAACGTCAAGGGCGTCGACGAGCTCAACCTCTCCCCCGAGACGATCGCGAAGATCTTCAAGGGCGACATCACGAAGTGGAACGACAAGGCGATCAAGGCCGACAACCCGGACGCGAAGCTGCCTGACACCAAGATCACCGCCGTTCACCGCGCCGATGACTCGGGCACCACGGAGAACTTCGCCGAGTACCTCAAAGCCACCGCCGAGAAGGACTGGGACGCCGAGGTCGACGGAAACTTCCCGAAGGAGTACGGCGGCGAGGCTGCGCAGGGCACCGACGGTGTCATCCAGACCGTCTCCGACACCGACGGAGCCATCGGCTACGCGGATGCCTCGGCCGTCGGTGAGCTCTCCACCGCCAAGGTCAAGGTCGGCGACGAATTCGTCGAACTCTCCCCGGAAGCCGCGACCAAGGTCGTCGACGCCTCCGAGAAGGTCAAGGGTCGCAGCGAAGGCGACCTCGCCTTCGATCTGGCCCGCGACACCACCGAATCCGGCGCCTACCCGATCGTGCTCGTCTCCTACCACCTCGTCTGCTCGTCCTACAAGGACCAGGAGACCGTGGACATGGTCAAGGCTTGGGAGAGGTTCGTGGTCTCGGAAGAGGGACAGAAGTCCGCTGCTGATTCCGCCGGGTCCGCACCGCTGTCGGACGACCTGCGCAAGCAGATCGAAGAAGTCATCGACTCGATCAAGGTTGCAGGCTGATCACAGTCTCTGACCTTGAGAAATAGCCAGTCGGGAGCGGCGCAGAAGCCCTGCGCCGCTTTTCCGCGCCTGTAGAACCACACCGGTTTCACCACAAGTCACATGAGGAGTACTTGTGCCGATCAGCACACAGACCACTGAGTCAGGTCCCACAGGGCCCGACTCCCCACCAGAGCCCGGAACTCCGCCGAAGAGCAGCAGTCCCGCACCTCGGCAGCAGAAGGCCGTCGTCCGCCCCGGCGACCGCATCTTCTCCGCTGCCACGCTCATCGCCGGCATCATGATCCTGGTGATCCTCGCCGGAGTCGCCCTGTTCCTTCTCGCACAGTCGAAGGACACCATCGCCGCCCAGATCAGTGATCCTTCTCAGATCACCGGCGGAAAGGGCTTCTTCTCCTACGTCTGGCCGCTGGTCATCGGCACGCTCATCTCCGCAGCCATCGCGCTGATCGTCGCGACCCCCTTCTCGCTGGGAATCGCGCTGTTCACCACGCATATGGCACCGCGCAAACTCGCTCCGATGCTCGGCTACGTCATCGACCTGCTCGCCGCCATCCCCTCGGTCGTCTACGGCCTGTGGGGCATCGCTCTGGCCGGCAACCTCACCGGCTTCTACCTGTGGCTGTCGAAGTGGTTTGGATGGATTCCGATCTTCGCCCCGGGCGCAGACGGCTCCGTGTCGCAGACGGGCCGCACCCTGCTGACGGCCTCTCTCGTCCTGTCGATCATGATCCTGCCGATCATCACCTCCCTGACCCGCGAGATCTTCCTCCAGACCCCGCGCCTGCAGGAAGAGGCGGCGCTGGCCCTCGGCGCCACCCGCTGGGAGATGATCCGCATGGCCGTGCTGCCCTTCGGCAAGTCCGGAATCGTCTCGGCCACGATGCTCGGCCTCGGACGAGCGCTCGGTGAGACCATGGCTGTGGCCATGATCCTCTCGCCCGGCGTCCTCACCGCTTCGCTCCTCGTCAGCGGCAACCAGACCATCGCATCCGAGATCGCGCAGAACTTCCCCGAGGCCGCGGGACTGCGCCTATCCGAGCTCATCACCGTCGGCCTCGTGCTCTTCGTCATCACCCTGCTGGTGAACATGGGAGCCCGCGCCATCGTCGCCCGCACCTCGGTGAAGGGAAGCTGAGAGCAATGACCACCATGAACACCACCACCGAGGCGGCCGTCTCCAAACCGGCGAAGCTGACCTCCAAGCAGCTGCCGAAGGCCACCCCGTGGGTCGTCGCCGTCACTTCGATCATCGTGGCGATCGTCATCAGCTTCGTCGCATTCGGCGGCTTCAACATCCCCGTCGTGGCGATCCTCGCCGGACTCATCAATGCGATCGCCGTCTTCGCGGTCTCCGCATCATATGAAGGCCGCCGCAAGGCCGTCGACCGGATCGCGACCACCGTCGTCACCTCGACGTTCGTCCTCGCATGTGTTCCCCTCATCTCGCTGCTGTGGCTGACCGTGTCGAAGGGCGGGGCCGCCATCAGCGGCGACCTGCTCACCCGCACCATGCTCGGCATGAAGGGCGTCCTCGACCAGCAGTACGTCGCCGGTGAGGCCACCCTGGCCGGCGGCTTCTACCACGCGATCGTCGGCACCGTACTCATCACGCTCGCCGCCTGCATCATCTCGATTCCGATCGGCGTCCTCACCGCCATCTACCTCGTCGAGTACTCGAACAGGAACCGTCTGGGCAAGGCGATCACCTTTCTCGTCGACGTGATGACCGGTATCCCCTCGATCGTCGCCGGTCTCTTCGCCTTCGCCCTGTTCTCCACGATCGCGAACGTGCTCATGCCCGGTTCCGCGGGAATCGCGAAGACCGGCTTCACTGCGGCCGTCGCGCTGTCTGTGCTGATGATCCCGATCGTCGTGCGCAATACGGAGGAGATCCTCCGCCTGGTGCCGATGGACCTGCGCGAGGCTTCCTACGCCCTCGGCGTGCCGAAGTGGAAGACGATCGTGAAGATCGTTCTGCCCACCTCGGTGTCGGGAATCCTCTCCGGTGTCACTATCGCCATCGCCCGCGTCATCGGTGAGACCGCACCCATCATGGTCACCGCCGGGTTCGCTAAGACACTCAACTGGAACCTCTTCTCCGGCTGGATGTCGACGCTGCCGACGTTCATCTACGATTCGCAGCTGCGCCCGGTCTCACCAGGAGCCGCCGCTCTGGCCAGCTCGGAGCGCGCATGGGCCGCGGCCCTTGTGCTCGTCGCCCTCGTCATGATGCTCAACCTGCTCGCCCGCATCATCGCGAAGGTGCTCGCTCCGAAGGCCGGCCGCTGACCGGCGACTTTCCACAGACTTCCAGACTCACCCATTTCCACGGATAGGAAACACAATGTCCAAGCAGATCGACATCAAGGATCTCGACATCTTCTACGGCGACTTCCGCGCCGTCGACGGAGTGGAGATGCAGATCAAGCCGCGCTCCGTCACCGCTTTCATCGGTCCCTCCGGCTGCGGCAAGTCGACGGTGCTGCGCACCCTCAACCGCATGCACGAGGTCATCCCCGGCGCCACGGTCGCCGGTGAGGTCCTCATGGACGGCAACGACATCTACGGTGCCGACGTCGACCCGGTCAACGTCCGCCGCGAGGTGGGCATGGTCTTCCAGCGGGCGAACCCGTTCCCGACGATGAGCATCAAGGAGAACGTGCTCGCCGGTGTGCGTCTGAACAACAAGCGCCTGACGAAGACAGAAGCGGACGATCTCACCGAGCGAGCCCTGCGCGGCGCAAACCTGTGGAACGAAGTCAAGGATCGACTCAACCTGCCCGGTTCGGGTCTCTCCGGTGGTCAGCAGCAGCGTCTGTGCATCGCTCGCGCCATCGCCGTCGAGCCGCAGGTTCTGCTCATGGACGAACCCTGCTCGGCTCTCGACCCGATCTCGACCCTGGCGATCGAGGACCTCATCAACGACCTCAAGGACAAATACACGGTCGTCATCGTCACACACAACATGCAGCAGGCCGCTCGTGTGTCCGACAAGACCGCGTTCTTCAACATCGCCGGCACCGGCAAGCCGGGAAAGCTCATCGAGTTCAACGAGACCTCGGCGATCTTCTCCAACCCGAACAAGGAAGAGACCGAGAACTACATCTCCGGTCGCTTCGGATGATCTGAAGTTCCGTCGCTGCGGCTCAATGCGCGTCGCTCAGTGGTCGTTCTGGTCACGCCCTGCTCAGCAGAACGTGACCAGAACGACCACTCTGCGTTTGAGCGGGGGTGGGTGCTGTCGTGATTCAACCGCAGCTTGAACGGTCGAGGCCTATTTCTCGGGCGCCGCGTTGCCGACACTGTCGTCCAGGGGCGCGTGGAAAGAGCGAATGAACTCGTTCAGCAGGGACTCGTCCCCGTCGACAGTCACCGTTCCGGCCGCCACGGCCGCCTCCGCATTACCGTCGGCGAGGAGTCTCCGCAGACCCGGACCGCTGACGAAGAGCTGTGCGGTCGGATCGGCGCCTTCTTCCACCTGCACCCCCGACTCGCTCACCTCAGCGTGGGCGATCGCAGGACCGGCGGTCACTTCGACGCTGAACGGCTGCACCTTCGACTCGGTTCGAGAGGTGAGCAGCGCGGCCGCCAAGGAACTGTCGGTCGGAATCTCACCCTCACGCGCCTCAATCATGCGACGTGAGCCCCAGCGTCCGAGTTCGATGAGCACGGGGCCGAGGTCCGAACCGTATTCGCTGAGACGGTAGACGACGCTGCGCCCGTCGATGCTGCGCTCGACGATCTCGGCAGCCTCGAGCTCGCGCAATCGTGTGGTCAGGAGGTTCGAGGGAATACCGGGATTTCCCTGCCGAAGCTCATTGAAGCGCTTCGGACCGACGAGGAGGTCTCGAAGGATGATGAATGACCATCGCTCCCCCAGCACCTCGGCGGCCCGAGCCAGACCGCAGAACTGTCCGTACGACTTCATGCTTGACAGCATAGCAAGGCGAGTTCATTATTGAAACCATAGTTTATTTTCTAAACTTAGAAGTTATTGGAACCACTGCACGAAACGCAACGGCTCGAACGAATACTCACTGAGGAGATCACCATGCCCCGCACAGTCATCGCCGCTCTGTTCCAGTCACTCGACGGGATCGCATCCGATCCGTTCAACTTCCAATTCGATTCTTTCGACCAGGAGATGGGCGAGTGGATGACCACGGTCATCGGAGGAGTCGACGACTGCATCCTCGGCCGAGTCACGTATCAGGAATGGGAAGGGCACTGGCCGAATCACACCGAAGGCGAGGACGCACCGTTCGCGGACTTCATCAACTCGACTCCCAAGCACATCGCCTCGACGACGCTGTCACAGCCCGACCTCAAGTGGGAGAACTCGACACTCATCAAGGGCGACCTCGTTGACTTCGTTCGCGAACTCAAAGCGGGCGAAGGAGGCAAGATCGCCGTCGAGGGATCGATGTCGATTGTCCGTCAGCTCGTCGAAGCGAACCTCGTCGACGAACTGACTGTGGCCATCCACCCGGTCGTCGCCGGCAGCGGACGCCCCCTCTTCGAAGGCGGATCGACGACACGGCTGACACTCAAAGACGTACAGCAAACCAGCAAGGGCAACCTGCTGGCCACCTACGGTCCATTCGCCCGCTGATCCTGCAGGTGGATCCTCCTCGATATCAACGCCGCGTTCAAGGCGGTTCCATCCCTGGGACCAGCCTCAGACACCGAGGGGCCGAGCAGGATCTGCGCGCAGTGCGGCAGGAAGTAGCCTTCGGCGATGACTATGGCCACGAGAAGAAGGGGTGCCAAGGGTGCAAGGACCTGGACGAGTCCGGCCGAGAGAACGATGACGGCCTCCGGGTCGGTCGGCGGATCCGCCCGAAGTAGAACCGGGCACCGCGCAGACGATCGGACCAGGTCGGCCGCCTCGGCGGGGTGGGGATGGACAGTTCGAGGAGCTGTTCGGCCAAGGTCCACTCGAGTGCGCGGATCACGGCGAGGAACGTGGGAATGCACAGCAGGATGAAGACGATGATGCTGAAGGCGAGCATGCTCAGTGCCAGAGAGCGATCACTGATCTGGATCCACGCGGTCGCGGCCCAGATGATGACCGCGATGTAGGGCACAGCGACGACCCCTCCAATCAGAAGGACCAGCAGTCTGCGCCACAGCTTCGCCGCCCAAGCTCCCAAAGCCACCAGACTACAGCGGCGGACTGGCATGAGGCCGCTGTCAAAAGACTTCGTCCATGAGCCATCCGAATCGGCATCGGCTCCGAATCATCGGTGTCAGCCACCTTTGGGAAAGGATCGTCATGAATATCTCGAAGTCGTCACATTCACCCGCCGCTGCACGCAGCACCCGTTCGCAGGTGCAGATGGTCTCCGGGCTCTTCGGTGCGGTGTTCCTGCTCGTGGGCATCCTCGGATTCGTCCCGGGCATCACCGCGAACCTCGGTTCGATCAGCTTCGCCGGACATCACACGGACGCCGCGCTGCTCGGACTCTTCCAGGTCACGGTGCTCCACAATATCGTCCATCTGCTCTTCGGCATCGTCGGAATGCTAGGACTGCGTTCACGCCCGCTGGCGAAGAGCTATCTCATCGTCGGCGGCATCATCTACGCGGTGCTGTGGATCTACGGAATGGTGATTCCGATGGAGTCGATGGGCAACTTCGTCGGACTCAACACCGCCGACAACTGGCTGCACTTCGTCCTCGCTGCAGCCATGATCACCACCGGTTTCGTCTTCGGACGGAACTCACGAGGCTGATTCGTCAGTGACGTGGTCAGTGATTTCGTCGGCGCCGGCCCGGCGCGCCCGCGAGCGCGCCAGGCCGGCGCCTATGAGCGTGCCAGAACGGGCCGGACGTCAGAACCCGACGGAGGCTTTGACGATCCACCCGAGAACGACCGCCAGCAGCGCTGCGGCCGGGATCGTCAGGAGCCAGACTCCGAACATCGGCACGAAGTACCGTGCTCTGGCGTGGCCCTTGCGTCCGGCGTATTGGGTGCCGAGGATCGAGGAGCCGAGGACGAAGGTCAGCGACACCGGAACCCGCATGATCAGGGCTGCGGTGTACATGAGGATCGTGGCCGCGCCATCGGCGATGGAGGATTTGAGCGGGTCGAGGCGGACCATGCGCACCGACAGCGTCTGGACCACTCGCCACCCGCTCAGCCCGGTGCCCGCAGCCAGTGCCGCAGCGATGAGGATCCGCACCGGCCAGGAGATCTCGACGATGGACAGACCGTCGTGCGGGGTCGCCTCAACGGCGAGGATTCCGACCATGACCAGGGCCGCGACCTTCTGTGCGTCCTGGACTCCGTGGACGAGCGACAGAGACGCGGTGAGCACGGAATCGACCATGCGTGCGCCGCGGAACAGCGGCTTCGGCGGGGTGGAAGCCAGAGTCTTCGACAGGATGAGCGTGAGCACCCACGCCAGGATGAACCCGAGGATGGGTGAGAGCACCAGCGGCCACACCACGTTGTTCATGGCGTGCTCGACGTTGACGGAGAAGCCGAAGACGATTCCCGCGCCGAGGAGACCGCCGATGAGGCAGTGGGTCGATGACACCGGCAGCGCCAAGTAGTAGGTGAATAGGCTCCACGTCGTCGCTGCCACGAAGGCGATGATGAGGCTGGTGAGGATGAGGTCGGCCGAGCCGGAGAAGAGCACGATCTGGTTGGCCACGACGATGGCGATCCCCTCGCCGAGGAGCGCACCGATGAAGTTGAAGATGACGGCCAGGCTCAGCGCCCACCCGGGTCGCATCGCTCGTCCGACGACCGCGTTGCCGACAGTCAGGGCAGCGTCATGGAATCCGTTCGAGCCGGCGAAGATCACCGCGGCGATGACGACTGCCGCCAAGAGCAGCTCCACGGACTACGACTCCTTGATCGCGATGGCTGCGACGACCTTGCCGAGTTCGGTGAACCCGTGGGCGGCGCGGACGAAGGCCTGCCCGAGTTGGGATACTGCAGCCATATACGTCAGCCCGCGCTTGGAGTTCGGCACCGCGTCCGACATCCGCCACTGCAGGCTCTCCACCTGGTAGGTCAGCCGGTTGATGGAGTCAACGTAGTCCCACTGATCGAGTTTGCCCGGCAGTCGGGTGATCATCCGCGAGGTGTGATCGGTCTGGTTCGACAGCACGGCCAAGGTCTCGGGGACGCCGGACGGCAGCGGGTCGAAGGCTCCGGAAGCGAGAACATAACCGACTCCGTGCAGCCGGTGGCAGATATCGCGCATGTGGTGGCTGAGCAGGTACAGGTCGTTGCGGTCGAACGGGGTGATGTAGTTCTCGCGCAGTGCGCGCAGCATCGCGCCCATGTCCTCATCGGCCCTGTCCCCGATCTCGCGGAGGCGGTCGGCGACATCGCGTCGTTCGCTGATTTCGATTCCGGAGAGTTCGGCGAGCACCAGGTTGCACTGCCGCATCTGAGAGACGAGGTCGGATAATCGCTCGTAGAACACTTTGTCCTGCGGTACCCGCTTGAGCCGCATGCGCTCCTCCTGCCCGGGGCCCGGACGAGCCGGACGAATCTGCATGGTGCCTGGGTGGTATAGGCCGAACGCTGGACCGAGAGCGCCTCTCGGCGGAAGGCCGCTCGAAGCGGCTGAATTTGGAGCCCGGGGCTTCAGCGATCCAGCGTCCGGTGGCCCGAAGGCCATCCCCTACGATACTCGTTCATGCTCATGAATCCACCGCCGAGGCGGCAGATCGGTCGTTGAGAATCTCACAGTCGATATCGTGTTCGGGTGAAAATATCCGGCCCCCGTGGGGACCGCGCTCATACGGTCGGGCGGGACCGCCTCGGCGAGGGTTCTGCCGGTGTGGTCGTGATCAGTCGAGGCCGCCTCGGCGATGGGCGACGGCGGCATCGGACAGGTCTTCGGAGAGCTGGTGCAGGCGTACTGCGGTGTCGTGGTCGTCGGTGCCGGACGCACAGATGCCGACGAAGGCGGCGGCGCGCAGCAGCGCGATGACGACGTCGCCTCGGAAGGCTCCGACGAGGATCTCATCGATGGCGTGGGCCACCTCGTCGGGTCCGGCGGGCAGTTCGACGCCGGCGAGGATCTCGTCGTAGCCGATGCCTTCGGTGACGCGGCGTTGGCCGTCGGAGAACATCTCGGCAAGTTCGCGAGGTGCGGTTCTGATCCATTGGCGCAGGGCGTAGAGGCGCCACAGTGCGCCGGGTGCGGAGACGGCGGGGGCGGCGGACCACATCTCGGCGATGATTTCGAAGCCGATGTCATCGGCGAGTTCGACGAAGCGCCTAGTGGCAGCCTCATCGCGGTTGCCGTGCGCATCGCCGAGCAGCAGTGCCGCGGTGGCGTGCGAGGTCTCCGAGCGGGCGACGGGATCGTCGACGGCACCGACGGAGTCGAGGTCGGCCAGGGGAACGGGACGGTGGAATGCGCGCTGTGACATGGTCAGGGCAGTTTAGTCCCTGCGAGGGCGCGCGGACTAGGACGTGGAGCACATTCGCGCTTTCGCCGCACGGTCAGGTTCTGCTCCCCGGACTCACAACAGACGCTATTAAACTGAGGTCTGATTCGTGACTGCGACCCGCAGCCGCGAGTGACCGAAACGAGGAGGAACTCTCGTGGCAAAATCATCAGTGGCGAAGAAGGGCCTCGACAAGGCTGCGAAGTTGGCAGTCAATGACGACGGCACCCTCAATCCTCGCGCCCAGTCGATGTTGTCGCGTCTGCTGTCCGTGCAGCGACCCGTCGCCCTGGCATACGTGCGCAGTCTGCGCCGGAGGCACCCGGATGCGACCCCCGAAGAGCTCATCAAGATCATTCGCCGGCACTACCTGGCCCTGACCACCTCGGGCGGCGCCGCGGTCGGTGCGACTGCGGCCGTTCCGGGGCTGGGTACGACTGCCGCGCTCGGTGTGGCTGGAGCGGAGACCGCCGGCTTCCTCGAAGGCACTGCCCTGTTCGCGCAGGCGATCGCAGAGATCCACGGACTGCCGGTAGCCGACGCTAAGCGCGCGAACGCCCTGGTGCTCGGCCTCATGCTGGGCAAGGACGGGAAGAACCTCATCCAGAAATTCGGCAAGCAGAACGGGGGCGTGGAGTCGATGTTCGGCAGCTGGGGTGCCACTGTGACCAAGCAGCTGCCCACTCCCCTGGTCGATCTGCTCGTGCGCAAGCTGCGCAAGACCTTCATCCGCAAATTCGCCGCCCGTGCAGGCGGATCGTTCGTCGGCCGTCTGCTGCCCTTCGGCATCGGCGCGGTCATCGGCGCTGTGGTGAACGCGCAGATGGCGCGGAAGGTCGCCGCCGAATCGAAGGAGGCCTTCGGTGCCGCTCCAACGGTCTTCCCCATCGAAACCGAGCCGGAATACGTCGCTCCGAAGAAGGACCGGAAGTTGCTTGCGGGCCTGCGCAATGTCCGTGCTCTGGCCGGGAAGCTGAAGAAAGACAAGGCCATCGAGTCCGAAGTCATCGAGCCCCTTGATCCCGAAGAGCTGGAGTCTCCGGACGGCCTGCCTCGCACCTACACAGGTGAGGATCAGCGCGGACTGGAGAAGTGATCCGCGGGGCCGCGTCGGGAGGGGTTCGAAGGTCTCCCGACGACGGCGGGCGCTGGTTTGAGTAATTCGGGCGCGAACCTCTACTATTGGTTCGTCTCCATCATGCGTCAGCAGGCCTGTGTCCTGCGCTTGTGATGGGGCGGGGCCTCTAGCTCAGTTGGTAGAGCAGCGGACTTTTAATCCGCGGGTCGTGGGTTCGATCCCCACGGGGCCCACCCAGCCTGACCAGGCACGATACCCCGCAACCCCGAAGCTCACAGGTTCGGGGTTGCATCATTTTTGACAGATTTTTGACAAGCAATCCCACTCTCCCCCTCTCACCACAGGTCATCAGGGGTCAACCACGCACCAAGAGTCGAGCATCTGCCGTCATGAAGGCGGACGAATATCGCGCCGTCGCGGCGATCAATGCGCACCGCTTCACCGTCCATCCATTCGGGGCCGTCCTTCTCCCACTCAACGCGAGCGCGGACGGGCACAACGCGCTAACCGCCATAACCCTAGCCGCCAGGAGACCACCGATTCAGCGACAACAACCTCGCAGCCAGCAACAGCTAAAAGTGGCAACATCAGACAACATGCGACAGTCGACGAAATGGTCTAATCTTTGTCGACTGAGCCATCCCACTTCGGAGCTTGCGGACGCCAACGTGCCAACTCCGCGAGAAGGGCATCGGGTTCTTCACTGACGATGAGTGAATCGCGAAACCGCGACGAGATGAAGCCGCTCGCTACCATCTGATCGACCATCGCCAAAAACGGCTGCCAGAAACCGCCTACGTCATATAAGGCGATGGGCTTAGTATGTAGGCCCAATTGCTGCCAGGTCCAAACCTCGAAAAGTTCTTCCAACGTCCCAGCCCCGCCGGGCAGGGCAACGAAGCCATCGGCCAGCTCCGCCATCCGGCTCTTCCGAGCATGCATGTCAGCAACGACGTCGAGCCGCGTAAGACCCGAATGCCCGATCTCACCGTCGACAAGGCTTTGGGGAATCACCCCGTGGACAGTGCCTCCAACAGCCAGCGCAGAGTCAGCTACGACCCCCATCAATCCGACCTCGCCGCCTCCGTACACGATCGAAATTCCGGCGGTTGCGACTTTACGCGCGAAAACTTCTGCAGCTTGTGCGAATTCCGGAGTGTTTCCGAACGCAGAGCCGGTGAAAACTGCCACGGTCCCGAGACGGTGCCGGTTTCTCAGCCTCGGAAAGACTGTTTCGCGCAGAAGCGGAGCGAGATTCGCCGCCTCGGCGGACGGGTGAACCCACTCGATCTGCTCAATTTCCGCCCGCGGTGAATCGACCCTGACCCAAGGGTGCTCGAAAACGGTGGCACGCACATCCTGGCCGGGTTCGTTCGCAGCCGGGGCCGTAAATTCCCCAATCAGGCGAAGGCAGGTAGCGTCCAACTCGACCCCCAGCTCCTCTGCAACTTCACGAACTGCCGCCTGCTCCGAGGACTCGCCAGTTTCTGGCTTCCCGCCTGGGAACATGAGCAACTCGGCGCCCCGCTTCCGTACGGTGAGTATGCGGCCGGCTTCGTCACTGAAGACAACCGCACTGACGAGAATCTGATCGGACATGAGGCTCCTTACCTGGGTACGCGCCTGAGCATTAGAAATCGGAACTCGGGACTACGATAACCAAATAAGTCGAACCGACCCGGGCCTGGATTCGTCGCTGTCACTGATTCGGCCTGAATGTTCGACCCACGGTCCAAGAACTTCAGACCCGCGTCAAGGCTGTCGTCGGACACGCTTCTGACAGCAATATTTCACCTATCTCTTCATCAGCACCGTCTCAAGGTGAAGCTCCTAAAGCGGGCAGGATTCACGCCCAGCTAGGGCGAACGCGTCCACGATCTTTCTTTCCCTGACCGTTCGGGAGGTCAAGAGGTGCTGTGCCGGGTCTGACACAGATTGTTTCCTGACGAACACCCCAAGCAGACGATCAACCGCATAGAGTCGGAGTCATCGACCGGTCAGCGGCGAGGAGGATACGCTCAATGAGTTCGAACTACCGCGCCCAAGCTGGGCTTGCCGTCCACGGCCCCGGTCCTTGGCGCAATCGCGGACCGCTGACACCGGCGCCATCGGTTCGTCGCTGGTGGGCGAGGATCCTCGACGCGGTCTTCGTCCTCCTCTTCTCCGGTCTGGTCATCGGCATTGCGCTGGCCCTGACCACGGTGAACATCATCTCGATCGACGATGCCGCCAAAGTCGCTCTCATCAGCTATCCGCTGATGGCTCTGGTGTTCGGTGCCCTCTACGGCTGTACGCTCTCCCTCGGCCAGGTGCTGTGCGGAGTCGTCACTCTCAAGCACAGCGGCAGGCGAGTCGGGCTCTGGAGGGGCATGACGCGCTATCTGGCGGTCGCGTTCTTCCCGATCACCGTCGTGCTGCTCATCTGGATTCTCTTCGATGCACCGACGATGGACCTGGATCCGATCGACGTCTATTATCGGCGGCCGCCGCAGGCTTGGTAGATCCTGCGCTCTAATTCGCATCACCGCCGACGCGCGATGATGAGTCCGTCCCATCCCTTCTCGCCGACGGTCTGGAGTGCCGTGGCCTCCAGATCGGGGTTCCTAGCGATTGCCGCATTCTGCGATTCGAGTTCGAGTGTGACGACGTGTCCGCCCTCTCCCGCGGCTTGCGCGAGCCAGATGGCCAATAGCCTGCCAGTGTGCCGAATTCGAAGACGCGTTTCGCCCCGGCGATCTTCACCAGGAGCCCGAGGAACGCTCCTTGGTTGGCTGCGACCTCGGCATTGGGCGTTGACGTCGCAGCACCTGACCTACGGGTTGCAATGAGCGCGTCGTCTTCACCGACGAGAGGGTCAGTGAAGTACCTGTCGACTACCTGCCATTCGTCGGCCGCCGGGTAGCGGTTAGCCGGCGGAGAGGATTTGCTTTCGCTCATGCCCTCACACTTGCGCATCGACCGATCGCAGCCTGGGAGTCATTCGAGCGACCGCCGACCCGCTGTCACTCGATTGTGCGACCGCCGAAGACCTGCTGCAGCGGGATCGAATCGTCCTGCCACGGTGTGAGGATCCACGCGACGAGGTAGGCGCCGATTCCGAGCACGGGCAGCAGGAACGAGGCGAGGACGATGAGTCGCATGACCCAGACGTTGATGCCGGTCGTCTGAGAAAGGCCCCCGGCGATACCGCCGAGGATGCGGTCGGGGCCGCGACGGAAACCGATTCTGCGGATGGAGTCGAATAGTGAGTTCATGTCTTCGACTCTACGAATCTGCCCTCACGAAGGCACTGGTGCTGACCGTCGAGACCGATTGAGGAAAACCGGAATCGAGCACCGCCAGGAGCATTTCGGGCCGAATCCCTATACCAGCTCATATCTCAGTCAATGAGACAGCGATCACAATTCCTTGGCGCGTCAGCCGGACTCGAGAGCACCGGGGCAGTTACGCTAGATGAGTTGTGCAACCAAATGTCCGCTTCCGCTGCCTCAGCGACGCGGCACAGAGGAGTCCATTGTGAAGTGGGTTAAGAAAGCCATCCTCACACTCGTCGTCATCTTCGTGGCGTTCTACCTGTTCAGCCGTCCGGAGGATTCCGCCGAGGCGGTCAGGACCGCCTTTGCCGCAGTCGGCACCGGCGTCGGCTCATTGGTCACGTTCTTCACCTCACTCTCCGCATAGCGGATCCGTGCGCAGGCGACAGTGTTGAGTTCGCTGACCGACCCACAGGTCGAGAACCACCTCATCAGCGAAGAAGGTGAGGTCATCGTCGACGAAGTGCGGCGTCACCCGCTTGCCTTCGTCACTCCCACGCTCATCATCCTCCTGGGGCTGGCAGTCGCTGCCCTGTCCTTCGTCATTCCGCCCGAGTTCGCCACGATCCCTTTGGGCATCGGCTGCGTCGTCATGCTCTTCGGCGTCTACCGCGCGCTCTTCGTGCATATGGACCGCTTCGTCATCACTAACATGCGAGTGTTCCGGATTCATGGGATCTTCACACAGCACAAGGCAACGATGCCGATGGCGCGAATCCTCGACATCTCAGTGCACAAACCACTCATGGGTCGGATCTTCCGTTACGGTCACTTCGTCTTCGAATCGGCCGCCCAAGACCAGGGACTGCGCGACATCAGATACGTCGGTCGGCCCGACGAACGGGATCTGACCATCCAGACGGTCATCCAGCGTTCCGGCCTGCGGGCGACCATCAAATCCTTCAATTCCGGGGCCGAGGACGATGATGACGACGACAGCACAGTCGATGACCTCCTGACCGATGAGGACCTCACTGCTCACGACTCTCACGCAGAGAGCGGCGAGTTGAGCGAGCGCGTCTTCGACACCGGCGCCGAATCGACGGTCGACACCGAAGAGTGGAACACGATGGAACTCGACGTCGGCTACCGCGATGCCGCGTCCGAAGAATTCAGAGTCGGTAGTGCGCTGCCTGTCTTCGAGGACTCCATCTCAGCTGCAGCAGGCGAATGGGAGCTGCGCTGGCCGGAACGCAACCGGATGCAGGCCGCCACTGAACTCATGCACGCCCATCGACGCCTCATCACCGATCTCGATGAGAAGCTGCGCCCTCTGGGCCTGACCTACGCAAGGTACGAGATCCTGCTCCTTCTGTTTTTCGAGTCCAGCGGAGCCCTGCCCCTCGTCGAACTCACCGACCGGCTGCAGGTCGAAGCCAGCTCGTCCTTCCACTCGGTGAGGTGGCTTGAGGAGAACTGCCTCATCGAAAGGACCCTGGAACCCGGAGACGACGGAGAGGTCGTCGCCGAGCTCACCCCGAAGGGACGTGCCTTGACCGACCGGGCCAGCCACCTCGTCGCAGATATCCGCTTCGGACTGGGCACGATGTCCACGTCCGAATGCCACCAGCTGACGGCTCTGCTGTCCCGGCAACGCAGAGCCACGGAGTGAGGCTCAGACTTTCGCCGGATTCCGGCGTGCGAAGTCCGGGGCGTGTTCGGCAGTGACACCCATACCCAGAATGTGCGCTGGCATCGCTGTGAGAGCCGGGAAAGTCCTGAGCAGCCACTCCAAGGGTGCGGGCGGATGGATGTCTCCACCGTTGTAGATGACGGGTTCGATCATCCGGTGGATTCCCGATTGCAGAAGTTCGACGACTTTGGTCGTCAGCAGCCGCCGGCGCTGTACACGTCGGAGCTGAGCTTTCGAGACGGCGCCGACGCGCAGCTGTTCCGCCAGCAGTCGAGCAACGGCCGTTCCGTCCTGAACGGCGAGGTTGACGCCGACCCCGCCGAGCGGACTCATCGCGTGCACCGCATCGCCGATGCACAGCAAGCCGTCGATGAACCACCTCGGCGCCTCGTTCCTACGGACGTCGAGCAGCTTCACGTCATCGAGGTTGATCGCGTCGACGTCCTCGGCAAGCGCGGGGAACGTCTCAGCCACAGAGCGGCGAAGCGCCTCGACGCCCTCAGCCCGAAGTCTCGCGTCCGCCCCCTTCGGTATGAGTCGGGCGATCTGCACGTGCCCGTCGCGGGGAATTGCAACGAAGACGCCTGCTCCGTGGGAACGAGGCGCGACGGAGTCAGGCAGCTCGGCCTCGGTGTCGATCCGGAACCACCACACGTCGATCCCGGAGTGGAGTTCGCGGACCGAAAGTCCCGCCTCTTCGCGGGCCCTCGACCACCGCCCGTCGGCAGCGACGACGAGAGGAGCGCGGAATTCGACCACGCCGTCGACTGTGCGATCAGCCGTGTGATCGGCCGCGCGGGCGGCTTGGTGGGCATCCGTGTGGACAGTCTCCTGAGCGCGGACGCCGACCACGCGGTCGCCGTCCCAGATAAGGGAGGTCATCTCGGTGCCCATACGCAGGTCGAATCCCTCTTCGTCGGCCCCCGCCTCGGCGAGAAGGTTGAGGAAGTCCCACTGCGGGGCGATGGTCATGAATGGATGCGGGGTATTCAGACGTGACAGGTCACCGAGGACGAATTCCTCCCCTTGTCTGTCGACGAGACTGATGTTGTTCACCTTGCGATGGGTGATCCGCACGAAACGGTGGTAGAGCCCGAGTTCGTCGAGCAGTCGCAGGGTCGAGGGATGGATGGTGTCGCCGCGGAAGTCGCGGAAGAAGTCCTCGTGCTTCTCGAGCACCACGACCTTCACCCCGCCGCGGGCGAGCAGGAGACCGGCGACGATCCCCGCGGGGCCGCCCCCGCTGATGATGCAGTCGACGTGTTCGACGTCGTGTCCGGTGGCGTGCTTGCTGTCGATGTCAGTTGCGGTGTCGGCCATGACACCCTCCTCGGCTCTCGGCTCGATGGATTCGATGGGCAGCGTTCACGTCCCAGCGTAGTCTGAGGACACCGGGTCAGCTCGACCGTCCGCCGGCCATCTTCTCCGTGACATCGAAGCGTTCCCGGTAGCGGCCGGTGAGCAGGCACCACTGCGAGTACAGCGCGGTCGACGAGTTGAACACGAGCAGCGTGAGCGGATAGAGCAGCCACTGCAGCCACATCGTCAGGCGGCGTTCGCGCGGGACGTGGATCGGTCTGGGCGGCAGAAGTGCGTTGAACACGACGATGGAGACGATGAGACCGATCATGCCGATCTGCTGAATGATGCCCACGGTCATTGGCATGCGCTCCACCAACGAGGTGACCTGCCCAGTCTGCGTGGCCACAACGAAGGGGATCCAGCCGCCGATGGCGATGATGATCGAGATCGACGCGAGGCTGACGTGACCCTCGAGCAGGGAGAAGAACCGGAGCACCCCCGGCCAGAAAGGCGACCGGGCCGTGGGAGCGAAGACCCGCACCCCGACATAGGGAACGTCGGAGGCGCCGTAGGACCAACGGCTGAGCTGTTTGAACTGAGCGACCATCGTGGCCTTGAACGTTCCGGCCTGCACGGCGTCCTGGAAGATCGGGACGTGGATGGGTACGACCCGATAGTCACCGTCGAAATGGAACCAGCTGCGCCAGTACTGGTGGCCGTCCTCGACGATGGTCCGCTTCGACCAGAAGCCCATCCCGACCAGCGCGGTCAGCGGCTGCGCATGGGAGGCGAAGTTGCGCAGCGCGAGCCGCCGGACTGTGGTCGTGAGGTTCCAGAAGCAGTTCGCGCTGGCGACCACTCGCGACGGTGCCGGCACGTCCCAGATGTTCGTGACGTAGAGGCTGATCGGCTGGAATGACAAACGCTCCCGGTCCGGGGCGAGCGCGTATTCGTAGGCGACGCAGTCGAAGTAGGACTCGTGCGGAATGTTGTCACAATCGAGGCTCGTGACGATCACCCTGCGTGGGTCGATGGCCTGGTCACGGACCCATTCGGCCAGGCGGTGACCGGCGTACGTGATGTTCGCGCCTTTGCCGGCGATCTCGTCGGGCAGTCCGGCCGGATGTTCGACGAGGACGAAGGCTCCGAAGCGGTGGCCGTATTCGGCTTCAAGCCGACGCGCGGTCTCGGCCATGGCGGGCCCGCCGCGTTCCTCATGGGCGAAGAAGACGAGGAGCTGTTCGGGCTTCGTCGAGGTGTGCAGCAGGGTGCGGATGGTGTCGGCGATGACCGGGTAGGGTTCGTTGTATGCGGCCACGACGACCGCGTGGAGCAGTGTCGAGGGCCGCATAATCGAGTGCGGGTCGGCGCTGACCTGATCGACCAGTGCGGCGTGGTCGGCGGCGCGGAATCCGCCGCGTGGGTGTGCCAATGATGGGCGGCCGTCCATGGCTCGTTCGAGGTCGGTGAGTCTGGCTGCCCAGTCGACGCGGGCGCTGCGGCGAAAGCGGAGGAATCCGCGGGCGACGTCGACGGCACCGAGCATGGCGCGGACGAACATCAACCCGACGATGGAGAGCACGTAGACGGCGCCGAGCATCGCATCGACGAACGGGAGGATGAACACGAGGCCGACCGCTGTGAAGCTGATCGCCGCCGGCAGAGCTTCGAAGAACCGGTACGCGAGAGTCCGCTGCCCTGTCGGAAGCTCGAGGTCGGTGGATGGAAGTCCGGGATCGGAACTCGCTTTGGGGCCCACAGAGATCCGTGGACGTGCAGAGTGTGTTTCGACGACGGTGGCTGGTTCGCGGTTCGCTCTCACTCTTTCGATCCTGAGTGCCCCGACTGGACAGCGGTTTGTCGGAAGATGCAGGTCAGGTGAACTTTTCGTGCCCGAGTCCGTTCCGATCACCCGCCTCGGCCGGTAGCATCCAGTCATGGCCCACACAGTCCGCCCGCCTGAGCCCGCCGATGCCGCAGCCATGGCCCGCGTCCATGTCGACACCTGGAGTGAGACCTACCGCGGGATCATGCCCAACGAACTCCTCGACGCTCCCGATCTCCTCGACCGCAGGCAGCGTATGTGGACGCAGATCCTCGCCGAGGCGGCCCCATCGAAATTCACCTGCGTCGTCGCCGAATCCGATGGCCGGTTGGTCGGCATCGCCATGTCCGGACCGCCGGAAAGCGGCGAAAACCCGAATGACGATAACGGCCTCGAGCACGAGCCGAGCCGGGCAGCCTGTCCCGAGGATCGGCACCTCTATGTCCTCTACGCCTATCAGTCCATGCACGGCACAGGCGTCGGCCAGGACCTGCTCGACGCCGTCGTCGATCCGACTGCGACGACCGCGCTGTGGGTAGCCGATCCGAATCCCCGTGCCCAGGCGTTCTATTCGAAGAACGGCTTCATCTCCGACGGCACCATCAAGACCGACGAGTACGACGGAGTACGCGAAATGCGGATGGTGCGCCAAGCAGAGGATTGAATTTGCCTCAGTCAACGCGAAGTGCGAAATAGTCGTCGCTGGAGACGACTGTTTCGAGTTTCGCGTTGACCGGCACTCTGTCAGGTCCAGATGACCCTGTCCTGCGCGCTCAGCTTCCCACCGGCACCGAGGCGGCCGAGAGTGAGTGCCCCGACGAGGGGTCCGCCTGCGGGTTCGACGATGGTGGCGTTCGGGTCCAGGTGTCCGGTTTCGGTGCGGAATCCCTCAACGAGATGGTCTCCCGCAGCTGCGAGTCCCCCGGTGAGAGCGATGCGCACGGGTTCATCTGCACTTCGATAGTCTGCAGATGCGGCAGCAGAAGGCGGGGTGCCGTCGGCAGGGGCCGACGTCGACGAAGCGTCGATTCGGTGGGCAGTTCGACTTGCAGCGAGCGCACTGCGCGCGGCCTCCTCACCGGCGCTGCGGAGCAGGTCGGCCGACGCTGCGTCGCCGGCGCGAGCCGCTTCGGCGATGTCGACGGCGAATTCGGCGAGCAGTCCGGCCCGATCGTTGCGGGTATAGAACTGACCCGGCCACGAGGTGGATGGTCCGAAACGTCGAGTGCCCGCTTCGAGCAGCGCACGCCCTCGTTCGTCGAGTCCGTCATGAGTGCGCAGAGCGAGTTCGAGGCCCTGACGGCCGAGCCAGGCTCCTCCCCCGCGATCGCCGAAGAGGTGCCCCCAGCCATCTGCGCGTGACCAATTGTCCGACCATCTGCCCGAAGCGTCCGGCCCCGGGTGAGCGATGGCGATCGCTCCCGTACCGAGCACGGTAATTGCCCCGCCGGTCCCACCGAGAGCGCCGAGGTGGGCGGTGACGGCATCGATGGCCGCGACCGCCGGCACCCCGAGCTCGGCCGAGATCTCCGCCAGGACAACGGAAGGATCTTCGGCGAGGGAGGCGATGCCGGTCGCACCGATGCCGATTCCACTGACTTCGGAGAACCGTTCGTGCCATGTCTCCGCGGCCGAGGTCACGACCTCGCGGACCACGTCGAGGACAGTGCTGCCGTTCGACCCGATCTCGATGCGCGGGCCGATGAGCTGCTCGACGATGCGCGGGACGGAACCCGAATCATCGCTCTCGCCGAGCGCGGCCCGGCTGCCGGTGCCGCCGATGTCGATGCCGAGGATCTGGCTCATGTGCCCACGGTACCCGGGCCGGCGTCGTCCGCCCCGGAGGCCTGACCAGCTTCGGAGTGCGCACGTGTTCCGACGAGTTCGGCGATCGCGGCCCTGACCGATCCGTCATGGGTCTCCAAGGTCGACCCGGCCAGGGCGGGGGCCGCCTCGGTGAAGGAGACGACGATGGCGGTCTTGAGATCGCCGTCGCAGCTCTCGAGCAGAGCCCGCGCGTCGGCATCGCCCAGGTCGGCTGCTTCGCGGAGGATGCGCACGGTGCGTTCGCGCAGCTTCGCGTTCGTCGCGACGACCGAGACCATGAGGTTATCCCAGGTGCGGCCGAGGGCGACCATGAGCGCGGTCGAGAACCCGTTGAGGGTGAGCTTCTGCGCGGTGCCGGCTTTGAGGCGGGTGGATCCGGTGATCACCTCGGGACCGGTGTCGAGCACGATATGGTCATCGGCCTTTTCGGCCAGGGAGGCGTGCGGATTGTTCGAGATGAGCACCGTGTGGGCGCCGTTCGCCCGTGCCGCATCGAGCGCCCCGCCGACGTACGGGGTCGACCCGCTCGCTGCGATGCCGATGGCCACGTCATCGGGTCCGAGCTCCGCACCAGCCGCAGATCCGTCAGCACCGGAGTCCTCGGCGTTCTCGACGGCGTTGACCAACGCCGCCTGACCTCCGGCGATATGTCCGATGACCCGGCCCGGCTCGAGGTTGAACGTCGGCAGCAGTTCGCTCGCGTCGAGGACACCCAACCGCCCCGAGGTGCCCGCACCGAAGTAGTGGACACGGCCGCCTCGGCGCATTCGTTCCGCCGCGATGTCGACGAGTTCGGCCAGCTGCGGCAGGGCGGCGGCGACCGCATCGATGACGGCGCGGTCTTCGGTGTTGAGGACCCGCAGCACCCCGAGGGTGTCGAGGTCATCGAGTCCGGAGCTGGCGGGATTGCGTTGCTCGGTCGGCGACAGGGGACGCTGGAAGGAGGTCATGGACGGGTGCTTCCTTCCGCCTCGGCGGGGGTGGTGGGCTCTTCGACGACCTTCGTCTTGTGGCGCAGGCCGAGCAGGCCGCCGACGATGAAGGTGACGATGATGCCGAGCAGCGGGTACCACTGCCACGCCACCCATACCTCTCCGGTGACGTACTTCTCCATGACGAAGAAGAACGCGTTGACGGCCACGGCGAGGGCGAAGGCGATGTTCGCATCGACGGCCCGGGCCCGTTTGTTGACGATGCCGAAGACGAAGGCACCGAGCAGACCGCCGTAGGTGATTCCGGCGATGCCGAGTGCGAGGATGACGATGTTGCCGGAGTCGGATTCGAAGACCGTAGCGGGCAGGATGAACGCGATGCCCCAGCCGATCGTCGCCCAGCGGCCGACCTTGAATCCCTGCTCGTCGGTCATCGGGGTGCGTTTGAACTTCGCGTACACGTCGTTGACCGTCGATGACGACAGGGCCGACAGCGACGAGGACAGCGTCGACATCGCGGCGGCGAGGATGCCGGCCAGCATCAGTCCGGAGATTCCCGTGGGCAGGCCTTCGATGATGAACAGCGGGAAGATCTCGTCGTCGCGGGTCAGACCGAGGTCTGCCGGCAGCGCGTGATCGTAGTACGCCCACAGCGCCAGTCCGACGAGGAGGAAGATCGCGAACTGAACGACCACGACGAAGCCCGAGGTGATGAGGGCCTTCTGCGCCTCGATCTTCGACCGGCACGACAGCAGCCGCTGAACGATGAGCTGATCGGACCCGTGCGAGGCCATGGCGAACACGGCACCGCCGAGCACCGAGGGAATGAACGAGGTGTCTGCAGAGATCGGATTGCCCTCGAAGACGAAGATATTCGTCTTTCCGGCTTCGACCGCCTCGGCGAACCAGCCACCGCCGATCGATGCGGAGATGATGATGATCGCGAGGATCCCGCCGAGGACGTAGAGGATCATCTGTGCCACGTCGACCCAGACCACGGCCTTGATACCGCCGATGAACGTGTACACGATCGTGACCAGCGAGAGGACGACGATGATGACGAAGTAGTTCGTGTGGATGCCGAGCCCGTCGAGGATGACCTTGAGCGGGATGGCCGCGGCGAGCACGCGGATGCCGTCGGCGAGCAGTCGGGTGAAGAGGAACGTCACGCCGGCCGTGGTCTGCGTCGACTGGCCGAAGCGTTTGCCGAGGTAGGCGTAGGCGGTGATCATCTCACCGTCGTAGTAGCGCGGCAGCATGAAGTAGGCGACGATGACGCGGCCGAGGATGTAGCCGAGTCCCAGCTGCAGGTAGTTGAGGTCGCCGAGGTAGCTCATGACGGGGATGCCGATGACGGTGAGTGCGCTCGTCTCAGTGGCGACGACGGACAGGCAGACGGCCCACCACGGCAGGTCGCGCCCGCCGAGGAAGTAGCCCTTGAGGCTGCTCTGCTTTCCGCTCAGCGCCAGTCCCAGCCACGCCGTCGCGACGAGATAGGCGATGATCACCAGGAGGTCGATGATCTGCATTGGTCTCTCCTTGTTGGGGGTGTCTTGTTAGGGGGTGTGGAGTGTGTCGGGTTCCGTCGGTGAGTTTGCGTCCGTCAGCCTCAGCCGGGTGGGCCGTCGGTGGAGGGGTTCGGGCAGGTGCAGCGGCCCGTCACCGGGAGTGAACCGACCCGCGATACGCGGTCCGGTCGCCCCGGTCAGGCTCGGCGCGGTGCCGTCGAGTCCGTGCCAGCTCAGCCATCCGAGGAGAGACATGAGCAGCGCTTCCTTGCTTCCTTCGGGCAGTCCGAAAGCGTCATCCGTGCTCGTGAGAGTCACGCCCTCGCCCAGTTCCTCGCCGAGGCGGCGCATGAGTTCCGGATTCCTCGTCCCACCTCCCGAGGCGATGACGGTGGTGACTTCGTGAAGTCGGAGCGCCTCGGCGATGGTGCGCGCGGTCAGCGCTGTGACCGTGGCGATCTGATCATGCTCGCCGAGGTGGGGATGGGATTCGAGGAATGAATCGAGATAGGCGGCGTGGAAGAGTTCCTTGCCGGTCGATTTCGGGGCCGGGCGTCCGTAGAAGGGCTCGGTGAGGAGCGCGGTGAGCAGGTCATCGTCGACGGTGCCGGCTGCGGCGAGTGCGCCATCGCGGTCATAGCTCTGCCGGCCGTCGGTGATGCGGCGGGCGAGGATGTCGATGAGGGCGTTGGCCGGGCCGGTGTCGAAGGCGATGGGGTCCTGACCGGGAGTGATGACGGTGATGTTCGCGATTCCGCCGAGGTTGAGCACTGCGGTCGGAGCCTCGACGTCGGAGAGCAAAAGGGAATCGAGCAGCCCGACGAGCGGGGCTCCCTGTCCCCGGCCGCGACGTCGCGGGAGCGGACATCGGAGAGCACTGGAACGCCCAGTCGTTCGGCGATGAAGGCCGGCTGCCCGAGCTGGAGGGTCGAGGTGACCTGTCCGTCGGTGATGTCGTGTCTGACCGTCTGTCCGTGGCTGACGACGAGGTCGGGTGAAAGGTCATGGGCGGTGCAGAGTTCGGACAGAGCTTCGGCACAGAAGCGTCCGAGCCGGGCGTCGATGCTGCTGACCAGGGACAGCGGAATGTCGGCGGGTTCGAGGAGGCGGAGGATGTCGGCGGAGAGTTCGACGTCGAACGGGGTTTCGCGTTCGGCGAGGATCCGCACGGTCAGTGTGGTGGGATCCGCGCCGACGAGGTCGGAGCCGACGGTGGGGTCGGGCATGAATTCGGCGATGACGAGGTCGAGGCCATCGGCGGAGGTTCCGGTCATGAGTCCGGCGATGATCATGGCTGCTCTCCTCCTGTGTGTGCGGGGACTGTGGATGTGGGAGCGGCGTCTGTGGTGGGGTCGGCGTCGGCTGGAACCGTCAGACTGGTGACCGGCGGGGCGGGGATGGTGAGTTCGGTGCGGACCTTGTACCGGTCGCCGCGGTAGACGGAGCGGACGAATTCGAATGGCCGGTCGTCGGCGCCGCGGGAGATGCGCTCGAACAGCAGTGCCGGTGAGAGTTCGTCGACGCCGAGGTGTTGAGCTTCGCCTGCGTCGAGGAGGGTCGGTTCGATCGTCTGCACGCTGTGGTTGAGGCTGATGCCGAAGTTGCGGCGCAGCAGTTCGTAGAAGGACTGGTTCTCGAGGTCGTCGGCGCTCAGCCCCGGGACGAGGGCTGAGGGGACGTGGAGTTCTTCAAGGGCGATCGGTTCGTCATCGGCCAGGCGCAGACGCAGGATCGCAATGACCCGATCACCTTCAGCGATGTGGAGTCTCCGGGCGATATGAGCACCTGCCGGAGCGGTGTCGAAGCTGAGGATATGGGACCCGGGGCGCATTCCGCGGGCGATCATGTCTTCGGTGAAGGAGCTTGCTGCCAGCGGCTGGTCGAGTTTCGGGCCGAGGGCGAACACGCCCGTGCCGTGACGTCTGCGGACCATGCCCTTGGCGACGAGTTCGTCGATGGCTCGGCGCAGGGTCATCCGCGAGATGCCCAGGGTCTCGGCGAGCTGTCGTTCTGGCGGGAACTGCTCACCGGCGGCCATGCCCTCGAGTCGGTCGAGGAGCTGGTCGCGGATCGCATGGAATTTCGTCACACCCCTATTGAGGCACAGGACACATCACGAAATCAAGACCACTGGTCTACTTTGAGCTGCGGCTTCCGGTCGCTCAAAGGTTGGCGCGGATATGTCGTCGCCGACGACGCGATTTCCGCGCTTGCGCTTGATCGACGCACTTGCAGCCCGTGCGATGCCTCATTCGGTGGAGGCAGAGGGGTTCACGCGGGAACAGAAAGTCCTTAGCATGAAGCCATGACTGCATATACCGGACAGAAGCTGCTCGACGCGCTCGACTCCAAGGGACTCGGCGACTGGCAGGGCCTGCCGGACTGCATCGGCGCCCGGTTCCTCACCGGCGACTTCGCAACTGGGCTCGACCTCGTCGCACGCATCGGCGAGCGCGCCGAGGAAGCGGGCCACCATCCCGATGTGACCCTGACGTTCCCGCACGTCGACATCCGACTGACCAGCCACGACACCGGCGCCGTGACCGAACGCGACCTCAACCTCGCTGGGCAGATCAGCCAGCTGGCCGCCTCGGCGGGGGTGGAGGCGGACCCGAGTGTCCCCGCGCTGCTCGAGCTCGGTCTCGACACTGCGAACAAGGAGGCCATCGCCCCGTTCTGGGCGGCGCTCCTGACCGGGGATGCAAGCAACGTCTCCGGACCTGACGTCACAGATCCCGCCGGGCAGATGCCGCTGCTGTGGTTCCAGGACTGCGAAGAGCACGAGGTTCCGCACCAGCGTCTGCACGTCGACGTCTCCGTGCCGGCGGCGGTCGCACCGGAACGGATCAAGGCCGCGGTGGATGCCGGAGGCACGATCGTCGACGAGTCCCAGGCGCCGTCGTTCACCGTCCTTTCCGATGCCGACGGCAATCGTGCATGCGTGTGCACGCTGGCCGGACGATCCTGACTTCGCCGCCGGCGGTCATCAGGACGCTGCCGGATAGAACAGCGGCGGCTCTCTGGCTGCGTCCACGCATACTAGGCTGAGAGCACAGACATTCGTGCAACCCAGGAGGACGCGTGTACCAAGCCGCCGAGAACCGCTACGATTCGATGACCTTCCGCCCGGTCGGCCGGTCCGGACTCGTCCTTCCCGCCCTGTCGCTGGGACTGTGGCACAACTTCGGCGACGACGTCGCTTTCCAGAACCAACGCGACATCGTCCGTCGGGCCTTCGACATGGGCATCGCGCACTTCGACCTGGCGAACAACTACGGTCCGCCTCCGGGCTCGGCGGAGACGAACTTCGGCCGACTGCTGCGCGAAGACCTCCACCCCTACCGCGATGAGCTCATCATCTCGACGAAGGCTGGCTGGAACATGCACGGCGGCCCCTATGGTGGTCCCGGCGGCAGCCGCAAATACCTGCTGGCCAGCCTTGATGCGTCCTTGCGCCGGATGGGCCTCGACTATGTCGACATCTTCTACTCCCACCGCCCCGATGCTTCGACGCCTCTCGAGGAGACGATAGGCGCGCTCGACACCGCGGTGCGGTCGGGTCGTGCCCTCTACGCAGGCATCTCCTCATACTCGGCAGCCGATACGGCCCGGGCTTCGCAGATCGCTCGCGACCTGGGCACTCCCCTGCTCATCCACCAGCCGTCGTACTCGATGATCAACCGGTGGATCGAAGATGACGGGCTGCTCGCGACCACGGACGACGAGGGACTCGGCGTCATCTGCTTCTCCCCGCTCGCCCAGGGCCTGCTCACGGACAAGTATCTCGGTGGAGTTCCAGACGATTCGCGGGCCGGAAAGGCGAAGCCGTCGTTCAAGGACGGGTTCCTCAGCGCCGACAACCTCTCCCGGATCCGGTCGCTGAACGACATCGCCGCTGCCCGCGGTCAGTCCCTGGCTCAGATGGCGTTGGCCTGGGCGCTGCGCGATGAGCGAGTGTCGTCGCTGGTCATCGGAGCCAGCCGGGTCGAACAGCTCGAGCACAATGTCGCGGCCCTCGACGCCGCGCCCTTGAGCGATGAAGAGCTGAGGGCGATTGACGAGTTCGCCGTCGATTCCGGCGTCGACATCTGGGGAGACGCCCGCCGCAGCACCGCCGAGTGAGGCGACGACGCGGCCGATAGGACGACTGCGCCAGCCCCGCTGCGCCCATTTCCTCAGTCCCGCAGTGACCGTGCCGTTTCGAGCAGCCACCCGATCCGGTCGTGCCAAGGCGGCCGGAAAGCGTAGACGCAGGCGAGCCGAATGAGGGTGGCCCTTTCATATGCGCTCACCCTGGCCGGGTCGATCCCTGTCACCGAGGCGACCCGGGCGATCTCGTCGATGACCACGGCCGACTCGGCAGGGGTCCACAGTCCCTGCGCGGTGCGCCATCGGGCGTGCGCGCGGAGGTTGCCGAGATCGAGTGCGCGTTCACCCAGGCACGCCGTGTCGACGTCGAGCAGTCCCGGTCCGGCGATCGGGTCCCACATGATCTGCTTGTCGTGCAGATCCCGGTGGATGAGTCCGATCGATTTTTCCCTCGCCGAGGCGGCCCCGTCGTCGAGTTCGGCCGCGATCTCCGCGAGGAGTGCGTCCAGATCCGCCAGCAGGGTCTGCGTCTGGTGCAGTGGCGGCGCCTGGTGCAGCGTCTGTGCCCGCGCGCTGACCGCGGTTTCGAGCAGGGGGCGAGCGCGCTCACGCCAGTTATGGAGAACCTCGACCTCGGCCGCAGCATCATGGATCGGCATCGACGATGAGTACGCCACCGGCGACAGGCGCGCCTCTGCATGAGCCCAGGCGTCGAGGGTTTCGGCCCAGGCACGAGACCAATCCGTGCCGAGTTCGACGGGCTCGTGGAGTTCGATTCCGGGCACCGCGCCGAGCACAACGGTCGAGGAATCGGACCGGAGGACCTGCGGGAGGGCGAAGCCGCGAAGGAACCCGGCCGCCCTGCGCTGACCTGCGAGGATGTCGGAGGCCTTTCCGTCGCGGACACATTTGGCGAAGCTGCCGTCGGCCAGGCGCACGACGGCGCGTCTGCCTGGCCGGTGAGAAACCAGCGTGCCCCCTGATTCGAGCAACCCAGCGAGTCCCGGCAGCTTCTGGTCGCGATCCACGTCGAGGACCCTCACACCGTGTTCGTCGAGGTACCCGACCCGGATTCCGAAGTCTGGAAGCACCGCCTCCCACGCGATACGGCCGTCGCCGGCAGGCCAGGCCCGACGCACGGTCCGATCCTGTCCGTCGATCGTCACTGCATCGGGAATGTGCAGAGCTGGAGCCCTAGCCGTGGCCCGCTTCGTCTCACCGGGCTTCCTCACGGTCTGCGTCGTCGTTAGGTTCCCGTCCAGAGCGGAGCGTGCGAGGTCGACGATCCTCTTGGTCTCGTCTCTCCAGGTCGCCGAGCAGCTGCGCCATGGTCCGAGTGCGGCCACGAGCATCGCCCATGCCGTCCAGGCACCCAGGTCGCCCACCTCGCCGCCCGCGCAACGGTAGCCGTCGAGGAACGACCGTTCGAGTCCATTCAACTCGGGGTCGACTCGGCAGGCAGCGATCCACCGCCCCAGATCCACCCCGACCGGCCCATACCCGGTTCGATCGAGGTCGATGATCCGGCACTCGGAATTCGCCAGAAGCACCTGGTCGGGGCTGAGGTCGCCATGGATCTCCCGCAGTTCCCGGCTCGCCCCGAGGCGTCGGCTCAGTTCGGCAAGCAGTCCAGCGATGTCCGTCTCCCGCTCCGGGAGCAGGCGAACCAGTGACCGGCTGACGGTCTCGAGTTGGGAGATCGGAGAGCCGATCGCACCTCCGTCCTCCCCCGCCGAGGTGGCCGCGCTTTCTGCCGGACCGCCCGCTTCCGTTACCGGTCGGCCCACGTGATCTGCCGGACCGTCGTGGCCTGCCGCAGCGGTTCTGTGCAGTTCGGCGATGATCACGCCGACCTCCTCGGCGATATTCGGATCCGGGCGATTACGCAGGTCACCGGCCCCCCACCAGGGCGAGCGGGTGGCCGTGTCATGCCCTCCGACGAACTCGACCGGCAGGCTCGGCAGCTCCGCCCGCTTCCACCGTTCGGCCGCCTCAGCGAGGTGGACCTGGGATTCGGCGGCGATCCTCACGAGCTCCGGCACCCCGTCGACCGGGGTGTGCTTGAGCAGCAGCCGCCTGGCAGGGTTGTATCCGATGATCTCCAGATCCCCGCCGAGGTGGTCGAGCGTCCGCGCGACTTGCTTGCCGATCCTGGGGTCAGCCAACACGCCGCCGCTGACCAGCACGGCGCCGGTCGCGCCAGCCGCACAGGGGTCGCCAACCGAAAGCGAGTCGGCCGCCTCGTGGACAGTCAGTTCCTGCCCGTGCCGAGCGGCCCGCCGTCGCGCATTGGCGAGCTTGTCCGGACTCGTCATCACCGCAGTGAAACCCCAGTCCTCGAACTCGCCGAGGCGGCCGCGCTCCTCCCGCTGCCACGCGACGATGGCGCTCTGCCCCGGTTTGACACGGATCCGGCGGGGCCGAACCGCGAAGCCGAGACGCCGGGAGAGGCCCTCGGCCGATCGCAGTTCGTCGATATAGGGCAGCAGGGCGAACCGTGTGTCCACACAGTCGCCCACTGGATCGGAGATCGATGCGGTCATGATGAGGCTCCTGCGTAGCGTGGTGAGCTGCCGCCGGTGTGCGGCTCGGTGAGACGTGGCGCCGACTCCACCGCAGCCCACTCCCGTCCTGGCACGCTGCCGGCGTCGTCGGCCTGCGAGCGGATCCAACGGGAGAAGCGTGAGTCCGCGGCCGCGGCCAGTTCGCTCGGTGCCCCGTCCTCGACGATCCGTCCGTCCTCGAGCCACACCACGCGGTCGAGTCCGCGGATCATCGCCACGTCGTGGCTGATGACGATGCTCGTGCGTCCCTGTGTCAGTGCGGACACGGAGTCGGCCACCTCGGCGCGGGTCTGTGGGTCGAGTCCTGTCGTCGCTTCGTCGAAGACGACGACCGGGGCTTCGCGGACGAGGGCCCGGGCGATGGCCAGACGCTGCCGCTGCCCTCCCGAGAGCGTGTCCCCACGGTTGCCGAGCACGGTGTCGTAGCCGTCGGGAAGGGAGCGGATGAACTCATCGGCACGCGCCGCACGGGCGGCGGCGACCACCTCGGCGTCGGTGGCGTCGAGCCGACCGTAGCGGATGTTCTCGCGCACGCTCGCAGCGAAGAGCACGGATTCCTGGAGGAGGACAGACACGTTCTGCCGCAGGGAGGCACGAGTGACATTGTGGGTGTCGTAGCCGTCGAGGTAGATCGTCCCTGAGTCCGACTGAGACAGCCGCAGCAGGTAGCTCATCAGAGTCGATTTTCCTGCCCCCGAGGCACCGAGGATGCCGATCTTCTGGCCCGCCGGAATGAGCAGGTCGAGCTCATCGAACAGGGGGCGCCCATGGCCGTCGGTCGAGGTGACGCGGTTGAAGACGACGTCACCGCAGACCGGACCCATGGTCACGGCGTCGGGGGCATCGGCGATCTCGACGGGTTCGTCGAGGAGGTCGGCGATCCTCTCCCCCGAGGCGGCCGCGCGAGCGATGCGGCCGGTGTACTTGGCCATGTCCCGCAGCGGTTTCATCGCGATCTTGAGGTAGAGGAGGAAGAGGACGAGGTCGCCCGGGGACATCGCCCCACGCAGCACCTGCCACCCGCCGAACGCGAGCACGAGGGCCTGCGAGATGCCGACGAGGACATCGGTGGACCGTTCGAGTCCGGCGGCCAGACGGCGGGCCCTCACCCCGGCTTTGAGGGCGCGTTCGTTGCCGTCGGCGAAGTCGCGGGCCACGATCTTCTCGAGTCCGTAGGCTTGGACGACGCGGATGGCTCCGAGCGCCTCGGCTGCGGATCCGACCAGTCGTCCCTCCCCCTTGCGGGTGGATCGGGAGGCCTTCGTGATCTTCGGGGTCGCCGCTTTCGACAGCAGTCCGTAGATCGCGGCGGTGATGAGCACGATGGCGCTGAGCACCGGGTCGAGGACGACCATGACGACAAGGAGGACGGCGAGGGTGATGACGTTGCCGACCAGGGGCAGACCTGCGGTGACGGCGACCTCCTGCAGCCGTCCGATGTCACCGACGAGTCGCTGCGAGGTGTCTCCGATCGACGCCTTCGAGTGGTAGCGCAGCGACAGGGATTGGACGTGGTCGAACACGCGGGAGCGCAGCTGGGTGGCCACGCGGGCGCCGACGAGGGCGAAGCAGATCGTCGAGGCGTAATTCGCCGCGGCCCGGCCGCCGACGATGACGGCGAGTCCGATTGCCACGACAGCGAGCGTCGTGCCCACTCCGGCTTCGAGCCCGAACGTCGGTGCAATCTGAGCACCGAGGGCAGCGGTCACGGCGTCGACGGCGATCTTGATCGGCCACGGTTCGAGGATGCGGAAGACGACATCGGCCAGCAGTGCGGCCAACCCACCGATGATCAGCCAGGTGTGCCGGCGCAGGTGCGGGCGGATGATCCGCAGGGTCCGCCGCAGCGCCGACGCAGTGAGCTTCTTCGAGCTCATGCTCTCACCGCCGAGGCGGGGCGCCGTCCCGACACGGACGGGCCCTCATCGATGGGTGCGGCACCGGTTTCGACGGCAGCAACGGTTTCACCGGCTGCAGTTTCGACCGCGGTAGTGCCTGTCACCGGCGCGAGGATCTGTTGGCACCGGCGGGTCCAGGAATGGCTGGTCAGAGCCTCTTCCCGAGCTCTCCCACCCATCGTCGCCCGCAGTTCGGCGTCGTCGATGAGTCTCTGCAGAGCGCGGGTGAGGTCCGTGGTGTCGGCCGGATCGGTGAGGATCGCGGCCCCGGTGTCTGCGAGTAAGCCGGGGATCGCGCCGACGCCTGATGCGATGACCGGCAGCCCTGCCGCCAAGTATTCGTAGACTTTGAGAGGTGAGAAGTAGTTCTCACCCGCCGGGTACGGGGCGACCGCGATATCGAACTCGCGCAGCGCCTCTGGCACGGCTTCCGGCGCCAGCGCTCCGTGGAAGCGTACGTGCCGTCCCAGCCCGAGCCTGCGCACTTGGTTCTCGAGCGCCTCGGCTTCGGGACCGTGGCCGACGATGTCGACGCGGAAGTCCCCGACCAGTCCGGCGCAGGCGGCGATGAGCCGATCCGTGCCGTGCCAGGGTTTGAGCGTGCCGACGAACCCGATCCGCACCGGGCCGTGCTGCTGAGAGGTTCCATCGCCGAGGTAGCCGGCGCCGTTGCGTGGAGTGATGCGTTGTGTGTTCACTCCGTTCGGGACGACGCTGACATCGTCAAGGCCGGGATAGTCGGTGCGCACCCAGTCGGCGACGAGTTCGCTCACGCAGACGATGCGTGCGGCTCCGGCGAAACCGGCAGCGGTGGCGCGGGCCGCATGTTCGGCATGGACGAGTCCGCGGTGGGTCCGCTGTTCCTCGAGCAGAGGCGCATTGACCTCCATGATCAGGGGCACGTCGAGGCGCTGACTGATCCGTGCGCCGGCGGTGGAGAACAGAGAATAGCGTTCGTAGACGAGGTCGAATCCCTGCCCCGAGGCAGCCACCGTGTCCGTGACCAAGTCGGCGAGCAAATCGGACAGGCGCAGCAGGGCGATCTCACGCTGGGAGCGGTCGAGACCGCGCGGCACCTCGAGTCGGGTGACGTCGATATCGGCGAGGTCGGTGGGCACATCGTCATCGGTACGGGTGCAGAAGATGCTGACCTCGTGGCCGAGTGCGCGGAAGGTGCGCACGACTTCCTGGACATGGACGCTGGCACCCTTGGTGCCGAAGACTCCGATGCCGGGGTCGAGGAGGACATAGGCGATTCTCATGACACTGACTCCATCTCACGGACCGTCGGGACTGTGTTCGCTGCGTCGGTCTCCATGGCCTCGGTGTGAGGTTCGACGGCTCCGGAGGCGGCGGATGCGCCTGCCGAACCGCCCGCGGCACCGGCCCGGTTGGCAGCGCGGTCGGCGGCCGCCTCCGCGAGACGTCCGAGCTGCTCGGCTTGGACGGTCGAATCGTGCAGTCGGCTCACGCGGTCACGGGCGGCATCGGTGACGGCGCGGATTCCGGCGGGATCCGTACGGAATGCGACGACCACCTCGGCGATGGTGGAGGCGATGTTCGCCACATCGGTGCCGTCGACGAGCCATCCGGTGCAGCCGTGGTCGATGACCTCGGGCACCGCGGTGACGGTGCCGGCGATGCAGGGAATGCCGGTGGCCATGCCCTCCAGCAGCACGGTGGGCAGGCCGTCGGCGTTGCCGTCGGAGCCGATGACGAACGGGGCGACGAGGATGTCGTGGTCGGTGAGCATGTCACGGACCTCGGCCTGGGTCAGCGCTCCGTGGAAGGTGACGAGGTCGTCGAGTCCGAGCCTGCGGGACTGCGCGCGCAGCTGTTCCTCCAGGGGGCCGGTGCCCACGAGATCGAGGTGGCAGCTCGTTCCCTCGCCGCGGAGGCGGGCGAGCGCGTCGAGGAGGTGGGTGAATCCCTTCTTCTCGACGAGTCGGCCGACGGCCAGCAGTGAGGGAGCCTCACCCATTGCTCCCTGCCGGAGCCGGTAGGGGAAGCGATCGAGTTCGAGGCCGTTGCGCACGACGACGACCCGGTCGGCCAGCTCGGGTCCGAGCACGGTCGTCAGGTAGCGGCGGTTGAATTCGCTGATTGCGATCACGTGGTCCGCATCAGCGGTCTTGCGGGCCAGGTCGGTGAGCACGACATCTTCGTGGAAGATGTCCTTCGCATGCGTGGTGAAGGAATACGGGATCCCCGTCAGCGCCGAGGCGGCCCGGGCCACAGTCGTCGCCACCGACGCGAAGTGTGCGTGCAGGTGCGTCACATCGTGGTCGAGCGCCAGACGGGCGAGGGTGAGGGCTTGGATCGCATCATCGTGGCCCAGGTCCACGAGGTCGCCGAGGTGGTCCGGCACTGCCGCAGCCATGCGCGGTTCCGCTGCGACCTCGGCGAAGGTCTGCCAGAAGCTGCGGGCGCTCGAGGGCCGGTCGATGTGGATGACCTCGGCGCGGACACGGGCGAGTTCGGGGTGGAAGCGGGCGTCCGTGCTCGGGCGCAGGGAGAAGATCACGAGGTCCTCTCCGGCGGCTTCGCGTGCGAGGATCTCGGAGACGATGAAGGTCTCGGAGAACCGCGGGTACATCTTGAGCACATAGGCGCGGCGACCGGCAGATCGGCGTGCCGGGGTGGTGTCAGACAGCATGGCGGGTCTCCTCGAGTGTGGTGGGGAAACTAGTGGTCGTTCCGGCGGCCGGTTCGGAGGCGAGGTCGGCGACCGTCGAGTGCCGTTCGGTGTAGGTGTCAGCGATGAGTTCGGCGGCCAGGCGTGGCACGGTGGCCAGTCCCGTGAGGTCGATATGGGAACGATCGGTGAGACGTCCGACACTGTCGACGAACCATTCGCTGAGCACATCGGCGTCGAGGCGCTCGATCGTGTGGGCATCGACGGCGCCGGCCGCGGCGAGGGCGAATGCCCGCCTGGGCTGCTCGGCCCGGTGCCCCTTGCGGGGGACGACGAGTGCGGGGGTGTCAGTGGCCATCAGCTCGGCCAGAGTGTTGTACCCGCCCATGCATACGACCGCCTCGGCGGCGGCGACGAGTCCGGGAATGTCGTCGCAGTGGCGGATGACGGTGGTGGCCGCACCGGCACGCGCACGCAGTCGATCGAACTCCTCGGTGTCCATCTGGGGACCGGTGACGATGAGGTGGCGGTGGCCGTCGGGCGGTTCGGATTCCACGGCGATCGAGGCGAGGCTGCCGCCGTCGGATCCCCCGCCGAGGCAGGTGAGGACGAAACGCTCGGACTCGAATCCTGCCGATTCTCCCCCTGCCGCCTGAACGCCGGCTGGTGGGATCCCGCCGTCGTCGGGGCGGTTGTGTGACAGGTAGCCGGTGGCGACGGCTTTGGCCGCCAGCGTCGAGGGCACTTCGCCGGTGGCCCGGGGATCGTAGACATCCGGGTCACCGTAGATCCAGACTTCGTCGAAGGAATCGGCCACGCGTGCGGGCCCTCCGACCTTCTCCCATTCGGCATCGATGACGGACGGGGTATCGAGGACTTCGCGCAGGCCGAGGACCGTGCGGCAGCCGTGATCGCGGACCTGGTCGATCGCCTCGGCGAGTTCGCCGCCGATGCCGAAGGGATGTCGGTCGACGATGAAGAGCTCGGGTCGCTGCTGGTCGAGGATCGCCGAGATCGCCGCCGCGCGCAGTCCCCGCAGACCCTGCATCGAGGAGGCGAGCGCCCGTGGCACATAGCCGCCGGGGCCGGGAGTGACTCCGGGCAGGATCACCCAGTCCCAGCCATCCGGCAGGTCGAATCGCGTGGCCTCAGGACTGCTGGCGATGAGCAGACCGGAGACCTCTCGGCCGGTCAGTGCCGGCAGGTCCCGGGCCAGCGCAAATGCCAGAGCCCGATTGCGGCGGATGTGGCCCAGTCCCAGCGAGTCGTGGGAGAACAGTGCGACTCTCAATCGTCTTCTCATACATCTCAGCTTGTCGGCTGTGATTAAGATGCGATTAAGACGCGGATGAGAAAGATCTTAGGTTCAGTCCACTCGGTATCCGAAGCCGCGCACGGTGGTGACGAAATCGGAGCCGAGCTTCTTGCGCAGGTATCCGATGTAGACGTCGACGACGTTCGAGCCGGGGTCGAAGTCGAATCCCCACACATGAGAGAGCAGCTGCTCTCGTGAGAGGACGTTGCCGCGGTTGCGCAGCAGGATCTCGGCCAAGGACAGTTCCCGAGCCGAGAGTTCGACGAGTCGGTCGTTGACCCACACCTGCCGTTTGAGCAGGTCGATGCGCACCTCATTGCGGATGAGCTCCGTGACGGCCTGTTCCTGTGGGCTCTCCTTGAGCCGAAGGCGGACCCGAGCCAGCAGCTCCGCGAACCGGAAAGGTTTGATCATGTAGTCGACCGCACCGGACTCGAGCGCGTAGATCGTGTCGTCCGGGTTGTCACGGGCGGTGAGCACGAGCACTGGGAGTTCCGGTCGCCGTTCACGCAGCTGACTCAGCACGGAGAAGCCGTCGAGTCCGGGCAGACCGATGTCGAGGATGACGAGCGCGAAGTCTCCCGTCAAAGCAAGGTCCCGCCCGGTGAGGCCGTCGGCGGCGGTCTGCGGACTGAACCCGGCGGCGGTCAGCCCCTTCGAGATGAAGGCGGAGATCCGCTGTTCGTCCTCGATCACGAGAATGCTCTTCACTTCTGTCCTTTCGGCAGGATCATGCGGAACTGTGCACCGACGGTGGTCCGGTCGAGGGCGACCGCACCTCCGTGCGCCTCGGCGATGGCGGAGATGATCGACAGCCCCAGCCCGAATCCGGCCCCGTCCGTCGACCCGCGGCAGAATCGGTCGAAGATGTCCTCGGCGATTTCGTCGGGCACCCCTTCACCGTCGTCGCGGACCCAGATGTGGACGGATTCGGCGTCATCCCGGGCGCCGAACACGATCGCCTGACCGTCCTCGGTGTGCTCGACGGCATTAGCCGCCAGCTGCAGGAGCGCCTGCGTCAGTCGCTGCCGGTCCCCGCGGAAGCTCAGCGATTCAGGGACATCGAGGCCCCATTCCCGGTCCCCCAGCCCCTTGGCCTTCGCCAGGGAGTCGGACACGACCCCGCTGAGGTCCACCTCCGCGAAGCGCACGAAGTCGGGGCGTCGGGCGCGGGCAAGCAGGAGCAGCTCTTCGACGAGGCGGCCCATCCGGTCCGTCTCGTCGAGCAGCATCGTCCGAGTCTCCTCGACATCGTCGACGTCTTCTGCGTTCATCGTCTCGAGATGACCGCCGAGGATGGTCAAGGGGGTGCGCAGCTCATGCCCGACGTCATCGAGGAACCGCCGCTGCGCTTCGAACGCCGCTTCGAGACGGTCGAGCATGTCATTGAAGGTGTGCCCGAGTTCGGCGATGTCGTCGTGGCCCTTCGTCTCCAGTCGACTGCTGAGATCGCCGCCGGAGATCGACTGCGCGGTTCGTCTCAGCTCGGTCACAGGTGACAGCAGCCGTCGCGCGAGGAGTGAGGAGAGGCCCGCGATGAGCAGAGTGGCGGCGAGTGCGACGACGACGTAGATCTGCATGATCTGCACGAGGTCGGCATGGCTGGCCGAGGCGTTGTGGACGACGACGAATGCTCCGACTCCGTTCGTCGCGGTCACTCCGCCCGCTACCTCGGTGACGCCCTTCGTCCGGGGCGTCGAATCGGTAGGCGCGGCCTGGGTGTCCGTGTTCGTGCTCGCTCCCGCCTCGGCGCCGGTGATGGGCAGGACGAAGCCTTCGTACTCGACGCCACCGACGGTCAGGCTGATCTCCCCGCCTTTCTCGGCCGCCCCCGCCACGGCCTTTTCGAATGCGCTCGAGCCGCCGAGGAGACCCTTCGGTTCCCCCTGGTAGAGCACCCTGCCGTCGGTGAGGAAGGCGAAGAGCGTCTCGTCCTCATCCGGCCTGTTCTGGCCGAGGAAATTGCTGAGGATCTCATCGACGGAGGTGAATGGTCTGCCCGTCTGCGGATCGATCCCGTTCTCGGAGAACGTCCGCATCTCGTCGACTTCCTGGGACATCGAGGCGGTGGTCCGGCTGGAGACGTTGTTCGACTCCACGGTGTAGAGGATGAGTCCGACGATGGAGAGCGTGAGCACGGACAGTGCGGCGACGGCGATGGTCAGCCGATTCTGAACGGTCAGCCCGACTCGCCGTTCAGTCGTCATCATCGTCCCCGTCATCCCCGTCATCATCGCCGTCGTCGTCGCCGTCGTCGTCGCCGTCATCATCGTCGTCCCCATCGTCGTCGGCGGCAGGGACTTCGCGAGGCGGATTGGGCACGGGTTCGTAGGAGTGCTCGATCTCCTGCGGGTCCTTCGAGTCCGCACCTCCGGAGTCTCTGCCCCCTGATGTGCTGCCGTCGGATGCACTGCCGCTGGAGTCTGCCTCGGCAGAACTGTCGGTATCAGGGTCGGCCGTCTGCGACGGCGATGTCGTCGGTTCGGGGGTGACTTCCACCGGACTGAGGTCCGGCTGTTCCGGTTGGGTGGTGTTGCGGACGATGAGCACGGTCAGCAGGGCGAGCATGATGACGAGACCGGCCACAACCCAGCCGAGGATCTTCGATCGTCCACCCATACCGACCACACTGCCCAAGGCCTGCGGCAAAGTCGAGCCGGAAGCGATGAGAGTCTTCTTAAGTCGGGCGTTCGGGCGCCTGTGGTACCGTAAGCGCCGACCGCCCCGACGACCCGCAGGAGCCCACCGATGAGCGATGATCGCGCGGACCGCGACGCGGCAGAGCCCAAGGAGAACCCGTGGGTGGCCCTCAAACCCTGGCAGGGCAAGGCCCAAGGCCTCGACAAGCTGCTCCTGTTCATCATCATCGGCGTCCCTCTCATCTACCTCGCCCTCATGCCGCTGCGACCGTGGATGCTCGTCAATGCCCCGGTCGTCCAAGAATTCATCAACGGCGCGAAGACCTCGATCGTCGCTGCCGCCGCCTATGCCCGAGTCGGTGAGATCCCGCTGTGGCTGGTCATCGTCGCCGGCTTCATCGGCATGGCCAAACTCGATTGGGCGTTCTGGCTGGCCGGGCGCCGCTGGGGCGACGGTGTGCTGCGGCTCTTCGCGCAGAACGAACGTCAGCTCAAACGCATCAACCAACTGAAGAAGATCCCGAACTGGGCGCTGTTCCTCATGACGCTGATCTCGCGCTGCCCGGGCGTCCCCGGCACGCTCGTCTACCTCGTCGCCGGGTGGACGCGGATGCGACTGTCGCTCTTCCTCGTCGCCGACCTCCTCGGCTGCCTCACCTTCACCCTCATCTGGACCTTCCTGGGCTATCAGCTCGGCGAGGCCGCCGTCGACATCCTCGAGGTCATCGACAAGTACGCCCTGTGGTTGACTCTGGCCCTGATCGTCGGCATCTTCGCCATCAGCTTCTTCAAGGAATACCGCAAGCAGAAGAAAGCCGCAGGCGACACCGCCGAGGACTGAGCATTCACGCCCGACCGATGACCGGCTCGGATCCCGTCAGGCGCTTCGGGTCAGTCGCCGAAGGACAGGAACGTCTCGCGCATGCGCTGCGGGTCGGCCTTCTGTCCGCTGAAGAGTTCGAACGCGTCGATGGCCTGATTGACCGCCATTCCTGATCCGTCGAGCGTGCGGCATCCCTTGGCCCGGGCTTCTGCGAGCAGCTGTGTTTCGAGCGGGAAGTACACGACCTCGGCCACCCAGGTGTCCGGTCCGAATACCGAGGTCTCGACCGGTGTTCCCGGATACGCCTTCATCCCCACCGGGGTGGCGTTGACGATCCCCTGCGCCGAGGCGGCCGCCCCTTCCAGCTCATCGAGCCCGATCGCTCGCGCTCGAGTTCCGGTCGACGCCGCTTCACCGATGTCCGCGGCAAGTCCTTCGGCACGCTGGACATCGGTGTCGGCGATGATGAGGTCTCCGACACCGAGTTCGGCGAGGGCGAACCCGACCGCGCGGCCGGCTCCGCCCGCACCGATCTGCACGACCGCCTCGGTGGCGGCGCCGTCCAGTCCGGCAAGGAACCCGGCGGCGAAGCCGGTGACATCCGTGTTGTGTCCCGTCGTCCGCCCGGTGCTGTCGATGACGACGGTGTTGACCGAATTGATGCGCGCGGCCACGGGATCGACCTCATCGAGGAGGCCGATGACCTGCTGCTTGAACGGGTGGGTGATGTTGAGTCCGTCGAAGCCGAGCCGGACCGCTCCGGTGAGCAGCTCCTCGAGCCCCACCTCGGCGAGGTGAGGTTCGGCGATGTCGATGGTGCGGTAGATGGTGGGGATGGAGTGCGCAGCACCTTCGTTCTCGTGCATCCGCGGGGTGCGGGAGGCGGAGATGCCGTCGCCGATGAGGCCGAGGAGGAGGGATGAGGTCATAGTCTCGCTTTCGCGTTGTTGAGGTGGTCGATGAGGATCTCGACCGCGTGGACGTAGCCTCTTGCACCGGCTCCGGCGATGACGGCCGCGGCCACGGGTGAGAGATAGGAGTGGTGGCGCACGGCCTCCCGAGCATGCGGGTTGCTCAGGTGCACCTCGATGATCGGGTGGTCATAGGATTTCAGCGCATCGTGCAGTGCCAGGGAGGTGTGCGTGTACGCTCCGGCGTTGATGATCGCGCCGACCGTGGAGTGTCGGGCGTCGTGGACGGCGTCGATGAGTCCGCCCTCGTGGTTGCTCTGGATGCAGCGGACACCCAGCCCCGCCTCGGCGGCGGCATCGGCGCACAGGGCCTCGATATCAGTCAAGGTGGTGCGGCCGTAGATCTCCGGTTCGCGTTCCCCGAGGAGGTTGAGGTTGGGTCCGTTGAGGACAAGGATCTCGGGCATTGTCACCTCGGGAATCGGGCGGCGATCAAGGCCGCAGTCTCGTTCAGCCGGGGGACGAATTCGATGAGCTCGTCGAGGCTGCGGCGGAAGACCGGTGCAGCGAGCGCGAGCGAGGCCAGCAGGGTGCCGTCGAGATCGAAGACGGGCACGGCCAGGGCGTTCATGCCGATGTCGTTCTCTTCGGACTGTCCTGCCCATCCGTCGGTGCGGATCTGTTCGAGACGTGTGCGCATCTGCGCAGGGTCGGTGATCGAGTTCGGGGTGCGAGCGACGAAGTCGAGGGCGCCGATTGTGGTGTCGACGCGCGGATCATAAGCGAGCAGAGCCTGGCCGATCGCCGAGGTGTGCAGCGGTGATTCGTCCCCGGGGTCGGTGGTCGTGCGGAACTGCGGGCCGTCGACGGTGAGCACGGTCAGTGCGGCATTGCCGCGACGGACGGCGAGGATGCTCGATTCGCCGGTGGACTTCGTCAGTTCCTGCAGCAGATCCTTCGTCGCTCCGGACAGTCCCTGCCGGTGCGCGACCTTCTGGGCAAGGCGGAAAACCTCCATCCCGAGGGTGTAGATCTTTGTGCGCGCATCGAAGCCGGCATACCCGGATTCGACGAGCCCGCCGAGGAGGCGATAGGCGGTCGAGAAGGGGTAGCCGGTCGCCTCGGCGGCCTGAGCGGCGCTGATCCCCTCGGGTGATTCGCCGAGGAGTTCGAGCATCTCGAAGGTCTTCGTCACCGAGTTCGAGCCCTTGGGCGGCATGCTTCGCCTCCTTGCGTTGCTGTGGCAGTTCGGTGGTGTTGGGACGTACCTGCGGAACGGGCGTGTACCCGGAAGACGGAATTCCCCTGTTGCACATTGACAGGCTATGTCATCTCAATCACACTGTAAACCACAGTGTAACAACTATTGCCACACTATGGCAATACTGGATCGGTCTGATGAACGCTGGACAGCACTGAGGCCGCCGCCTTGTCCCTGAAAATGAGAAATGCGAGGAAGCATGAGCAACGCGATCGAGGAAGCTCGCCCCACGAAGAAGACACCGCTGCGCGCGGCACTGTCGAGTTGGACGGGCTCCGCGCTGGAGTACTACGACTTCGCGGTCTACGGAACCGCGGCGGCACTGGTGCTCAACACTCTGTTCTTCCCCGAGACCACCGCACCGGGAATCGCTATTCTGCTGGCCATGGGCACCGTCGGTGTCGCCTACGTCGTGCGCCCTCTGGGTGCGCTCATCATGGGGCCGCTCGGTGACCGATTCGGACGCAAGTTCGTCCTCATGCTCACTCTGTTCATGATGGGTGTGTCTACCTTCGCCGTCGGGTGCCTGCCGACCTACGACCAGGTCGGAATTCTGGCTCCGATCCTGCTCGTGCTCTGTCGCATCATCCAGGGCCTGTCGGCTTCGGGCGAACAGGCGAGCGCGATCTCCGTCTCCCTCGAGCATTCTGCCGAGGAGAAGCGGTCATGGACGACGAGCTGGACCCTGCACGGCACGCAGTTCGGCACCCTTTTGGCCACTGCCGTGTTCATCCCCTTCACTGCATTCCTGCCCGACGAGGCACTGTTCAGCTGGGGTTGGCGCGTGCCCTTCTGGCTATCGGCGCTCGTCGTGCTCACCGCCTGGCTCATCCGTCGCGGGCTCGAAGAACCGCCGGCATTCAAGGAAGCACGTGCCGACAAGCCTCCGCTCATGCAGGTCTTCCGGTGGCACAAGGCCGCGGTCGTCCGCGTGGCCGCGTGCGCCATGGTCAACACCGTGAACATGGTCTTCACCGTCTGGTCGCTGTCGTTCGCCACGTCGATCGTCGGCCTCGAACGATCGACCATGCTGCTCGTCTCGGTCGTTGCCAATGGTGTCGCCCTGTTCGCGATCCCGGCGGCCGCCCTGCTCTCCGACCGATTCGGCCGGAAGCCGGTCTTCATCACCGGCGCCGTCGGTGCGGGGCTGATGATGTTCCCGTACCTGGGTGCAGTCTCGGCCGGAAACTGGCCGCTCATCTTCCTCTTCGGTGCCATCATGTCCGGCTGCGCGTATTCGCTGGCCAATTCCGTCTGGCCCTCGTACTACGCCGAGATGTTCCCGACAACGGCACGAGTGACAGGGCTGGCCCTGGGAACTCAGGTCGGATTCGCGGTGTCCGGGGGCCTGGCTCCGGTGCTCGCCTCCGCTGTCGCCGGTGCCGGAGGAGAGAACTGGGTCTCGGTCGCTGCCGTCACCGCGGGCGTCTGCATCATCGTCGGCCTTGTCGCGATGACGGCGAAGGAGACGAGGGGACTGAGCCTGGAAGAGATCGATATCGTCCACGAGGAAAGGTCACGATGAGAACCTCGATTGCCACGGTGTGCCTTTCGGGCACGCTCGAGGAGAAGCTGCAGGCTGCCGCATCGGCAGGGTTCGCTGGGGTAGAGATCTTCGAACAGGATCTCATCGTCTCCCCCAGCTCCCCCGAGTCGATCGCGGCTCTGGCCGCAGAGCTCGGACTGAGTCTTGACCTCTATCAGCCCTTCCGTGACTTCGAAGGTGTCGATGAGGAGCAGTTCGCCGCCAACTCGGCCTGGGCCGAGGCGAAGTTCCAGTTGATGAAGCGAATGGGCATGACCACGATCCTGCTGTGCTCGAACGTGGGCACCGCGACCATCGACGCTGATGAGGTCGTCATCGACCAGCTGCGCCGACTCGGCGATCTTGCCGAGAAGTACGACGTCGACGTCGCCTACGAAGCCCTGGCATGGGGCCGGTTCGTCTCCGAATATGATCGCGCATGGGATCTCGTCAAGGCCGCCGACCATCCGCGCATCGGCACCTGCCTCGACAGCTTCCACATCCTCTCCCGCCGCACGGACCTGTCGCGCATCGCTGAGATTCCAGGTGAGAAGATCTTCTTCCTTCAGCTCGCCGACGCCCCGGCCCTGTCAATGGACGTGCTCAGCTGGTCTCGTCATCACCGCGTATTTCCCGGCGAGGGTGCCTGGGATCTCACGGACTTCCTCACCCGCGTTGCGCGCACCGGTTATGCGGGACCGGTGTCGCTCGAAGTCTTCAATGACTCCTTCCGGCAGGCCGACACTCGTCGTACGGCTGTCGACGGCCTGCGTTCTCTGCGGTGGCTCGAGGCCAATGTGTCCGCCGCTCGGCCGGGAAGCGATCGCGTACGGCTCGACTTGCACCCTCTGCCGCAAGTCTCGGAGCCTCGAGGCATCGACTACGTCGAACTGAGCACCGATGACCTGGGCGCGCTCACCCGGCAGATCCACCAGCTCGGCTTCCGCTTCGTCGGCTTCCATCGCACGAAACCGCACGTGCAGCTGTGGCGGCGCGGCCAAGCTCGCATCGTCGTCACCGAATCCGCCGACCCGACTGTCGAATCCCCTGGTCCGGCTGTCGAATTCGACGGTCCAGCGGCTACCTCCGCAGAATCGGGGACTCTCCTGCGGGGCATCGGCTTCGCGGTCGACGAGGCCGATGCCGCGATGGAACGCGCACTCCTGCTCTCGGCCACCGAGGTCCCCCGCGAACAGGCTCATGATGAAGAGGTGCTGCGCGGAGTCTTCGCTCCCGATGGGTCAGAGGTCTTCTTCGGCAACGGAACGGGTGTGGACCCGCAGTGGACCGACGAGTTCGGCACCGTCCCGGACGACCGGCAGTCGGCGATCGACCACATCAACCTCGCACAGCCCTCACATCACTACGACGAAGCGGTGCTCTTCTACACCTCCCTGCTTGCTCTGACCGCGCTTCCGTCTCAAGACGTACCGAGCCCGTCGGGCCTCGTGCGCTCGCAAGTGATGTCGAGTGCGGATGGGGCCGTGAGGATGCCGCTCAATGTCTCCCCCGATCACAGCACCAACGCGTTGAGCCGAGGTGCCGGCTCATCCGGTGAGACCTATCCGGAGCATGTCGCCATCGCCTGCGATGACATCTTCACGGCGGCAACGACCGCGGTCGCGCGAGGATTGAAGTTCTTGGCAGTGCCGCAGAACTACTATGAGGATCTTGCCGCACGCTTCGATCTCGCACAGGAGCTGCTGGATCGTCTGCGCGAGCACAATATCCTCTATGACCGTGACAATCGAGGCGAGTTCCTCCATTTCTACACGTCGACGATCGGCTCGGTATTCTTCGAGATGGTCGAACGCCGCACCGGCTATCACGGCTTCGGCGCTCCGAACGCACCGGTGCGGTTGGCAGCTCAGCATCGGCGCAATACGGAGAGCTGAACAGGTCAGAACGGCGCAGCGCTCCCGCGTGGATCGACGTGTTCCAAACCAGACCAGTCGTTCGAGCCGAACGACTGCTCTTCGGAGGCAAAGGCCGACCCCCACGACTCATAGTCGACGTCCTCGCCTGCCTCGAACTCGAGACCGTACGGCCAAGGGCACATCTCGCGTCGAGGGTTCGGCCGGAGCCGACGGCGTGAGATCTGCCAGACGATTCGACGGATCTCGTGCTCCTCAACGCCGAGGAAATCAGCGGCAGCGCCGATCAGTTCAAGCACATACCCGTCCGCGGCGAAAGGGTACCAGCCGACAACCTGATTGAAATACTCCCTCACTCGGTAGTCGATGTCGAAGTGCGGGGAGCCGGCGACCATGAGCAGGTTGCGCTACGAGAATCCCGATCTCTGACTGGGAAGTGCCTTCCAAGCTTTTGCCACCACATTGGCTTGAGGCCCAATACACGGTTCTTCTCCGACGGCGGCAAGCAGCTGCTCAACGGTGTCGATGCCGTGATCGGCCATCACTCGAGTGGCGCGGTCGACCACCTCGGCCCTGAGCATGGCGCCCGGCTGCACGTTGACGGGCTTGACGTTGCAGATCACCTCTCGCGCCCACACCTCGGGCCCGCCGGCCTCTGCGATCGAATACCGCAGTGATTTCGCCCCATCGGATTCACCGTGCCGTTCGATATAGCGATCGGTGACGTTGTCGACCGCCGTCGGGTGCGAACCCGTCGAGTAGAGCGCGTCGAGAATGCACAGAGCGAGACTGCCCGGATAGCTGATTGATCGCGGCTCCCCTCGGTCGTCGAGGAACTCTTCACAACTCCACGCCAATTCTCTGATGCTGCTGGTCGTGATCTCCATTGTTCTGACCTTCCGTCATGCATCGCACCCTGCGATGCGGCACCCCTGACTCCACTGTCGGAGGCATGATGAAACACTATCCGGAGGCACTGACATACCTTGATCGGAGAAAAATAGAACGAATAATTCATATGAATTCGCAAGAGGTGCATTTCTTCGGACGGCGTCACGCCACGCACCGTCTCACCAGGGGACACCGCCACCCTCATAAGAGTCCTTCTGCCTTGGCACACCTGACGAGCTCTGGCAAGGTGGAGCCATGAGCACAGAAGAGATCATCATCGACGGCCCCCTGGCACGCGCAACGCGGATCCTCTGCCAGGTCTCGGCCAAGCACGTGGCAGACAAAGCTGAGATCGACAAGTCCGAGCTCAAGGACTACGAAAAGGGGACAGCGGACCTGACCGCTGAGCAGGAGCGTCGACTCATCCTCGCCCTCGAACAGTACGGCGCACGGTTCATTCCCGACGGCAAGGAAGGCGGCTACGGCATCCGCCTGAAGTTCAGCCGCGCAAAGGTCCGCGCCATCGAACGCTGGGAAGACGAAGGCGGCACCCCCGGCGCCGACGACGTCTGAGCTCCTCGCGGAAGACGACTCTGCGCCGAGGTCATTAGGGCGCAGGCAGGCTCAGTGACGACCAGACTCCCGGGGCAGCAAAAGGCTGTGGCCTCGAATCCGCATTGAGCGGATTCGAGGCCACAGTTGCATCCGTTGACCCCGAGGAACCACCTCGGCGCCGAAAATGTCGCCGGCGACGAGCGCCGGGAAACATCAGCGGAGAACGTCAGTTCTTGCCGATGAACTCGAGGTTGTCGACGACACGATTGGAGAAGCCCCACTCGTTGTCATACCAGGCAACGACCTTGACGTGGTTGCCGACGACACGGGTGAGCGCGGAGTCGAAGATGGACGAAGCGGACTGACCGACGATATCGGAGGAGACGACGGGCTCGTCCTCATAGTCGAGGATGCCCTTGAGTTCGCCCTCGGCGGCCTTCTTATAGGCGTCGAGCACCTCGTCGCGGGTGACCTCTCGGGAGACGGTCGTGTTGATCTCGACGATCGAGCCGACCGGGACGGGCACCCGGATGGCGTCACCGCTGAGCTTGCCGTCGAGCTGCGGGAGGACGAGGCCGATGGCCTTAGCCGCACCTGTCGAGGTGGGAATGATGTTCTCGGCGGCGGCACGGGCACGGCGGGGATCCTTGTGCGGGCCGTCCTGGACCATCTGGTCACCGGTATAGGCGTGGACAGTGGTCATGAAGCCCTGCTCGATTCCGGCGAGGTCGTCGAGGACCTTGGCCAACGGGGCCAGGGCGTTCGTCGTGCAGGAGGCGTTGGAGATGACGGTGTGTTCGGGCTTGTACGCCTCGCTGTTCACACCATAGGCGAGGGTGACATCGGCACCCTTCGAGGGAGCAGAGACGAGGACCTTCTTCGCGCCGGCGCTGATGTGGGCGCTGGCCTTTTCGGCCTTGGTGAAACGGCCAGTCGATTCGAGTGCGATGTCGATGTCGAGCTCACCCCAAGGCAGTTTGGCCGGATCCTTCTCGGCGAAGACCTTGATGGCCTTGCCGTCGATGACGATCTCATCATCCGTGGCCTCGACGTCATGGTTGAAGCGCCCGAGGGTGGTGTCGAACCTCAGCAGCCGAGCGAGATCGTCCACGGGGCCCAGATCGTTGATGGCCACGACCTCGAGCTCACTGCCGCGCTCGATCAGCGCACGCAGGGTGCTGCGTCCGATACGACCGAAACCATTGATGGCGATGCGAGTCAATTTCACTCCTTGTACATGTTGAACACCGGATGCGTCTTGATATCTCCATCATGGGCGACTTTCACACGCGGCAACAGTGGCCAGGCAGACAATCTACGCAAGCTTTTCGCCAGTCGTATTGCCAAAGGTCGAAAGTTTCTGGCCACCGCTGTCTTCGTGTGATCCGGGTCCCTGAAATGTGCCGAAAAATGCCCCAGCTCGGCCCGGAAGTGTCAGATCCTCGCGCTGGCGAGCGCCCGCTTTCAGCCCTGGAAAGAGTGACGGTAGTCGTTCGGAGAGGTCGACAGGATGCGCTGGAAGTGCATCCGCAGATTGGCCCCGGTTCCGAGTCCCACCTGGTCGGCGATCTGTTCGATGCCCAGGTCGGAGTTCTCCAAGAGCTCCCGGGCGACATCGACTCGGGCTCTGAGCACCCACTGCATGGGCGTGTAGCCGGTGTCTTCGACGAAGCGGCGGGAGAAGGTGCGCACGGAGACTCCGGCATTGGCGGCGAGATCCCGCAGGGTGATCTTCTCGCCGATGTGCTGAAGCGCCCATTCGCGGGTGTCGGCGAAGTCGTCTCCGAGCGGGTCGGGCACGCTGCGCGGCACGTACTGCGCCTGGCCGGCGCTGCGATAGGCGGCGGCGACGAGCCGCCGGGCGACCTGGTTGGACAGTCCGACGCCGTGATCGCTGCGGATGAGGTGGAGGCACAGATCGATCGCCGAAGCGGCTCCGGCGGAGGTGAGCAGCTGCCCTTCGTCGATGAAGAGGACGTTCTCGTCGACTTTGATCGAGGGGAACCGTCGGGCCAATTCCTTCGCCGTCGACCAGTGCGTGGTGGCGCGTCGCCCGACGAGCAGTCCCGTGCGAGCGAGGACGAAGGTGCCGGTGGAGATGGCAGCGATCCGCGCGCCGCGTTCGAATGCCGAGAGGAGCGCCCCGATGACGGAGGCCGGAGGTTCGTCTGCCACCGCCGAGGTGGCACCCGGCAGGATGATCGTGTCCGCGGTCTCCAGGGCGTGGAGTCCCTGGTCGACGGAATAGTCGAGCCCGTCCGAACCGGTCACCTTTCCTGCGGTGATGCCACAGATCTCGACCTCATAGGGCCAGGCCCCGGCGGGGACTGTCGTCGGCTGCGCCCTGGGGAGGGCGGCAGCCGCCTCACTGCTCGGATTCGGCTGGGAGCGTGGGGCCGCCTCGGCGCGGGTGCGGTCTGTTGCTGCGTTCGACTCCCGGCCGAAGACCTGGACGGGGACGCCGAGATCCATGGCAGACACCCCGTCCAGTGCCAGCACGAGGATGCGGTGCGGGCGGGAACGGGGTGTTCTGCGCGGAAGGGTGCGGGGCTCGTCGCTCATGATCGCCTCTCAGTCTAGGCAATCGGGACTCGGCCCGGGGCGAACTCAGTGCTCGTGGACCCCGGTGAGCTTGAAACCCAGACGGCCGTGGGCATATGCTCCACCGGCACGAAGAGCCGAGGCGGTCCAGGCAGTCTCTGCCAGTTCGGTCTCCGTGGCGCCGGCCTTGACGGCGGCATTCGAATGCGCATCGATGCAGTAGGCACACTGGGTGGTCAAGCCGACGGCGTAGGCGATCAGCTCACGGTACTTCAGCGGGATCTCACGACCTTCGGAAGCGAAGACGGCGTTGTTGAACTCGCCGAAGGCCTTGAGGATGTCGGGAGTGGTCTCTTTGTACGCCTTGTCGTATTTTCCGTCGTTCTCGCGATCGAAGAAGTCGGTCATGGTCATATCTCCTGTGATCGGTGTCATTCCGATCCTCACGCTACCGATCTCGCGTCGCGACCGCACGGGTTTCGTCAGATGATCTCACCCTTTGTCCCTATGGGTGGGTCCGTCGCGATTCTCCGCACAGTTTAGAAGCGGATCCTCCCTCTCGCAGGAGTCCTTGAACCGCGAGGTCTCAATACAGAGTGTTCTGGTCGAGGAGAGGGGCGGACTGCGCTCCCGGCAGCGGTGGTGCCTGAGGCACAGCTGCTGGAGGCGCGGCCTCAGCTGCCGAAGGAACGGGCGCCGCCGGGGTCGGGTCTGCGGGAGCAGCAGCGCTCGGCGCTGCAGGCGCGGCGCCAGGTACGGCGCTCCGGGGAGCCACCTCGGTGGGGGCAGGGCCGGCAGGCGTCTGACCAGCGGTCGGGACCGCTTCGGCGATGGCCTCGAACATGGCCAGGGTGCCGTGCTGGGCCGCGAGGCTCACCGGTTCTGGATCGCTGGAGAGCTTGACGCCGACGGTCTGTGTGGCGCGGTCGATGTAGAGCATCTGTCCGTGGATGCCGATGCCGATGACGACGTTGCGGTCGGCTGAGGGCAGCCAGAACTGGCTGCGGTACATGCCTCCTGGATAGGAGCGACCCGATGGAGATGCGGCGAAGATCTTTGCCGAGTCCTCGGCTCCGGTGAAGATATCGTCGACCCATTCAGCAGAGAGCACTCGTTCGCCGTTTTCGGTGGTGCCGCCGCGGGCGATCATCTCGCCGAAGCGGGCGAGGTCGCGCAGAGTGGCACTGATGGCACCGTCGGCGATCGATCCGCCCCACCGGTCCTGGCAGACCTGGGCGGCGTGGGCGGCGCCGATGCGCGACCACACGTATTCGCTGGCGACGATGGAGAACGGCTGGCCGGTGACCGCCTCGGCGATCCAGGCGAGCACATCGGTTTCGCAGCTGCGGTAGACGAAGGCAGAGCCGTGTTCGCGGTCGCTGGTCAACCCGGTGAGGAAGTTCTTGATCCCCTTCGCCGAGGTGGCCGATCGGGGAGCGAAATCGACCGCTTCGAACAGGGCTCGGATCTCGGAGTCCTCCTCGAGGTACTCCTCGGAGAACTTGATGCCCGAACGCATGTCGAGCAGATCGCGAATGGTGGCTCCCGCGTATCCGCTCTCAGCCAGTGCGGGCACATGTGTGGTGACGAGGTCGGTGGGGCGCAGCAGTCCGGCGTCGGCGAGCGCACCGATGACAGTGGCGACGATGGACTTGCTCACGGAGAAGAGCATGTGCTGACGGGCCGGCTTCATCGGCCAGGCGTATTCCTCGGCCAGCGCCACTCCGCTGCGGGTGACGAGCCAGGCGTCGGTGTGGGTGCCCGCGAGGACGTCGCCGACGGTGGTCCAGCCCTCGTCGGCTGCCGGCCATTTCTCACGGTCGATTCTCAGGTGCCGGAAGTCATTGTCTTCGGTGACGTATTCGCGCACCGGCCCGATGCCGCGCGGGATGCCGCCGGTTGGGAAGATCTCCTGCATCCGGGTGAGTGCGAAGGCGAAGAATTCGGGCCACTTCCACGTGTTGAGGTCGATGCTCTCGAGCACCGCTTCCGAAGGGTCGACGATGGCGTCTTCGCTGGCCGAGGTGAGCTCGCCGACGTGCGGCAGGGTGATGTCCAGCGCCGAGGCAGCTGCGTCGTCCATTCCGAATGGTTCGGATGCGGGGTCCGGAGAGACCGGGGGCTGCTGGGAGTCGACGTCCGGGGCTGGAGTCTGGTCCGCCTCGGCAGCATTGTCCGTGGACGCGGTGATGCCTTTGGTATTGCCGGAAAGTGCACCGATGCGGCGGTTCGGTGGGGTCACCGGGCGGGGCGGAAACCGCTCGTCTTCGCCTGCCATGTCACCTCCACTGTCTTGCTCCGATCGGCCCTGCGCCTGTGCGCGATTGTGCCGATGCGCAGGAAACAGACTACCGGTAGGAGGAGAAACTCCGTAGTCGAAGCGGGCCGAATCGAGCTGCGTCGCACGGTTCACGCGGAATGACTGCACCCCTCACCTGGAGTGACGGTAGTGGTGATTACCTATCAGTTATTCATCTGACCGTCGGATAGGACGTCTGTGCGGCCGGTTCGGGTCCGGTCCTACCGACGCCCACCCCGCCCCACAACGGCGGCCCGGTAATTCATTTGTCGACCACCGCCCACATCGTTGTCGACGTCTCGCCGGCGACGAGTACTGTGCTGAAGCCCGAGGTCAGCTGATCGTACTCGTCGGCCTTGTGCTCATCGACGAGTCGGCCGGTATCCATGTCGTAGAAGCTCGTCTTCTTGTTGTCGGTGAGCACGACGAGTCCGACGTCTGGCAGTACTCCTTGGCCGCCCCACGGAGTGGTCGACCTGTACTTTCCGGTGTTCCAGGCCGTCTTCCCGGTCGCCGCATCGATGGCGACCGCCCCTCCATCTGGACCCGGTGCAAGGACCGCGGTCTTCCCGCTGCTGTCGAATGGAACGGTCGTGGGCGAACCAGTGTAGAGCAGCGTATCGACCGCCATCTCGGGTGCATCAGCGAACCATCCTCTTGGCGACCCATCCGACCCCTGATACTTGACCGCTGAAGCAAACAGCTGCACCTGCAGACATGCAGGTTGACCTTCAGGCGTATAGGTGAAGTCGGTTGAGCACACCGGATCGGTTGTGTGCTCCATCTTCGCGCCGTCGGATTGGTAGTCGGAGTCCAATGTCGGACTGTCGGATTCTTCGAGCCCTGCCGGAACGGTCAGTTCAGCCACTCTGCTGAACGCCTGGCTCATCGGGTCATCCGGGTCCTCGGCTCCGAAGAGGTAGGTCAGCGTAGTCTCATCGCTTGTCGGAAAGACGTCGAAGTGCTCGATTCCGGTGTCGTCGATCGATCGAGCCGCGGTGATGGGAACGGTGACATGATGCCCTGTATCCAACGAGATCCGGGTGACCATGGAGTCCTCGCCGGACTTCCACGACATGACCGCGCTCTTCCTGTCCGGGGCGAGGTGGGTCAGCTTGCCGCCGAAAGTGCGACCGTCATCGTCGATCGACAGCGACGGCCAAGCCTCGGTCCCTGTGGATGGGTCGAGGGCGAACATCACAGCATTGCCGGCCTCGGAGGTGGGCGCGCAGTCTCCGTCCATTCGCATGCCGCTGTATTCGAGCAGAAGCAGATCATCCTCGCGAAGGCGATTGCCGAGACCTGTCGACCGAGAGCCGAACGCCATCTGCTCATGACAGGAATCGTCGGGGCCGGGAATGTCGAATGACCAGGCTTCTTCGCCGTCTTCCCAGGTATATGCGGTGACCGTTCCTGAGTAGTCGTTGACGATCACCAGGTCTCCCGCGGAATAGGCTTCTGAGCCTCCGCCTTCGTCATTGACGTAGGCATCGATACTCCACAGCTCTTTGCCTGCGGAGTCGATCGCCCGCAGCTTCTCTTCGACCCAGTCGGTAACGAGTGCATGCCCGGCATCATCGTCGACGGTCAGTGTGGCGTAGTAGTCGAGTTCGACCGGTTCGGCCAGGGTCGGGGTAGTCGTCGGCGACGGTGTGCCTGCAGGTTCACCACCGTCGTTGCTGCACCCGCTCAGGGTCACCAATCCTGCTGCCACGACCGCCGACCACATCCGCTTCATGTTGCGTCTCTCCTGCTCATACCCCGATTCATAGCTCGATCTTATGCGGCTGTGTTCACATTGGCACTTCGGGTGTGGTGAGCCTAGAACCGCGCACTCGCCGAAAAACGGGCTGCGTGTCGAGAATCGGGGGTGCACATGCGTTTCTCGACGCTCAGCCCGCTTTTCGGCGGAGACTGCGAGAATCGCTGTCTCTACACCAACCCCTGGTCCTCGGCGACGCGGATGGCGCGGGCCCGCGAATCCACCCCGAGCTTCGTGAACACGTTGACGAGGTGGCTCTTCACCGTCGCCTCGGTGACGAAGAGCTCCTGGGCGATCTGCGCGTTCGACGCCCCTGTGGCCAAGAGTCTGACGACGTCACGTTCTCGCCGGGTGAGCTTCGGGCTGGGATTGCGCATCGCGGCGAAGACCTTCGACGAGATCTCCGGGGGCATATAGGTCTCCCCCTTCGCCGCCTTCTCGATCGCTGTCGAGATGTCCCCCGGGTCGATGTCCTTGAGCAGGTACCCCGAGGCCCCGGCGTTGATCGCGGCGATGATCTCCGAATCGAGGTCGAAGGTTGTGAGGATGAGCACCGCCGGCGGGTTCTGCCGTGCCCGCAGTCGCTTCGTCACCTCGATGCCGTCGATCCCCTCCCCCAGCCGCAGGTCGCAGAGGACGACGTCGGGGTCGAGTTCGTCGACGATCGTCAGCGCCTCCTCTCCGCTGCCGGCCTCGCCGATCACGGCGATGTGGTCCGGAGCGTCGATGACGGACTTCAGACCTGCCCGCACGACCGGGTGATCGTCGACGAGGATGACTCGAATGCTCATGCGTCCTCTCCTGGATCGTGTGTCTCACCTGTGTTGTTTTCACCATCGCCGAGGCGGCCCGATCCATCCGTGCCCGCCCAGTCCGAGCGCGTGCCCTCACCCTCGCCGAGGCGGCGGTCCGAATCCGCGCCCGATTCCTCGGCTGTGATTCTGAGGCCCTCACCCCGGGTGTGCAGCTGGGATTGGCTGGGCAGGGTCGCGGAGATGGCGAAGCCGGATCCCTGACTCGATTCGATGACGAGTTCACCACCGAGTTCGCGCATCCTCGAGCCGATGAAGTCGAGACCGAATCCCGAATCGGGGTTCCGCTGCCGATTGTGAGGATCGTCCATTCCGACGCCGTCATCGACGATGTCCATCCTGATCGCCCCGTCGAGGTCCATGAGGCTGACCATCACCCGAGTGGCCTGCGAATGCTGCCGAACGTTGGCCAACGCGGACTGAGCGGTTCGCAGCAGCGCTACTTCAACCTCGGCAGACAGGGTCGGCAGGGTCTCATCGACGTCGAGGCGGCCGCGGATCGAGCTGTCATCCTCGAGGCGGGTGAGCAGGCGTCGGATCGCTGCGGTCAGCGCACCATCCTCGAGCTCGGCCGGAGCGAGTGCGGCGATGATGCGGCGGACGTCGCGGGAGCTCTGCGCGGCGAGGTCCTCGACCTGGGCGAGGACCTGACCGGCGTGATCGTCGGTGGTGCGCTCCGCCTCGGCGTGGGCGATGAGGCGGATCGACGAGATCGACTGCGCGATCGTGTCGTGGATGTCGCGAGAGACGCGGGTCCGCTCCTGGATCTCACCGGCGTGGCGCTGAGTGAGGGCGAGCTCATCCTGGAGGTCGAGCAGATTCTGGTGAGCGAGTTCGAGGGAACGCAGCAGCTCCTCCCGACGGCGGCCCTCACGCAGCAGTTCGATATAGCCGCGAGAGAGCCCGAGGGCGAACACGGCGCCGATGAGGGAGCCGATGATGCTCGGGGTCGGCACCTGCCCATAGTGCGCGAGCGGGGCGACGATGGTCGCGATATAGGTGAGCGCGGTGAAGACGATGGCGATGCGCAGGGAGAAGAGATGGCCGGCGAGCAGCCAGAGGAGGAAAGCGACCCAGATGAATTCGGCGGAGACGAGCAAGGTGCACAGCCAGGCGGCGGCGAGGACGATCATCCACCACTTCGCCAATACCAGTGCGCCGGAGCGAGCTGCACGGACGGCACCGAGTGCGTACCAGGCGAGGAAGACGATGCTTACGGCGATCGCCGCGAGCATCGGGGCCCCGGTGGTCACGGCGCGGATGCAGGAGATGAGCATGAGGACGAGTGCGATGGCGTGCTGACCGACCTCCATCGTGCGTTCCGTCCACTTGCGTGCGCCCACGCTGCCGCCTTCCTGCAGATCCGCCTCGGCGGACAAGCGGCCGAAGCGGTGATCCCGTGCTCTCATGATCTCCTTGCCAACTCAATCACATCCGGAACCTCGGTGGTACGACATATGCGCGGCCCGATGCGAAAACCGGGGAGGCCCGGGCGACGATCCGCGTCGCCGCCCGGGCCCGGTCAACTCACTCAGACCGCGGCGTCCACCGTGTCGCCGGCCGCACCGGCTTCCGCATTGTCGTGGAAGTGCGTGATCGACTTGCTCGGCCACCACATCCTGTCGCCCACGACTCCGAAGATCGAGGGCACGATGACGGTGCGCACGATGATCGTGTCGACGAGCACACCGACTCCGACAATGAGGCCGAGCTGGCCGAGGACCATGAGCGGCAGCATGCCCAGGGCCGCGAACACTCCGGCCAGGACGATGCCGGCGCTCGTGATGACTCCACCAGTGTGGGCGACAGCCTCGACCATGCCCTGGCGTCCGCCGTGCAGGACGGATTCCTTCTTGGCCCGGTGGGCGAGGAAGATCGAGTAGTCGATGCCGAGCGCCACGAGGAAGAGGAACGCGAGGATCGGCACCTGCGCATCGAGGGCGGACTGGCCGAAGATCGTCCGTGACAGGAATGCCCCGAGTCCGATCGCCGCAGCCGAGGACGCCACATTGACGAGCAGCAGAGTGAACGCCGCGACGGGGGCGCGGAGGATTCCGAGCAGGATGATGAAGCTGATCGCCAGGACCATCGGGACGATCGTGAAGAAGTCCGTCTGGTTGCCGTCGCGGGCGTCGAGCTCCGTGGCCGCGGCCCCGCCCACCTGAGCGTCGGCTCCGTCAATGGCATGGACATCGCCGCGGATGTCCTCGACGAGGTCGAGTCCCTTCGCGCTGTCGGGCTCGTACTCGCCGGTGACCATGATCTTCGTGACCGAAGCGCCGTCGATTGTCGTGTCCTCGATCGCCGAGGCGCGCACGACGCCGTTCATATCGCTGACCGAGTCGACGACGTCATCGGCCTGGTCGGTGTCGGCGACGATCCAGATCGGTTGGGATTCACCGGGCGGGAAGTGGTCGGCTAGGACGTCGAGTCCCTGTGCCGACTCGGACTGAACCCGGAACTTCTCGGTCTGATCGAGCCCGATCGAGGATCCGATGAAACCGGTGGCCATGACACCGAGGATGACGATCCCGGCGCCGAGGTGGAACCCCGGTTTGCGCACCACCCGAGTGGCGATGGTCCGCCAGATCGAGGGCTTGGCCGCACTCGCAGGTGCGGTGTCTTCGGCCTTCGGGATGAAGGGCCAGAACATCGTTTTGCCGCAGATCGCGAGCACGGGCGGCAGCGCGAAGAGGACGGCGGCAGCGGAGATGAGCAGGCCGATGGCGGCGGTGATGCCCAGTCCGCGGGTGCCGGGGATGATCGCGAAGACAAGGCTGAGCAGGGACAGGACGACGGTGAGGTTCGACGCGAGAATTGTCGTTGCGGTGTGCGTCCAGGCTTCGGCGAGCGCGAAGCGGTGGTCGGTGAAGCGGCGCAGCTCCTCGCGGTAGCGGGAGATGAACAGCAGTGCGTAGTTCGCGCCGGCGCCGAAGACGAGGACGCTGATGATCCCCGGGTCGAACTGCAGGTCGAACCCGTCTCCGACTGCTGCGGTCACGGTCGAGGCGAGCCCGTCGGCGGTGCCGATGACGATGAGCGGCAGCAGCCACAGGATCGGCGAGCGGTAGGTGATGATGAGCAGCAGGGCGACGATGACGATGGTGACGATGAGCAGCGTGAAGTCCGCGCCGTCGAACGCCGAGGCGATGTCGGCGCCGATCGCAGGGCCACCGGTGACCAGCAGAGACATGCCGTCGCCTGTGAGCGACTGTGCGGTCTGGTCATCGGCGATGGCGGCGCGCAGCCCGTCGACGGTCTCAGCGGTGTCGGAGTTCGTCAGGCCCACAGTGATGGGCACCATGAGCAGCGCGGCCTGATTGTCGTCGCTGAGGATCGGACCGGTGACGGTCTCCGTGGATTCGTCGCCGACGGAATCGCCGAGCGAGCCGCCGAGCTTCTTCAGCTCGGCTTGGACGTCGGTGGAGAGTTCGGATCCGTCCTCGTTCGAAGCTACGACCATGACGGACTGCTTGTCCGCCTCGGGAAACTTGTCGAGGATCTTCTGTGCCTGAGTCGATTCGGAGCCGGACGGAGCGGTTTCGTTGGCTCGGTCTTCCCCTGCCCCGGACAGAAGTCCGAAGAGCAGAGCGACGAGGACGACGATCCCGCCGAGGACGAGCCACGAACCGCGCTTCGATGTCAGCGTGTGTGCGGTTCTCTCCAGTGGTGAGTTCATGACTCCAGTCCATCAATATAAGGACCGGCGCACATCGCCGAAGAGTTCGGACCTGACTTGCAACTTTCGATGGAGAAAACGCGCTCATCCGGGGTGATGCCTGTGGTGATGCACGGTGTGAGGGTGGAGAGTCACCGCCTCACGCCACATCGGCACCCGCGGCTCTGACCTCCGCAAGAGCCGCCGCGCTCGAGTCTTCCCCGACCCCGGCGACGAGGTCGGCGAGGACACGCACCTTGACGCCTACGTTCAGTGCATCGAGGACGGAGGCACGTACGCAATGGTCGGTGGCGATGCCGACGACGTCCACCTCGGTGATGGTGAGATCGGTGAGAAGAGCGCCGAGACGGCTCCCCGATTCGGTGACCCCCTGAAAGGCCGAATAGTCGGGCTTGCCTTGGCCCTTGCGGACCTCGTGGGTGATGGCCGCGGTGTTGAGGAGCGGGTCGAAGGCTGCGCCCTCGGTGTCTGCGACGCAGTGGACGGGCCAGCTGTCGACGAAGTCCGGAGTGTCGCTGAAGTGGCCGCCGTTGTCATTGTCGGCATCGTGCCAGTCGCGGGAGGCGATGACGGCGTCATAGTCACCGGCGTGTGCGGCGAGGTGGGCGCTGATGCCTTCGGCGACAGCGTCGCCGCCGGTCACACCGAGCGCACCGCCTTCGGTGAAATCATTCTGGACATCGACGATGAGGAGTGCCTTGGCCATGTCTCGAGCATAGGCGTTTCTGCTCGGAATTCCAGGGGTGTTCGCCTGCGGACTCAAGGTGTACTGGGCTGGGAAATCTTCGCCTATGGCCCCGTAGGGGTATCTCAGCCCGTGGGCTTGTCCGCGAACCAGTAGAACTGGGAGAACTGCTGCGAGCGCCCCAGCCCCAGATCGCCCTTGGCGAAGCGACGGACCTCTTTGACCATGCTCCTCTCCCCCGCCGCCCAGACGTACAGTCCGGCGCTATCGAGGTCGAGTCCGCGCAGGTGATCGGTCACGGATCGATCCGTGCGAAGCTGCGGGGCCGCCTCGGCGTTCGAACCTTGGTTCATCCAATGCCACGTCGCGTTGGGGTGTTCGGACTGCGGGAGCCCCGGCACCTCGGTCGGGTCGGCGGTGATCGCCACGGTGATCGTGACCTCGGCAGGGACGGCTTCGCACCAGGAATTGATGGCCGGGAGCGCGGTGAGGTCCCCTGCGAGGAGGAGGTGGGCGGTGTCGTCGGGCAGGTCGAGGCGGGCCGGGGTGAGGGCGGCTTCGATCGTGGCACCGGGGCGGACATGGGCTGCCCAGCGGGCGCCGGGGCCGATGTCGTCCGAGTCTACCGGATCGGCGTCTCCGAGATCGCCATGGAGCACGAAGTCGAGACTGAAGGTGCCGGCATCGAGGTCGATGGCCGAGAACGTGTAGCCGCGCTGGCTCAGGTGGCCGTCGCCCTTCTCCGGGTGCGGGAACCACAGTCGGGTCCACAGCGTCGGGAAGACCTCATCGAGCTGGACCAGCAGTTCGGGACCGGAGAAGTGGATCCGACGGTAGTTCGGGGTGAAGTCCTTGACCCCGGTGACGACCACTTCGTGATTCGTGATGCGGAAGAGTCGCATCACGCCGCGCTGCCAGTTGACCATTCGCTCCACCCTCTGCCTGGACTTCTTTGCTTAGCCTACCCTAAGCATGACTCGACGGAGGCGGGAGAGGGTGGATCAGACCCAACCTCGAGCTTCGAAGATGCGGTGGTAGATCTCGCGAACAACGTCCTGCTTGCGGGCGTTGTACCCCAAGACCGTCTCCCCGGCCGCGTTCGATTCCTCGGCCGAAGTGCGCTTCGTCGACTGGTAAGCCTCACGCTCGTCCTCATGCTCCCGCAGCCAATCGCGAAACAGCCGCATCCGCGCCACTTCCGCACACCGGGGACCGAAGACATGGAGATTGCAGCCCAGCTGCCCGGGTTCCGGATCGAGTCGTTTGAGCATCCGGTGTTCGTACCAGGCGGGCTCACGGATGGTGAGAACGAATCCTGCCTCTGCGAAATTGTCGGCCCAGGCGGGATCGTGGTCGACTATCTCTATCGTGGCCGAAGGAGCAGTCGGCCGCACCCAGAGGTTCGGATCCTTGACGTCGTTGAAGGTGACGATGTCAGCAATCGAAGCTGACATCGAATCGGCAGGCACACCGTCCGCAGCCTCCGGCTCGGAGGAACCATCGGCGGACGAGTGCGTCATGCCTCAAGCCTGCTTGAGGGCGCGCTTCTCGGCCTTCTTCGCAGCTTTCTCAGCAGCCTTGGCAGCCGCTTTGTCGATGGCCTTCTGGTTCTCACCGGCTCCGATGAGGAGCAGCAGTCCGCCGAGCGCGGCGAGGTTCTTCGAGAACTGCGTCTGGTGGGCCTTCGCCTCTCCGCCTTCCATCTCCCAGAAGGAGTGACCGGCGAGGGTGGTCGGGATGAGGGACCCGGCGAGAGCGAGTGCCGAGAGCCGCGGCTTGATGCCCAGCAGCAAGGTGGTGCCGGCGAGGATCTGGACGCCGCCGTTGATGCGCACGAGCAGTTCGTTGTCGTCGGGCAGCCCGGGCACATATTCGCGGATAGCGTCCAGAGTCGACTCGGCCATCGCTGCTTTGCCTGCCGGATCAGTGACGGCCGAGTATCCGCCGCTGATGAAGATCGGTGCGGTGAACACACGTCCGGCGGTCTGCAGCAGCGAAGGTCCGAAGGTCATATGAGGCTCCTTAAGAGGATTGGGATTCCGGTTGATCGGGTTTTGAGCCTAGCCGACGCCGGGGCCGAGCCTCAAGATTCGAGGCCGGTCCCGGCACGAAACGCCGGTGACTAAGGCTGCCTACGTCGAACAGACAGTCTGCGCGTGGGCACTCGGCTGCGGAGCATCCTCGGCGAGAGGCTCAGCCTTCTTGATCCCCAACTCGGGCTGCCTGCGGAATTGGCCGGTGGCCATGAGAACTGCGACGACGATTGCCGAGACGATCCATCCGGAGACTCCGAGGAACATGCTGAGTGCCGGATCAGGGTTCGAAGCTCCGGCGTTGACGAACAAGATCATCAGCATGCCGGCAGAGCCATTCAGTCCGGCATGGGCGAAGACCGCTGGCCAGACTGATCCGGTGCGCAGGCGCAGCCAGCCGAAGAGGATGCCGACCATGATGCACCCGCCGACCATGAGCGCGAGTCCCGAGATGTCGGGGCGGTTGAAGTTGTAGCCGAGCAGAATGAGTGGTGCGTGCCATAGTCCCCAGACGACGCCGATGATGAGCAGTGCGGGCCAGGCACCTAAGGGGCGCAGGCTGGTGAGCAGCCATCCGCGCCAGCCGAATTCCTCACCGATGGTGACAATGACGCCGGTCGCAGCACTGATGACCATGACCAGCAGGTAGCCGATGACGGCAAGCCCGATCGGCACTGAGTCCAAGCCGGGGAGCGTGGCCACCTGCGCTCTGAATCCGGACAGCCCACTGAGGTCGAGGCTGAACCAACCGAAGGCAGCGCTGAGGAAGTAGCCCAGAACCACGAGAACCATGATGCCCAAGAAGGCTGCAACGGTCATCCAGATGACTCGGCCGAAAGGACGCAACGGCCAGAACCCGAAGCAGCGGGGAACGCTGGCCAGGGCTTCTCCCCTGGCACGGGCGCGGCGGCGCTGGACGATGGAGGCGACGATGCTCGCGATAAGCGGGGTGAACATCATCAGCGCACCGTAGAGCTGGACGGCGACGACGTCGCTGAGACCTTTGCCGGACAACCACAGCGGCAGGCAGACCAGCCATGCGAGACCGAAAGCGATGACGGCGAAGATGCCGAGCTCGAGCCAGGGGACTCGGGCGGGTACGACGGCGAGCGGGCGGCCTTTCGCGTCGACGTCCTCGACGGAATTCGGGGGCTCAGGTGTTGCCTCAGCGGAAGTTGGGGCTCCGGTAATCGCGGCGGTCGATCCTGTCGCCTCGGCGAATCCAGTCTGATTGTGCGTCTGCGTGTTCACGATTCCTCCTCGTTCCTGCACCGTGTCCACCGATTCAACGGTGGACCGTGCCCGTGATTCCACGCTATGACTCGCGGCCGTTCGGCACCTCCGCCACGAGGATGAAATCGCGGTCAGCCGCGCGGACGAGAAACGGAGATACGATGCCAACAGCACAGAATCAACGACGATTCGAATGAAGGAACATCACCATGTCCGATCATCTCTCTGGCGCCCAAAACCCCTCGGGCGTTCACAACTCCGGCGGCAAACGAGCCGGTGGCCACCTCTCCGATTCCGACCACCTGGCCGTCCTCGGCTACGGCGACTCATTCGAGCGGTCGATGAGCCCCTGGGCGAATTTCGCCCTCGGCTTCACGTACCTCTCACCGCTCGTCGGCGTCTATTCGCTGCTGGCAGTGGCACTCTCGACCGGCGGACCACCGTCGATCTGGTGGATCGTCATCGTCGCTTGCGGTCAGCTGCTCGTGGCCCTCGTCTTCGGCGAGGTCGTCTCCCAGTTCCCCATCGCCGGTGGGATCTACCCGTGGGCCAGGCGCCTGTGGAGCAAGCGGTACGCGTGGATGGCCGCCTGGGTCTACATCTGCGCGCTCATCGTCACGATCACCTCGGTGGCCGAGTTCGGGGCCGGATTCCTCGCGAGCCTATTCGGACTCGAACTCAGCCGCAACACCACGCTCGTCCTCGCGCTCGCGCTGCTCGTGCTGGCGCTGGCGATCAACTTCTCAGGCACGAAGTGGCTGGCCCGCATCGCTCGCATCGGTCTCTTCGCCGAACTCATCAGCGTCATCGGGCTCGGACTCTTCCTGCTCATCTTCGAACGCAAACACAGCTTCTCCATCTTCTTCGACACCATGGGCACCGCCGGTGACGGCAGCTATCTTCCTGTGTTCCTGGGCGCCGCGGTTGCCGGACTCTTCCTCTTCTACGGATTCGAAGCCTGCGGCGACGTGGCCGAGGAAGTGTCGAATCCGGCTCGCGGGATCCCGAAGGCGATGCTCATGACGATCTTCGTCGGAGCTGTCTCGGCCCTGTTCTCCTTCGGCGGGTACGTGCTCGCTGCCCCGAACCTCGAGGAGATCGTCGCCGGTGAAGTCGCCGATCCGATTCCCGCGATCCTCGCCGGCAGCCTCGGCGATGTCGGGGCGAAGATCTTCCTCGTCGTCGCGGTCCTCGCGTTCATCTCCTGCGTACTCAGCCTGCAGGCCGCCGCATCGAGGCTGATCTTCAGCTTTGCCCGCGATGGCATGATGCCCGGTCACAAATGGCTGTCGAAAGTCACCGACGGGACGAAGATCCCGCACAATGCTCTCATCGTCGCCTGCACGGCACCCGCTCTGATCTGCGTGCTCATCTGGTTCAACGACGGCATCCTCGTCGCCGTGACCTCGTTCGCGATCCTCGGAATCTACCTCGCCTTCCAGATGGTCGTCCTCGGGCGCTGCGGCAGAGGGTGCGCGGATGGAAGCCGACGGGCCCGTGGTCGCTGGGCGGCTGGGGCATCATCGTCAACATCGCGGCCCTGGCCTATGGCATCTTCGCGATGGTTCTGCTGTCGCTGCCGGGAGACTCGGGAGCGTTCTTCGCCGACTGGATCGTGCTCATCGGCCTGACCATCGTTCTGGTGGCCGGCTTCATCTACCTGTTCACGGCACGACCAGATCGGAAATCCGACGCCCCCGAAGGTGACGCCATCGCCGTCGCCGAGGCGATCCGCACCCACCGCGCGAAGCAGTAGGTGGCGCGGGGTCGGGCGTGCATCCCTCTGGCGAACGGAGCGAGGGGGACTATGGGCAGCCCTGGCTCAGACCCCGAATTCGGGGCGAAGGCCAGGGCTCCTGCGGGCACCTCGCCGGCCAACGACATCGCCATGAGCGCCTCGTCGGGAACCTCGATGTGCAGGGTGATGCCGAATCCGGAAGCCGGAGTGAACCCGAAGCGCGGGTAGTACTCGGGGTGACCGAGCACGACGGCGAACGCCTCACCGGTGCGGGCCGCCTCGGCGAGGAGCGCCTCGATGACGGCGGTGCCGACACCGGTACGCTGATGCTCGGGCCACACAGAACAGGGCGCGAGGCAGACCCCGGGAACGTCGCCGACGAAGCACCGGGAGAGCATGGCGTGGGCGATGACCTCGCCATCGAGGACGCCGACGAACGACAGACCTCCGATCCCATTGCCGGATGCGCGGAGCGCGTCGACGAGCTCGGCTTCGTCAACCTGGCCGAAGGCAGCCGCGGTCAACGCGTGGATGGCACCGAAGTCACCGGATGTCTCAGGGCGGACGGTGAACTGAGGGGCGGGAGAATTCGTCACCCGCTCACGATAGCAATCGGCAGGACCGCCTCGGCGAGGTTCGGGAAGGTGTACCCGGCGCGACGGGACAGGGTTCCGGGGACGGCGCCCCGGCCCCGGAACCACGGGATCACTGCCTTCCATAGTGGCGAAAAGTCCGCTTTCGCGTGCCGAATCGGACTTTTCGCCACTATCGAAACCATTCCTCACCCACCCCATTCACATAAAAATACACTCCCATGCATAACAATTCGACATTTGGCAAAGACTCACGTTACGCTGGTGTCATGTCGAAAGTACTGTCTTCGCTCCCAGTCGGTGAGCACGTTGGAATCGCCTTCTCCGGCGGACTGGACACCTCCTGCGCGGTCGCGTGGATGCGCCACAAGGGCGCCATCCCGTGCACGTACACGGCCGACATCGGCCAGTACGACGAGCCCGACCTCGAATCGGTGACCGAACGCGCCAAGGAATACGGTGCCGAGATTGCCCGCTTCGTCGACGCCAAGCGCCTGCTTGTCGAGGAGGGCTTCGTCGCCCTGCAGTGCGGTGCGTTCAACGTCCGCTCCGGCGGCAAGACCTACTTCAACACCACACCCCTCGGCCGCGCCGTCACTGGCACGATGCTGGTGCGCGCCATGAAGGACGACGGCGTCGATATCTGGGGCGACGGCTCGACGTACAAGGGCAACGACATCGAGCGGTTCTACCGCTACGGCCTCATGGCCAACCCGAAGCTGCGCATCTACAAGCCGTGGCTCGACTCTGAATTCGTCGATGAGCTCGGCGGCCGGCAGGAGATGAGCGAATGGCTCGTCGAGCACGGCTACCCCTACCGCGATTCGGCCGAGAAGGCGTACTCCACAGATGCGAACATCTGGGGCGCCACCCACGAGGCGAAGACCCTGGAGTTCCTCGACGCCGGACTCGACATCGTCGAGCCGATCATGGGCGTCGCCGCCTGGCGTGACGACGTCGAGGTCAAGTCCGAAGAGGTCTCCGTCCGTTTCGAAGCCGGCCGGCCCGTCGCCATCAACGGCAAAGTCTTCGACGATCCCGTTGCCCTGGTCTTCAAGGCCAACGAGATCGGCGGCCGCCACGGACTCGGTGTGTCCGACCAGATCGAGAACCGCATCATCGAGGCGAAGTCCCGTGGAATCTACGAGGCTCCGGGCATGGCGCTGCTGCACGTGACCTACGAACGCCTGCTCAACGCTATCCACAACGAGGACACCATCGCCCTCTACCACGAAGAGGGTCGCCGCCTCGGCCGCCGGATGTACGAGGGACGCTGGCTCGACCCGCAGTCGCTCATGCTCCGCGAATCCATGCAGCGGTGGGTCGCCTCGGCGATCACCGGCGAGGTCACCCTGCGCCTGCGCCGCGGCGACGACTACACGATCGTCAACACCGAGGGCCCGAACCTGTCCTACCACCCGGAGAAGCTGTCAATGGAGCGCGTGGGCGACTCCGCTTTCGGCCCCGAGGACCGCATCGGCCAGATGACCATGCGCAACCTCGACATCGCCGACTCGCGTGCCCGCCTCGAGCAGTACGCAGCCATGGGCATCGTCTCCGGACCGACCTCGGAGCTCGTCGGCTCCCTTGAGGCCGGAGGCGCCGAGGAAATCGCGAACTCCAACGCCGAAGTCGACGAAGCCAGCGACCTCGCCGGCCTGTCCGCCGCATTCGACGCCGGCACGGACTGAGGCCCCGCCCCGGACACGGGGCTCGGACGGACTGAGGTCAGCCCGAACCGAAGGCCCCCAGACCTTCCGGAGACACTGCGCAGCATGAGACTCGCGGCCTCCGGTTGAGAACAGAGAGCGGCCGACAGGCGCACTCCCCGATCATCGCGATCGACGGAGTCCGGCTGTCGGCCGCTTCGCATTCACTGCGAGCTGCAGTGCCTGTACCCATTGGTGGTGGGGCCATGGAAAGACTCACTCCATGAATTCCGATTCCCGGAATCAGGCCCACACCCTCGCCGAGGCGGTCGGCTCCTCTGGATCGCGCCGACAACGGCAGCCCCCTCGGTCGCCCAGCGGGCGCTGGGCGACCGAGATACTGCCTTTGACCCCGTTCTCGAGCGCTGGGCGAGCGATGCGGAATTCTGGATTCGCCGCTCGGCCCTGTTCGCGCACCTGGTCCCGTTGCGTCAGGGTCGCGGCGACTTCGACCGGTTCTCCAGATTCGCCGATGCGATGCTCGAGGAGAAGGACTTCTCCATCCGCAAGACCATCGTCTGGGTTCTGCGCGACACCTCGCGCACACGCCCCGATCTCGTCTTCGACTTGATCCTCCCCCGGGCTCACCGCGCCTCAAGGGTGACGATCCGCGAGGCCGTCAAGCGGCTCTCACCGAAACAGCGAGAAGCTGTGCTTGCCGCCAGGTGACACACGCCTCGGCCGCGACTGACCCGAGTCACGGCTATCTGACTCCGCCCCTGCCGACCGGCAGGTGGCCGGGCATCTGCCGGTGAGCATCCTCCGGATTGCCCGTCAGCTCGACGATTCCCCGGTCGAGCGCGGCCTGAGCCAGCTGCGGATACCCCGCCGCCGAGGCGGCCCGAGCGATCGCCTCGACCGCCGACTTCGCGGACTGCCGACCGGTCCCGACGAACCAGATCCAGCGGCCGTCGATCGACCGTGGAATCGGGTCGAGCGCCAGCTTGAAACGTCTGCGTCCGCGCCTGGCATCCTCGGCTGAACAGGCGACGAAGTGGACTCCGTTCTTCGTCCACCACGACGCTCGCAGAGTCGACTGCGCGATCTGTCCTTGCAGTCCGACCTCTTTGAGATATCTGTTCGCGCCGGCGACCCCGGCAATGCTGCCGGGCGTGATCTGCTGATAGGCAATGGCGTAGGGACGAATCCCCGGGGCAATGGAGCCGACAAGGATCCCTCGTTCGCAGACGATGAGCCGCTCACCCGAGAGATAGAGAAGGATCAGACCGAACATCACCGCGAAGATGACGCCCGGAGCAACCGCCAGCAGCGGCGTCTCCCCCGGGTTGATGAATGTCAGAGCTGTGAAGATCACCCACCCGAGAACGAACCCCGTCACGGTCTTCGGACCCGGCCGGTCGGCGAACACCTCGATGACCTCACCGAGCTCGTCCCGGTGACGACGGGCTTTCCTCATCTCAACACCCAACAGAGCCCCAACCTTCGGATTAGTAGTCATGTTCAAACCGGTCCTGCCCTACTGCCGGCTGGGCAAGCGGGCCATCCTGTACACACATTTTGACCATTAACCCTATAAGCCATCAGATCGGACTGACTCCAGGCACACGTAAAAGTCCCTCACCGGCAATCCTGCCAGGTGAGGGACTCTTCTTCTGTGCGCCACGAGGGATTCGAACCCCCAACCTTCTGATCCGTAGTCAGATGCTCTATCCGTTGAGCTAGTGGCGCATGTCGCTCGGACTCACGCCCTGCAACTCGAACAACTATACACACCAGTTTCACCGAAGCTCAAATCGCACCCACGTGCGCTTCGCCACATTCGCACGCACGGTCAGAACCGCCTCGGCGAGAGGGGATCAAATCGCAGGTTTCAGCGTCGATCAGCGGCGAAACAAACCGTCAATCATTTGCAACAACACGTCATGCAGTTGTTCCATTCACGTCAACTGCTCTCTGGCTGTGATCCAATGCACATCTTCGAGTGACCGAAACGTGCGTTTTTCGCTTCCGCTCCCATCCTACGGTGGATATGTACCAACCGCTCGACGGACGCCAGCCGCCGCAGACGAAACCCCACACCCGATTGACCAGGAGACCACTCATGACTGTCCTCGACCATGATGTCGTCGCTGACCAGCTGAAGAACGCACCGACCGAGAACAAGTCGGTGCTCTCGTTCGTCAGCCGGATCGCCGCTCTGACCACCCCGGACGACATCGTCTGGATCGATGGTTCCGAAGCACAGAAGAACGAGATCGCTGAGAAGCTCGTCGAAGCCGGCACCATCCAGCGCGTCAACGGCACCAAGGACTCCTACTACGCGGCCTCCGACCCCGAGGACGTCGCCCGCGTCGAGGGCCGGACCTACATCTGCTCCGAAGACGAGAAGGATGCCGGTCCGCTCAACAACTGGGTCGCTCCCGCGGAGATGAAGGAAACCCTCAATCCGCTGTTCGAGGGTGCGATGCACGGACGCACCATGTACGTCATCCCGTTCGTCATGGGCCACGCCGAGGCGGACCAGCCGATGTTCGGCATCGAGGTCACCGATTCAGCCTACGTCGTCCTCTCCATGCTCGTCATGGCTCGCTCGGGCAAGTACGCCCTCGATGCGATCGAGGCGCAGGACGCGAATTTCGTCGAATGCGTCCATTCCGTCGGCGCTCCGCTGGAAGAGGGGCAGGAAGACGTCGCCTGGCCCTGTAACACCACGAAGTACATCACCCACTTCCCCGAAGAGCGTTCCATCTGGTCCTTTGGATCCGGCTACGGCGGCAACGCACTGCTGGGCAAGAAGTGCTACGCGCTGCGCATCGCCTCCGCGATCGCCCGCGATGAGGGCTGGCTGGCCGAGCACATGCTCATCCTCAAGCTGACGAACCCCGAAGGCGTCGTCAAGTATGTCGCTGCCGCGTTCCCGTCGGCCTGCGGCAAGACCAACCTCGCCATGATCGAACCGACCATCCCCGGCTGGAAGGCCGAGACCCTCGGAGACGACATCGCGTGGATGCGCTTCGGCGAGGACGGCCAACTCTACGCCGTCAACCCCGAATTCGGACTCTTCGGAGTCGCCCCGGGCACCGGTTACACGACGAACCCGACCGCAATGCGCGCTATCGAGGCCGGTGGCAACATCTTCACCAACGTCGCCCTGACCGACGACGGCGACGTGTGGTGGGAAGGCAAGACCGACGAGGCACCTGCTCACCTCACCGACTGGAGGGGCAACGACTGGACTCCCGAGTCCGACACCCCCGCAGCTCATCCGAACTCGCGTTTCTGCACTCCGATCGCAAACGTGCCGACCCTGGCTCCCGAGTGGACCAACCCGAACGGTGTGCCGATCTCGGCCATCCTCTTCGGCGGTCGCCGCAAGACTACGATGCCTCTGGTCACCGAGACCAAGGACTGGACGCACGGGGTCTTCATGGGTTCGGTGCTCTCCTCGGAGACCACCGCTGCCGCCACCGGAGCCGTCGGCGTCGTTCGCCGCGATCCCATGGCGATGCGCCCGTTCATCGGCTACAACGTCGGTGACTACCTGCAGCACTGGATCAACATCGGCAACACCGAGGGCGCTCAGCTGCCGAAGATCTTCTACGTCAACTGGTTCCGCCGCGACGACGACAACTCGTTCCTGTGGCCCGGATTCTCCGAGAACTCGCGCGTTCTCAAGTGGGTCTTCGAGCGCGTCACCGGCACCGCCGACGCTCAGGAATCCCCGCTCGGCCTGACCCCGGTCGAAGGCGGCCTGGACACCGAAGGCCTCGACTTCACCGACGAGCAGCTGCGCAAGGCTCTCGCCATCAAGCCCGAAGAGTGGGAGGCCGAACTCGGCCTCATCGAGGAATGGTACGCCGAGCTCGGCGATTCGGTCCCTGCCGAACTCCGCGCCGAGGTCGACAACCTCCGCCAGCGCCTCGGCCTCGCCTGAGTCGTTCGGCTGAGTTGCCGACGGCCTGAGCCGTCCGCTCATCGACAATCCCCCAACCGCCGCCGAGGTGGTTGGGGGATTGTCGTATTTCGTTGACGGTGCGCGTTCGACCGTTGGGGCCCGCCGCTGATCCGTCAGTGCCTCCGTGCTATAGGGCCGAAGCTGCGCAGACTCAGTAATGCGCCGCCTGCGCCCCGTGAACCTCACGGAGAAATACCAACACATCACGCGGCTTCGCTTTGAGCTCCCTTAACACGCGATAGGTGACCATCTCCGGCCTCCGGACGGTGCCGATCAGCGCGTTCTGATGCGCGGTCGCCCCACGGGCAGTGATCGTCACGACCAGGGCGTCCGGAAACGGATATTTCCTCCACTGGAACTCTCCCCCGATGTCGACGACACCTGACCACGGCGTTGCGAACTGCCTGCCCCGTCGGCCAGGCTTCCACCATGAGGACTCCACGCCCCACCTCGACACGACGAACTGTGGTCGTACAAAGGGAAAGACAAAAGTCCACAACAGCGCTCCGATGCCGAACAGCACCAAACCGATGGCGAAGACCACAAGGAAGAAGAAGACCGGCCACCCGCCGAAACCAGGGGACATCGGGTTCCAGGTCGAGGTGGGGGTGACGGTGAATGTGAGGATGATCGCTCCGACGAACAGCCAGCAGATGAGTGCCATCGCGAAAGTCTTGAACAGGTTCGTTCGCAGCACGACGCGCCCTTCGCGCCGCATCGCTGCATGCCATTGGTCGATCCGGCGGCGGTCGGCTTTGTCGATCTCCTTCTGCAGATCGGCGTAATACTGAGGGTTGCGCGGCGGAGTACTCACAAGACGAGTCTAGGCCGAAGCCGCCGACTGCCCATCAGTCGCGTCAGGCGCCGTGTAGGGCCGGGACGATGAGGTAGACGCCGAGCAGAACGACTGCTCCGCAGATTCCGAAGACCGTCCAATAGGCGACCGGCAACGCCGAACCGCCGCGTCCCTCGTCGATACGATCGAGGTGCGTGGCCCGCATGCGCACTGCGAGAGAGAACAGCGTGATGACGATGATGGCCGAGACCCATGTCGCGGCCGCAACGATGGCGAACGAACTCCACTCGATCATTTCGCGTCTCCCTTATCGCTCGCGTCTGCCCGGCCCGCATCGACCCCGGAAGCAGAACCGGTCGGCGATGAACTCGCCTTCGCCGCCTCGGCGGGAACGGCCCCGTTCTTCTTGGCATCACGGTGGGCACGGCGCTTCTCTTTGGCCGCTTGCTTCTCTTCCCACGCCTCGTAGCGGGCTTCCCGCTTCGCCTGGGCACGCTTGCGGTTGCGGTCCTTGCGCAGCTTGCGCTTGCGGCCGCGGATGTTGACGGCTTCGCCGACGGTGTCGAAGTTCGAGATATCGGTCTCCTGGACCCGACGGGAGCTGATGTAGATCCACAGCACCACGATGACGGCGATGACCGTATCGATGACGACTCCGACCGTTCCCAGGTGAGCGATGCCGGCGGCGATCCCGCCGACTATTGCGGCGGCGGGAATCGTCAGCAGCCAACCGGAGGCGATGCGTCCGGCAGTCGACCACTGGACGTCGGCGCCCTTGCGGCCGAGTCCCGAGCCGAGCACCGAACCAGAGGCCACCTGCGTCGTCGACAGTGCGAATCCGAGGTGAGAGGAGGCGAGGATGGCTGCTGCCGTCGAGGTCTCGGCCGACAGTCCCTGCGCGGCCTTGACGGTCGTCAGCTTCGTTCCGAGGGTGTCGATGATGCGCCATCCGCCGACGTAGGTGCCCAATGCGATCGCCAGAGCACACGCGGTGATGACCCAGATGTGCGGGCCGGTTCCGTGCTCCTGCAGGTTCGCGGAGACGAGGACAAGGGTGATGACGCCCATCGTCTTCTGTGCGTCGTTCGTGCCGTGGGCGAGCGCGACCAGCGAGGACGAGAAGATCTGTCCGTACTTGAACGGTGCGCGACGGGCGGTCTTGCCCTCTTCGTTGCGGCGGGTGATCGCATAAGCGATGCGGGTGCAGAGGTAGGCGCTGAAGCCCGCGATGATCGGAGCCGCCAGAGCCGGGATGACGACCTTCGACAGGAACACCCCGTAGTCGACGGAGTTGAGTCCGGCACCGACGATGGCCGCACCGATGAGGCCGCCGAAGAGTGCGTGGGACGACGATGACGGAAGGCCGAAGCGCCACGTCGCCATGTTCCAGATGATGGCGCCGATGAGGCCGGCGAGGATGAAGTCGGGAGTGATCTGCACTCCCCGCTGCCTTCTTTGATGATGCCGCCGGAGATGGTCTTCGCCACCTCGGTGGAGAGGAAGGCGCCGACGAGGTTGAGGATCGCGGCGAGCGTGACCGCAGTCTTCGGTTTGATGGCCCCGGTCGCGATCGGGGTGGCCATGGCATTGGCCGTATCGTGAAAGCCATTGGTGAAGTCGAAGAACAGTGCCAGTGCGATAACGAGCACGACGACGAAGATGATTTCCACTAATCGACCTTGGGTGTAGACACTATTCGGACCGTGGATGATGCAGCTGACGGCCAGCAATCACTATCCCGCAGAAGTCTACCCACAGATTCAACAGCTCTTCACCCGCAATTCGACCCTACTCCACCTGATTCACCTTTTGTTCACTTTTGACGTGCGCAAACGGCCCCGCCCGGCTGAGAGTGCAATTCCTCTCACATTCCGAACGGGGCCCGTCCACAGCAATCACCTCGCTGAGACGGCCGCCCACCTCACGCAGTCATCCGCGGAATCCGCGGAATCACCTCGCCGAGGCGGCGCCACCTTCAATCGTGACGTATCTACGCCGCGACGTACCGGTCCGCGACGTCGAGTGCCCGATCCAGGGCGGCGAGCCCGAATCGCACGTCCTCATCCGGGGTGTTGAGCGGCGGCACGACGTGGATGCGGTTGAAGTTCGCGAACGGCAGCACGCCTTCGGCTTTGAGAGCGGCGATGACCTCGTTCATCTCCGGCGAGCTGCCGCCGTAGCCCGCCAGCGGCTCCTTCGTAGTCCGGTCCTTGACGAGTTCGACCGCCCAGAAGCAGCCGAGACCCCGGACATCCCCGACCGAGGGGTGGCGCTGAGCGATTTCCCGCAGAGCCGGACCGATGATGTCTTCGCCGAGGCGGTCGGCATTGGCGATCATCCCCTCGTCCTCCATCGCAGTGATCGTCGCGACCGCTGCCGCGCAGGCGAGGGGGTGGCCCGAGTAGGTCAGTCCGCCCGGGTAGGCCCGATCGCGGAAGGTCTCGAAGATCGTCTCCGAGATGGCGACTCCGCCGAGCGGGACGTATCCGGAGTTCACGCCTTTGGCGAAGGTGATGAGGTCCGGGGTGACGTCCCAGTGCTCGACGGCGAACCAGCGACCGGTACGACCGAATCCGGCCATCACCTCATCGGCGATGAAGACGATCCCGTATTTCGCGGTCAGTTCGCGCACACCTGCAAGGTAACCGGCCGGCGGGGCATATATGCCTGCTGTGCCCGGCACGGTCTCGAGGATGAGGGCGGCGATGTTGCCGGGCCCTTCGAGCGTGATCATGTCCTCGAGGTGCGCCAGGGCCCGCTGCGTCTCCTCGGCCTCGGTGGTCGAGTTGAAGTACGACCGATACGGGTAGGCGGGCATGAAGTGGACGATGCCCTCAGCTGAGTAGTCGTTGGCGAACCTGCGCGGGTCGCCGGTGACATTGACGGCCAGTTGCGTACCGCCGTGGTAGCTGCGGTAGGCCGAGAGCACTTTCGTCCGACCCGTGTGCAGCCGGGCCATCCGGATCGCGTGCTCGTTGGCATCGGCTCCCCCGTTCGTGAAGAACACGTGATCGAGGTCGCCAGGGGTGCGTTCGGCGATGAGTCGGGCTGCCTCGGAGCGAGCGTCGTTGACGTGCTGCGGCGCGATCGTGCACAGCTTGCCGGCCTGCCCCTGGATGGCGGCGACGACGGCAGGGTGCTGGTGGCCGATATTCGTGTTGACCAGCTGCGACGACAGGTCGAGCAGCTTTCGGCCCTCACCGTCCCAGACGTAGGACCCGGCGGCATCGATGATCGTCATCGGCTGGAACGGCCCCTGTGCCTGCCAGGAGTGGAAGACGTGCGCACGGTCGAGGTCGTGGGCACGTCGCCCGGCCTCGATGAGATCGGGATCGATCCGGTCAGCGCCGGGGCGATCAGCGTCGAGGTGTGATTCGGTGAGCGGGGAATCCGCGGTGGTGGTCATGTCAGGTCTCCTTCGCAGAGGTGGTTCGTCGTTGCGTGAACGTCCGCCCCTGAACGGGACGATTGTCAGTGGTGGTCGGTTCAGTCGTTGGTCGGGAAGCCGAGGTTGAGTCCACCGTGGCTGGGATCGAGCCAGCGTGAGGTGACGACCTTGCCGCGAGTGAAGAAGTGGACGCCCTCGTCGCCGTAGGCGTGGGTGTCGCCGAACAGCGAGTTCTTCCACCCGCCGAAGGAGTAGTAGCCCACGGGCACGGGGATCGGGACGTTGATGCCGACCATGCCGACCTCGACTTCGTTCTCGTATCGGCGGGCCGCTCCTCCGTCGTTGGTGAAGATCGCGGTGCCGTTGCCGTACGGGTTGGCGTTGATGAGGTCGAGGCCTTCGTCGTAGCCGGGGACGCGGACGACGGCGAGGACGGGCCCGAAGATCTCATCGGTGTAGATCGACATGTCCGTGGTGACATTGTCGAAGAGCGTCGGGTTGAGGAAGAACCCGTCGGCCGGAGTGTTCTCCCGACCGTCGAGGACGACCGTGGCGCCGGCTTCGGCGCCGGCATCGATGTAGCCTGCGACCTTGTCGCGATGGGCGGCGGTGACGAGCGGTCCCATATCTGGCTCCGTCGTACCGTCCCCGACGCGCAGCGTCTTGGTCCGTTCGGCGATCTTCGCCACGAGGTCATCGGCGATGGAGTCGACGGCGACGACCACGGAGATGGCCATACAACGCTCACCGGCAGCTCCGTAGCCGGCGTTGACGGCGGCGTCGGCGGCGAGGTCGAGGTCCGCGTCGGGGAGGACGAGCATGTGGTTCTTCGCTCCGCCGAGTGCTTGGACGCGTTTGCCGGTGGCCGTGCCGTTCTCGTAGACGTACTTCGCGATCGGGGTCGACCCGACGAAGGACACCGAGGCGACCTCGGGGCTCTCAAGGATCGTGTCGACGGCTTCCTTGTCGCCGTGGACGACATTGAACACGCCGTCGGGCAGGCCGGCTTCCTGCCACAGCTCTGCGAGCCAGTTCGCGGCCGTCGGGTCCTTCTCCGAGGGCTTGAGAACTACGGTGTTGCCGGTCGCGATGGCGACGGGGAAGAACCACATCGGGACCATGGCCGGGAAGTTGAACGGCGAGATGATCGCGGAGACGCCGATCGGCTGGCGCAGGGAGTGGACGTCGATGTTCGTCGAGGCGTTCTCCGTGTGGCCGCCGCGCAGGTGGCCGGCGATGCCGCACGCGAACTCGACGACCTCCTGACCGCGGGCGACCTCGCCGAGGGCGTCCGAAACGACCTTGCCGTGCTCGGCGGTGATGATCTCGGCCAGTTCCTGCTTCCTGGCGTTGAGCAGTTCGCGGAAGTTGAAGAGCACAGCGGTCCGCTTGGCCAGGGATGTGTCGCGCCAAGCGGGGAACGCGGCGGCGGCAGCGGCGATCGCCGATTCCACCGTCGCCTTCGATCCCAGCGCCACCTGACCGGTGACGACGCCGGTGGCTGGGTTCGTGATATCGCCGAGGCGGGTGTCGGTGTCCGCGGTGACGGACTGTCCGTTGATCCAATGAAAGAGAGTTGCCATGAGGAGTCCTTCTGCGTCGTTGGTACGTCGGTTACGACCATCCTCTGTCCGCTCAGCCGGTCGGGGAAGTGTCAGAATGTCAGAATATGCAGGTCGGGACTTACACTGTGTCAATGGACACTGCGCAGGAGTCGAGCGGAGCAGCACTGAGCATCGCCGGTCTGTTCGAATTCGAGGAGATCAGTGCCGCCGGGCCACTCGTGCTTGCCGGCGAGGCTGATTTCGATCGGATGATCCGCTGGGTCCACATCGCCGACTCCGAGCACGTCGAGCGGTTCCTCGAAGGTGGGGAACTCGTGCTGACCACGGCCACGACATTTCGCCGGTCCCATGAGGCGATGACGGAGTTCCTCGACCAACTCGAGCGCGCGAATGCGGCCGGGACGATCATCGAGCTCGTCGATGAGAACTCGACCCACGATGAGGAAGCGCACGAGGCCGTGCGCGCAGCCGCCTCGGCGAGGGATCTGCCCGTCATCGTCCTCCCCCGCCGAGTCAAGTTCGTCAGAATCACCGAACTCGCCCATCGCAGCCTTCTGGCACAGCAGATCTCGCAGCTCGAACATGCCCGGGAGATCCATGAGACCTACACGCAGCTGAGCCTCGATCGGGCGGGGGCACAGACGATCGTCGACCGCACTGCAGACCTGCTTGGCACAGCGGTGGTTCTTGAGGATGTGTCGCATCGGGTTCTCGCACATTCCGGCCGTGGTTCGCAAGCTCTGGCACAGAAGTGGACGGACCTCGTCAGCGGAGCGAGTACGATGCCCGACGGGTTCGCCCCGGCCCTGTGGCGGCAGACGCCGGTGGGCTTGCGCACCCGCAGATGGGGCCGGCTCGTCGTGCCACTCGCTGCCGAGTCCGTCGCCGATCTCGAGCAGGTCATCGAACGCGCCGGTGAAGCGCTGACGCTGACTCGGATGGCCGATCGCGATGAGCAGGATCTGCTGCTGCAGGCTCAAAGCGGACTGATCCGCGAGATCACGGACTCTGAAGGCATCGACGAGCGTTCGGCACTGGAGCGTGCACGTTCCCTGGGCTTCACTCCTGCTGACAGGGCCGAGTTCACCCCTGTCGTCGTCCGCATCGACCGGGAGTCCGACACCGATCCGACGCGGGTGCAGCTGCAGGAGCGGGGTCTGACGCAGGAGCTCGCCTCTGCCGCCTCGCGACTGAACCTGTGTCTGCTCATGACGAGCCTGCAGTCGGGCGCTTTCGGGTTCGTTCTGGCCCCCGGTCGTGGGAGGACCAGTCGCCCGCAGCGTCGGCGAACTCCACTCGTGGGCGCCGAATCCGATGAGGCGGGCACCACGCGGGCGAATTCGCGTGGCACCGTGGACGCCGATGACCGTCTCAACCGCCTCCTCGCCGAGCTCGAGGGGCTCGCTGCGAGCTGGGTGGTCGGGGTCGGCCGCGGCAGCCCTTCGCTGGTTCGCGCTGTCGCCGGTCTCGAAGCGGCATCCCATGTCGCCGAAGTCGCGTCGACTCTCGATGTGCGTGAGCGTTCGTTCTATCGCTCCTCGGACGTGCGCATTCGCGGGCTGCTGTCTCTGCTGGCCGAGGACTCGCGGCTGCGAGCTTTTGCTGAGGGTGAGTTGGGGCCCCTGCTCGGCGAATCGAGCGGCGACGGCCGACCCAGGGGCGGACTTCCGCGTTCGCCCTCGGATTCCGCAGACGAGGATCTGCTCGATCTTCTCGAGCTCTATCTCTCGCACGGCGGCAACAAGTCTGCGATGGCGCGGGCCGGGCATCTATCCCGGCCAGCACTCTATGCACGGATCACGCGACTGCAGGACCGCCTCGGCGTCTCGCTCGATGACGCGGAGTCGCGCACGGCACTGCACGTGGCGCTGCTGTGGTGGAGGATGTCGGGCTGAGGACCGGGCAGTCTCGGCCGGTCGACAGCATTTCAGTCGAAGAGGGAGCGGATCGTATCGGTGACGGGAATTCCTCGTTCGGCCGCCTCGGCGCGGTTGGCATAGCGGCGATCACCGGGTTGACGGTCCATGCCTGCGCCGCGGAGCATGTCGACGAATTCGCGGACTCGGCTCAGGTAGGCGTCGTTGCCACCGCGCCCGGGGTCGATGACGATGAAGAGCTGGCCGGTGCGGAACGTGTGAGCGCCCTCGGGAGCCTCTGCGTCGATCTCATAGGTGAAGGCACCGCCGGTCAGCCCTGCCGCCAGCGTTTCGATCATGAATGACAGCAGCGCACCCTTGTGCCCGCCGATCGGACGGATGCCGCCGCCGTCGAGGATGGCGTTCGGGTCAGTGCTGTCCGCTCCGGTCGAGTCGACTCCGGTGCCGACCGGAACCTCCCGGCCCTCGGCCCGCAGAAGCTGCAGGTCCCCATGGGACATCGACGACGTGGAGAAGTCGAAGACGACAGGGTCCGCGTCGGCCACGGGTGTGGCGAAGCCGAACGGGTTCGTGCTGAAGACGGGCCGCGTCGCCCCCTCGGGGACGACGGCGAGCTTGCCGCTGGCGATCATCCCCATCGCCACCCGGCCCTCGCGGGCGAGGGCCTCGAGATCGGGCCACAGGGCGCTGAAATGGTGGGTATTGCGCAGGGCGATGACGGCGACGCCGGTGTCATCGAGTGCCCGGCCGATCGCCGGTCGCGCTTCGGCAAGAGCAGGCTGAGCAAAGCCGTTGCAACCATCGATGCGGATATAGGAAGGCCCGACGATGTCGATGCTCGCTTCCGCGGCCCCATCCGCCCAGCCGCGGGTCAGTGAATCGAGGTAGCCGGCCACCCGGAAGACTCCGTGGCTGAGCGTGCCGTCGCGTTCGCAGGTCGCGCAGTTGGTCGCCAGCACTTTCGCAACCGCCGGGGAGGCTCCCGCCGCGGTGAGCTTGGCTTCGATGGCCAGGACGAGATCCTCGAAGGAGATTCGGTCGGTTTCATTCGTCAATGTGCGCTCCTTTTGTGCGGCATGTGCTGCGAATCGTGTCGGCTTCGACCATTGCCCTTACCCAGCAGACTATCGTTCGCTCGGTCGCCTGCCGTGGAGTTCCATATTCTCTCCTCAGTTCTCGCCTGCGGGTTCCGCCACGCTCGCACCGCCGCTCCAGATATCGCCGACGGTGAAGCCGACGGGGAACGGATCATCGGCTTCCAGCACAAGCTGTTGGAATCCCGTGATCCACCCGCGCCCGCTGATCGAAGGGATGACGGCCGGCAGTCCGCCGATCTCGGTCTCCTCCTTCACCACGGCGGTGAAGGTCGTGCCCATCATCGATTCGTGGACGAAGCGCTGCCCGACCGGCAGTTCGCCGCGAGCATGCTTGGCCGCCACTCGACCACTCGTCCCTGTGCCGCAGGGCGAACGGTCGAACGTACCGGTCCACGTGTTCGGATCGTCGAGGTCGACGAGGCCGTTGGGCAGGACGACCGCATTGCGTCCGTCGGCTCCCGCGGTGCGCGCCGGTCCGTGGATCAGAGGCAGACCGATCGAATTGATTTCGGGGATGAGGGGATGGCTCAGCTCGAAGGTCTCGTCAGCCGCCTGCCGCATCACGCTGGCCGCCCTGATGATCTCCTTGGCATTGCCCGGATCAAGCTCCACGCCGAGGTTGTCCGCCGCAGTCTGCACGTAGAACTGACCTCCGAAGACGATGTCGACGGGGATCGTCCCGTACCCCGGCACTGCAAGAGGCAGGTCGAGTCCGTGGACGAAAGCCGGGACATTGTCGAAGGTCACCGATTTCGCTCGGCCCGCCTCCACCTCGGCGCGGACCGTGACGACACCAGCGGCGGTGTCGACGCGCAGTTCGGTGACCGGTTCGCTGACATCGACGGCCCCGGTCTCGATCAGCGCCGTGACGGTGCAGATGAGGTTCGACCCGGACATCGGCTTGAACCCGCCCTGCTCCATGACGATCATTCCGAAATCGCAGCTCGGATCTGTCGCAGGCACGACGATCGGGGAGCACAGGCCGGGATAGCCGCGGGGTTCGTGGAGGATGAGGTTCCGGAAGTCGTCGAGGTGCTCTTCGCAGTAGCGGAGCTTCTCGGCCATCGTCGCACCTCTGACCCGCAGCCCCGAGCCGATGAGCACGCGGCCGGGTTCACCGGCGGCGTGGACATCGACGGCCTGGATGAGCTGCCTGTTCCTCACGTTCCCTCGTCTCTGCTCGGACCTTCAGCCCACGTGTTCGATGCCGGTGACTTTCTGCGTGATCATGGGCCCTTCCTCTTCCGTTCGGCTCCGTGTGGCGGTGGGCATTCAGAATCGATTCGGGGACACACGAGCGAGGAGCTCGTCGGGCAGCGTCGAGCTTCCGTCAGTCATGAGTCCGGCAAGCAGTCGGGCGGATCCCGGTGCCAGCGTCAGACCGAGCATCGAATGTCCGGAGTTGATGTAGGCGTTCTTCACGGAGTCAAGGCGTCCGATGACGGGAAGGCCATCGGGAGTCATGGGGCGCGATCCGGCCCACGGTGCCAGTTCTCCCCGACCGTCACCCCACTCTCGGAATGCTTCCCGAGCCGCCCGGCGGATCGCGTCGACGCGAATCTCGTTGACGTTGTCGTCCGTGCTGCCGAACTCCATCGTGCCTGCCAGTCTGAGCTTGCCGTTCAGCGCAGTGACGGCGACGCGAGCATCTTCAAGGGTCAGCGATGTGCGCAGCTGGACCGGGGCAGGGGAATAGTCGATGCTGTAGCCCTTGCCCGAGTAAATCGGAATGTTCTGGCCCAATTGCTTGGCCAGAGCCCCGGACGGAACGCCAGCGGAGATGACGATGGCATCAGTTGTGATGACCTCGGCATCGGAGGTGACGACGGCGGTCACGGCGTCACCGGAACGGACCAAGCGTCCGACGCTGGTGTTCTCCCGCACGATGACACCGAGAGCGGAGAGTTTCGCGAGAAGGCCGGCCGTCAGGGAGTCGGGTTCGATCTGTCGGTCGTCGGAGAAGAACAGACCGTGACGGATACGATCTCTCAGGGCCGGTTCGGCTTCGCGAACAGCATCGTCGTGGAGGCGCTGCGGGTGGTGGCCGGCGGCTTCGAAGGCCGGCAGGCTCGCGCAGTGCTCATCGAAGCGTTCCCGAGTCTCGAAGGCCAACAGCACACCGCGGTTGTGCATCTCGAAGTCGATGCCTTGGGTCTGGTACTCGTCGAAGAGGTCGTTCGCGTCCTCGCCGAGGCGCAGGTGGAGATCGAGACCGGCTTCGAAGTCACGCGCATTGCAGTGTGCGGCCATCCGAAGCAGAAACCCGAGGTAGCCGGGCGCGATCGACGGTCTGATCGACAGCGGACTGTCGGGTCTGAGCATCCATCGGATCCCCTGAAGCAGCACCCCTGGGGCGGGTACCGGAGTGCTCTCGGAGATGGCGACCTTCGCGGCGTTCCCGTGCGAGGCACCGGCGCCGCAGCCGGCGGCCTCGATGACGGTGACCGTGTGCCCTCGCAGAGCCAGTTCGTAAGCGCTGGTCAGCCCGACCACGCCGCCTCCGATGATGACTGTCTTCATTCGGTTGCCCTCCGTTGGTCCCCGAATCGGCGGTTTCGTCACCTCGCCAGAGCAGAGGTCGCCGAAATTCCAATCAGTCTAGGACAATCCAGTGCAGGACACACATTTTGACCATTAACCCCACCGCGCGACTTGCCGCACTTGATTAGCAGGGTGCCCAAAATGTTCCCAACAGGCACAATCCGGGGATGAGGAAACCCCCGCGTTCCGCTTGTTCTAGCGGTACGCGGGGGTTTCCCGTTCTGCGGAGCCGGTGGGATTTGAACCCACGGTCCCCCTATTGGAGGACTTCACCTTAGCAGGGTGACGCTTTCGGCCGCTCAGCCACGACTCCATCTGCACTGCGGCGATCTGCTCCGGCGAAATACCCCGCCGACAGACCCTCCAGCACTACGGGTACAGCCTAAGGGAAAGGAGCCATCCAGGGCAAAGCGCGGCCGCGGAGAGTGGGCTTCGTCATAATCGAGTCGACCTGTGATGGGCGCGAATCCGGGCCGAACGTCCCCTTTGTTCCGCTCCCCCACACCGGAATTCCAGCATTCATCAATGTGCAGGCGTAAAATCGGCGTGATGTGCTTTGCGGTCTGGTCTCAGATCTTCGCAGGAACGCCGGTCGGAAAACCGAATGCCGCGGTGTGCCCTGCGCCGGAAACGAGAACGGCGAGCGGGCCGTACTGCACGAGAAGACAGTTTTTGAGGAGTAGACAACTTGCCAGAGTTTCCCCCTGACAAGCGCGGACCGCATGGGAGCGACCCCGATTCCCAGACAGCTGGTCGTCGGCTCCGCGCCTCCTCTCGCCCCCGGTTCCGCGGCGACACCGCCGCCAGTGAAAGCGACTCGACACCGCGGTCGAGCTCGCCGCAGCAGAATTCTCGGCAGTCTGAGCCTCGCCGCTCGGACTCCCAGCGTCGCGACTCGCAGCAGCTGCCGACCTCGGCAGTGAACCCTCGCCGGTCCCGTACGAGTTCGGACCAGAGTTCCGGCCGGGACTCCAAGCGATCCACCGATGCCCGATCCGACTATTCGTTCCGCACAAGCTCCCGAGGATCCGACGGTCCATCTGACAGCCGACTCGGCGACAGCCCCCGTGGAGATGGATCTTCGGCCCGGTCTCCGCATGCCCCGCCGCCGCGCCCGGTGGCTCCTCGCACTCGCCGTGAGGCCCGCATGCTGCGCGCTGCTGCCGCCAGCGGAGCCTCCGCGGCCGGAGTGGCCGCGGCAGCGAGCTCGAATACACAGTCCGATCCGGGCACTGACTCACGACGCGCTCCTGCTCACGATGCCCCACGCACATTCGCACGGGACGTATCGGCCGCCTCGGCGAGGGGTTCCCGCGACGATGACCGCGCAGACAGCGACGTCGACACGGATTCCGCTCCGACAACTCGCCGCGACGCCCGCGAACGGCATGCAGCCGAATCCCGCGGTCGGGGCCGGAAGAGGGCATCAGGTGCACGGTCAGCGCGCAGCGCCGCGGCCGCAGCAGCCAGGTCGTCCTCCGAAAGATCATTCGGCGGCGACTCCGCCCACGGCGAGAGGTCGACCGGACCCGGACGGTCCCGCCGTCATTCCTCCCGCCTCGGTGAATCGTTCCCCAGCCTCGTCGGCTGGACCTCGCTGAGCACCCTCCTGCCCGGTGTCGGGCTGCTGCGCACACGCTTCCGGCCCGTCGGACTCATCGTGTTCGGCCTCTTCATCCTCACTCTGCTCGTCGGGCTCGTCTACCTGCTCGTCAAGGGACCGGTGCGCGCGGTCGCCACGGTCGTCGCCAGTCCGTCGCTGCTGAACTTCCTCGCCATCGCCGCCGTACTCGTGGCCGTGATCTGGATCCTCGTGATGGTCGTGTCCCACCTCGGGCTGCGTCGTGGGCACCGTTACCGCCCCTGGCAGAACAAGATGGCCGGTGTCCTCGTCGTCTCGCTGGCGCTCATCATCGGCATCCCGCTGGGCGTCGGGTCTGTCTTCGCCCGCGTGCAGTCCGACACAGTGGCCAGCCTCTTCGGCGACAGCACCGGCAAGGCCCACAGCGCTGAGGAGCTCTGGGCCGACAAGCCCTATATCAATGTCTTCCTCATGGGCCGCGACAACGGCGACGACCGTGAGGGCACCCGCCCGGACACCATGCTCGTGGCCTCCATCGACACGAAGACCGGAAACGCCGCACTCATCTCCGTGCCCCGCAACCTCGCGTTCCCGGTCTTCCCCGAAGGCAGCGAACTCGACAAGGCGTGGCCCGACGGATTCCGTCCCTCCGGCGACTCCTCGCAGGACCTCATCAACGCCGTGTGGCAGTGGGGCGAACAGAACCCCGACCAGATCGGCAACGCGCACGGACTCGAACCGGGAATGTGGGCGACGATGCAAGCAGTCGAGGGCTCTCTGGGCCTCAAACTCGACTATTGGTCCTCGGTCGACATGGCCGGATTCGAAGACGTCGTCGACGCCATCGGCGGAGTCAAGATCGACGTCGAACGCCCGATCCCGATGGGCGGCGGAAAGTCGATGTCGGGTGTGAAGAACGAGATCTACGGTTGGGTCGATCCGGGCCCGCAGACGCTCAAGGGCAAGGACGCACTCTGGTACGTCCGCTCCCGCGAAGGCAGCGACAACTACGACCGCATGTGCCGTCAGCAGCGGATGCTCAAGACCACTCTCGAGCAGATCGACCCGCAGGAGATTGCCACGGCCTACCCGAAGCTCGCGAACTCCGCGACGCGGAACATCGCCACGTCGATCCCGCAGAACGAGATCCCGGCCTTCATCGAACTCGCCATGATGATGCAGAAGGGCGACGTCACCACGGTGCAGATCAACAATGACGTCACCCCGACCTACGACCCCGATTACGATGTGCTCCATAAGTGGATCCTCGGCGAGGTCAAGGGTGCGTCCGACGGTGAGGAGACCCCGAAGCCGACGAACGACGGCAGCAAGTCCCAAGAATCCGAGGACAGCACGGATTCGACCAAAGGCACCGCCACCGATGAACCGACCGATTCCGCGGACGGATCCACGGATGAGGCCGGCGCCGAGGCGGACGCCACCGAAACGGCGACGCCGGGTGAGCCCAACGCCGAAGGCAAGTGCTACCCGAAGGGCTTCAAACCCGGTGACGACTTCCCCGGCTACCCCGGACCCAACGGCGGAACCGGCGAGCAGGGGTGAGTCAGGCTCCACAGACTCCTGCACCCGCGGTCGCGATCATCGGTGTCGGACCGCGGGGTCTCACCGTTCTGGAGAGGCTCGTGGCGCTGGCAGCGAAGCGCTTCGCCGGCGCAGCCGAGACCGCGCTGACCATCCACCTCATCGACCCGTACCCGCCCGGTGCGGGAATCGTGTGGCGCACCGACCAGCCCGAGTCGCTGCTGATGAATACCACCATCGCCGAGCAGACCGTCTTCCCCGACTCCAGCTGCACCTTCCTCGGCTCCGACGAAGCACCGACCGGTCCGTCCATGGCCGAGTGGTTCGTCGCCAACGGCGGCTCCGAACCGCTCCACTCGACTTTCCCCAGCCGCAGCCTCTACGGCCGCTACCTCCGCGATGCCTACCGCCGCATCCGCACGAGTGCACCGGGCTTCATCGAGATCGTCGAACACCCGACGAAGGCCGAATCCGTCATCGACCTGCCCACGATGGACCTCCCCCAACCGTTGCCCGCGGGATCGCGAGCCACGGTTCCCGAGCAGCTCGTGCGCTGCCAGAACGGCACGACGATCGTCGCCAGCGCCGTCGTGCTCGCCGTCGGCCACATCCCCAGCGCCCAGCCGGAGGAGCGCGCTCGTTTGGCCGCGTTCGCCGAACTGGGTGGTGGGCTCTATCTGCCGCAGGACCTGCCCGCGGAAACCCCCGTCACCGAGGTGGCCCCCGGTGAGCGTGTCATCGTCCGTGGCATGGGGCTCAACTACTTCGACCTGCAGACCCTGTTCACTCATGAGCGCGGAGGCCGCTTCGTCCCAGAGCCCGGCGGTCAGCTGCGCTATGTTCCCAGTGGCGACGAACCGCAGCTGGCGTTGGGCTCGCGGCGCGGCATCCCGTACCGCAGCAAACCGATCTGTCACGAGCATCCGCGCCGGGACTGGCCGTTGCGGTTCTTCACGAAGGACAACATCGCGCTGCTCGCCGGCCTCGACGACCTCGACGGGGAACGCAAGGCCGGCGCCCGGTTCAATGATCAGCTGTGGCCGCTCATCCTCGCTGACCTGCGCCTGGCGTACTATCACACACTCTCCCAGGTCCGCCCCGAAGCGTTCACCGATGACCCCGGCCAGCTGCGTGAGGCCATCGGCGAGGCAGTCTCGCGCCACCTGACCCGACGCACTTGGCAGGAGACCCACCCGCAGTCGACGGGCGCGGCCAGTGCTGCCGAGACTCGTGCCGCGGCGACCGTTCGGGCCGGAGACGGTGCCGCCTCGACCGCTCGTGTGGGAGCAACCGCTCGTGTGGGAGCCAGCGCCACGACCACCGAGGACGCCGCCCGCCAAGGCCGCGTCACCCGCGAGGCCTTCGCCTGGTCGGAGATCGAAGAGGCGCTCGTACCCGATCTCGCCGACCGCATGTCCCTGCACACACTGCTCAACCCGCTCGAAGGCGAACTCTTCACCAGCCGTGAACCCGGCGAACCCGGATCCCTGCACGAGTGGATGCTCGACTTACTGCGCACCGACCTGCGCAGCTCCCTGGCCGGTCCGACCGGCAGCCCGGAGAAGGCTCTCTTCACCGTGCTGTGGCAGTCCCGACTGCTGCTCAAGGAGCTCATCGTCGCCGGTCATATCGACCGCGTGAGCATAGACATGGAGATCCTCGGCTGGTTCGAGGGCTTCGTCTCCGGCATCTGCGATGGACCTCCCCCGCAGCGGATCGCCGAACTCATCGCCCTCGCCGAGGCGGGATTCGTGTCCTTCATCGGCCCCGATATGCGTATCGAAGAGAACCCTGATGCTCTCCGCGAGAGTTCAGCGGCGCCCGAAGCTGAAGCAGAGAACGCAAGTTCCGGCATCGCCGCACGCCCGGACGAGGTCGAGAGCCCCACTGCCGAAGCGCAGGGCCCCACAAATGAGGCGCAGGGGCCACGGCCGGAGATCTTCACGGTGACCTCTGCTCAGGCCGCGGGAGCGATCAAGGGCAGCGTCGTCATCGATGCCGCGTCCCCGACGAACTCCGTCTCGCGCGCAGCCGATGTCCTGCTGTATGGGATGCTCGAACGCGGCCAGCTCACCGCGGCCCGCCTGACCTTGGACGACGGCCGGGAGAAATTCCTCAACGGACTCGCCCTCACGTCTCGGCCGTACCGCACGATCGATGTCGAGGGCAACGTCCACCCGCGCCGGTTCGCTCTGTCGATCCAACTGTCGTCGCAGCAGTGGGGGCTGGCGATCGCCGCTAATCCGGGCACGAACGCGGCCACGCTCAACGACTCGCACGCCGCCGCCGAGGCGATCCTCGACCTCCTCTGAGGCTCCGCAGGATCTCGCCGGACGCCAGTCGCCGCTAGCTCTCGGCCCACCCGCGACTCTGCGGACGCTGACGACCCAGTTCCGCCAGCGCCCCACACCGCCCGCGGCAGTTGCCGAACTCCGCGCCGCGCAATGCACGTGGCGAGTTTCGGTGCACCCTTCTCTGTAGTGCACACGGAGGAAAGTGCGCATTTCAGAAAAGGGTGTACCGAAACGCTCTCTGCCGCCGGAATGAAGCGCGACTACGCCATTTCGAGGGCGGCTTCCGGCTTCGTGGTCCGCGCCCGGACGATGGCCAGCAGCGACATCACGACGCCGATGACCGCCCAGGCCAGCAGTCCGCCGTACGCGGCAGCCTGCCCGGTGGTGCCCGCGGCAATCGCAGCGAAACCGTTCATCGACGGGGTCAGCGGCAGGATCGGCGCCACGAAGTCGAAGAACTGCGGCACCGCTCCGATCGTCCGACCCGCCACGGCCAGCACGACGGCAACGACCGAGAGGAACCTGCCCACTCCCCCGAACCACGCCACGAGAGCGAAGTTCAGGATCATGAACACGATCGCTGAGACGAACGTGAGCACCGCGATGTCGAAGCCTTGGACCGCGTCGATGTCCATCACGGTGACCGCGAGGATCGAGAGCACGAGCGCCTGCAGCACGCCGACGACGAGGCCGGGCAGCAGCCCGCGCGCCCACACGGTGAACGAGGACTTCGTCGAGAGCAGCGCCCACGCCGGGATCGGCTTGAGCACCGTGTAGGTGACGAGTCCGCCGATCCACAGGGCGAGCATGATGAGCAGCGCGATCGTCGACCCCGCCAGCACATCCGTGACGCTGTCCATGTCGGGGGATTCGATATTCGCCGAGGCGACCTTGGCCAAGCGGTCACGCTCCGGAGCCGTGTAGGACGGCACTTCGTCCGCTCCGTCCTTGACGCCGTCGGCGAATTTGCTCACGCCCTTCGCATACTTGCCCGTGCCCTCATCGAGCTTGTCCAGGCCGGCTGAGAGTTCGGAGGTGCCGGTCGCGGCCTCGGAGACGCCGTCAGTGTACTTGCCGACGCCGGTGCTGTATTCGCTCAGCCCATCACTGAGCTCACCGGCGCCGTCGGAGAGCTCCGAGGAACCGTCGGCGACCTTCCCGATGCCCTTGGACAGGGCCGGCATTCCGTCGGCGAGCTGCTGGTTGCCGTCGGCGACTCCGGCAGCGCCGTCGCGCAGCCCCTTCGAGGCCTCCAACAGCTTCGGGGCGTTCTTCGAGATGTCCTTCATGCCCTTCATCAGGTCACCGAGGCCGTCCTCGAGTCCCTTGACGAACTTGGTCACACCATCGGAGAGTTCCGAGGCGCCCTTGGCGAGTTCATCGGACCCACCGAGGAGGGACGAGCCGTTCTGCTCCTGTTCGAGACCGTCGACAGCCTGGTTCAGTCCACCTGAAGTGCCGTTGAGCAGCCCCTGCGCATAGGCCTGTTCGATGCCACTGCAGACCTGGTCGGGGGTGCCGGTCGGGCACATCTCGGCCCGTGCCTTCTCCGCCTCGGTGTCGGTCATGATGCCCGCTGCGACGAGTCCGTCGAGGTCCGGCTTCGTCCCGGCCAGCTGATCGGCCTTGTCGGCGCCTTCTTTCATCCCATCTCGGTACTGGTGCAGTCCGTCGGAGAGGCCAGAGGCGCCCTTCGACACGCCTTCGGCGCCCTTCTCGAGCTCCTTGCCGCCCTTCGTGATGTCGTCGAGTCCGCCTTCGCCGGAGTCACCGGATCCGGCGAAGCCCTTGATGATCTCGTCGATGGACTTCGTGTACTCGTCGACACCGTCGGCCAGCTCGCCGGAACCGTCGGCGAGCTTCTGTGTGCTCTCGGGCAGCTTCGAGGTCTTCTTGTCGAGTTCGTTCAGGCCCCCGGACATCTGGGAGGCGCCCTTGGACAGTTCGCCGGCGCCCTTCGACAGCTCCGTGGCTCCGGACTTGAGCTCACCGCCGTTGTCACCGAGCTGCTTCATGCCTTTGGACAGCTCACCGGCGCCCTCAGCCGATTGACCGGTGCCTTCCTTGAGGCCTTCGGCGCCCTTGTCGAGCTCCCCGGCGGCGTCGCCGAGGTCCTTCATCTGCTCGCCCATCTTGTTGAAGCCGAGGTAGATGTTGTCGAGGTAGGTCTCGGTCATCTGCGTGTTGAAGGTCGTCCGCGCCACCTCGGCGACTGATCGGGAGATCTGTGTGTCCAGCGCGGGAGCGGTCCCGGACACGTCGACGTCGAGCTGCGTCTGCGTCGCCGACTTCGCATCGTCGACGGAGGTCACGGCGCGGGAGAAGCCTTCGGGGATCGTCAGCTTCGCAGCGTAGGTGCCGTCTGACAGCCCGTCCTTCGCATCCTCTTCGTCGGTGATCACCCAGTGGATGTTGTTCTCGTCCTCGCCCACCAGACCGCTGGTCAGCTGCCGTCCGATCGGCACGGTCTTGCCGTCGACCTTCGCCCCGTCGTCGTTGTTGACGATAGCCGCTTCGATGGTCTCGAGTCGGTCGCCGCTCTTCCACGTGGCAAGGATGAATCCGGCCGCCACGATGATCGGGATGAGGACCAGTCCGAGGAGGGACAGCCAATTCACCGGCTTCTTCGAATTCGCGCGTTCGAGTCTCACGACTGCACACCTTCCATGTTGGTGCTGTCGACGGCGCGGGTGTGTTCGCCGTCCGCTTCACTGTCGGTTCCGCCTCGCTCATCGGGTAGCGCCTCGTCGAGGTCGAGGTGGAAGTAGTTCGTTTCGGGGCTGAGGAGCCCGGTCACATCCGCGTCGGGCAGGCCGAGGATGACGGCGGTGCCCCCGGCCACAAGGTCGGGCAGGACATCGCGCAGGTCCAGTGCCGGTCCGGACGAGTCCCGTGATCCGGCAGCGAGCTTCTCCGCTCCGTTGATGACGAGCAGATCCGGCGCCGAGGCAGCCATCCGAGAGATATCGCGCAGACTGATCGCCTGATCGGCTTCACCCCGACCGAGGTCGAAGTAGGGAACCTGGCGGCGGACCCGTCCGGCGTGTTCGGGCAAGACGTGATTCCCGATCTTCATTTCTCCGGCGGTGAGTCCGACGCGGCCGGAGACGGCCAGAAGAAGGGCCCGACGGGCGGCTCCGCTGGCGACGAGGATCTGGCCGGGCAGCAGGGAGATGTCGACGCGGGCGAATCCGCGGACCCCGGAGTACACGCCGATTCCGCGCCCGTAGACCCGGTAGTCAGAGTTGGGCTCCGGCCAGTCGCGCAGGGCCACTTCGTGGGCGAGGCCCTCTCCTTCGACGTCGAGGCGCGGCAGGATCCGATCGAGCCACTTCGGCAGCCACCAGGCCTTGTCGCCGAGCAGCTGCATGATCGCCGGCACCAGCGACATGCGCACGAGGAAGGCATCGACGAAGATGCCGGCGGCCAGGGCGAGCGCGATCGATTTGATGATCGGTTCGCCGGCGGGCACGAAGGCCGCGAAGACGGAGAACATGATGATCGCTGCGGCCGAGACGACGCGGGCGGAGGAGGCGAATCCGGCTCTGATGGCGTCCTTGGCCGAGGAGCCGTGGACATAGGCTTCGCGCATGCCTGAGACGAGGAACACCTCGTAGTCCATGGCCAGGCCGAAGAGGATGCCCATGACGATGATCGGCAGGAAGCTGATGACCGGGCCCGTCCCGTCGATGCCCAAGGGGCCGGCGAAGAGTCCGTCGTGGAAGACGAGGACGACCGTGCCGAAGGAGGCGAAGACGGAGAGGAGGAACCCGCCGGTGGCCTTGATCGGCACCGCCACGGAGCGGAAGACCATCATGAGCAGGATGATGGAGAGTCCGACGACGAAGATGCCGAAGGGCACGAGAGCTTTGCCGAGCTGGTCCGAGACGTCGATCTGGATCGCGGTGGCACCGGTGACGGCGGTGTCGAAGTCGAAGTCGTCCTCGATCTCCGTGCTGAGGTCCCGCAGCCGATCCACAGTGTCGAGGGTCGCCGGATCGTCGGAAGCTGTCGTCGGAATGATCTGGAAGAGCCCGACGGTCGCGTCCCGGTTCGGAGTGGCCATGATGACCTTCTCGACGCCGTCGACCTTCTCGATGCGCTTCTCGATCTCCTCGACGTCTCCGAGCGGATCATCGCTGGTCACGATCTGGCTGGTCATGACCAGGGGGCCGTTGTAGCCGGGCCCGAAGTGCTCGTCGATGAGGTCGTAGGTCGCCCGCGCCGGGGTGCCCTGCTCCTGGTCGCCTGCAGTGGGCAGGGACAGTTGGAGTTGGGCAGCGGGGATCGCGAAGAGCGCGAGGCCGCCCACGATGACGACGATCGTCAGCAGCGGGATCTTCGTGACGACTTTGAGCCACCCGGCGAAGAACTTGTTCATGATCGTCGGCGGGTACGGATCGCCGCCCTCGGCGCGCGCCTCATCGGCGATCCTCTCCCGCAGTGCCGGGTCGGTCCCCTCAGTGGGGGTTCCTGTGGAACCGTCGCCTGCCTCGGTGCCGGTCGATGTTCCCTTCGCCGAGGCGGTCGTGCCCGTCGTCTCCCGCTGAGCGGCCGCGGCGTAGGCCTTCCGGTAGCGCTTCGTCGGCTTCGGGGTGATCTTGGACTTCACGAGTCCCAGCAGGGCGGGGACCATCGTCAGGGAGATCATCACGGCCACGGCAACGGAGCCGGAAGCGCCGATGCCCATGATCGTGAGGAAGGGGATTCCGGCCAGGGACAGGCCGAGGAGCGCGATCATCACGGTCATGCCTGCGAAGACGACGGCGGACCCGGCCGTTGCGACGGCACGTCCAGCCGCCTCGATGGGGTCATGGCCTTCGGCGAGGAGGTCGCGGGCGCGGGAGACGATGAAGAGTGCGTAGTCGATGCCCACGGCCAGGCCGAGCATGAGCGCGAGCATGATCGAGGAGGAGTTGATCGTCGCGAATGCGGTGCCGCCGACGATGAGCAGCACGGAGATGCCAACGCCGATGAGCGCAGTGATCAGCGGCATTCCCGCGGCGCGGAAGGAACCGAGGGTGAGCAGGAGGACGATGAAGGCGATGACGACGCCGATGCCTTCGACCCAGGAGATCTCGACACCGGTGATCTGGAAGAGCTCACCGCCGCCTTCGACCTGCGCGCCGGGCAGGGCATCACGCAGCGGGTCGAGGGCCTCGATGAGGTCGTCGCCGGCGTCCTCCCCGACGTCCTGCTGAGTGCCGTCGTATTGGACGGAGATCATCGCCGCCGACTCGTCCTTGCTGATGGCCCCTTCGACGAGGTCGGAATACGGGGAGGTCACCGTGTCGACGTGGGGGAGATCCTCGATCCGCTCGATCTCGTCTTCGATCGCGTCCTTGTACTTCTCGTCCTCGACCGAATCGCCGTCGTCGGCGACGACGATCACCGAGGCGGAGACCCCGGCGGCTTCGGGGAACGTCGCCTTCATCGAGTCGAGAGCGGTCTGCGCCTCCGAACCCGGGAGTGTGAAGTCGTTGTCGAAGTCTTTGGCGAAGGCGGCGACTCCGGCACCGACGAGCGCGAAGATCAGCAGCCACGCGGCGATGAATCGCCACGGGGTCCGATAGGCACGACGGCCCAGAGCGTAGAGGAAAGTTGACACGAAAACCTCGATACAAAAATGTATTGGATACAGTATTGTATTGTTGTGCAATACCCACCCTCCATGCAAATGGATCCCAGGTTGAGCGAGGATTCTCATGAGATGCTCAGCCGCCGGCACCACCTTGGCCATCGCCGACACCACCGCGACGAAATGACGATGAACACAGACGAACTCAGCCCGCGCAGACGCCAGACCCGATCCACCCTCGTTCAGGCCGGCATCTCGGTCTTCGCCGTGCGCGGCATCGACGGCGCCTCGATCGAGGAGATCTGCGAGGCCGGAGGGCTGACCCGCGGGGCGTTCTACTCGAACTTCTCCAGCCGTGACGACCTGGTGCTCGCGATCATCGAGATGCGGACCTCGGAGAACCTCGACCGGCTTGATGCCACGATCCGACGGTGGACCGAGCAGCTGACCGCGACGACCGAGGTCCCGGAGATCAAGACGCTGATGACGACGTTCATCGACGATGTCTTCAATGAGAAGAAGCAGACCGTCGCCGAGACCATCACCGAGCAGGAGATCGAACTCTACTGCCTCCGGGTGCCCCATCTCCACGCCCGCTATGTCGAACTCAACAACTCCCAGTTCGAGCGTCTGGCCGCCTTGGTCACCACGGCCCTCGACATCGTCGGAGCCACGACGAAGCAGCCGATCGACGACTTCCTCACCGTCATCATCTCCGTATTCAACCGGATCGCGCTGTCGGCAGCGGCCGGCAAGGCGATGGATGAGCATGTCGATATCGACCCGGCCCTCATCGTCGAAGTCCTCATGCACCTCATCGACTTCTGCCCCGAACACCAGGACTGAACGGACCCGACGAAGCACTTCGAGGCACTAAGGTTGTGCCCGTGAACGAACTCCAGCGCGAATTCTCCGCTTTCATCAACAACATGGACGTCCGCCTCGGCGCGTTCGTCCTCGCTGACCTCCCCGAAACCTTCGAGACCGAGGACGGGGAGGCCGTGAAGTTCCCGAAGGACTTCGGGCCGAAGTCACTGCCGATGCTCGAACTCTTCGTGCTCTCGAAGTTCCCGAGCACCGAAGAGATCCTCAAACCGGAGCACCGTCGCTTCTTCGAAGGACTCATCCGCTACCTCGGCGAAACCTATCTGCGCGCGATCGGCGGGGTCTGGGACCACGACGAGTCGACGGGCAACGGGATGCCATTCATCCGCCCCGACAACGCCGACGGTCCGGCCGCCGGTGAGCCGATTCCGCTGGTGGGCATCGTGCTGGCCGCTGTCGATCAGCGCAGCGCCGAGGTCTTCACCGCGGTGCTCGAGAAGGCCAGGGAACTCCTCGGCGGGGACGGGCAGCCCAGACGCAAATGTACGGGGCTCTCACTCGGCGTGCTCAACGCCGAGAATTCGAGCGAGGAGGAGGTCGAATTCCTCACCCGCTTCATCGGCACTGTCGAACCGGGCATCGCCGCCTGGACTCAGGAGCAGGCCGATCCGAGCTCGTGGGGCTTCGACCGAGAGAGCCTCGCGCGCCTGGGCAAGCAGGTCGCAGTCCGCTACGACGGCCCCGACGACATGATCGCCGAGGACGAGACTCCCTACACCGCCGGTGCCATGCGCTTCATCGGTGAGACGGTGCGCCGCATCGCCTTCGGCCAGTGGCGCTACGGCGCCGAACTCGAAGCCGACGACCCGCGCAGCAGGCAGCCGTTCATCCGCTTCGTCATCGGCGATCAGAACCTCGACCTCGTGCCGTGGCGCCTCATCCAGGCCGCGCTGGAGAACGACGATGCGATCGCCTCCGCCCTCGACGCTGTCATCGAGATGCGCGAGCAGGAAGCCGCCGAGGCGACCGAGAGTTCCGACTGACTCGACCCCGTGTGGGACCGCCGCCGGTTCAGAGCTGGAAGCGGCGGTTTCCGTGCAGACCGTCGGCCGGTGAGCCGGGAGCGAGGTCGATCTGCCTGCGCGCAGGGTCGATGCGCACGCTCACCAGGGTCGCCGAACGATCTCCGTAGGCGGCACCGGGCGCCGGAGTGCAGCATACGGGAGCCTCTCCCGGGCCCGTCGTCAGCAGCTTCGTGAGATCTCCGACCGTGACCGGCGAGTTCTTCGCGCCGTCGGTCGAGACGGCACCGTCAGTCAAGGCGACGCTGTCGGACTCAGCGGCACCATCAGCCGGAGCCTCTCCGCCGCTCGCCAGCGCACGTTCGGCTTCGAAGCGCACGACCGCCTCGGCGAGGTGACGGTAACGCTCCTGCGAGGTCGAATCGGGGCGCAGCTCGAGTGCACCGTCGAGCAGATCCGGATGTAGGAAGTGGTTCGTGTGGATGAGGAACCCGGACCTCCCCGTCTCTCCGTCGCTCTGACTCGTCGCCCGTGCCCGTCGCTCGCGCTTGAGTGCACCGGCGATCTCGACCTGCACGGCCGCCTCGGCGGTGATGACGGTGATGATCGACGACGATGAGGTCGGGGCCGAGTCGATGATCTCGAGCGCCTCGGCGAGGGTGGCCGCTTCGGCCAGGACCCGGGCGAGGATCATGTGGATGGGCACTCCCCCGGCCTCGTCACCGGCGTGTTTGAGGATGTTGAGCAGCACCCCGACGCCTGCCTCATTGAGACCGATCTTGCCGAGCATTCCGAATTCGGCGATGCCCACATGCCGGTGCTGCCCGGGCACGGCGCCGACATCGTTGAAGTGCCACAGTGTGGAGAAGTCCGCCGCCCAATCCCAGTTCTGCGCGGCCACGGACGCGCCTGAGCTGGTGTGGCTGACGGTCGAGCATTCGGTCGGTGCAGCCGTCGCCTGAGTCATGATCTCGGTACGGGCGATGATCTCCATGAGCTCGGCGACGTCGATGCCGGCGCCGGCGGCCACGGCTTCGGCCTCCTCCGCGCCGGTCGGCCACCATTCTCGGAGTCGCTCAAGACTCGATCCTGCCGCTGACTGCACGGCCGCTTCGGCGATGGACAGGTGCGAGAAGTAACGCCGATACGCGTCCAAGGCAGAGGCGATTCCCGTTCGGAGTTCCTCGCCGCGCAGCCGGCCGCGGGCAACGTGGTCGCTCGCACGGACGGCGAAGGTCGCGGGCCGCACCTCGGCGGCGGGGACGAATTCGGTGCTCATGGTGCCTCCTCCTTCGGCCGGCGGCTCAGTCCTTGCCGACGAGAGAGCCGACGCCGATGTCGATACCGAGATAATGCATGTGCGCGGCGGTTTCGGCAAGGGCGGCGAAGAGATTGAAGTTGTGCAGGCTCTCGAAGCCTCGAGACCAGTGCAGGCCGGCAGCGATCGAGTAGACGCTGTGGTCGTCGGTGGCCTCCATGCGCGCACGGATCTCACCGAGGCGCTCGTGGTGATGTTCGACGAGCTCGACCTTGCGGTCGTGGAGTCCGGTGAAGCGGAATCCGTGGGCCGGCAGCACCGACACGTCCTCGTCGAGCTGGCCGATCTTCTCCAGTGAGCGCAGGTAGTCGCCGAGGCTGTGCGTGATCGCGCCGGAATCGAGGCCGATGTTCGGGGTGATCGTCGGCAGCACGTGGTCGCCGGAGAAGAACAGCTTGTCCTCGTCGCGAACGAATGCCGAGTGTCCGTAGGTGTGTCCGGGCGTCCACATGGCCGTCACCCGACCCTCGTCGAGCGGGAGTTCGGTGCCGTCGTCGAGGACGTGGATGTTCTCGGGCAGCTGGCTCATCGCCTGCTTGTACAGGTCCATCGAGTCGCTCTTCGACCCGCCCTTGCTCGATCCGACCTGGAGGCTTTCGACTTCGGCCCAGCGGTCCTCAGGCACACCGTAGGCACGGGCGATGTTGAGGTTGGGATCGATGCCGGTGCCGAGGTCGACTGCATTGGTGTAGAAGCGTTTGATCGCACGCAGGTCCTCGCCGTGCATCGCGACCCAGGCGTCGGGGTTCTTCGCGAGCAGTGCGGGCACGAGCCCGATGTGGTCGCGGTGATAGTGGGTGATCGCGATTCCGTGGATGTCGGCAACCGTGAAGCCGAGGTCGTTAAGCGCCGAGGTGAGCGCCTGATACTGGTCCTTGCCGTCCCAGCCCGGGTCGATGAGAACGACGCCGGAGCCGTCTGCGATGGCATAGCAGTAGGTGTAGACGAGGGGGTTGTTCGGGATCGGGACCGGAAGGGCCCAGACACCGTCGGCGACCTGTTCGACAGGGGGCAGGACTCGGTCCCTCCATGCCGCTGACTGCTGGGAACTGAGCGTTTCGATCGCCATACTTCTCTCACACCTCTCGTGGGCCACATTGTCCGTTGAGTGCAATCTACTCCGTTTTCCGTCAGATCTGACGGTTCGTTCGATAACTGGGCACGGCTATACCTATGTGAACTACCGATATCGTTGCTGCACTTGGCGTTTTTCATCGGAATTGTCACGGTTTCGCACGAATATTCGGGGCTATCCTCGGCGAGGGTTTCGTTTTCAGTACTTTGACCGTTAAGATCATGACGCACATCACTTCCGGGCCGGTCATCGATGTCGACATCGACGGCTCGGTGGGCGGCAAGACTCATTGGGGAGGATTGATATGGCTGCCTCTGGCTCACTGAAGCGCAACCTCGGACTGTGGTCCATCGTCGGACTCGGGCTCGGCTATATGACGCCGACGGTCGTCTTCGACACATTCGGAATCGTCTCGGAACAGACGAACGGAGCTGTTCCGGCGGCGTACCTCGTTGCCCTCATCGTCATGATCTTCACGGCCTTCAGCTACGGCAAGATGGTCAAGGTCTTCCCTACTGCGGGGTCGGCGTACACCTATACACGGGAGACGATGTCACCGGCGCTCGGCTTCCTCGTCGGGTGGACCTCACTTCTGGACTATCTGCTGCTGCCGATGGTCAACTGCCTCATCATCCGCCTCTATATGGAGTCGATGGTGCCCGACGCCCCGGCGTGGGTGTGGGTCGTCGTCTATACGATCGTCATGACCGGCATCGTGCTGTCGTCGATGCGGGGCACCGCGAACATCAACGGCATCCTCCTCGTCTTCGCGGTCGTTCTCGTCGCCACATTCTGCGCGCTCGCCGTCATGCAGCTCAACGCCGGCGAAGGGGCCGGAGTCGTGTTCAGCCCGGATCCCTTCATCCATGAGGGCGTTCACCTCGGCGCGGTTCTCACCGGTGCGACCGTCGTGTGCTTCTCGTTCATCGGCTTCGACGCCGTGACGATGTACACGAATGAGGCCAAGCATGTCAGCCTCATGCCGAAGGCGATCATGCTCACTGTCCTCGCCGGCGGCCTCATCTTCCTCGTCGCCGGCTACTTCGCACAGCTGCTCTTCCCTGACAACTCGCAGTTCACCATCGTCGACGATCCGCTGCCGGAGATCGGCATGCTCACCGGCGGACATCTGTTCCAACTCTTCTTCGTGGCAGCGGCATTCGCCGCGACCGCCGCCTCGGGGCTGGCCTCGCACGCGTCGGTCTCGCGCATGATGCTCGTCATGGGCCGCAACGGCGTGCTGCCGCGCAGGGCCTTCGGCTACATCAATCCGAAGACGCACACCCCGGTGTTCAACATCGTGCTCGTCGGTGCGGTGTGCCTGCTGGCGATGACGTTCAGTCTCGAGCTCATCTCGGCGCTCATCAACTTCGGTGCGCTCATCGCCTTCACCTTCGTCAACCTCACGGTCATCGCCCACTATGCGTTCCGGACCAGACAGGTGGTGGACTTCAAGTCGACGTTCAATTACGTCATCATGCCCGCCATCGGTGCCGTACTCACCGGCGTCCTGTGGGTGAGTCTGCACGGGACCGCGCTCATCGGCGGCCTCGTGTGGCTGGCCATCGGCATCGCTTACCTGGCCGTGCTGACCCGCGGCTTCAAGCGCTCGGTGCGCAGCTTCGACGACCCCGAGGCCGATGCCGAGATGTCCGAGCCCGAAGTGACCGAGGCTGGCGAAGGCGCTGGGACACACGACGGTTCCGGCGGCCCAGAGCAGGGAGCGCCCGTGCGCGACTGAGGCTGCGCGACTCGGTCTGCGGCAGCGGCGCCGCTCCGACCGTCGTTCAAGCGCTGCACCGCGGAAATTCCGTCGTTCAAGGCCAAGCGCGGTTATCGGTAGTTCTGCCCAACGAAAAGCGCGCTCAGCCTTGAACGAGCGGAAGCAGAGGTTTCGCCGCGCGTGGTGAAACGTCGTAGTGAGCATGTGAAAGCCCCCGAGCACTTCGCTGTTGACGAAGAGCTCGGGGGCTTTCCACGGGGCGGAAGCGGTGGGATTCGAACCCACGGTGCGGGGTTGCCGCACAACGGTTTTCAAGACCGTCTCCTTCGGCCGCTCGGACACGCTTCCCTCGGTTCTTCCATGCCTGTGACAGCGATGGAGCGAACCCGGCCTGCTCCACGCGAGGTCGAGCCACCATAGTTTCTCACAACCGCCGCAACATCTGCCAATTGGCGGTTCAAGAGAGGCGATCAGTCCTTTTTGCGCTTCTTCATCCGGTTCCGCTTACGCTCGGTGCCCAGGAGGTCATCGAACACAGACCCGCCGGCAGGCTTCGAATTGTCCCGGGATTTGTCCGTGGATTCGTCGGGCCGTGTCGGGGAATCGTCGCGACTCCTGTTCGGCCGGTCGGAGACCTGCTCGCCGAATGTTCCGCGGTCGCTGCCGGAGTTCTGCGAACGTTCGCTCCACGTGTGGCCGAGCTTCGGTGCGTCCTTCGGCTTGGCCGGCTGCGATTCGTGCCCGGTGCTGTCGGCGTCCTCCGAGGTGGCCCCGCGCGCCGCAAAGGAGGCCGGGACTCGTCGGACCGGAGCTTCCGGCTCCTCGTCGTCGACGAATTCCTCGTCTTCAGCGGCCGGAGCGGGAGCTGCTTCGGGCACATCGTCCTGGGGCGGGACCACGGTCGAGTCCTCGACATCGTCGATGTCGGAATCCGCGACCGCGTCAACGGTGTTCTCCGCAGTATCGGCGACTTCGACCTCGTCGGCACCGGGGGCACTGGCTTCGGACTCGTTGGTCGCGGAACCATCGGCTTCGGTTTCACCGGCTTCGGATCTGTTGGTTGCCAAGTCCTCGGTGTCTGAACCATCGGTATCTGAGTTCGCGATTGCGGCCGCGACGGCACCAGAGGTTCCGCGAGGTGCCGCAGAGACCGATTCCGAATCGGCGGCGGTCGCCTCGTCGGCAGGTGGAGCCACGGCGAACGAATCGCTCGGCCCGGCATCAGCATCCGAGCCCTCGGCACCAGCAGCACCGGCAGCGTCTCTGGAAGCAGGAGCGTCTTCGGCCGCATCGGACCCAGCATCGACGGAGTCAGCCCAGTTGGGGCGGGTCTCTGGAGCCTCCTCGGCGCGGGACGGCTTGCCCTTGAGCACGAGGGTGAGCGTGGCCAGCGGCACGGACAGCCAGTTCGGACGGTTGCGCAGCTCGGTGACGACCTCGACGAGGAGCCGGTCGACCAGTGCCGCCCGCAGCACCGGATCGCTCAGCCCGATGCTGTCACCGCGAGCACGCGAATACCCGGACAGCAGCGAGTTCTGCACCTGCGAGGCCCACAGATATTCGGGCGAGTCGAAGATCTTGCGAAGCGCCCCCGGATCATTGCCGAAGCCGCTGACGACCAGCGAGCCGTCCTCGGAATCCAATGCGTCGGTGCGCTGCAGACGAGCGAAACCGGCGGCGTAGTCGATGCTGCGCAGCAGGGCCACGAGGTCGAATGCCGCAGGCTTGGGGTCCGAACTCGTCGAGTCCGTGAACTTCACGACCGAATAGCCGTCGGTCGAGGAACTGACCACATGGTCCAACGTCAGCTCGCCGTGGATCTTCTGCAGGGTGCCGATGGTCTCGAGGCTCTGCAGCCGGGCACGGTGGCCGCGCAGCTCCGGCACCAGCGAATCCAGGGCCAGAGGCGCCCGCCCCAGCGCCCAGTCGATGCGCTCGACCCACTTCTGCACCAGCTGCTTCGTCGGTTCGCCGGCACCTTCGACGACACCGAACTCGGCGGCCATATCCGTGTGGAGTTCGCCGATGCGCCGACCCATCTCCGCCGCGTGGGCGTTGTAGGCCCCGATCGAACCGGAGTCGACCGCGCACACCGTGTTCACTGCCTCGCGCCAGGCAGGTTCGGCATCGACATCGACGTGGGAGAGCAGCGCCATCGGCGCTTCCATCTCCTGGACCTCGAACATGTCGTACCAGCGGCCCGAGCCCCAGCCGATGACCTCGGGCACGCTGCGCGATCCCGCCTCGGTGAGCAGGACGGGAATCGTCAGCGATGACGGCATTCCGTTCTCGAGGACGCGGAAGAATGAGAGCTCCATCGGCTCGTATTCGTCGTGGATGACGACAGTCGACTTGTGCTGACCGGAGTCCGAGACCTCGATCGGGCGGATCTCGACGGGCATGACGTCTTCCGCCCCGACGGTGAGGTCACCGATCGATGGCTTCGGCGGGACCGCCTCGGCGGAGGTGTTCGTCGATCCATTCGCCGAGGCGGCATCGCCGTTCGCGGTCACCGGGAACGGCATCGGTGCGCGGTCCCGAGCATCGGTCTTCTCCTGACTGTGGCGCAGAGATTCGGTGGACAGCTGCCCGCCGTCGAAGACCTTGCGCTTGGTGATCGCGTCGGCCATGAGGTTGACGAAGACGGGGTCGGCTGCGCCGTCGTAGACGTAGACGGTGCCGAGTGCGAGGTCGTCGATCCGGCCGATGAGGGCGTGGCGCAGGTGCATGTCCTCGGCACCGCGCAGGGTCAGGGGGATGTTGAGGCGACGCAGGGTGGGGCCGTCGCCGACGGAGATGACGGTCACCAGGCCGGCGAAGCCGCCGAGTTCGTCGGCGGTATAAGTGAACGCGCGGGCCACCGACATGGGGGTGATGTCGGGGTCGGTCCCGAAATCTGCTGCGTGCTTGGGGAACCACGGCTGTCGGGGTATCCAGCTGGCTAACAGTTGTTCGAGCTCACTGCTGATGGCCATGACGTCTCCTAGAAGGGATTACGGGCATCCTCCATCCAATCATGATATGGGGTCTAGACCGTCCAGGGCGCACCCGAAACCTCGAAGTCGGGAGCCGAATCGCTGGGTTCTGGCGGGTGCGAGGTGTCCTCATGTCGATACGAGTTGCCAAATGGCAAGACAAAGGGCGCACAATAGTCTGGTGGTTGAAACAGACATGACACCCCAGAAACTCACACTCGCCGGCGAGGTCGAGGCGGCTGCGCTGCGAATTTCCGATTCCGTCATCCTGTCGCCACTGCAGATCTGCGAGCGGTTGACGACCGCAACCGGTTCGACCGTCTACCTCAAGCGCGAGGACCTGCAGATGGTCAGGTCCTACAAGATCCGCGGAGCCTTCAACTTCATGCTCCAGCTCGATGCCGACGAACGCGCCCGTGGTGTCGTGTGCGCCTCGGCGGGCAACCACGCCCAGGGCTTCGCCCGGGCGTGTAAGGAACTGGGTATCCAGGGCACGATCTTCGTGCCGAAGACGACGCCGAAGCAGAAGATCGAACGCGTCCGCCACTTCGGCGGGGAGCAGGTGACGATCGAGATCGCCGGTTCCACCTACGACGACGCCTCGGCGCTGGCCCACCGGTTCGCCGAACGCAATGAGGCGCTCCTGGTCTCAGCGTTCGACGATATGCGCACGATCGCTGGTCAGGGCACCGTGGCCGCTGAGATCCATGCTCAGCTCGAGACTGATCCCGACTACATCATCGTGCCCGTCGGCGGCGGTGGAGTGCTCGCCGGAGTCGCCGCCTATGCGGCCGAACTGATGCCGAATACGAAGGTCATCGGTGCCGAACCAGCCGGGGCCGCCTCGATGATCGCAGCTCTCAAGGCCGGCCACCCTGTGACCTTGGAGAACATCGACCGCTTCGCCGACGGCACTGCCGTGCGCCGGGCTGGCAACATCACCTACGACGTCATCGCCGAACTCGGCCTCGACATCCGCCCCGTTGCCGAAGGTGCGGTGGCCACCGAGATGCTCGATATGTACCAGGTCGACGGAATCATCGCCGAACCCTCCGGAGCCCTGGCATCGGCCGGGATCGGCGGACCGGACTCGGACAAGCCGATCACAATCGAGCCGGGATCGACCGTCGTGTGCCTGGTCTCCGGCGGCAACAACGACATCTCCCGCTACCCGGAGATCCTCGAGCGCTCCCTGGTCCACGAGGGACTCAAGCACTACTTCATCGTCGACTTCCCGCAGGAGCCCGGTGCCCTGCGCCGATTCCTCAACGAGGTGCTCGGGCCCGAGGACGACATCGCGATGTTCGAGTACGTCAAACGCTCCGACCGGGAGACGGGACCGGCGTTCGTCGGCATTCAGCTTGGCTATGCCGAGGACCTGCCGAACCTGCTCGAGCGGATGGAGGCATCGAATATCGAAGTCGAGCGCGTCCATCAGAACTCGCCGATGTTCCGCCTCTTCGCCTGAGGCGGCGCTGCTCGTGTGAGGGCGGAAGCCCCTGCCCACTCGCGCGCCCAGCTACTAGAGTGGATACATGCGCGCTATCACGATCTCCTCCCCCGGTGACCCCGAGGTTCTCCAGGTCACCGACGTACCTACGCCCGAGCTCGCCGCAGATGAGGTCCTCGTCCGCGTCCATGCCGCCGGGGTCAATCGGGCCGACCTGCTGCAGCGACGCGGATTCTACGATCCCCCACCCGGGGCCACCCTGATTCCCGGCCTCGAGGTCTCCGGCACGATCGAGAAGCTCGGCGCCGAAGTCACGGGCTGGTCCGTCGGCGACCGGGTGGCGGCTCTGCTCTCCGGCGGCGGTTACGCCGAATCCGTACCCGTTCCCGCGGGCCAGCTGCTTCCCGTCCCCGATGACTTCGACCTCACCGAGGCGGCTGCTCTCCCCGAGGTCCTGTCCACCGTCTGGTCGAACATCGTCGGCCGCGGACAGGTGCAGGCCGGCGAATGGCTGCTCGTCCACGGCGGCGGGTCCGGCATCGGTACGGCCGCCATCCAGGTTGCGCGCCACCTCGGCGTGAAGATCGTCGTGACCGTCGGCTCGGATCGGAAAGCCGAATTCTGCCGCAGCCTCGGCGCTGATGCCGTCATCAACTACCGCGAAGAGGACTTCGTCGAACGCGTCCGTGAGATCTGCACCCACGATGACGGGTCGACGGGCGCCGATGTCATCCTCGACATCATCGGCGCGAAGTACCTCGAACGCAATATCAAGGCGCTGGGCACCGACGGCCGCCTCGTCATCATCGGCATGCAGGGCGGGACGAAGACCGAGATCAACCTCGGTTGGCTCATGCAGCCGCGCAAGTCCGTATCCGCCACGACCCTGCGGGCGCGGCCGAAGGAACAGAAGATCGCCATCGTCGCCGAGGTGGCCGAACAGCTGTGGCCGGCCGTGATCTCGGGCGACATCCGCCCCATCATCCACGAAACCATGCCGTTGACCGACGTCGTCCGTGCCCATCAGACGCTCGAAGACGGGTCGAATATCGGCAAGGTTCTGCTCATCGTCGATGAGGAAGGCGCACAGCAATGACCGAGAACTCTGAGCGCAGCGACGGACTGGCTCGAGCCGAGAAGGATCAGGCCGACGTGTCCTCACCGGCGAAGGTGATGCGCATCGGCACCATGGTCAAGCAGCTGCTCGAGGAGGTTCGCGGCACCGAACTCGATGAGAAGGGACGCGAACGGCTCGCCGAGATCCACCGTCGCTCCATCGACGAACTCGAAGACGGCCTGTCGAAGGACCTCATCGATGAGCTCGAACGCCTCGACCTGCCCTTCGACTCAGCCGACGGTCCCCCGACGACCTCGGAGCTGCGGATCGCACAGGCTCAGCTCGTCGGCTGGCTCGAAGGTCTCTTCCATGGAATCCAGACGGCGATCATGGCTCAGCAGGCTATGGCCCAGCAGATGGCTGGTCGCGGTCAGCTGCCTCAGGGAATGGTTCCGCCCGGAATGACACCGGCCGAAGGGCAGCCAGATGAAAAGGAGTCGGACCGCGACGATCGCGGCACCGGCAACTATCTGTGAAGCGCTTCCTCTCCGGCCTGCGCAAAAAGGCGACGAAGACCGCGGTCAAGGACGATGATCGGTTCGGCACCGGCCTATGGCGGCACAATCGTGACCGCTTCATCCGCGCCGTCGACCGGTACTACACCACCGCGGTGGCCCTCCACGAAGCACGAGGCTCCGGTGACAGCGCCGCGTCGGGAGCCGCCTCGGCGACAGTGGACGAAACATCCGACGGTGAGGTCATGGCCGCCTCGGCGACCGATCCGGTCGATGTCATCGTCGACGGCACCCACCGACTCAACGCGCTCGTCGATGTCGTCGACGACCTCACCGCGACCCTCCACACCCGCTTTCCCGTCACCGGTCAGGTGGTTCCCGGGCCCGCGCGGCAGGCCGTCGGCGACACACCGGAGCTGCTGACGAAGGCCTCGTCGAAGGTCGGCGAGGCGGTTCTTGCGGCATCGATGGCACGGTCGGATGGGCCGTTGGGACGGTCGATCGTTGCGTGCGCCGAGGCTGCGGATCGATTCGTCACGGATGCCGAGGAGCTGCTGGGGCGGGCGAAGGAGATCCTCGCTAGGGTAGAGGCATCATGAGACCTCCGATCAGCCCCGATATCCTGCCGCCCGACGACTTCGACCTCGGCCTCGTCGCCAGCGATATCGACGGCACTCTGCTGCTGAACTGGAAACCGATCTCGACGGCCACGATCGATGCGATCCACCGCTGCCAGGGTGCGGGGATCCCTTTCGTCCTCGTCACCGGGCGCCCCATGCGGTGGCTGGCGCCCATCGCCGAGCAGGTTCCCGACCTCGGCCGGGTCGTCTGCCTCAACGGTGCGGTCGTCTACGACATCGCCTCTCAGTCTGTCGTCGATGCGCACACCATCGACGTGCCGACTCTGACGGAGATCACGGCGGCGGTCCGCGTCGATCATCCCGAGGCCCGGTTCGCATACGAGACGCTCAACGGCGGTTTCATCGACCGGGAGTTCGTCACCGGCCGACCGCGTGAGGCCCGCATCATCGACGATGTCTCCGAACTCACCGGCGAAGACGTCGTCAAGGTGCTCGTGCGTCTGGAGACGAGCGATTCGCAGGCGATGCACGACCTCATCGACCCCCTCGTCGACGGCACCTGTCACGCCTCGTTCTCCGAACCGGACAACGGGCTCGTCGAACTCGCACCGCTCGGGATCACGAAGGCGAAGACACTGGAGGACCTGTGCGACCACCTGGGCGTGGCGCAGTCGCAAGTGATGGCGTTCGGCGACATGCCCAATGACATCGAGATGCTGTCCTGGGCCGGCCACGGAGTCGCAATGGGCAATGCACTGGGTTCGGTCAAGGCGATCGCCGCGGCCGTGACCGAGGCCGTCGACGACGATGGCGTCGCCCGCTACCTCGACGCAGTCCTAGACGCCCGCCCCAACTGCCCCTAGTTGCTACCTGACGGCGGCCCAGCAACCTTGCGCGAGGTAGCTGGGCCGCCGTCAGGTAGTAATTAGGGGCGGGTGTTGGTGGTTCCCTCCGCGTCGAGCAGGCGTGGGTCGAGGGTGAAGTAATCGACGAGGGCGGTGGCCAAGCCATCATCGGCGACCGAGTCGGTGACCACGCTCGCGTGCACCTTGAGCTCATCCTTCGACTGACCCATGACGATTCCGTGTTCGACCCATTCGATCATCTCGAGGTCGTTGAGTCCGTCGCCGGCACCCACGGTGTGCGCATGCTCGACTCCGAGCTCCTCCGCCACGATCTCCAGACCGCTGGCCTTCGAGACCCCGTCCGGAGCGATGTCGAGCCAGTTGCTCCACCCCACCGAGTAGCTGACCTCATGGAGTCCGAGCGAGTCCACAGCGGCCGCGAACTCCTCGGCGGTGCCATTGACCTCGCGCATGACGATGCGGGTGGCCCGCTTGGTCAGCAGCGCTTCGAAGTCGACGATGTCGAGAGTGTCCGATTCGGCGAGTTCACCGACCGGGAAGGCTCCGGACGCCCACCGGTGCAGGTCCGGATCCTCGACGAGGAACAGCGCCGTCGGCAGCGCCGCGTGCATCTGCTCGAGCGCATCCTTCGGGTCGAACGACACCACATGGTGCATCTCCCACCCCAACGGCAGCTCCGGGTCGAGGCGGACGACGACGGACCCGTTCGAGCACACGATGAAACCGTGCTTGAGATCGAGCGCGTGGACGACCTCGAGCGCACCCGGCAGGGCACGGCCGGTGGAGATCACGAGATGGTGACCATCCTCGGCGAGCCGATCGAGCACCTGCTTCACCGACTCCGACAGGGATCCGTCGTAGCCGACGATCGTGCCGTCGACATCGAGTGCGATGAGGTGCGGGGTCAATGTGTCTCCCAACGTATTCGTAGATTCTCTTATCGTCGTTCCTACCGGCGCCGAGGCGGCCGAACCCAACCATGTTCCGCTCAGTTCCGCCGAACGGTCAGTGCCCCGCGATCCGACACAGCCTCAGAAGCGCGGGCCTTCCGGCCCCTGGGCGGTCATCCCGCCGAGGTAGGGCCGCAGTGCCTCCGGCACCGTGACCGAGCCGTCCGCCTGCTGATGGTTCTCGAGGATCGGCACCAGCCAACGGGTGTTGGCCATGGTTCCGTTGAGGGTGGCCACAGGGCGGGTCGAACCCTCGCGGCGTTCGCGGATCTGCAGACGCCGGGCCTGGAAGGTCGTGCAGTTCGACGTCGAGGTCAGTTCGCGGTAGGTGCCCTGGGTCGGCACCCAGGCTTCACAGTCGAATTTCCGGGCGGCCGAATCGCCGAGGTCGCCGGCGGCGGTATCGATGACTCGGTAGGGCAGCTCGCACAGTCCGAGCATCTTCTCCTGCAGCGACAGCATCCGCTCATGTTCGGCCTCGGCGCCCTCGACCGGGACGTAGGCGAACATCTCGACCTTCTGGAACTGGTGGACGCGGATGATTCCGCGGGTGTCCTTGCCATAGGAACCGGCCTCACGGCGGTAGCAAGAGGAGATTCCGGCGTAGCGCAGCGGACCGTCGGTCAGGTCGATGATCTCGTCCATGTGGTAACCGGCCAGTGGCACCTCGGAGGTGCCGACGAGGAACAGGTCGTCGGCTTCGAGGCGGTAGACCTCGTCGGCGTGCTCGCCGAGGAAGCCGGTGCCCCGCATGACTTCAGGACGAACGAGGGTCGGGGTGATGGTCGGGCTGAATCCGGCTTCCTCGGCGACGTCACGCGCGAGGTTGAGCAGAGCCATCTCGAGCTTCGCACCGAATCCGGTGAGGTAATGGAAGCGCGATCCGGAGACCTTTGTGCCACGGGCGGTGTCGATGGCCTTGAGCTTCTCGCCGATCTCGAGGTGGTCGAGCGGTTCGAAGCCGTCCGGGGTGAAGTCGCGGGGCTCGCCGACGGTCTTGAGCGTCACGAAGTTCTCTTCGCCGCCCGACGGGATGCCGTCGATGATGAGGTTCGGGACCTTCGATACGAGCTGGTCGAAGGCGAAAGTGGCTTCTTCGGACTCCGCGGACAGCGACTTCACGGCCTCGGACTTCGCCTTGCCTTCAGCGATGAGTGCCGGCTTGTCCTCCTTCGCCGCCTTCGCAATCTGAGAGGAGAAGGACTTCTGATCCGCACGTGCGTCTTCGAAGGCGGTGATGGCCGCACGACGAGCAGAATCGGCGGCGATGACCTCGTCAATGAGCTCGACGGATGCCCCGCGAGCCTCCTGCGATGCCTTGAACAGGGCCGGGTTGTCTCTGAGAAGCGCTAGATCGATCACCCTCTCAGCTTAACGGGCCGGGCCTGTTTTCGATATTCGACCCTCAGCTCGCGTTTGAGTTCCGCACTGTACATTTGGGCCATGATCATCGAGTTGGATCCCCTGATGACCTGGGTCATCATCATCGGCGCACTCGCTGTGCTCGTGGCCGCGTTCCTCATCGGCCGCCGCACCGGCGTTCGTCGCGCCCTCAACACGATGAGACGCTATGCCCACCCGGCGAACCTCTCCGACGAAGTCGTCGATGATTCCGCCCGGTACCGTGCCGCACTCATCGTCAATCCCACGAAGACCGATGTCCACAATCTGTCCTCCACCGCCGAGGCGATCTGCCGTTTCGAGGGATGGAGCCCTCCGCTCGTGCTCGAGACCACCGTCGACGACTCGGGTGAGGGAGCCGCCACCCGCGCCCTCGACGAGGGGGTCGACGTCGTCATCGCCGCCGGCGGTGACGGGACAATCCGCGCGGTCGCCTCGGCGCTGGCGGGAACTTCGACTCCGATGGGGATCGTGCCGCTGGGAACGGGAAACCTGCTCGCACGCAATATCGATCTCGTCCTCGATAAGACGGAGTGGGCGCTGCGGATCGCCCTGTGGGGGCGCAACCGGGAGATCGACGTGGGGAAGGCGAAGACCGCCCCGGACGGCGACACCCATATCTTCACCGTGATGACCGGGCTCGGATTCGATGCCGCGGTCATGGCCGACACCAGCGATGATCTCAAGGCGCGACTCGGATGGCTCGCCTATGTCGAAGCGGGATCGCGGAAGCTCACCGGCAAACCCAGTCATGTAAAGGTCACGTTCGACGACGAATATCGGATCTCGGCGAGGGTGCGCTCGGTCCTCGGCGGCAATTGCGGCCGGCTGCAGGGCGGCATCCAACTGCTGCCGCAGGCGGTCATCGACGACGGCATGCTCGACGTGCTCATCGTCAGCCCGAAGAACCTCGGGCAGTGGGTCGGCGTGCTCGCGTCGATCGCCGGCCGTCGAGCCTCACGCGGGCTGCACACGAATATTCGGAAGTGCCGCAAGGTCGTCGTCGAAGCCGGTGACGACGTTGATATTCAACTCGACGGGGATCCGCTGGGGCAGTCGTCGTACCTCGAGATGGAGGTCGATCCCTCGGCCCTGACCGTCCGAGTGCCGACTGTCGAACAGCGCAAGCAGATCCGCGCCGAGGCGTGGCCGGTCTAGGTCGGAATCGCTGAGTTCGCGCGGCCGGCGCTCCCTCTCGCCGAGGCGGCCGCGACAGTCATTCTTTTACCGACGAGTAGGTCACGAGATGGTTAAAGAAATCCACCCAAGTGTTACCGCTTTTAAACCTGAACAAAACGTACAGAAATAGTTTGGAAAACCCTCAGAACCTAGGATGAGTGCCGTATCACACCCCTCGCCACAGAGATTGAAGGCACTCCAATGAAGAAGATCATCCTCGCGCCGGCAGTCGCGCTCGCTTTCACCGGGCTTGTCGCGAGCCCGGTCGCTGCTGCGGAATCGACGTCTGCCCAGTCGACCTCATCGCAGTCCGCCGAGCAGAAGAAGGCCGAAGCCGAGAAGCTCAAGAAGGAAGAAGCCAAGAAGGCCGCTGCTGAGAAGGCTGAGGCAGAGAAGAAGGCCAAGGCAGAGAAGGCGGCCGCCGAAAAGAAGGCCGAGGAGAAGGCCGAAGCAGCCAAGAAGGCCGCTGACAAGAAGAAGACGGCCGAGGACAAGGCGGACAAGAAGGACGACGCCAAGAAGCCGCCGAAGAAGGTCGATCCGAAGCCTGCCCCTGCCCCCAAGGACGAGGACAAGGACGTCAAGGACGACGACAAGTCTGAGGACAAGGCCAATCCGATCAACGCCTCGGTGCAGGTGACCTCGGGCGAGGTCACGGCCGAAGAACTCGCCGAGGAAGGCGTGACTGTCAAGGTCACCGGCCTCGAGAAGGGCGACAAGGTTTCGGCAAAGTCCGGCCTCACCGGCCCTGCCACGACCGCTCAGGGCTCGACCGCAATATTGAAGCTGCGCTCTGCCAAAGAGGTCACGCAGGAGTCGGTTTCCTTCGCCGTCCAGGTGCAGCGGGACGGCGCCGACAGCAAGAACGTCGCCGGCACCGCCGAGGTCGACCTCCAGGCGGCCATCGACGCTTCGCTTTCCGTCTCCCCGGACGAGATCACCGCTGAGGATCTCGCAGATGAGACCAAGGGCGTCAACGTCACGGTCACCGGTCTTGAAGAAGGCGACACAGTCACTGATTCGCTGACCGAAGAGTCCGAGACCGCCTCAGGCACTACCGTCTCCAAGAAGATCTACTACAAGGGGGACGCAGCAGACCTCGAAGAGGGTCCCGTCGACTTCACCGTCACCATCGAACGTGAGGGCGAAGAATCACAGACCCTTGACGGCGAAATCAACGTCGTCGATGAGGTCGCGGAAATCGACCCGAAGGTCTCGCTCAACACCGACGAGATCTCGCAGAGCGAGTTCGCGAAGAACGGCATCACGGTCACCGGTGAGGGCTTCACCCCCGGCGGCAAGGTCACCGTCGTGGGCGGCACCGCACAGTCACCCTTCGCAACCAAAGAAGTCGAAGCCGACGGCGAGGGCAAAGTCTCCGCAACCCTGAAGTTCGAGGGCGACGACGCACTTCCGGCCGGCGACTACACCGTCTGGGGCGTCGACCAGGCAACCAAGACCAACTCCCCGGCTCAGGGCTTCACCATCACCGAAGACGACGCTGTCGATCCGATCGACGCCTCGCTCACGGTCGATCCCAAGGAGATCACCGCCGAGGATCTCGCCAACAGGGACAAGGGCGTGACCGTCACCGTCTCCGGCGTGAAGAAGGGCGACACGATCACCGACTCGCTCACCGGCAAGAGCGAGACCGCAGAGGCTGACGGAGACTACAAGCTCCACCTCTACTACCGAGGCAACCCGGACAGTCTCGAGGTCGGCAAGGTTCCGTTCACTGTCGCCATCGACCGTGAGGGCACCGAGTCGGAGACCCTCAAAGGCAACATCAACGTTGTCGGCGAAGATGACGGTGACGACGGCGAGACCGAGGCACCCGCCGAGGCGACCTTCAAGGTCTCACCGAAGACGGTTGAGGCAGCGGACTTCGCCAATGAGAAGAAGGGCGTCACCCTCGCCGTCGAGAACTGCGAGCCCGGCGCAGATGTCCACTTCGAGGTCAACCCGAAGGGCATCAACGTCACGGCTTACGAGAACACCGTCAAGGCTGACGACGAAGGCAATGCCTCCGTCAACGTCTTCGGCACCTCGTCGGATGTCTCCGCCTACGTCGGTGCGTACACCGCAACCGCGACCTGCGGCGATGACACCATGAAGGACTCCTTCACAGTCACCGAAGGTGCCAACGGCGGCGGCTCCGGAGGCGGCGACAACGGAAATGCCGGTAACGGTGGAGACGACGGAAGCCAGCTGCCTCGCACCGGAGCCGACCTCGGCGGACTGACGACGGGAGCCCTGCTCCTCCTCGTCGGTGGTGCCGCGATCGCACTGACCGGCCGCAAGAACAAATTCGGTCAGACTCCGACGAGCTTCTGATCCGAGCCAGGCGGACAGCCTGGATCGATTCGGAGGGGCGGCCCAGCACACGCTGAGCCGCCCTTCCTTCTGCTCTGCAGTCCGCGACGAATCGGGCGGTCAGGATGAATGGAGAATGAACTCTGCGACAGGGCCGAAGCCAGCACTGAACAAAACGAACACAACTATGCGTGTGGTGAATGTTGCATTACTGTTACATTCGTAATACTTCACACCCAGCTGTAATTTTCTAAGGAAATACATGAAGAAGCTCGCCCTCGCCCCCGCGGTGGCCATCGCCATCACCGGCCTGGCCGCATCCCCAGTCATCGCTGCCCCCGGCTCGGTCAACTACTCGCACTCTGTCGTCAAGAACTCCGGCGACGCCCAGGAAAGCACTGCGTCTGAATCACCTGAGGCTGATGCGCAGGCTATCGAGGCAAAGGTGACGACCTCCCCCAAGGAAATCACTGCCGAGGATCTCGCCAACAAGGACAAGGGTATCGTCGTCACGATCACCGGCCTTGAAGCCGGAGACAAGATCTCGGATTCGCTCACCGGCGAAGCTGGAACTGCTGAGGGCGATAACTTCGAATACAACATCTACTCCACTCAGCCCGCCGAGGACATCGAAAACGGTACGGTTGATTTCTCCGTCACGATCACTCGCGATGGTGAGCAGCGCACCTACGACGGACTGAGCTTCAACGTTGTCGATGACACCGACGAGCCCGAGGCTCCCGAGGCGGATCCGAAGGTCTCGCTCAACACCGACGAGATCTCGCAGAGCGATTTCGCGAAGAACGGCATCACGGTCACCGGTGAGGGCTTCACCCCCGGCGGCAAGGTCACCGTCGTGGGCGGCACCGCACAGTCACCCTTCGCAACCAAGGAAGTCGAAGCCGACAACGAGGGCAAAGTCTCCGCAACCCTGAAGTTCGAGGGCGACGACGCACTTCCGGCCGGCGACTACACCGTCTGGGGCGTCGACCAGGCGACCAAGACCAACTCCCCGGCTCAGGGCTTCACCATCACCGAAGACAAGACCGAGGACCCCACAACTCCTGCTGAAGAAGCCACGTTGACCGTCTCCCCGAGTCGATCACCCCCGCTGACTTCGTCAAGGAAGACAAGGGTGTCACCCTCGCCGTCGAGAACTGCGAGCCCGGTGAAGACGTCCGCTTCCTCGTTACCCCCAAGGGCGAATCGAGCGTCACCGCCTTCGACAAGACCGTTCAGGCTGACGACGAAGGCAAGGCCAACGTCAACGTCTACGGCACCAGCGCGTCCAATGCCTCGGCCTACGTCGGCGATTACGATGTCACCGTCACCTGCGGCGATGACGAACTGACCGGTGACTTCTCGGTCGAGGAGGATCCGAATGCCGGTGGCGGCGACGGAAACGAAGACGGCAATGGCGGAAACGACGAAGGCGACAACGGTGATGCCGGCAACGGGGGCGACCTGCCTCGCACCGGTACCGAGCTGACCGGCCTCGTCGGCGGCGCCGGCCTCCTCCTCATCGGTGGAGTTGCAGTCGCCATGACCATGCGCCGCAAGAAGGTGGCCCAGGATCCCGCTGAGATCTGATAGCGACCGCCTGAGCTCTGCAGAGCTCGACGCGAACTGAGAAGAGCGCAGACCCGTTCGGGTCTGCGCTCTTCGTTATTGTGTTTATCTCAGCCGCGTCGGTACCGGTTGTACAGCACCAGGGCTCCTGGTTCCGGACGGCCCTGCGGGCGACGTCCGCGCGAGATCGAGACGACGTCCCCGCCCACGGTGCCGGCTGCAAAGACGCGTGCATCGCGTTCCTGCGCCGATCTGCGGGTCCGCACCTCGTCCTCAAGCTCCTCATTGCGGCTCTTGAGCGCATCGACCTGATTCTGCAGGTCGATGATCTTCTTGATCCCGACGAGGTTGACTCCCTCGTCCTGCGACAGCTGCTGGATCAGTCGCAGCTTGGCGATGTCCTTTCCGGAGTAGCGTCGCCCCCGGCCCGCGGTGCGTTCCGGAGTGACGAGACCCAGGCGGTCATACTGCCGCAGCGTCTGCGGGTGCATGCCCGCCAGATCCGCTGCCACCGAGATGACATACACCGCCGCACTCGATGAAATGTGCATTGTGATTCACCACCTCAACTGGCCTTGGCTTTGTCCAGCAAGCCAGCGCGTGGATCCTCACCTTCGGTGGCAGCCTTGAACGATTCGACCGCCTGCTTGGCTTCCCTGGACAAGTTCTTCGGCGACACGATCTCGACTGTCGCCAGCAGATCTCCGGTGCCCTTCTTCGTCTTCACGCCCTTGCCGCGCACACGCAGGGTCCGCCCTGAAGGCGTCCCCGGTGCGACCTTGACCTTGACGGGCATTCCGCCCAGGGTCGGCACCTTGACCTCGGCACCGAGGGTCGCCTCGTCGAAGCTGATCGGCAGATCCATCCGCAGGTTGTCACCGTCGCGGGTGAAGACCGGGTGCGGGCTCACGTGCACGGTGAGGATGACGTCACCGTTCTCGCCGCCGTTGGGGCTGGTCTTGCCCTTGCCGGCCAGGCGGATCTTCTGTCCGTCTTTGACCCCGATCGGGGTGCGCACGGTCAGCGGCTTCCCGCCGGGCATGTTCAGCTTCACCGAGGCGCCGTCGATGGCTTCGGTGAATGACAGCGTCGTGCTCGACTTGATGTCGCCGCCCTTGACCGGGGGCTGGTACCCGCCGTATCCGCCGCCACCGCCGAAGCCTCCGCCGAATCCGCCGAGCAGATCCGCCAGGTCCGGGGGAACGTCGCCCCCGCCGCCGTAGGTCGTGCGGGTCCGAGTCCGTCCGCCGCCTCCGAAGAGGTCGGAGAACACGTCGTCGAATCCGCCGCCGGCAGCACCGCCGGGTCCGCCTGCACCGGCGCTGAACCGAGCACCGCCGCCCATGGCTCGGACCTGATCGTACTGGGCCCGGGATTCCTTGTCGGAGAGCACCTGGTGGGCCTGGCCGATCTCCTTGAACTTCTCTTCGGCCTTCTCATCACCGGGGTTGGCGTCCGGGTGATACTTGCGTGCGAGTTTGCGATAGGCCTTCTTGATCTCGGCATCGGAAGCATCCTTGGAGACGCCGAGGGTTTTGTAGAAGTCCTTGTCGAACCAATCATTCTGAGGTCCGGTATTCACCTGGCACCTCCTTTCCTTCCAAACAATCCAGTCATCACGGTATTCACTTGTCCTCTCACAATCCGCATCGCCGGGGCAAAGCCCCGAAGATCCGGACCGTCGCCGAGGCGGTTCCCCGTCCCCGTACGTCGGTGAACTGACGTACGGGGCGGGCGGCCGCCTCGGCGATCGTGGTCGTAGCTCAGTCCTCCGGCTGCTGGACGCCGACGCGGGCAGCGCGGATGATGCGCTCCCCGATTCGGTAGCCCGGCTGCATGACCAGGAAGAGCGTCGGAGTCTCGACCTCGTCCGAGGGCTGCTGCATGAGCGCCTCGTGGAGGTTCGGATCGAACTCGTCGCCGACCTCTCCGTACTGTTCGACGCCGATCTTGTTCAGTGATTCGACGAGCTTGTTCACGTGGGTCTCGAAAGGCCCGGTGACGTCGCCGTTCTCGCGGGCGAGTTTGACCTCGTCGAGCACGGGGATCAGGGCCTCGACGACCTTGATCGTGCCGCCGAGTGCCGCACGCTCGCGTTCCCGGTCGGCGCGCATCCGATACGCCGCATATTCGGCGTTGATGCGCTTGAGGTCGGCCAGGTAGTCCGCGGCTTCCGAACCCGGTTCGGGCTCGGCTGCCGGCTCGGTGTCCTCAAGACCCGAGGCATCGGCGGGGATGTCCACACCGAGGTCGCTGGCATCGGCCGCGGCCGCACCCTGCTGCTCGGCATTCGGATCCGCGGTCGGCTCCTCGCCGACCCCGGCCGAGGCCGACTGCGCGTCGGCCTCGGGACGGACCTCACCGGTGTTCGGATCAACCCGGCGCTTGTCACTGAAGGTGAAGCCTGGCTCCTCGGACGACTTGTCGTTGCCCTCGGCAGTCATTACTTCTTCTCCTCATCCTCTTCGTCGACAACTTCAGCGTCGACGACATCGTCGTCTGTGCTGGCATCGGCTGCGCCCTCACCGGCAGCTTCGGCGCCTTCGGCACCGCCCTGCTGGCTGTAGATGGCTTCGCCGATCTTCTGCTGGTTCTCAACGAGCTTGTCGTAGGCGCTCTTCACGGCGTCGTCGTCTTCACCCTTGAGTGCTTCCTTGACGGCATCGACATCGCCCTGCATCTCGGTCTTGAGCTCCTCGGGCAACTTGTCAGCGTTGTCAGTGAGCAGCTTCTCGGTCTGGTAGGCGAGGTTCTCCGCATTGTTGCGGACATCGGCTGCCTCACGGCGCTTCTTGTCCTCTTCTGCGTGTTCCTCGGCCTCGCGGACCATGCGGTCGATGTCTTCCTTCGGCAGTGCGGAACCGCCTGTGATCGTCATCGACTGCTCAGTGCCGGTGCCCTTGTCGGTGGCCGACACGTGGACGATGCCGTTGGCGTCGATGTCGAAGGCGACCTCGATCTGCGGCACGCCGCGAGGAGCCGGAGCGATACCGGTCAGCTCGAAGGTGCCGAGGTTCTTGTTGTCGCGAGTGAACTCACGCTCACCCTGGAAGACCTGGATCGACACAGAGGGCTGGTTGTCCTCAGCGGTAGTGAAGGTCTCCGAACGCTTGGTCGGGATCGGGGTGTTGCGCTCGATGAGCTTGGTCATCACGCCGCCCTTGGTCTCGAGTCCGAGCGAGAGCGGGGTGACGTCGATGAGCAGAACGTCCTTGCGCTCACCCACGAGGACACCAGCCTGCACGGCAGCGCCGATGGCGACGACCTCATCGGGGTTGACGCCCTTGTTGGGCTCCTTGCCTCCGGTGAGTTCGGTGACGACGGCGGAGACGCCGGGCATACGGGTCGAACCGCCGACGAGGACGACGTGGTCGATGTCGCTGACGGAGACGCCGGCGTCCTTCATGACTGCGTGGAAAGGAGCCTTGGTGCGCTCGAGGAGGTCCTTGGTCAGGTCCTCGAACTTCGCACGGGTGAGGGTCTCATCCAGGTGGATGGGTCCGTTCTCGCTCATCGACAGGTACTGCAGCGAGATGTTCGTGCTGGTCGCCGAGGACAGTTCCTTCTTGGCCTGCTCAGCGGCTTCCTTGAGGCGCTGCAGAGCGGTGGCGTCCTTGGTCAGGTCCACACCGTAGTTGTTCTTGACCTGCTCGACCAGCCAGTCGACGATGCGCTGATCCCAGTCATCGCCGCCGAGGCGGTTGTCACCGGAGGTCGCACGAACCTGAATGGTGGAGAAGTCATCTTCGTCCTTGCCGACTTCCAGCAGGGAGACGTCGAACGTACCGCCACCGAGGTCGAAGACGAGGATGAGCTCGTCTTCCTTGCCGCGCTCGAGGCCGTAGGCCAGAGCGGCAGCGGTGGGCTCGTTGATGATGCGCGAGACGTTGAGGCCGGCGATCTCACCGGCGTCCTTCGTGGCCTGACGCTCAGCATCGTTGAAGTATGCGGGAACGGTGATCACCGCGTCGGTGACCTTCTCCTGCAGGTATTCTTCGGCGTCGTGCTTGAGCTTCTGGAGGATGCGGGCCGAGACTTCGGGAGCCGTCATCTTCTTGCCGCCGATCTCGGTGGACCAGTCGGTGCCCATGTGGCGCTTGACCGATGCGACGGTGTTCTTGATGTTCGTGACGGCCTGACGCTTAGCGATCTCACCGACGAGCGAGTCGCCGTTCTTGTTGACTGCGACGACGGACGGGGTCGTGCGACCGCCTTCCGCGTTTGCAATGACCTTCGGGTCGCCGCCTTCGAGGACGGTGACGACGGAGTTCGTGGTTCCGAGGTCGATTCCGACTGCACGTGCCATAGTTTTCTCTCCTTATAGATCGTGAGTTCCTGCGACTCGAATGCGTGCGATCGGGCGGCTCCGGTCCTTGAGTCGGAACCACTCAACCGCACACATTGAGCCAACCGGACTCAAGTATTCTCTTCGAGGTTCCGACCGTCAAGTCGGCCTCATCAAAGTTGCGTACACTAGACTCAACTTTGCTGAGGCCGACTTTATTCCAGCGGGAGAGGAATTCTTTTCAGTCGGCCGTTGCAGGTTCTCGGGTTTCGTGCCGGAATCTCACTTTCACGCCGGGACCAGGAAGCCAAAGGTACGCCGGCGAAGACGTTGCTGGACAGGGAATTGATCCACCTCACCGAGGCAGGCTCTTCGGTCGCGACGATTGTGAGAGTGCAGACGGGACCCGCTTTCCAGGGGCATACCCAATCCGGCCGCCCTGGTCGTATGCGCGTCAGCAATTCCGCAGTCGCGCATATGCCACAGGCTCATCGCAGGATCCCATTGAGCACGAACTCGGTGCGGCGGTCATAGTCAGGACGCGATGGGCGGCCGCGATGCTTGAGCACGGCGGCATTGTCGAGAACCAGTTCGTGAAAGTCCTTGGCCGCGAACGATGAACTGAGGACACCTTCTGCACACCCCTCGGCCACCAACTCATCATGAAAACGACTACCCCTATGACAGAGGGCCATCAGCTCACCTGATTCCGGGAACTCCTGAAGCAGCACATCATTGACCGCGGGAATTCGATACTGGATATCCCTGATGGCAGAGATGTACCCCCGGATCCGCACCTTGACACCGGAGGCGGATCGAGCATCGTCGATGATGCCGCGCAGCTCCGAGGCAACGACCGCGTCGATGACAGCATCGATGAGTCCTGCTCTCCCGCCGAATCTGTTGAAGATCGTCGCCCTGCTCACTCCAGCCCTCGAAGCTACCTCATCCAACGACGCCGAAAAACCCTCCTCGCGGAAGACTTCCACGGCAGCCTCCCTAATCCGATCGACATTGCGCCGAGCATCGGTACGAAGCTCAGTCGAGTCTTGTTCGATCACAGCAGCATCCCTTCACTCCAAACAACTTGACACCCATTGTCAACTTCGGCATCATCGTACTCCCAGACAAATTGACAATATCAGTCAACTTATCATCGGTGCTCACCTGAGCGTCCCTTCTTCGACGATGGCCGTTCACTTCGAGCCCTGGCCCATGAAAGGACGCCTCATGATCATCGTCACCGGAGCGACAGGTATCCTCAACGGCGCCGTCGTCGAGCATCTCCTTGAGCGTTTACCCGCGAGCCAGATCGGCGTCAGCGTCCGCGATCCCAGCCGAGCCCGGCGCTTTGCCGAACGGGGCGTCAGTGTGCGACGAGGCAGCTACGACGAGCCCAATGCATTGCGCGAGTCGTTCGAAGGCGCTGACCAGGTACTTCTCGTCTCCTCCAACGACCTCAGTGCCGATGTCGCCGCTCAGCACCGCCGTGCGATCGACGCCGCGGTCGAGGCCGGCGCGCAGCACGTTCTCTACACCAGCCAACATGCGGCATCGGCAGATTCGCCCTACTTGCCACAGACGATCCACGCGATGTCAGAGGACCATCTCGCAGCATCGGGGGTGGCCTGGACTGCTCTGCGGTATGGCTTCTACGGCGATATCGCGGACCTGGTCGGGCCCTGGCATTCAACCGGCGCCGTCGCCCGGCCCGCCGACGGCCCCTTCTTCTGGGTCGACCGCCGGGACGCCGGAGAAGCAGCAGCCGAAATCCTCATCAGAGGTGTCGCGTACAACGGTTCGGTCGATCTGACTCCCGCCTCGCCGATCACGCTCACCGATTTCGCCTCGGCGGCGTCGCAACTGGCCGGACGGCAGATCGAACGCATCACCGTCGGAGACGAAGAGTGGATTGCCGGGGAAGTCGCATCTGGAGTTCCGGAAGCTGCCGCACGTTTCACCCTCACGATGTTCCAGGCAACGCGGATCGGCCACTTCGCTCACTCAGATGCGCAGCTCACCGAACTCCTCGGGCGAGAACCTCTCAGCGTCTCTGAGCAGTTGGCTGACGAGATCGGCAGCTGAGCCGAGCACGCTGAGATGACTCACCGCCGGCATCACACGCAAGAAGACAATGGAACCACAGCATCTGATGAGCTGGGTCCTCGTGGCGGCCATCAGCGCGGCCACCTCCGGCGTTGACCTGATGATCGCACTCCGATCAACGCTCTTCCACGGACGACGCTCAGGGTTCGCTGCCGTCATCGGTATCGAGATCGGGCACGCCATCCGGGCAGGAGCCAGCCTCGTTGGCCTGACTGCGCTGCTGGCCGCCTCAACGGTCGCCTATGACATCGTGAGGATCGCCGGAGCATGTTACCTGGTGTGGTTGGGCTGCACGGCGATCTGGAAGCCCCTTCCACTCAACCGGTCGACGGAAACGGAGACGGCGGCACCGACTCCGCAGAACCCCATCGACGCTGCCCGCAGCGGACTGATCAGCAATATGCTCAACCCCAAAGTCGGAGTCTTCTACATCAGCATCCTCCCCCAGTTCCTTCCCACAGAATCACCCGCCGCGGGCTGGGGCGTATTACTGATGTCCATTGCACTTGCCATCGGAATCTTGTGGCACTCGGCGATAGTACTAGCAGCCACTCGTGCTCGAGGCGTGCTCGCACGCGAACGCGTCAAGATCTGGCTCGATCGCACGAGCACTGCTGTGATGATCGACCTTGGAGTGCGCTTGGCCACTGAGCACTGACGCGCGCGAGCAACCCGCGATCGGGGTAGGCGGATAGAGAATTCGAGAACGCTCGAACAGTAGGCTGATCATGCACGAACATACGCACCACGCGGGTTTGACCTCGGCGCTTCGATGACGAAACGGGCGTGCCGGAACCGTGCCCATCGCAGCACCTCCTCGGTTCCGTGGTCGAATGCCGAACCTGTTTGCTCCAGCACGCCGTCACGCTGTGGGTGAATGTGATTGACGAGCTCAGAGTCTGGAGCAGTGCGGCCCTCGTCGCTGTCCGACCGGGAGACGAGGCCGAGCGATTCCTTGACGGGATTGACCAGCGCGGGGACCTTCGCCGCCAGGGGTGGCTCTGCTCCAGGCGGAGGGCACACATTTGGCGGTCGATTCGATCAGCGCTTTGGCCGTGCTCACTTCGAGCCTCGGATCCATGTCAAAGCTGTCGCCTTCTGACTTGGTTCTGCACCGTGGTGGTCATCGTGATTCCTCCTCGCCCTCGGCGCGTTGGATCGCGTCGGCGAGCCGACGCTGCTCCTTGCCCATCCAGCCAGGAAGCCCATAGTTTGACTTGAACGTGTCGACGAACTCCGCTGGGTCATCGCCGACGACCTCACGGACCGGCGTGCCATCGGCCGCAGCCGCCTCGAACAGATCAGCAAGGTCGTCAGTCATGTCCAACAGGTAGTCACCGTCAGCGGGGCCGGTGACCATCAGGTATCGCTCGATCCCCTCAACAGCCGTACGGTATCCCGGTGGCAGCTGCTGGACCCGCACCTTGTACGCACGCCAGCGCTTCTTGTCCTCAAATGAGCCGATGATCGTCTCGATCCAACGTGCGGCCATGGTTACTCTCCCTTTTCTTGGTGGTTGATTTGGTCGTGGAGCCGGTCGATCCGTTCTGCGAGGAAACTCCAAGTCCTCCAGAACTCCTTGAGAGACTCCTGACCGTCAGCGTTGAGCGAGTAGACTTTGCGCGGCGGGCCCTTCTCCGAGGGAACCTTCTCCACGTCGACCAGACTGCGCTGCTCGATCCGCACCAGCAGGGCATAAACGGTGCCCTCCGCAATGTCGGCGAAGCCCTGCTCGCGCAGCCAACTGGTGATCTCGTATCCATACGCTGACCGGCCGGCCAGGATCGCCAGCACGATGCCCTCCAGCGTGCCCTTGAGCATCTCGGTTGCCTGCCTGCCCATCCGACCACCCTCCTACTCATTATTACTGACTACTGGTACATAGTAAGCCAAGTACCGCTAGATAGCAACACTGACTACAGAACGACTTCGGCCGAAGCGCATGTGGTAAAAATGGTGGGTCGAGGGCCAGACAGGTGGCCCGTTCACACAGCTCGTGTGAAAATAGCGAGGCAGGCTCTTTGTCAGGAGGCGACCCTCCGTGAGCAGTCGCACACTCTCCAAAACGCCAATGACGAATGGATATGGATGTGCAAGCTCGCTCGAAGCGAAGCCCAGCGACGGGACCACTGCCCTGGGCAGCATTGTCGCTGCTCTCGCTGGTGTCTTATCGTGCCCTCCGGTCGACGCAGCCCTCGGGTCCATCTGCGACGGGCGGGGCAAGGGATAGCGCTTTCACTCGGGAGGAAGACTCGTGCTCGTCCTTTCGCGAAGCGCCCTGCAGATTCTCCGCTTCAGAGGTGAAAGACGTGACGACACCCTGATGTCCGGGTGGTCTTCCGGTCCATCGTGCATCTACCGCAGCCCCGTACCCCGTACGCCGATGGGTCTCTGAGCAAGAACCGCTCTCAGCTCCGCTCCCAGACGGCCTATACCGTCGTTGATCTGTTCATCGGTGACACCCGTGAAGTTGATTCGGGCATGGTTATGATGCTGCTCATCGGCGAAGAATGTCGCTCCGGGAACATAAGCGACTTTCGCCTTGGGAAGCGCCGTGTCCGCAGCGAACCGGGCAGAGTCGAATCCCTCAGGAAAGGTCAGCCACGTGAAGAGTCCGCCCTCGGGCCGAGTGAACTGGATGTCGGCAGGGAACTCTCGTCCGATCGCTTCGAGCATGACGTCTCGTTTCTGGCGGTAGGCGAGCCTGAGCCCCGCGACGTGGGCACCGATGTCGAATCGGGTCAGGTAGGAGGCGACTGCCGCCATCGAAAGTGTCCCCGATTGAGTGTCGGCGGCGAGCTTGAGCAGTGCCAGCTTCTCCCGAAGCTCTCCACTCGCAGTCAGCCATCCCAGCCGGAGGCCAGGGGCAAGGATCTTGGAGAAGCTGTTCAGATGGATCACCCTCCCCTGAGTGTCGAGACTGCGCAAGGTCGGCAACCGCGGTCCTTCATAGCGCAGTTCTCGATAGGGCGTGTCCTCAAGGATGATCAGATTGTGCTCGTTCGCTAGTTCGATGAGCCGACGGCGCCGCTCGAGGCTCATCGAGACTCCCGTAGGGTTATGGAAGTCGGGCACTGTGTACAGCAGCTTCGCTCCCGGACCTGCTTTGAGCACTGCAGCGAGGTGGTCGGTGTCCATACCGTGGTCGTCCAGACGCACGGTTGCGTAGGACGGTTCGAACGGCGCGAACGCTATCAGTGCGCCGACGAACGTCGGGTCTTCCACTATGATTGTGTCACCAGGGTCGATGAGAAGCTTCGCTACGAGCTCGATTCCCTGTTGGCCTCCGTTGAGGATGAGGATCTCATCGGCGTCCGCCGGCGTCCCGTCAGCAGACATCCGATCCGCCACCTGCTCCCGCAGACGCACCAATCCATCGGATGCGGTGTACTGCAGGACAGAACCGTGTTCGCGGCACAGAAGTTCGGAATACACAGCACGGAGCTCGTCGAACGGAAACAGCGCCTGGTCAGGGTAGCCACCGCCGAAGGAGATGAGCTCCGAATCGTCTCCGTGCTTGAGCAGATCTCGGATGGCCGAAGGGCGCACACTTGACATTCTCCGGGCGTAGTCGATGTCCATACGATGAGTTCCTCTCCTACTGAACTGAGGTGGCTTCTGGCAACTGTTCACGAGCACGACGCAATCACAGCCCACCAGTTCGAAGCCTAACCCGGCCCGGACTCTGCCGGGCTCAGTTGGGGCCGCGGTCGCCCGATTCGCCGCACCGACGGGGAAACAGCTCGATGACGCCTCACTCGCCGAGGTGGTCCCCCAGATCCTCGAGGATCTGGGCGGCACCGGTGGGCCCGAGGCCGAGGAACCAGACATCGTCGTTGACGCGGATGGCCTTGCCGTCCTTGACTGCGTCGAGTCCCTCCCATTGGCTCGATTCGAGAGCCTTCGTCTCCCCCGTTGCCTCGGGGTCACCGTAGCTGGTGTAGAAGACATAGTCTCCGCCGGCCTGGTCGAGGTTCTCCGGGGAGATCTCGACGGCGAGCTCGTCGACATCCTGAATCTTCGGGCGCTTGAACCCCGCGTCGTGGAGGATGACACCGATCAGGGACTGGTTGGCATACAGTCGCAGCCGATCGGGCATGAAGCGCACGAGAGAAATCGTCGGATCTCCGTCGACGGAGTCTTTGAGCTCTCCGGCTTCGCGAGCGTAGTCCTCGAGTTCGTTCGTCGCTTCGTCTTCCATCCCCATCGCCTCACCGACGAGGCGGAAGTTCTCCTTCCACGGGAACCCGGGACGAATGGAGAAGACGGTCGGAGCGATCGAGTCGAGTTCATCGTAGAGCTTGTCGGCGCGCAGCTGGCTGCCGAGGATGAGGTCGGGCTCGAGCGAGGCGATCTTCTCGAGGTCGAGCTCCTGAATGGTACCGACGGTCTCGACTCCTTCGACCTGGTCCTCGAGGTAGCTCGGGACGGGATTGGCGCCTTCGGTGGTGACCATGCCGACAGGCGTGATGCCCAGAGACAGGACATCATCGAGTTCGCCGGTGTCGAGGACGACGACGCGTTCGGGCTTCTTCTCGATCTCGGTGGTGCCGTTGGCATGAGTGACAGTGCGCGGGAACTCGCCGGGCTCGGCATCGCTGCCGAGCTTCGCAGTCTCCTCATCGGCTGTGCCGAACGACTCGCCGCCTGTGGCGACATCCTTGTTCCCGGTCTCTCCCCCGGACTTCTTGTCCTCGGCTGCGCAGCCGGTGGCCAGGAGGGCGATGGTCATGATTGAGGCCGCGAGCGTTGTCGCGCGGTGCTGAATGCTCATTTTCACAAAGCTGAGCCTACCCTAACTCGCCCCTCTGGCATACGTTCCTGTCACATCGATACGACAGAGGCGCATGGGTCCAGGTTCGAACCTGGACCCATGCGCCTGAGCGATTGCGCGCGTCTGCGCCGACTCGATGACGGTGCATTTCATGACCCGCGGTCAGCCGCCTCGGCGAATCAGCCCTTCGCAGAGCGGGAGCCGATGATCTCCGCGCGCTCGTCGCGGCTGACCTGACGCAGCTGTGTCACGTGCGAGGGATTGAGTTCGGCGACGTCGGCAACCTGGAGCAGGCGCATGGTGCGCTCGACCTGCTCGCCGAGGATCTCGATCGTCCGGTCCACTCCTGCTCGACCGCCGGCCATGAGACCGAAGAGATAGGCGCGGCCGATGAGCGTGAAGTCCGCACCCAGCGCCAGCGAAGCAACGATGTCGGCGCCGTTGCGGATGCCGGTGTCGATGATGATCTCCACTTCCTTGCCGATCTCACGAGCCACCTCGGGCAGCAGCTCGAAGGGAACGGGGGCCCGGTCGAGCTGACGTCCGCCGTGGTTGGACAGGACGATCGAATCGACGCCGAGGTCGGCGAGCTTCTTCGCGTCCTCGAGCGTCTGCACGCCCTTGACGGAGAATTTGCCGGGCCACATGGCGCGGATTTCGGCGAGGTCATCGAAATCGATGGAGGGATCCATCGCCGAGTCGAGCAGCTCACCGACCGTACCGCCGGTCTCCGACAGGGAAGCGAACTCGAGCTTCGGGGTGGTCAGGAAGTCCCACCACCACCAAGGACGCGGGATCGCGTTGAGAATCGTCTGCGGAGTCAGCTGCGGCGGAATCGAGAAGCCGTTGCGCGTATCCCGCAGACGAGCACCGGCCACGGGAGCGTCGACGGTGAAGAACAATGTGTCGAAGCCGGCATTCTTCGCGCGCTCAACGAGCCCATAGGAGATATCGCGCTGCTTCATCACGTAGAGCTGGAACCAATTGCGACCATGCGGATTGGCCTTCTTGACGTCTTCGATAGAGGTCGTGCCCAGCGTCGAGAGGGTGAACGGGATTCCCGCAGCCCCGGCGGCACCTGCACCGGCGGTCTCACCTTCGGTCTGCATCAGCCGGGTGAAGCCGGTGGGGGCAATGCCGAAGGGCATGGCCGAGCTGCCGCCCATGATCTGGGTCGAGGTGTCGACGTTCGTGACGTCTTTGAGGATCGAAGGGTGGAACTCGATATCACGGAAGGACTGAACCGAACGCTCCATCGAGATCTCGCCCTCGGCTGCGCCGTCCGTGTAGTCGAACGCCGCGGCCGGGGTCCGGCGCTTCGCGATCTTCCGCAGGTCCTCGATCGTCAGCGCGTTCTCCAAGCGGCGTTTCTTCGGGTCGAGTTCGAACTTCTTGAACTTCATCAGCTCGAAGATCTCGGACGGCTGAGGAATCTGCCTCTTGACCATGTGTATCGCTCCTTTGTCAGGCGGTGATTGAGAAATGGTTGGTGAGAGATGGCCGGTACGGACGGTCCAGTCGCCGCAATGGCGCCCTGGAGCACTCAGTGGGATGGCACCATCCAGGACAGCACCGTCGACTGGAGTCCGACCAGCAGACACATGACGACCAGCAGCCCCAGTGACCAGCCGATGACACGGCGGAAGATCGACGCCTCCCTGCCGAGGAGTCCAACGGCCGTGGCTGCGATCGTGAGGTTCTGCGGGCTGACCATCTTGCCGAGGACGCCACCGGAGCTGTTGGCTCCGACGAGCAGCAGCGGGTTGAGTCCGGCCTCGTGCGCAGCGGTCTGCTGCAACGTGGCGAACAGCGCGTTCGCCGAGGTGTCCGATCCCGTGACAGCAGTACCCAGCCATCCGAGGATCGGTGAGAGGAACGCGAAGAAGGCTCCGGTGCCCGCAATCCAGGTGCCGATCGTGATCGTCTGACCCGACAGATTCATGACATAGGCCAGGGCGAGCACCGAACCGACCGTGAGGATCGAGAACTTCATCTTCACGACGTTGACGATGAAGACATCGACCGCGTCTCTCGCCGACATCTTGTAGACGATGGCGACGATGATGCCGGAGATGAGCAGCAGCGTTCCCGGCGAGGACAGCCATTGGAAGTTATAGACCGTGCTCGTCGATACCTCGCCCGCCGAGTTGAGGATGTTCCCATCCAGGCCCGGCCACGGAATCTTCACATCGGTGGATGCCAGCCAAGTGTTGAGCGCCGGTACCAGCTTCGCCACGGAGAAGATGACGATGACGAGCAGATAGGGAAAGAGCGCGAGGAACACTCGGGATCTGGTCAGCGGCGCGGTCTCTTTCTTCACATCGATGGCCACGGCCGCGGAGGCGCCTCCGGCATCAGGGGCGTCGGCGCCTTCGTGCTCGCGCTCATCAGCCATGCGGTCGAGCGCATCCTGTCCTCCCTTCGGCTTCCAGAATCGGAGCATGATGACGACGGCGGCGAGTCCGACGAGGGAGGCGATGATATCGGTGAGTTCGACGGAGAGGAAGTTCGAGGACACATACTGAGCGGCGCCGAAGACGATGCCGACGACCAGCGCCAGGGGCCAGATCTGACGGAGTCCGCGACGACCGTCGACGAGCATGACGAGGAAGAGCGGAACGATCGCGGCCAGGAACGGGGTCTGGTGGCCGACCATGGCGCCGATGTCCTGGTAGTCGATTCCCGTCAGGGTGCCGGCCGTGATGATCGGAATGGCGATGGCCCCGAAGGCGACGGGTGCCGTGTTGGCCACGAGGACGACGACCGCGGCGCGCATGGCTGTGAAGCCGACCGCGACCAACATGACGCCGGTGATCGCCACGGGGGCACCGAATCCGGCGAGCGCCTCGAGGAGGCCGCCGAAGCAGAAGGCGATGATGATGGCCTGGATGCGCGGGTCATCGGAGATGACGTTGATGACCAGCCGCAGGTCTTCGAAGTGCCCCGAACGCACAGTGAGTTCGTAGAGCCAGATCGCGGTGATGACGATCCACATGATCGGGAACAGCCCGAAGGCGAACCCCTGCGTCGCCGACAGCGCGGCGAGCCCGACAGGCATTCCATAGGCGGCGATCGCGACGATGAGGGCGACGCCGACAGCGGTCAGTCCGGCCCAGTGGGCCTTCCACTTCAATGCGCCGAGGGTGACGAAGATCGTCAGCAGCGGCAGGATCGCCAGCAGAGACGACCAGAGCAGGCTGTCGGCCACCGGCGCGATTTCGGGTGTGTACATGGCTTCTCCAACACGGCCGGGCGTGCCCACATCGGGTCCATTCCCCTGTGAACGCGCTCCGAACTCGAATGATCGAATTGTTCAGTATGGCCTTTATGAGGTCAGACCATTATTCTGACCATAGGATCGCAATGTGATCTGCGTCAAGCACTCGTTGGGGAGATCCTCGCCGAGGCGGCCGTGCCCTGGCTCGTCATGCCAGGACTCCCGCCGGCCGGTGTGGAAATTCGATGGTGGGTTCAACGGCGCAGCGGTGTTGCGAGAAGAGACATGACATGATGATTCGATGGAGGAGACCATGAGCGAGGACAAGGGCACAATGTGGAAGCCCGTGACCCGGCCGAGCACTTATGAGCTCGTCATCGACGCCATCGAAGATCAGATCATGGCCGGCTCGCTCACTGTCGGAGATCCGCTGCCCGCCGAACGCGATCTCGCGACGAAGCTCGGCGTCAGCCGGGCCAGCGTCCGCGAGGCCCTGCGGGTGCTCGAGAGTCTCGGCGTCGTCCGCTCATCGGGCGGGTCGGGCCGCGGTGCGGGCACCTTCATCGCCGCGATGCCCTCGGCCGCGCTCACCCGCTTCCTCCGCCTCCACGTCGCCCTGGCGAACTTCAGCATCGACGAGGTGACGGAGACGCGAATCCAACTCGAACGCTCGAGCTCGATCCTCGCAGCCACCCGCGCCGACAAGGATTCGCTGGCCGCCATCAATGCTCAGCTCGCGATGATGGACACTCCCGGGATCAGCATCGACGTCTTCAACGACGCGGACACGGCGTTCCACGTCGCCATCGCGCAGGCGGCCGGAAATCAGCTGTTCTCCGATCTCACCGGGGCCATCCGCACCTCCCTGCGGAAATCGATCTTCTCCTCGTTCAGCCGCGTCGACGACCAGCAGGCGCTGATGGCGAAGCTGCAGGAGCAGCACCATCTGATCTCGGAGGCCATCGTCGACGGCCGGGCGGAGGACGCGGCTCGCATCACCGAGGAGCACATCCGCTTCGCCGCCTCGGCGCTGCCTGGTCTCACCGAAGCCTGACCCACCCTCAATTACTACCTGACGGCGGCTCAGCAACCTCGCGCGAGGTTGCTGAGCCGCCGTCAGGTAGCAGGGGTGGTCAGTTCTCGTCGGACCGCAGTGCCACCTCGGTGACCTCCTCTTCGATCCTCGCTTGGTTCTCCGCGCGTTTCCTGGCGCGTTTCTCTTCCTTGAGCGCCGCCCGGGTCTCCTTGCGCCGTTCGACGAGGAGGTAGAGGGCGGGGACGAGGACGAGCGTGAGCACCGTCGATGAGGTGAGTCCGCCGATGACGACGATCGCCAGGGGCTGCGAGATGAAGACTCCCCCGCCGGTGAGCCCGAGCGACATCGGCACGAGAGCGAAGATCGTCGCAGCCGCGGTCATGAGGATCGGGCGCAGGCGCAGCCTGGTGCCGTGGACGATCGCGTCCATGAGCTCCAGTCCGTCCTCACGCAGTTTGTTGATGAGGTCGATGAGCACGATGGCGTTCGTCACGACGATGCCGATGAGCATGAGCAGACCGATGAGCGAGGGGATGCCCAGAGGTGTGCCAGTCGCCAGCAGGAGCAGCACGGCTCCGGTCGCGGCGAACGGGATCGCCACCAGCAGGATGAGCGGCTGGACGAAGCTGCGGAAGGTCGCGATCATCACGAGGAACACGAGCACGATCGCTACGGCCATCGCCATGCCGAGTTGGCCGAAGGATTCGGCCTGCTCCTGGCTGGCGCCGCCGACGTCGAAGCTGACTCCGTCGGGCAGATCCATGGTCTCCGTCAGGTCGGTCGCCGCGGCGGTGACCGCCTCCAACTGGCCGCTGGACGGGGTTGCGAACACGGTGACCTTCCGGTCTCCGTCGGCACGGTCGATCGTGGCCGGCGTCTCGGTCTTCTTCACCTCCGCGATCTCGTCGACGGTGATCGGCTCGCCCTTGATGTCGGGGATGGCAGCCTGCTCATCGGCGAGAGCCTGTTCCTCCGCCTGGCTCTGCTCCTGTTCACGCTGACTGTCGATAAGGTCATCGATGGCGTCGTTGGCTTCCTTCAGTCCCTTTTCTGCCTGCTCGACGCCTTCGCGGGCCTGCTCCACCTGATCGGCTGCCATGTCACCGGGGCTCGGTGCCGGCGGCGGATTCTCGGCGTCGCGCAGAGCCTTCCTCGCCTGTTCGAGCTGGTCGGCCGCGTTGTCTCGGGCTTCGCGGGCGGATTCGAGCTGCTCGGCTGATTCTTCTGCGGCCTTGCGCTCGGCCTCCTCGGCGCGGGCATCTGTCTTCTCCTCGACCCGGTCCGTCGCGTCTTCCTGGGCGTTCTGCGTCTGCACCTCGGTGACGGGAAGTTCGAGGGCACGGATCTCGTCTGGGGTCGCATCCGGGTGCGTCGGAGCGAGAGTGATGTCGCGCTCCTGGCCATTGAGGGTGATGGTTCCGGCCTCGACGCCATGGAGGGCTGCGGCGATGGCCTGCCCGACCTCGGCCTGGCTGAAACCGTAGTCCGCTGCTTTCTCCCGGTCGACGTCGACTTCGATGACCGGCTGGTCGGCGGCGAGGTCGTTGCGGGCGGACTGGACTCCGTCGGTGTCCGTCATCGTCGAGGTGACCTCGTCGGCGGCCTTCCTCAGGGCACCCAGGTCGGTACCCGAGAGGGTGATCTCGACATCCTCGCTGACGGAGCCGCCGGCATCTTGGACGTCGATTTCACCCGCGTCCTTCCCCAAGTCGTCGAGTTGGGTGCGGAGGCGGTTCGTTGCGATATCGGCCTCGGAGTCCTCGGCCAGGGTGACGTTGAACTGGTTCTCCGCTCCCGATTCCGGTCCGTTGACCGTCGTCGAATAGGTCTCGACGTCCGGGTCATCACCGAGCACGGCCTCCACGCGATTCGCAGCCTTGTCACTGGCTTCGAGCGAGGCACCCGCAGGCAGGGTCTGGGTGATGTACACCGAGTTCTGCCCTGCCGAACCGAGCAGGTCCGTCTTGAGGAAGGTCGCGCACATCATCGTGACGATGAAGATGACAACGGAGTAGGCAATAGTCCGCCAGGGATGGTGCAGGGCGGAGACGATCGCCGGCAGGCTGCGCTGCTGGAGACGATCGACCCTGCCGGAAGCCTCACCACCTCCGGGCGCGGGAGCGACGACGGGTTCGACAGTCGCGTCCGGCAGTGGGTCCTTGCCCTTGGCCACGCGCTTGGCGTTCTTCTTCTCGATCGTCTTCTGACGACGTTCGGCACGGGCCACCGAGCGGCGGTGCTGCTTGGCGGCCCACTGCTCATAGCTCCGGTCGGTGGCGGCTTGTCGTTTGGGCGAGAGCGGTTTGGGGCTGCGGCGCAGGACCCAGTAGCTGAACACGGGGACGATCGTCAGCGCCACGATGAGTGAAGCCAACAGCGCCAGGCTGACGGTGACGGAGAAGGGCCGGAAGAGCTGTCCGGCGATGCCGTCGACGAAGGCGATGGGCAGGAACACGGCGACAGTGGTCAGGGTCGAGGAAGTGATGGCACCGGCAACCTGCTTGACGCTGGCCACGATGTCCTCGACTGTCAGATCGCTCGTGCCCTGGCGCCGGCGAATGTTCTCGATGACGACGATGGAGTCGTCGACGACGCGGCCGACGGCGATCGTCAGGGCGCCCAAGGTGAGGATGTTGAGCGTGTAGTCGCCGACCATGAGGCCGATCATCGCAATGAGCAGCGACATCGGGATCGAGATCGCGGCGACGATGGTCGAGCGGAAGGAGCCGAGGAAGGCGAGGATGACGAAGATCGCGAAGATCAGGCCGAGACCGCCTTCGACGGAGAGGTCGTGGATCGACTTCTCGATCTCCGGAGCCTGATCGAAGATCGTCGAGAATTGCGTGTCGTCGCCGAGCTTCGGGCCGACCTTGTCAAGGGTGTCGGCGACCTTGTGAGAGACGTCGACGACATTGGCGTCCTGGTCCTTGGTCACCGACACGGTCACGGAGTCCTGGCCGTCGGCGCGGGACAGGGAGGTCTTCTCGACCGAGTCGAGGTCGACGTCGGCGACCTCGCTCAGCAGCACGGTTCCGTCCGAGGTGCGCAGCGGAGTCTTCTCGATCTGCTCGACGGCGTCGACCTCCGTGCCGACCTCGACGGCCATCGATGTGTCTCCCTGTGAGCTCTGGCCAGCGGGAACGACAGTGCCGGCGGCTTCGAGCTCATCGGGAACAGAGGATTCGACGACGTTCTTCTCCGCTACATCCTCGGGGCGGAACGTGATGGAGACTCTCTGCTCGTCTTGGCCGGTGACCTCGACGTTCGAGACTCCGTCGAGAGCGCGGAGTTCGGGAACGAGGTCGGTCTCGAGACGGTCGCCGAGGGTGGCAGAGTCTCCGCCGGAGACGGCGAACATCGTCACCGGAACCTCATCCATCTGATACGACAGCACCTCGGCTTCCGCATCGGCGGGCAGGTCGGACTTCACTCCGTCGACGGCCGAGCGGACAGCGTCGGTCATCTCTTCGGAGTCCTTGCCGAACGGCCAAGTCACCTCGGCGGTCATCATCCCCGACGAGGTGGAGGTGGTCACCGATTCGAGCTCTCCGACCCCGTCGAGCGTGGTCTCGAGAGGCTTCGTCACAGTCTCCTCGATCACCTCCGGTGAGGCGCCGGGGACTGTGGCCTGCACCGAAGTGCCAGGCAGGTCGACCGAGGGCATCGTCTCCTGGTTGAGTGAGGTGGTCGCGACGATGCCGAAGACGGCGATCACGAGGGTGAGCAATCCGACGATGAGGCGGTTCTTCAGACTCATCCGGGTGATCAGGTGCACGGGGTTCCTCCGCTTTCGGGGGTGTGAGCAGGGCGCTCCATTCAGTCTTCCAAGCGCAGCGCCGCAGCGGATCGCCCGAAAGTAGTCAACGGTGTCCCCCAAAGGGATGATTTCTCACTGCTGTTGCTGCAGGTCGATCATGACCGTTCGGTGGATCACGTCTCGACCCTAAAAGCGGTCAGGGGCTCCCGGCACGGGTGTTGACCTCCAGACCACCATCAGGAAACACGGAGGAAAACCGGAGGATTACCACTCCCCTATTGCTACTTGACGGCGGCTCAGATACTTCGCGCGAGGTATCTGAGCCGCCGTCAGGTAGCAATTAGGTATGGAGGCGGACGTGGTGCAGGAGGCGTTCTGAGCGGTCGCCTCGGCGACTGCTCTCCGGTACCGTGGCTGCGGCATCGCCGTTGAGGGCGGCGGTCAGAGCAGCCTCGGCCGCCTCGGCGTCGAAGTCCTCGCCGATGACGACGAGGACACTGTCTGCTTCCGACCCATCACCGGCCCCCGCGTGTGAGGACGGAGCCTTCGAGGCGGGTCGGGCGGCCTCGGCGACGTAGACGTTCGGGCCGACCGCCTGCACGACGAAGCTGCGCTGCCCGGTTCCCATGGGCACGAGCACTGTGCCCTTGACTCGATAGACCCCGGACGGGAGGTCCTCGACGAAGTCCATCACCGCATCCGCATCGGCGGGGCCGGTGCCGGTGACGGTCACCGACTGGGCGTGACGGTGGGGCATGGTTTCCGCATCGGTCTCGTCGTCACCGATCTCATCGGCCGCCGCCTCGGCGTAGGCCTGACGCAGAAGTTCCCGGATCGGCAATTCGGGTTGGTTCGGCTCTTCGCCGACTCCGGAGTCGCCTCGGCGAGGGCCCCTCTCACCTGCACCCGGATCGAAGATCAGCGTGGGGTCGAGGCGGGCGTGGCGGGTGCCGATGACGATGACACGCGGGTTGCGTTCGTGGACGCGGGCGCGGACGGCTTCGACCGTGGCGTCACGGTCGACGGCAGGCACCTGGTCGAGCTTGTTGACCAACACCAATGTCGTCGCGGCGAAGCGCAGAGGCGGCAGGTGTGATGTGTCGACGGTGTCGAAGTACATAGTCGCGTCAACGACGTCGATGACCCCGCCGAGGTGGAATCGGTGGTGGCCCATGCGGGTGATCATGCGGGCCAGGGTCAGGGGTTCGGCGAATCCGCTGGCTTCGACGATGATCGCGTCGAGGCGCAGCTTGGGGTTCGTCATCGCCACGAGAGCGTCCTCGAGCTCCGAATCATCGGTCAAGCAGCACACACATCCGCCCGAGATCGACAGCGGTTCGTCGACCTGGCCGACGACGAGCCCGGCGTCGATGTTGAGGTCACCGAAGTCATTGACGATGACACCGATGCGGGCGTCGGGGTGGCGCAGAAGGTGATTGAGCAGGCTCGTCTTTCCGGCACCGAGGTAGCCCGTGAGCAGGATGACCGGGATCGCTGGTCTGCGGTTGGGTCCACTCATGGTGCCTCCTCGGTGTTCGTGCTCGGCGATTCGACGGCGGGGCCCCATTTTCTGCACGGGGTCGATCGCAGTTATGGGGAGAACCGCCCGTTAATGGTAACGTGTTTCATTATTTCTCTCGCATATGCGCGTTCATGCATATGCACCTGCGACAGGGACGACAAGTTCGACTGGGACGACAAGGGAGGGCTCCTCATGGCAGCTCCGCAGAAGAAGACGCGAAGCACCGCGCAGAAGGCCCTCATCCGCGCTGCCTTGGATACCGAGACTCGCTTCGTCTCCGCCAAACAGCTCCACCGCCGCCTCGAAGACGAAGGTGCAAGCGTCGGCCTGGCCACCGTCTACCGACAACTCAATTCTCTCGCACGCAGCGGCGACGCCGATACGATCACCATCGCCGAGACACAGCTCTTCCGCGCCTGTGCGCAGACCGAACACCACCATCACCTCGTCTGCGAGCACTGCGGCACCGCCGTTGAGATCGACCCGCCGAGTGAGGATTGGATGCGTCAGATCGCGGCCTCGAACGGATTCGAGATCACGCACCACGTCTTCGAGATCTTCGGCCTGTGCGCCGACTGCCGGGCGTCCGCCTGAGTGCCAGAGCAGCCGGCCGGCTGAGAGCCTGAGAGTCTCGGACTCGGTGCCGCACCACCGATTCGCCTGAGCGTCAGCCTCGATGGGCGGAGTCCCATGCGGGGAACTCGTCGTGATACTCCAGCCAGGCCATCGGACCCGCTAATAGTTCAGCATCAGTGAGGACGGCCCAGTCGAGAGCCTCGCACAGCCCCGCTTCGTCGAGGTCGAAGCCGATGAATGCGAGATCCTGACCGAGCGCCAGGAGTTCCGGTCCACCACCGGGAAGCGGCTCGACGCTCAACGGTGAGAGCGTGAGCAGAGTGCCCGCCTGATCCCAGTGCGCGGTCGCATAGGGGCGGGAGGCCAGCTTCGCGAAACCGGCAGAACGAACAATCCGACCCCAGCAGCCTTCGCCGATTGCCGCACTCAGCACTGCCTGGAGTCGTTGCGGGTGAAAGGGGCGGGCCTGCTCGAAACGGCAGGCACGGACACCTCCGGCTCGAGCCGGGGGCCGGAACTCCGAGTTGAGGATCGCCATCCACCCCGCATCAGGAGGTCGGTGTCCGAACTGCCAGCACACAGGCTCATGCACCGCGCCTTCGCACCGAAGGAACAGACTCGCCTCGGGCGCCAGGTGCGCGATCAACCCGATGGCCTCCTCCCTCCCAACCGAATTGGCAGGGTCGGGTGTCACCAAGGCTAAGGTCGACGCGAATTCGATCTGTGAGACGAGAACTCCGGCGCGCTCTTCCGAGTCGAGATCGCTGTGCAGGCACGCAAGATCGAGCACGCACACGAGGTCGGTGAGCACAGCCCGTGTGTCGGGTGCGCTCAGGGCTCCGATGATCTCTGCGCAGTCTGCGCCCTCCCCGTGCTCGAGAACGAATCCGTGCACACCGGAAGTCATACCGACCAGATCGACGAGGCGGTCGATCGCTTCGATTCCCTGCGCGGTCTGCTCCGCGGGCACGAACACATAACTGCGGTCCCTGGCCAGACGCATCGCATAATGTCTGCGCTCGGCTGCGCACAGTCCGACGACGGCGATCGCTTCGATTCCGTCGAAGACGGATTCCCGGCCGCGCTCCGTTGATCCTCGCATTCGCTTCCCTTCGATCGAGAACATAGTATTAATACTAATGATACTCATTCGCATTAAGGAGTCATGCTCATGAAAGTTCGTCGTTCTCTGCGGTCGCTGAAGTCCCAGCCGGGTTCGCAGGTGGTTCGCCGCCGCGGTCGCGTCTATGTCATCAACAAGAAGAATCCTCGCTTCAAGGCCCGCCAGGGCTGAGGCACAACCGCGCTCGGCGCGGCTGAACCGCGCCCGAACTCTTTCAATCTCGCTCGAACAGCTGCGGTGCGGACTCGACGAGCATGCGGGGGTGGCGGATATGGGCGGCCAGTCGGCGTCGATAGTAGTGGCTGAGGTTCCACAGGTGGTCGACGGTCTGACTCAATCGCCCCTCACCAGCCCCAGCCATGATGGCCCGGTGGAAGTCCCGATCGCATTCGAGGAACTCAGCGGGCACACTTGCGGCCTCGACCGCCTCGGCGAGGTGGACGAACTCTGTGAGCGATTCTGGGGTGTGCGCGGGCATCGCCAAAGCCAGCAGGAGAGGTTCGAGACGTTCGCGCATGAGGTAGACCTCGCGGCATTCCTCGAGGTTGAGTTCGGTCACCCAAGCGCCCGTCGACGGAACAAGGGTGACGAATCCGGCATCAGCCAGAGCGCGCAGGGCCTCGCGGATCGGGATCCGACTGACTCCGAACTCGGCGGCGATCTCCTCCTGCCGGATGCGGGCACCCGGCTGCAACTGACCGGCGATGATGCGCGAACGCAGCTCAGTCGCAATGGCACCACTGCGGGCTGGATCATGTGTCATCGTCTGGCTCCCCATCCCGCCGAGGCGGCTCACCTCCCCGGTCGTGCATCGCGCGGTTCCGCCTGCCCGGCGGTGACGTGCTGCCGATCATCGGCTTCGTCTGCGCGAATCTCATCGTCTACTGGACGGGCTGGGAGACGAATTGGAAGCTCTACCTCGCCGTCGCCATCGGCTACATCGTCATGATCGCCCACCACATCTTCGCCAAAGACAAGTCGCGCCTGCCGGATCTGAAGATGCGTTCGGGTTGGTGGATGCTCCTCGGGACGGCGGGCCTCGTCATCCTCAGTCTCATCGGCCACTACGGCGGCGGACTCGATCTCATGGGCTTCATCGTCGGCGAGGTCGTCACCGTGGTCTTCTCGATCATCGTCTTCTACGTCGGAATCGCCTTCCGCCTGACCCATGAGGAGGCCGTCGAAGCCGTCGAGCAGACTCAGATCGATGACTGAGGAATCTCCTCGCCGAGGCGGCCGCCGCCTATCCCGATGACCGCCGACTCCGACCCGCTTCGGCACCATCACCGAGGTGGGTCGGATTCATTCACGGCCGAAACAGCGCACCTGCCATCACCCCTGCGCTAGGGTCGGTGACCAAGGAGGACGAGATGCCCAGAGATTACTCACCGGAGCGGATCGCGGCGATGGCAGACGAACTCTCGGCCGCCGCGCACACACTGGGAGTCCCGCTCGCGGATACGCGGTCCGCCGTCGAACTCGTCTCTGAGCTGCTCGCTGCCAGTGCCCGCTGGTCCGACGAGACGGGGTCCCGAGCTTCCGGACCTTTCGGCACTTTCCTCGCTGGCCGCGTCGACGGGACAGACCGCGACGACCAGGTGGTCGGCGCAGGCCGTGACTGCCAGGGCCTGGAGTTCGTCGACAGCTTGGTAAACGGGCTCGGGCTCAGCCCCGAGAGCGAGTGAGGGCCCCCTCCACCTGAGCCAGCGCTTCCGCGAGTGAGGCGCCGCCCTCCCTCGTCGCAGCGTGGAGTCTTCCGGCGAGGAACGCGGCGACGACCGGACTGAGCGATGAGTCCGAATGCTTGACGCGCGAAGCGAACTCGAGCACGGCCGCGATCTCGGCATCTGTCATCCGCTCTCCCCCCGGAAGTTCGCCGGCTGCGAGGTCCCGCATCCGCAGCACCTGCTCCGGTACGGCTCTGGCGCCACTTGGAGCGTCGGCACTCGCCGCAGTCCAGTCCCGAGGATCGCCCGCCGTATCCGCGTCAGTGGCCTCGATTCTGCGAGCGACGCGCTCATACTCCTCACGGGTGTCGAAGTCGATGATCTCCGCGGGGTCGACGTCGACACGAGCGACCTCGAGTCCGCTGAAGAGGAGTTTGACCGCCCTGTCCTGCGTCTGGCCGATATCGGCCAGGCGTCGACGCAGCAGCACCGTCGGCCACGCGGCGCAGAGGAACTGGAGCTTGCCGCGGTCATCGACGCCGGAAGCAGGCAGCCCGGACTCCCGGCTCGCGACGATGAGCGCCCGCAGATGGTCCGGCTGCACCAGCGGCATGTCCCCGGCCAGGATCACTGTGACCTCGGAGTCACCCATCGCCAGGGAAGCGGCTTCGATCCCAGCCAGGGGGCCCGAGAACTCGGGTTCCTCCCGTACGCTGCCGACCGATTCCGCCTCGGCGTCCGTGAGCCCGACAGTGGCACCGGCCACCCACACCTCCGCTTCAGGTACGGCCTGCCGGACGGTGCCGAGGATGCGCGAGATCACCGTCTGCCCGCCGAGGCGGACACCTGGCTTGTGAACGCCCCCGAACCGCCGGGAGCGACCGCCACTGAGAATCATCACTGTGACCGACATGGCTCGATCTTACGCATTTCTACTTTTCATAGAATAAACAAGCTAAATATGCGCTAAATCACATCACGCCCTCGTGAGACGAGGTGAGTCCCCGTGAAGACGCCTCCTGAGCGCCTTCAAGATTAAATACGGTGGAAACTGTTCCACTTTCCGCTCAACTCTGCTGAGATCGAAAGCAGTCGGCACATTCGTCGAGGAGGGGCAGAATATGTCACAGCCTGAGATGCATCAACCATCGACCGCCGGATCACCTGCTTTGGCCACGAAAGCGCAGCGGACCAGAGCACTGATCTTCGCTACCCTCGGCTTCACTGTGACGTTCTGGGCTTGGTCGCTCATCAGCCCGCTGGGACCACACTTCGTCGAAGAGAATCTCACCGACGACTCGGCGCTGCTCGTGGCCGTGCCCGTCCTCGTCGGCTCAGTGGGACGAATTGTCGTCGGAGCACTGACCGACCGTCTCGGCGGCCGCCTCATGATGTCGTTCATCGCCTTCATCACGGTCATTCCGGTGCTCTTCGTCGGTTTCATCGGCCAGTACAACTACGCCACGCTCATCGTCGGCGGCTTCTTCCTCGGCGTCGCCGGCACGAGCTTCGCCGTCGGCGTCCCCTACGTCAATCGCTGGTTCCCCAAGGAGTCCCGCGGTTCAGCCATCGGCGTCTACGGCATGGGCATGGGCGGTACCGCGATCGCGGCCTTCACCACCGTGCCCCTGTACAACATCTGGCCGCAGCTGCCCTTCGTGGTCGCAGCCGTCGTCCTCGTCGTCTACGCGCTCCTGGCTTTCACCATGATGCGCAATCCGCCGGACTGGCAGCCTGTGCGACAGAGCCTCTTCACCACCCTGGGACAGACGCTGTCGGTCAAGCTGACCTGGCAAGCTGCTTATCTCTACGCACTCGCATTCGGCGGCTATGTCGCTTTCTCCGTCTACCTGCCGACTTACCTCAACAACGACTACGACCTCGAACCCGCCGATGCATCCCTGCGCATGGCCGGCTTCGTCATCGTCGCAGTCATCACCCGCCCGCTGGGCGGAATCCTCGCCGATCGCCTCGGAGCGGTGAAGACCCTCGGCGTGGCCTACTCACTCGTCGCCATCTGCGCCATCGCCCTGTCCTTCCACCCCCTGGAGTTCATCGTCTACACCTCAGAGTTCATTGCGATGTCGGCAGGCTTCGGACTGGCCTCCGGTGCGACCTTCGCGCTCATTGCGCAGCGCTCGGATCCTGCAAGGGTCGGCTCGATCACGGGATTCGTCGGTGCCGCGGGCGGACTGGGCGGGTTCGTCCCGCCGCTGCTGCTGGGAGCGATGTGGTCGGCGACCAATGACTACTCGCTGGGCCTGCTGCTGCTCGCCGGCTTCACGGTCATCGCGCTCCTGATCACACTCTGGATCGGCGCCAACCCGCCGACGACCGTAGCCGTGGACCATCATGATTCCGCCGCGGCAGCCCCCGGTGCCGGCTCGAGCGCAGAGCGCGCCGGAACCGACAGCGACCCGACGGGTTCGGGTATCAGCGACGACGACAAGGAGACACGGTCATGACCACCGAGAATACGGCGCGGGGCAGAAACCAGTACACGCCGACCGATTCCTCGCCGCCGGAGGCCGGCCGTCCGGGCACCGACAACTCGCTCATGGACACGCTCATCGGCAGTCGGAAGTTCTTCACCCCTCGGGCGACGATGAGCGAGGACAAGCGGGAGATCCACTACTCCGGCGGGCGTCAGGGCGACTCCTTCTACCGCAACCGGTGGTCACACGACAAAGTCGTCCGCTCCACCCACGGGGTCAACTGCACGGGTTCGTGCTCCTGGCACGTCTACGTCAAGGACGGACTCATCACCTGGGAGTCCCAAGCCACGGACTATCCCAGCCCGGGCCCGGACATGCCCGAATACGAACCGCGCGGTTGCCCTCGTGGAGCCTCGTTCTCCTGGTACACCTATTCCCCCACCCGCGTCCGGTACCCCTATGTCCGCGGCGCACTGCTGCGGCTCTTCCGCGAAGCCAAGGCCGCCAACGGCCATGACCCGGTGCTGGCGTGGAAGTCCATCGTCGAGGACCCGGTCAAGGCACGCCGCTACAAATCAGTCCGCGGCAAGGGCGGACTCGTGCGCGCGACGTGGGCCGAAGCCGTCGAGATCGTCGCCGCCGCCTACGTCTACACCGTGAAATACCTCGGACCCGACCGCACCACCGGCTTCTCCCCCATTCCGGCCATGAGCCCGGTCTCCTTCTCCTCCGGTGCCCGCTTCCACCAGCTCATCGGCGGCTCGATGCTGTCGTTCTACGACTGGTACGCCGACCTGCCGCCGGCGTCCCCACAGGTCTTCGGCGACCAGACCGATGTCCCTGAATCCGGTGACTGGTGGAACTCCTCCTACTTGATGATGTGGGGGTCGAATGTTCCGTTGACCCGCACCCCGGACGCCCACTGGATGGCCGAAGCCCGCTACCACGGGCAGAAGGTCATTTCCATCGCCCCGGACTATGCGGAGAACGTGAAGTTCGCCGATGAGTGGCTGGCACCGGCCACCGGAACCGATGGGGCCCTGGCCATGGCGATGGGCCACGTCATCCTCAAGGAGTTCTTCGTCGACACGACGACGGACTACTTCGATTCCTATGTGCGCAGGTACACGGATCTGCCGTTCCTCGTCGAACTCGAACGAGACGGCGACAGCTATCGGCCCGGTCGCTTCGTCACCGCCACCGATCTCGGCCCTTCGGTCACGTCCGAGGCCGACACCGAGGACGCGGACTTCAAACCTGCACTGTGGGACAAGGCCACGAACTCACCGGCCGTGCCCAACGGCACCCTGGGCCACCGCTTCGCCGCCGACGGCGAAGGCAAGTGGAACCTCGACCTCGAGGACATAGACCCGGCCCTGTCCATCGCCGAGGCGACCGACGGCATCCGCGATGCCGTCGAGGTCACGCTGCCGCGCTTCGATACCGCCGCCCAAGGCGAGATCGACGAGATCACGCGCGGGGTTCCGGTCGTCCGCCTCGGCGAGAGGATCATGACCACGGTCTTCGACCTCATGCTCGCCGAATACGGGGTGGGTCGGCCCGGTCTGCCCGGGACGTGGGCGGAGAACTATGAGGATGCGACGAGCCCGAACACCCCGGCCTGGCAGGAGGCGATCACGGGAGTGCCGTGGCAGGCAGCAGCCCGCATCGGCCGCGAATTCGCCGCCAATGCGCGGGATTCGAAGGGCCGTTCGATGATCATCATGGGTGCGGGCACGAACCACTGGTTCCACTCGGATCAGACCTACCGCACCTTCCTCACCCTGACCACGCTGTGCGGAACACAGGGGGTCAACGGCGGCGGCTGGGCCCATTACGTCGGCCAGGAGAAGATCCGTCCCTTCACCGGATGGCTGCACCTGGCCAATGCCCTGGACTGGGTGCGCCCGCCGCGGCAGATGACGCAGACGACGTACTGGTACATGCACACCGATCAGTGGCGCTATGACCAGTTCGGGGCCGATATGCTCTCGGCACGGGCCGGACACGGAAAATTCACAGGGATGTCGACTGCCGATGCTGTCGCTCAATCCGCGCGTCTGGGCTGGCAGCCGTACTATCCGACCTTCGACGACAATCCCCTCGACATCGCCGAGGCGGCCAACCAGGCGGGCAAGAACAGTGCCGAGCACATCGTCGACGAGCTCAAGGCCGGAAGGCTTCGCTTCGCCGTCGAGGACCCGGATGCGCAGAACAACTATCCGCGCATCTGGTCGATGTGGCGGGCGAACACATTGGGTTCATCCGCCAAGGGCGACCAGTACTTCCTCAAACACCTCCTCGGTGTCGACAATTCGGTCTCCGCCGAGGAGACGCCCGAAAATCTGCGACCGCGCGACGTCGACTGGCGCGAGGATGCTCCCCAGGGCAAAATCGACCTCCTCCTGACCCTCGATTTCAGGATGACCACGACGACGCTGCATTCGGACGTCGTATTGCCGGCGGCCACCTGGTACGAGAAGCACGACCTGTCGACGACGGACATGCATCCCTTCGTCAACACGTTCAACCCGGCGATCTCCACGCCGTGGCAGTCACGCAACGATTGGGAGACCTGGGCGACGATCGCCGAGAAGTTCTCCGAGCTCGCCCGCACTCACCTGGGCACGCGAACGGATGTCGTGGCCCAACCGCTCCAGCACGACAGCCCGGACGCCCTGAACACCCCCCACGGGCGGGTCAAAGACTGGAAGTTCGGCGAATGCGAACCGGTGCCGGGCAAGACGATGCCCAAACTCGTCGAGGTCGAACGCGACTACACCGCCATCCACGACAAGTACACCTCGATCGGTCCGCTGCTCGAGTCCCAGGGGATGAACGCCCGCGGCATCCGCTATGACGTCGATCATCACGTCGAACGGCTGCGTCGGCTCAATGGAGTCGCGAGCAAGGGTGCGGGCAAGGGCCAGCCGCGACTGGACACCGACCGGCGCGCCGCCGACTACATCCTCGGTCTGTCCGGCACGACGAACGGGCTGATGGCCACCGAGGGCTTCACCACCCTCGAGCGGCGCACCGGGCAGAAGCTGGCAGATCTCTCCGCCGAGCACGAGGGCAAACAGGTCTCCTTCGAGGATGCGAAGGCCGCACCCGTGCCAGTGATCACCTCCCCGGAGTGGTCGGGCTCCGAGTCCGGCGGCCGCCGCTACTCGCCCTTCACAATCAATGTGGAGCGGCTCAAACCCTGGCACACACTGACCGGACGCTATCAGTTCTACGTCGACCATGACTGGTTCATGGAGATGGGGGACGCACTGCCGACGTTCCGCCCGCCCTTGGACATGAACGCTCTGTTCGGCGAACCGCAGATCGGCGACTCGGACGGCACCGCGATCGCGGTGCGCTACCTGACCCCGCACAACAAATGGGCGATCCACTCGATGTATCAGGAGAACTTCTTCATGATGAGCCTCGGCCGCGGCGGACAGACGATCTGGATGAGCGTCGAGGACGCCGAGGCGGTCGGCATCGCCGACAACGACTGGATCGAGGCGATCAATCGCAACGGCGTCGTCGCCGCCCGCGCTGTCGTGTCCCACCGGATGCCGAAGGGGACGGCGTTCATGCACCACGCGCAGGAGCGAACGGTCAATGTTCCGCTCACTGAGACGACCGGACAGCGCGGAGGCATCCACAACTCCCTGACGCGGATCATGATCAAGCCGACTCACCTCGTGGGTGGGTACGGCCAACTGTCATTCGCCTTCAACTACTACGGGCCCACAGGCAATCAGCGCGACGAGGTGACCGTGATCCGGCGTCGCAGCAACCAGAACGTGGAGTACTGAGCAGCCGGGGCCTACACAGACGATCAGCACCGGACACCGACTCGGGGACAGGAGGCACACTGATGAGAATCATGGCGCAGATGGCGATGGTGATGAACCTCGACAAATGCATCGGATGCCACACATGCTCGGTCACGTGCAAACAGGCGTGGACGAACCGCAAGGGCACCGAATACGTGTGGTTCAACAATGTTGAGACTCGGCCCGGGCAGGGCTACCCGCGCGGCTACGAGGACCAGGATAAGTGGCAGGGCGGCTGGGCGCTGAGCAGGAACGGCCGGCTCAAGCTCAAGGCCGGCGGCAAGCTGAAGAAGCTCGCATCCATCTTCTCGAACCCGAAGCTGCCGGGCATCGAGGACTATTACGAACCGTGGAGCTACGAGTACGACAACCTGCTCTCGGCTCCGGAACAGAAGCACATTCCCACGGCACCGCCGAAGTCCCTGCTCACCGGCGAGCGCATGGACATCAAATGGTCGGGCAACTGGGACGACGACCTCGGCGGAACCTACGCGAAGGCCGACCTCGACCCGATGCTCAAATCGATCGGAGACAAGGTCAAGCTCGAGTTCGAAGAGACCTTCATGTTCTACCTGCCCCGCATCTGCGAGCACTGCCTCAACCCCTCTTGCGTCGCTTCGTGCCCGTCTGGCGCGATCTACAAGCGTGAGGAGGACGGCATCGTCCTCGTCGACCAGGATTCCTGTCGCGGCTGGCGGATGTGCATCTCCGGCTGCCCGTACAAGAAGATCTACTTCAATCACCGCACCGGCAAGGCCGAGAAGTGCACGTTCTGCTATCCGCGGATCGAGAACGGCGAACCCACCGTGTGCGCGGAGACCTGTGTCGGCCGTCTGCGCTACATCGGGTTGGTCTTCTACGATGCCGATCGTGTCACCGAGGCGGCATCGGTGCCCGATGAGAAGGACCTCTTCGCGGCGCAGAAGGACCTCATCCTCGACCCACACGATCCCGATGTCATGAACGCAGCCGAACAGGCCGGCATCCCCCACGATTGGATCATGGCGGCCCAGCGCTCCCCGGTGTACAAGCTCATCAAGGACTACGACCTAGCTCTGCCGCTGCATCCGGAGTACCGGACGATGCCGATGGTTTGGTATATTCCGCCGCTGTCGCCGGTCGTCGACGTGATCAAGGACACCGGCTACGACGCGGAGAACGCGGTGAACCTCTTCGCCGCGATCGACGAGCTGCGCATCCCCATCGAATACCTCGCGAACCTCTTCACCGCCGGGGACACCGATGTCGTCGCCGATGTGCTCCGGCGCATGGCCGCCATGCGGGCGTTCATGCGCGACATCAATATGGGCATCGAACCCGATGAGCGCATCCCCCACTCGGTGGGGATGGATCCTGAGGAGATGGAGGACATGTACCGGCTTCTGGCGATCGCGAAGTACGACGAACGCTATGTCATTCCCGCCGGCCACTCGGAGCAGGCGCACAGCCTAGAGGGCATCGGCTCGGACTGCCCACTCAATGCCGAAGGCGGACCAGGGATGAACGAGATGCCCGACATCGCCTCCAGGGGATTCGCGGGCACCTCTGGGATGTCGGACCCGCTGGCCGAACGCAGCGCCGAGGACGAGAGAGAACGCTCGCATCTGCGTGGTCGGCTCAACCTGCTCAACTGGGACGGGAAGGGGCGTCCGACCGGACTGTTCCCCAGCGCAGACGGACCGGCAGGGGCCTGAGATGTACAGACCGCTGAAATTCCTGTCCAAGTGGACGAAACGCGCCGCAGCGCATGCCGAGTCCGGCGGTCAGACGGCCCCGGGGATCGACGATGACGCGCTGCGAGCCATCTTCGCAGCCACATCATGGCTCATCGACTACCCCGATGAGGATCTGCTTGATCGGCTTCCGCAGATCTCAGCACTGCTGGACCATGCGGACGTCCCGGATCACATGAGGGAGGATCTCGGCGCGACTATCAGCCACCTCCGTGGAGGTGATCCCATCGGTCTGCGCGCCGACTATGTCGAGACTTTCGATACCAGGCGGCGCGGCTGCCTGTTCCTTACCTATTTCTCCAACGGAGACACGCGCAAGCGCGGACAGGCACTGTTGGAGATCAAGGAGATCTATCGGACGGCTGGCCTGGACATGGATGAGACACAGCTTCCCGACCATCTGTCCTACGTTCTCGAGTTCGCTGCCGGGCACGATCTCGATGCAGGAGTGCGGATCCTGCTGGCCAATCGGGCCGGGATCGAGCTGCTGCGCCTGCACCTGACCGAGATCGGCTCTCCCTGGGCAGGCACGATCCGCGCAGTCTGCGCCACCCTGCCTGCCCTCGACAGCGACGACATCCATGCCGTCGAACGATTGGCCGCTGAGGGCCCGACCACGGAGACCGTCGGTCTCGACGGGCTCGGCGGGTACGGTGACGCTCCGCCGAGTGCGGCCGAGACTGCGGCAGCGATGGCGACCGCACCTGATGCCTCGATGCCGCCCCGCTCGGCCCAGGCGGCCCCGGGCGGCTGCTCGGCAGGCGGAGGACGGACATTCATTCCTCTGGCGGAAGTGACAGGAGAGCGATCATGAACTCACCGACAGTGCTCGAGACGTTCCTGTGGGTGATCATCCCGTACATGGCGCTGGCCGTGTTCGTCCTCGGCCACGTCTGGCGCTTCCGCCGCGACCGGTTCGGCTGGACGACGCGGTCTTCGCAGATATACGAATCGAAGCTGCTGCGGATCGGCTCACCGCTGTTCCACTACGGCATCATCTTCGTCTTCCTGGGCCATGTCATCGGCCTCGGCATCCCGAAGATCTGGACCTCTGCCGTGGGCATCACCGACCACATGTACCACTTCATGGCGATCACGGTGGGCCTGGGCGCCGCGGCCGCGACGGTCGGTGGGCTCGTCCTGCTCATCTATCGCCGGAGGACGAACAACCGGGTCTTCGGTGCGACCACCCGTCTCGACAAGCTGATGTACCTCATGCTCGCGGTCGTCATCTTCGCCGGGGTGTATTCGACGATCTTCGACTCAGCACTCGGCGGATACGACTATCGTGAGGGCGTGTCCGTGTGGTTCCGTCAGTTCTGGATGTTCCAGCCCGATGTCAGCCTCATGGCGCAGGCGCCGCTGGGCTTCCAGGTCCATGTCATGTCCGCAATCCTCATCTTCGCGCTGTGGCCGTTCACCCGACTCGTGCACGTATTCGCCGCCCCACTGGGCTACCTGACCAGGCCGTACATCATCTACCGCTCGAAGGACAGGCAACGTCAGCCGCAGCGCCGCGGATGGGAGACCATCGACTACTGAGGATCGTCCTGCGAATCCGAGCCGGCCTCAAGGCCCTGCTCGGGCTGGGAGTCCTGCGCGACACCGACCCCCGGTCCGGCTTCCAGCTCCATCGAGGCGCCCGGGCAGTGGGCGTCGCGCAGCAGGATCTGGCAGGCTTCCGCCGAATTGAACGGCTGCAGCCGGTCGAGTTCGAGCGGACCCGGCACCTGACTGAGGAGGTCCTTGACGATCTTCGCGTGGATGCCGCAGGCGATCGCACGATCGTCACTCACCATCCGATAGTGCGGACATGGAACCAACGAAATCCGCAGCTCCTCGGCATCGGGCTCGGGCTCCATTCCCGAATCGTCGAGATGTTCGCAGAGCATATCGAATTGAGTGCCGGCTTCGTCGCCGAGTGCGTCGAGGCCGGTCGGCCGCAGCTCCGCTGTGGCTATGAAGGGGGTCAGCACGACATGATGTTCGCGTCTGCGGGCGATGCGTTCAGCCGCGGCGGAGTTCGACTCCGGATCGTCGACCGGATAGTAGGCCATCGGCGGTCTGCCCCTCACCCCTGGCGATTCGGGCTGCAGATAGACGAGTCCTTCTTCGACGAGCACCCGCAGATGGTCACGGGCCGTGTTGGTGTGCAATCCGACTTCGTCGGCGAGCCCCTTGCAACGGCTGCCCGGGTGATTCTGCACGGCCCCCAGCAGCAGAACCCGACTGACCTCGGCCGGTCCTCGATAGTCGTTCACTCTTCGCGGCATGTCATCACATCCTTGCGACTGCCTCAGCGGAGGAACAGTCCGGAGACCGTCTCCACTGCTATTCCACAATGCGTAGAATACGCTCTCACCTGCCAACGGCAACGGATTCCGCAACGCGGGCCAGCCGAATCGGCGATATTCTGGGCAGGAACACACCCACGTCGTGCACGCACCGTCGAGTGCCCGGAGGAAGATCATGTCGAAGTTCGATGTCGTCGAAGCGTCCATCGCCGATCTGCGAGCAGCTCTCAATGACGGTCGCACCACCTCGGTGGAGCTCGTCGAGGCCTACCAGGATCGGATCGCCGCGTTCGACGGCCCCGACACCGTCACCAAGCTCAACTCTGTGATCGTGAAGAACCCGCAGGCTCTCGCCGAGGCGGCCGCCTCCGACGAACGCCGCGCCGCGGGCCGGACGCTCGGCCCCCTCGACGGAATCCCGTACACCGCGAAGGACAGCTACATGGTCGCGGGCCTCACGGTCGCCTCCGGATCTCCGGCTTTCGCCGATCTCGTCGCGCAGAAGGATGCGTTCACGATCGAACGGCTGCGCGCAGGCGGTGCCATCTGTCTGGGCCTGACGAATATGCCGCCGATGGCCAACGGCGGCATGCAGCGCGGACTCTACGGCCGCGCCGAGAGTCCTTATAACGCGGACTGGCTGACCAGCGCCTTCGCCTCCGGATCCTCGAATGGTTCGGGCACGGCCACGACAGCGAGCTTCGCCGCTTTCGGCCTCGGTGAGGAGACCTGGTCATCGGGTCGGGCACCGGCGTCACACAATGCGCTCATCGCCTACACCCCCTCACGCGGGGTGATCAGCGTGCGCGGAAACTGGCCTCTCGTGCCGACGATGGACGTCGTCGTCCCCCACACTCGCACGATGGCCGACCTGGCCTCGGTCCTCGACGTCATCGTCGCCGACGACGAGCAGACCCGCGGGGACTTCTGGCGCGTCCAGCCCTGGGTGGAGGTGCCGAAGGCGAGCGCCGTCCGCCCGGAATCCTATGCCGCGCTGCTGCCTGAATCGGTCGACGCCGCACAGTCGGTGTTGGCCTGCAAGCGCCTCGGGGTGCCGCGGATGTACATCAATGCCGATGGCGAGGCCGGGACGAACCCGAACGGCGGCATCGGCGGGCCCACGGGACAACGAGTCGAGACGCGCGCCTCGGTGATGGAGGCCTGGACGGCGGCGCGCGCCGACCTCGAATCGGCCGGCGCCGAGGTGGTCGAGACCGATTTCCCGGTCGTGACCAATTACGAGGGCGACCGTCCCGGCGCACCGACGATCGCGACGCGCGGTTTCGTCACCGCCGACTACCTCGACCGCGAGATCAACGACCTCTCGTCGTGGGGGTGGGATGACTTCCTCGCCGCGAACGGCGACCCGAAGCTCAACACCCTCGCCGAGGTGGACGGAGCCCTGATCTTCCCCTACCCACCTGGTGCCCTGCCGGATCGGTACGTCGGTTTCGACGATGACATCGCGACCTACCCGGAGCAGGTGCGCACGAATCGATACGCCTCGGTGACGGAGATCCCCGAACTCGAAACCGGGGTCCGCGGACTCGAGGAGACCCGCCGGGTCGACCTCGAACAATGGATGGACGAGCACGGCCTCGATGCGGTGATCTTTCCGGCAATGGCCGACGTGGGTCCGGCAGATATGGATGTCGATGAGGTTTCTGCAGATCTCGGTTGGCGCAACGGCACCTGGGTGGCCAACGGCAACCTCGTACCCCGACATCTGGGCATTCCGTCAGTGACGGTGCCGATGGGGACCATGTCCGATACCGGAATCCCCGTGGGTCTGACGATCGCCGGACGCGGCTGGGACGATTCGGCGCTCATCGAGATCGCCGCGGCGTTCGAAGCGACCGGATCCCGACGTGAGGCGCCGCCGCGGACTCCGCGCTTGTAGGACTTCAGAGCCCGGAGTCGAGTTCGCGCTTTCGCCTGGAGAGGTCGCGCAGCTGCATCCATCCGGCGAGGACGAACCAGATGAGGAACGGATACGACGCGGCTCGTTCGACGATGCCGTCGGGCAGATTCCAACTCTCGGGAGTGGCCAGGAACAGGGCTCCGGCGAGCCCGAATATGCCCAAGCCGAGCGTGAGTCCGCCGAATTCGGCAGGACCGATCCACCGTTTCTCCGGCCACCTGATCACGGCGATGCCCGCAGCGAGCAGACCGAGATTCTGGACCACGGCGCCGCCGAACCCGAAGACAGCATGCAGGGTCGGGTCGATATCTGCCGGGACCATTCCGGTGACCGCCAGCAGCATCCCACCAGCAGCCAAAAGGAAGGACCCGCATCTGCCCCAGCGGCCCGGGGCGATCCAGTCATGCCAGATGAAGGCGATGATCGCGAGCATCGACCCGGCGATGATGGATACGCCGTTGACGAAGGGATGTGCCGGTGAGCAGACCTCGATCGGGGTGTCCGTGTCTCCCCAGTCCCCGCATCCGGTCATTCCCAGATGGCTGATGGGCTGCTGCGCGAAAGAGTAGCCGCCTTCGGACAGAAGTGCCGCGGGGATTTCGATGAGGACCGTGGCAGTGCCTGCAAGCACGGCGAGCAGTGCCCACACCCGCTCAGGTTTGGGCGAAACACGGATGGTGCCCGAGCCGGCCACCTCTGCTCCTCCGTACGGCGACATCGGATGTTGTTCACGCTATCACTGCGCCTGCCTGAAACCTTCTGGTGAGCTGGTTCGACCCCTGGCGTGTCGAGGCACAACAGTGGAACAGTATTGACCATGGTCGATTACACGGTTTTAGCCGAACGCGCTTTCACCCTCTTGCAGGGACATCACCAGGACGAACCTCTCGTGCTGCCGACCGTCTGGGATGCCTGGTCGGCTCGTGCGATGGTCGATGTCGGCTTCAATGCTCTGAGCATCGGGTCCCATCCGCTCGCCGATTCGCTCGGCCATGCCGATGGGGAGAACATGACGCTCGAGCAAGCGCTCGAGGGGATCTCCCGGATCACCTCGGCGGTGAATGTTCCCGTCACCGCGGATCTCGAATCCGGCTACGACACCCCCGCGCCCGAACTCATCGCCGGCCTCCTCGAGGCCGGGGCCGTGGGCGTGAATATCGAAGACACCGTCCACAGCCGGGGCAGTATGCGCAGCCCCGAGGAGCACGCCGAATACATCTGGAGCCTCCGCCAAGCCGCCGAAGCGCAGCGGGTCCACGTCGTCATCAACGCCCGTACCGACGTGTTCAAATATCCCGGTGAGTTCGAAGACCCCACCGTCGAGGTGGTTCGCCGTCTCCGCCTGTGCACCGAAGCTGGTGCGGATTCCGTCTACCCCGTTCGGCTCCCCGATGTGGGCACGCTCAAGTCCATCCTCGAGCAGATCACTCTGCCGCTCAATGTCACCGCGCACCCGATCAAGGGCGCGGTGCCCGAAGAACTCGACCTCGCTCAGCTCTCTGAGCTCGGGGTCGGGCGCGTGACCTTCGGTCCGCTTCTGCAGGCGGCGCTGACCGACTGCTTCGCGGATTTCACGCGCGCCTGGCAGTAGGGTCTTCTCCCTGCTGTCGGCACCGCCAACTGCAACTCACCTCAACACCATCACAAGAGGAGACGCAATGCCTGCCAACCCCCGTGAAGGCCAGCCCATCTGGATCGACTATGTCTGTCAGGACTTCGAAGCCGGTCAGAATTTCTACACTCAGCTCTTCGGCTGGGAATTCGCCGACCAGGGCCCTGATTTCGGCCACTACAACATGATTACGAAGGACGGCCATGCCGTCGGCGGTGCCATGAGAGCTATGAATATGGACGGTACGCCGAGTCCGGAGATGCCCACGGCCTGGTCGACGTACCTGCACACCGGTGACATCGCCGGAGTCCACCAGGCAGCGCTGGACGCGGGTGCTGCTGATGTCGTCGGCCCCATGCCTGTCGGTCCGCTCGGTCAGATGGCTGTCGTCGTCGACCCGACAGGATCGCCCATCGGCATGTGGCAGCCCGGTGAGTTCGTCGGCTTCGATACTCCGCTCACCCCGGGAACCCCTGTGTGGTTCGAACTCATGACGACGAACTACCAGGCAGCTAATGATTTCTATGCCAAGGTTTTCTCCTTCGACATCACCCCGATGGAGGGCTTCCCGTACTCGACCCACGGCGACGGTGACGAAGCCGTGGCCGGTATCTGCGATGCCAGCGAATGGGCACAGAACTCCTATTGGCGCACCTACTTCAACGTCGAAGACGCCGATGCCGCGGCCGCGAAGGTCACCGAACTCGGCGGCAAGGTGCTCGCCGGTCCCGAAGACTCCCCGTACGGGCGCATCGTCACGGTCACCGATCCGGAGGGTGCGACGTTCCAGCTGCAGCAGAACCCGTGACCGCCACCAATCGTTGAGAACCGCTGCGGCGGCGATTCCTCAGCCTGGGGCTCGGGAGATTGTTGCCGCAGCGGTCTTCGCCGTTGTGGTCAGCAACCTCACGTCCGCAGCAGTGTGGTCGGTTCTGCCGGATGAGAGCGTTCAGGCCCGCAGGGCCAGCGCGAACGGCAGCACCGAGGCAGCCCCCGCCTTGCGCAGTAACCTGGCGCAGATCGTCATCGTCCACCGCGAGACGACCTCGTCGTCGATGAGCAGCACCGATCTCCCGGCCACGGTCTCTTCGACCTCGGGCGGAACGACGAAGGACTCATAGACGTCCTTGACGCGAAAGGCGCTGTTGACGTCTGGCGTGCCGTGGTCGCCGACCTGCAGCAGTTCGCCGCCGTCGATGAGGCGGCCGGCCGCTGCGAGGTTCGCGGCCAATGATCTCACCGTCACGGGACGGCGATTGCTCGGGACCGACACGACCACCTCGGGCCGTGTTTTCCAATCCCACTGCGCCAGGACCTCAAGGCACCACTTGCCGATCTGACCGGGCACTTCGGCATCGGGAGCGTCAGGGGCGAGGAATGCCCGGAGGGTCTGCCCCTGCCCGAGGTCGGACAGGCGGGCGATGGCTCGTCCTTCCACGGCGAGCTCTTCTGCCGGGATCCGACCTTTGAGCGGGACCCCGATGTTGGCCAGCCCGCTGGGCCAGGTGCTGCGCGGCTCGATCGGCAGGCCGATCTTGTGCAGTTTTCCGGCCGCGGCTTGGCGCTGTTCGTCGGAGATCTCGGCGGAGAACCACACTCCCGCGCAGTTGTCGCAGCGTCCGCAGGGTTTCGGGTCGGGATCGTCGAGCTGGCGGATGAGGAACTCCATCCGGCACTGCCCGGTCGCCTCATAATCAAGCATGGCCTGGGCCTCGTCGGCTCGGACGGCCGCGACCTTCTCATAGCGTTCCCGGTCGTAGGTCCACCCCAGCCCGGTCGAGACGTATCCGCCCCTGACCTTCGATACTGCATCTTCGACTTCGAGGGTCTTGAGCAGCAGATTGAGTCGGGAGCGTTTGGTTCCGACCAAGGTCTCCAAGCGAGCCACGGACAGGGGGCCGTCTGCCTCGGCGATGGCTGCGAGCACGGCATTCGCGTCCTCCTGGTTCGGCATCGACGCAGTCGCGAAGTACTCCCAGATCTGTTCGTCTTCTGCGCCGGGCAGCAGGAGGACATCGGCGGAGTCCGTGGCACGTCCGGCGCGGCCGACCTGCTGGTAGTAGGCCACCGCTGAGGAGGGCGCACCGATATGGATGACGAAACCGAGGTCGGGTTTGTCGAATCCCATGCCAAGCGCCGAGGTGGCCACAAGTGCTTTGAGGCGGTTGTCCTTGAGCTGCTGCTCGAGGTCCGCGCGTTCTTCGGCATCGGTCCGACCCGTATAGGCGCGGACCTCGTGACCTTGGTCGCGCAGCATCCGGGTGATGTCCTCGGCGGCGGAGACAGTGAGTGTGTAGACGATCCCTGACCCGGTGAAGTCGTTGAGATGGGAGGCCAGCCAGGCGATACGGGCACTGGCGTCGAGCCCCCGCAGGACGCCGAGGCGCAGGGAATCACGGGCGAGTTCACCGCGGACGACGGTGGTGTCGTCGCCGAGCTGCTCGGCGACATCAGTGACGACGCGGGAGTTCGCGGTCGCTGTCGTCGCGAGCACCGGGGTATCGCAAGGCAGTTCGGACAGGATCCTGCCGATGCGGCGGTAGTCGGGACGGAAGTCGTGCCCCCAGTCGGAGATGCAGTGGGCTTCGTCGACGACGATGAGGCCGAGGAATGCCAGCAGCTGCGGCAGAACTTCGTCGCGGAACTGCGGATTGTTCAGCCTCTCCGGGGAGACGAGGAGGACGTCGAGGCTGCCTGCCTTGAGGTCCTCAAGCACGGAGTCCCATTCGGTGACGTTCGAGGAGTTGAGGCTGGCCGCACGGACTCCGGCACGTTCGGCCGCGGCGATCTGGTCGCGCATGAGCGCCAGCAGCGGGGAGATGATGAGGCTCGGCCCGGTGCCTGAGACCCGGAGCATCCGAGTGGCCACGAAGTACACCGCGGACTTGCCCCAACCGGTGCGCTGGACGACAAGGACACGTTTCTTCGCCTGCACGAGGTCGCGGATGGACTCGAGCTGGCCGTCGCGAAACTGCGCGTTCGGGTTCGCGGTGAGCTCGGCGAGGATGCGCTGCGCCTCGATCGCGAAGTCATCAGGGGCGCCGGGCGAGCCTGCAACTGGTGGGGATGTCGGGGTGGATTCCGTCATTGGGCCAGTCTAGGTGGAGGCACTGACGCGGTCGGCTCCCTTCACCTCCTCACCATGCGGTCAGGACCTGCCACGGGGCTCGGTTCGAGCCGCCTCGGCGCTGGATCAGCGCAGCGCGAGCTCGATACCCAGGGTGGCGAGCACTCCGAAGAGGGCGCCCCAGAGGATGATCGAGATGACCTGCCAGAAGGCCACGACATTGCGATTCGCACCGAAGCCGACCATCGCGGACGAGGTGATCTGCGAGGGCAGGAGCGTCTGGCCGAGCAGCGAGACTCCCGGCACACCGAACTTGTCGAACATGCGCTTGAGCCGCTGCCGCTTCGGCTTCTCCTCGACCTGTTTGTTCTTCGTCGCCTTGTCGCGGATGGCACCGGCCCCATAGACGAAGGCGAGCATCGAGATGACGTTGCCGATGACAGCCACGACGATGGCGACAACGGGATGCAGGCCGATGGCAACTCCGATGACGGAGCCGAAATACGACTCGACGAAGGGGATGGCCGAGACGAGCAGAACGCCCGCCCACTGCAGCCAGTCGGGAAAGTTCCCGGCGAATTCCTGCAGACTGTCGATCATGAGGGCTCTCTCTTCTTCCGTTCGGGTCCTCTGGTCGGGTCAGCACACTGTTCCTGCCACGCCGTTTCGACGCGTTGGCACACCGTACTAGTACAACGTACTATACACTGAGCAGAACTATCGTTGTCAATGAAGCGAGGAGTCACGGTTGTCGAAGCGAGAACAGATCATCGCCGCGGCGATTCGCCTGGCCGAGGGGTCGCAGCCGGGGCATGCGAACCTCAGCGTGCGCGCCGTGGCCAAGGAAGCAGGAGTCGGACCCTCGACGCTGCGCCACTACTTCCCCACCCAGGCAGACCTCCACGAAGCAGTCGCTCGACGCTCCATCGACACCGTCGTCAAGGACTTCTCCATCGCTGATGCGAACCGCGACCCGGCCGACCGGCTCTATGAATGCTGCGCCCAGTTCCTGCCGACCCATGAGCATCGAGATGTGCAGCTCGAAACCTGGTTCTCCATGCACCTGCATGCCCTTGGAGCGGAGAAGCGGGCAGTGTCCCGGCGCCTCCTCGAACACGGTCACCGTGTCACCTATGACAGCCTGTATCGCTGGCTGAATCTGCTCGCCGAGGAGGGGCATCTCGACCCGACTGAGGTGGCGCCGACCGCCACAGCACTCTTCACCACCGTCGACGGCATCGCCCTGCACTCGATCATCTCTCCCGAGACCATGACCGTCGACGCCGCACATGAGCAGGTCAAGTGGACGATCAGCAAGCTCCTCAGCTCCTGAGCGGATAAACAGAGGGCAGTTCAGCTCCGCCCCCGAATCACCGCATGGCGGCGGCCGCACGCCTCAGCGCCTCGGTGAGTCTGGCCAGCTTGTCCGAGGCCAACGTCCAGTGGTGCCAGTACAGCGGGACGTCGATATGCGGATCGGCACCGATCTCAACGAGGTCTGCGTCCAGACCGTCGAGCTGCATGACCGGCACCATCCCCCAGCCGAGGCCCACCTCCACCGCCGCCGCGAACTCCGCCGACCCCGGCACCACCGACATCGGCGGCCTCCCGTCGATTCCGCAGCGGCGGAGGAACTCGAACTGCAGGTCATCGTCCTGTCCGAAGTTCACCACCGGCAGCCTGGTCAGGTCTGCCTCAGTGCCGGTGGAATGCCGATCGAGCAGGGATCGTTCGGCCACGGCGACGTAGCGCATCGTCCCGAGCTCGGCGACCGTCGTCCCGTAGCCGCCCGTCGCCGTCGAGGTGATCGTGCCGAGCACCTCCCCCGATGCCAGGAGCGGCAGGGCTTTGTCCTGGTCGACCATCTCGATGCGGAGGACGACATCGTCCCAGTCGGCTGCCTCGGCGAAGATCGGACGGAACCACGTCGCCATCGAATCGGCGTTCACCCCCACCCGCAGCACGGTGGGCTCACTCCGCCCAGCTCCGGACCGCCCCCTTCCGAGGGTGTCGGCGTCGATGCCGTGCAGCCGGTCGAGCGCCTCGGACTCGAGCAGCTCGACCTGCCGGGCGTAGCGGAGAATCGCCTGCCCCGCCTCGGTGACGGTGATCGGATTCGTCCGTCGGATGAGCACCTGCCCGAGGCGGGACTCGAGCGTGCGGATGCGCTGACTCGCCGCCGAGGCGGTGATGCCGAGGACGTAGGCCGCGCCCTCGACGGTGCCTTCGTCGACAGCGGCGGCGAAGGCTTTGACGTGGTCGATGTTCATGAAGCAATTGTGCATCAGATGCATATTCTGTTGTTTTTCTTCTGATCAGTCGGTCTCTACTGTTGAGTCCGTGCTCACTCATCTCGTCACCGGACTTCTCACCGGCTGGTCCCTCATCATCGCCGTCGGCCCGCAGAACGCACTCCTGCTGCGGCAGGGGATCCGGCGCGAGCACCTCGGCGTCGTCGTCACCATCTGCATCGTCGCCGACGTGCTGCTCATCGCAGCGGGCACGGTGGGGATCGGGGCGATCGTTCTGCTCGCGCCGTGGGCGCTCGAAGTCCTGCGCTGGCTGGGCGTGGCCTACCTGCTGTGGTTCGCGTGGACGAGCCTGAAATCGGCGCGAGAAGCCACCGGGCTGAAGGCGGACACTCATCAACGGTCTCTCAAGTCCACCATCGTCACCACTCTGGCGCTGACGTTCCTCAACCCCGGCGTCTACATCGACACCGTCGTCATGCTCGGCAATCTCGCGAATCAGCAGGGTTCGGACGCGGTGTGGCCGTTCACATTCGGGGCAATGCTCGGCTCGATCAGCTGGTTCCTCGTCATCGGCTACGGCGCCCGTGGGCTCTCCCGTTACTTGGGGCGGCCGCGAGTCTGGCAGGTCCTCGACATCATCATCGCCGTCGTGCTCGTGCTGCTGGCCGCGCGGCTGGCGCTGGGATGAGTAGACGCGCCCGCCGAGGCAGTCGAGCGGTTGTCGTCTTCAGAGCCCGTGTCAGGGCCTTGTCCTATTCGGTATGGTCGATCACTGGCGTCGCTTCCTGACCGACCCGAGGAGGTGCACTCGCCACTTCGACGACTGAACTTCCTCGGCGACGGACAAGAATAGATCACTACCGGATGTGAAATGGGGGCCTCGAGTGTCCGTTCGTGACCTATTTTCGGGTGATGGCCACCGGAGACCTGAAACCTCGTGCGTGTGCTTCCCCGCCTCACAAACTCAGGCTCGGGTGGAGCTGAGTGAGCGTGACCATGCGTTTGCGGCTGCAGACCACGGTTGTGGCGACCAGACAGATCGCGGTCATCAGCAGCAACACCACGGCCGCCTGTGCCGCGATGAACATGTCACCGCCAGCCACCAGGGTCCGCAGACCCTTGACCGCGTGCGTCATCGGCAGGAACGGCGAGATGATCTGGAAGACCTTCGGCGCCGTCTCCACCGGATAGGTTCCGCCTGCCGATGCGATCTGCAGCATCAGCAGAACCAGGGCAATCAGCCTGCCGACACCGCCCAAGGCCGCGACACACAACTGGTGCACGGAGTGGAAACAAGCCGCCACGAGCATCGAGAACAGCAGCGTCCACAACCACGACCCGGCCGAGAAGTCCAAGGTGAAGGCGAGGATAGCATAGAGGACCGCAACTTGGGCGATGCCGAACAGCAGCCCGGGAACGTAGCCGGCCCATGCGATGCGCGACGAGGTGGCCGATGAGAACAGTGCTCGGTATGGGATGGCGTTGAGCACCATATAGGTGATCATTCCGCCGATCCACAGAGCCAGGGAGACGAAGAACGCAGACAGACCTTCGCCATAGGCATCGACGGCATTGTCCTTGACCTTGTCTGCATCAACGGGAACCGCCACGACATCCGAACGGTTCTCCCGGTCCTTCTTGTCGTAGGTCGGGATCTGCTCGAGTCCTTTCTCCAGCCCGTCGGCGAGTTCTCCGGAACCGTCATCAAGCTTGCCCGCACCCTTATCGAGTTCGGTTGACCCGTCGACGAGCTGCTCCGATCCGTCCTTGAGATCACCGGCTCCGTCCTTGGCCTTCGCCGTGCCGTCCTTGAGCTGGACGGCCCCGTCATGCAGGTCACCGGCACCCTTGGCGAGCTTGCCCGCTCCGGCGTCGAGCTTGATCAGTCCGGAGTGGAGGTCATCGGCACCGGTCGCGACCTTCTGCGCTCCGTCGTCGAGCTGACCGATCTTCTTATCGGCCGTGCGGATCTTGTCCATCACGCCGTCGACCGCGTCGGTCAGCTTGTCCTCGAGGCTCTTGGCCTCATCCTTGGCATCGGAGGCGCGCTTGTGCGCGGAATCGAGGTCCTCGCCGAGGCCGTTGGCATCCTCGGCGAGTTTCTTGACGTTCGGGTCGTCCGGATAGTCCTCCTGCAGCTGCTTGATCCGGTCGTCCATGTCCCCGCGCACGGTGGTGCGGGCATCGTCGAAGTCCCCTTCTGCGCGCTCGAGCTTCGGTCGCGCTCCGTCGACGACGTCATCGGCCTTGCGTTTGACGTCCTCGGCTTTCTTCGTCGCCCCATCGGCGGTATAGCGCAGCTCTGAGGTGCCGTCGGCGACCTGCCCGGCACCGTCGGCGAGTTTCTTCGAGCCGTTCTTCGCCTCGGTGGTGGATTTCGCCAGGGTATCGGCTCCGTCGGCGAGGTCGCCGCTGCCCTTCTTCAGCTCGCCCGCACCCTTATCGAGGTCGATGAGCCCGGTCTGCAGCGTTCCGATTCCTTTGTCGAGCTTCGTCGTCCCGTCCACGAGCTCTCCGGTGCCGTCGTGGAGCCGGCCTGCTCCGTCGTGCAGGTCGGAGGCACCGTTTGCAGCTTTCTCCGTCTCCGAATGGATGTCGTTGAATCCGAGATACACCTGGTTGACGTACTCGGCGGTCGTCGTCTTGCTCAGTCCGCCCTTGATCTCGGAGAGGATGGTCCCGGCCACCTGTCCGACGATGAAGTTGTGGGCGTCGTCGGTGCGCAGCCGCAGCCCTGCCTGCTCCGGATCGTCACCTCCGGTCGACACGAGCATCTCGGAGAAGTCCGAGGGGATCTCGAGGACCGCGAAGTACTTCCCTTCGGCCAGTCCCTCGTCGGCTTGATTCTGGCTGGTCTCGTGCCAGTCGAATCCGCCTTCGCCCTTCGGCGTGATCTCGTCGACGAGTTCCTGACCGGCGTTGAGCTTCTCTCCGTCCGAGTCGGGCTTCTCCGCGCCGGTATCTTCGTTGACGATTGCCGCCTGCAGCTTGTCGAGGTGCTCGGTCGGGTTCCAGTTCGAGGCCAGGTACAGCCCGCCGTAGATCGACGGGATGACGATGATGACGATCATCGCCAAGCGCGTGATCGTGTGGCGTTTGAATCGTGAGAGTTCTAACCAGGGCAGGGAGAACATTCGGGAATCTCCTCGGATTCGTATACGTGGGGCAGGCAGTTCAGTGTTTGGACCCGCGATGAGCGGGAGGGTGGGGCGGCAGTTCGAGTTCGACCAGCGACGGCTCCGCGCGAAAGCCGAGCGATCTGGTGGCGATGTCGAGTTCGCTCGAGTCCTCGCAGGAGACGATGACCGTGAGCGGGTTCTCGGGATTCCGTGATCTGCGCAGCTGCTGGTAGATGAGGATCCCGGCCCAAGCACGGGCTCGGTCGGCGGATTCGCGCAGGTAATCGATGTTGTCGATGACGACGACGGGTGGGCGGCTGAGGCTCGCCAGCCCGAATTCGAGGAAGAATTTCTGCAACTCACTCAGCTCGGAGACGAATACCTCTCCGTCATCGTCGATGAGGAAGTCCGCGCGCTGGGCGTCCTGCTTCGAGAATGTCCCCGGCGGGAGTTCGTCAATGATCTCCGTAGCCGTGGTGAAGGTGTCCCGGATGAGACCGATGACCTCACGCAGGGTCGATTTCGACGCCCACGGCTTGTACCAGGGCTGGAGCATGATCTGTCGTTCGGCGACGTGCTGCGCAACCGTGAAATCGTCCTCAAGGTCCGTCAGCCCGCCGATATGTCCGACCGCAACCTGCCCGCGCACGGTGCGGGCCTGCTTGCGGATATCGATATCGCCGAGGCGGCCCTCCCCCGCGGAGACCCGCATCCTTCCAGCCAAGGACAGGAGGAGAGAGGTCTTCCCGCTGCCGGCGGGCCCACGGACGACAGAGATGGCACCGGCCGGCACCTCGAGGTCGATATCGGTGAACACATCGCCCTGTTTGCCGGATAGCGACCAACCGCGCAGCGCGACCGCTGGCGCGTCGATGTCGGTGTCCGCGGCGAGAGTGTCCCTAGTGCTCTCCATAGCCATCGCTCCCAATCGTCTGTGCCCTCGTCGATCCGGTCAGTGCCGGAGAATTCTGCACCGCGCAGGTGACTGCAGACTACGCCACCACCGGCACGTGGGGGTGTGGAGCGGGCGACTCCACGTGAAGTTACTCGTTGGTAACACCAGTGAATTCTCTCATGAAAATGATGGGAGAGTGACTCGAGAAGACCCAAATGTCACGAATTGCACATCGATTCTCTGGACAGAGGCCGTCGGGCGGCTCCTCGGGCGGTCTCTCAGTGGCCTCTCGGTGGGGACCGCGGCACAGGCCAGGAGGGCGGATCTGCAACGCGGTTTCAGGGGTGGGGTCGTACTATCGAAGACGTCGATGTCCCCCGACACACGGCAACAAGAAAGAGGAGCGAATGAGCACGGCCGACCGCAACCTCACCGGACTGCACAGACGGTGGGGGCTGAGCCCGTCGACACTGGCCCCCGGGTGCTTCGCCTCGGTGATGGCGACCGGGATCGTGTCGATCGGTGCCGAGCTCAAAGGGCTGCCTACGCTGTCGATCGCCCTGTTCTGGCTTGCCGTCGTCCTCTATGTGTTCTTCACCGTGCTCACCGTGGTCCGGATTCTCCGATATCGGAACGCGGTCCGCGCCGACCTGCATGATCCCTCCCGGGCGTTCGGCTTCTTCACCATCGTGGCCGGCACGAATGTCCTCGCGACGGGTCTCGTCGGTTTCGGCATGATCCCGCTTGCCCTCACCCTCTTCGCTCTCGGCGCACTGCTGTGGCTGGTGCTCGGGTACGGAATTCCCTTCACCGCGATCCTCGGTTCGAGCACACGGCCGGTGTCTGCAGGCGTGAACGGCACATGGCTCGTGTGGGCCGTGGCCGCTCAATCCGTGGCCGTGGTGGCATCGAGTCTGGGGATCGCGCTTCCGCACACTCCATTTGCCGATCCCGGTCTGGTCACATGCTTCGCGCTCGCGGCGGTGGTCATGTGGGCCGTAGGTCTGGCGCTCTACGTCGTCTGCGTGATTGCGATCGGCGTGCGCGTGCTTCAACATCGGCTGGGCGCCGAGGACCTCGATGCTCCGTATTGGGTGACGATGGGGGCGCTGGCGATCACGATCGTTGCGGGGTCGCGGATTCTCGATCTCGGAGAGACTCCCCTGCTCGAGGCGACACGTGTGCTGGTCGGTGCTTCCTCCGCGCTGCTGTGGGCGATCGCCACGTGGCTCATCCCCGCGCTCGTCGCCGCGGGAATCTGGAGGCATGTCGTCCACAGGCTGCCGATGACCTATTCGGCCGGACTGTGGAGCATGGTGTTCCCTGTCGGCATGTACGCAGTGGCGAGCATCTACCTGGGCCGTTCGGATCATGTGCCGGCGATCGAGTGGATCGGCCAGCACTGGTTCTGGATCGGACTCGCTGTCTGGGCGATCGTCTTCGTCGCCATGGTCTCGTCGTTCGTCCGCACCCTCCGCCGTCCCTGACCGGTCGGAGCTCGCAATACGTCTCATTCACAGCACAACGCCCCGCCGGCGGCATCTCGCACCCCGGCAAAGGTGCGAGATGACACTGACGGGGCGTTATGGCCGCGTATCTGTCTTACGTGTCAGCAGCGAGGCATGATGCCTGCCTCGAAATCAGACGTCGAAGCGCTGACCCTCGGGCTTGGGCGGCATGATCTCCATGACGAGCACAACGATTGCGCCGATAGAGGTCAGGTTGAGCAGGTAGAAGAGGCCGGAGAAGCCTGCGTCATGGAGGCGGCGCCAGGAGACCGCGATCGATGGCACCAGCGTGGCAAGGAAGATCACGCCGAGGAGGACTCCGCCAATGCCCATCAGCGCAACGCCGCCGCCGGAAGGCGCCCCGCCCCCATAGGGGTCGGCAGAAGCAGACGCCGCCATCATCACGGCTCCGATGATGAACAGAATGTAAGGCAGAAGCGCAATGAGCACCAGAAACAGGTAGGCGAACCAGAACTCACTTCGCGAGGCCCGCCCGCTGAACTTCGCGTAGTTCTTGAAGAAGCGCTTGACCGCCTGGCCGAAGGACGCACCGTAGAGCGGGAGTGAGAGGTCATCCGGACTGGCGGCACCGCGAGGCGCTCCACCGAAGCCCTGCCCTCCGTAGCCCTGGCCGGCGGCGCCGGGAGCTCCTTGACCGGGTGCGCCGGAGTTGTATGCTGCATTCGCGTCGTAGGACATGATGACCTTCATTTGTAGGTGACGTTTCCGATCGCGCTCCCGCCGTCTCAGAGCAGAGGCTGCTCAGTCGATCTTCAGGAAGCGCGAAATCTATTCTGCACCAAGGTGTCCGTCGATCATGTGTCGAATCGGTTTCAGATCTGCAACACAGCTCATGATTCACTCACTTGTCATGGTCGGAACACGGAAACGGCGCCCACACAGATCAACTGTCTGCGCGGGCGCCGCACTCCATACCGGGTTCAATCTCGGATACCCAGTCTCGAAACGGACGTGAGACTCAGGCATCGCCTCCGGTCAGAGCGTAGGCCTCATCGACCGGCGACTCATCGATGTGCCCGTCGACGCGGCGCAGAGCCTTCCACCCGAGCGAGATCACGACGACCGACAGCAGCACCGCTCCGGCACCGAAGAGATACGGAGATCCCGCGCTGATGGATTCCGACACCGCACCGGCGACGATCGGCGCCACCGCGCCGCCGATGAAGCGCACACCCGAATAGGTGCCCGAGGCGACCGGACGCGGCAGATCGCTGACCTCCATCGCCGATTCGGTGAAGACGGTGTTGAGCACGCCCAGAAGCATGCCCGCGATGATGATGCAGACGACGATCCCAACCAGCGATTCGACGAGGAAGGACATGACGCCCAGCAGCACGGCGAGTGCGCCGAGTGTGACGATGAGGCTGCGACGACGCCCGATCCGCTTGGTCAGCACCGGAGCGCCGAACACCGAGGTGATCGCCACGCAGATGCCCCACCCGAAGAAGACATAGCCGAGCCCCATGGCCCCGAAGTCCTCCATGCCCAGCTTCGCGGCAGCAGCCTCGACGGGGAACGGACTGTAGGCCAGCAGGATGAAGAAGCCGAAGTTGTACAGCAGAGCAGAGACACCGAGGATGGCCACACCCGGGCGAGCCAGCGCACGGAAGGTGGCGCTGAGCCTGATCGGCTCCGCCGAGGCTCCGTTCGAGCTCGTGCCGCCGGGCAGCAGCACGATGATCGCGATGAAGCCGATGGCCATGAGGACGGCGGTGCCGAAGAACGGCCCGCGCCAGGAGATCCCGCCGAGGAGTCCGCCGAGCAGCGGTCCGGTGGCGATTCCGACGCCGAGAGCCGCCTCGTAGAGGATGATCGCCTTCTCGGCACCACCGGACGCAGCACCGACGATCGTCGACAGAGCGGTGGAGATGAACAGCGCATTGCCCAGACCCCAACCGGCACGGAAGCCGATGATCTGGTCGACGGAACCGGAGAATCCGGCCAGAGCCGCGAACGCGACGATGAGTACGAGACCGATGAGCAGCGTGGTCTTCGCACCGATACGGGACGACAGGAAGCTCGTGAAGAACATCATTCCGCCGGTGATGAACAGATAGCTGGTGAACAGCAGCATCGATTGGGCGGGAGTGGCGTCGAGCTCGGCCGAGATGGCCGGCAGGATCGGATCGACCAGGCCGATGCCCATGAAGGCGATGACCGCGGCGAACGCGACCGCCCAGACGGCACGCGGCTGGCGAAGGATCGACGCTCCCGCCCCGGAATCGCCGGGCGTTTCGTCTCCTGTGGTTTCGTTGTCTTCTGACGCTCTCATCTGCTGGTCGCGTCCCCTTTCCTATGATGCGTTCCGCTTCGAAATCTGCTCCGGAAGCGAATTGAGAAGTGAGATGTGTTCGGCAGCTAGTCCGTCGCCGAGGCCGGGCCCGACGCTTCGGCGTGCTCGTCGACGCCGTCGACGGGGTGGCGGTCCTTGAGGAAGTCCGACACCAACCCGAGCGCACGATCGACGCTCTGGCGCTCCTCGACGCTCAGTGACTCGAAATACGGCTGCATCTGCTCGATCATGATCGAGCGGTTCTCCGCCAGCCGCTCCCGGCCGGCTTCAGTGAGCGAGAACTGCGACGCCCGTCCGTCCGTCGGGCTGGGCTCACGCACGACGAGTCCGGCTTCCTCGAGCTTGGCGAGAAGCTTCGTCGCCGCAGGCTGAGAACTCAGATATCCTTGCGCGAAATGACCGACCCGAACGGGCTGATACTGCTCGACGACGGCGAGAGCTCGCAGCGCAGCCAAAGAGTTCTCATTGCCGATCACTCGCCGAAACGCCCTGGTCAGGCGCGACGAGACGACAACAAGCCGCGAGACCAGTTCAGCCGAATCCACATCATCCATAACTTATTTATATACCCAGGTTATGCATTTCGGCAAGTCGCGGTCTCCGACATGCACCGCGCCACCTCGCCCGCATCACCCGCCAAGCCGTCCCCGCATCACCACCCGCACGCAACCCGACCCCCATCCCCAACCCAGACATGTCGACATGTGACGGATCTCACGGCGTGCTCTGCCGTGGTCGTGCTAACCTGGCATCACATGTTCCGGGGACGGTGAAATTCCGTACCGGCGGTCACAGTCCGCGACCCGCTCGCATTCGTGCAGGCGGTTGATTCGGTGAAATTCCGAAACCGACAGTCAGAGTCTGGATGGGAGGAGCATGGTGGCCTCGGCCGCTGTGTTTCGGTGCATTCGACCGCACCGTCGCACGCGCTCGACCATCCTGATGGTTGCACCCGCAATATCCTCCCTCCCGGCGAAGGCTCGGGAGGTTTTTCATGGGCGCGCAGATCGGCGACGCAGCGGAGTTCACCGAACTCGAATCCGCGGCGATGGCTGCCGCCCTCAATGCGGCCCGCGACGGTGTCCGCGGAGCGAATCCGCTGGTAGGAGCCGCAATCCTGACCGCCGACGGGCAGATCGTCACCGGTCATCACGGAGGTGCGGGAACACCCCACGCCGAGGTGGACGCGATCACCACCGCTCACGACCTCGACATCGATCTGACCACCGCGACGCTGTTCGTCACGCTCGAGCCCTGCGACCACCACGGCCGGACCGGGCCCTGCACCGAGGCGATCCTCGCCGCCGAGATCCCCTCCGTCGTCTTCGCCTCCCCCGACCCGAATCCCTTGGCTGCCGGCGGTGGGAACACACTCGCCGAGGCGGGGCTGACGGTCCGCTCGGGACTGTGCGAAGAGCACTCCCGCGCACTCAATGCACGGTGGGTGCGCTCCATGACCGAGGCCCGCCCGTTCGTCACTGCGAAGATCGCGCAGAGCCTCGACGGTGCCGTCGCCGCCGCGGACGGAACCAGTCAGTGGATCACCTCGGCGGAGTCTCGCGCACACGCTCACGAGGTCCGCTCACGCGTCGACGCCATCCTCGTCGGCACTGGCACCGCCGTGGCCGACGATCCGCGTCTCAATGCCCGGAATCGAGACGGAATCGCACTCGACGACCAGCCGCGGCCTGTCGTGCTCGGCACCTCCGAACTGCCGGTCACATCGTTTCTCGCCCTCAATCCGAACACTCTGCATCTGCGCACCCACGATGTCCGCAACGCCTTGGACCAGCTGCGCGCCGCCGGAGTGCGCCACCTCCTCGTCGAAGGCGGGCCGACAGTGCTGGGAGCCTTCTTCGCCGCCGGGGTCGTCGACGAGGTCTTCTGCTATCAGGCTCCGATGCTCATCGGACCCGGCCGCAGCAGCGTCGACGGCTTGGACATCGGCACCCTGTCCGATGCGCTGCAGCTGATCCCCGACGACACGGAGACACCGGCGGTGTCGCTGCTCGGCCCGGATTTCCTGCTGCATTTCGCCACTGCGGATCCGGGGCCTGACTCAACCGGCTTACCCGAATCAGTTACCTAGCCGCCGCACTCCCACAGCCACCACCGACCACCGCTTAAGAATCTGGAGTCACATGTTCACCGGAATCATCGAAGGACTCGGCACCGTCGAGACCATCGAGCACACGAACGATTCGGCCGCGATCACCATCGACGTCGGCTCCCTCGTCGCCGACCTCGAGCTCGGCGGTTCGCTGGCCGTCAACGGCGTCTGCCTGACCTCGACGAGGCGGCCCACCGAACAGCGCCCCGGCCTCTTCACCGCCGAGGTCATGGGCGAGACCCTCCGCCTGACCGGGCTCGGCACTCTGGGCACGGGCGACCGAGTCAATCTGGAGCGCTGCACACCCGCCTCGGGGCGCTTCGACGGCCATGTCGTCCAAGGACACGTCGACGGCCGGGGCGAACTCCTCGACCGCACCGACCGTCCCGACTGGTCGACTCTGCGCATCGGGATCCCGAGCGAGCTCGCTCCACTGACCGCAATCAAAGGCTCAATCGCTCTCAACGGGGTGTCACTGACCCTGACGGCCGTGTCCGAGCCGAGCGCATCCTCCGCGTGGGTGGAGGTCGGCCTCATCCCGGCCACACTCACGCACACGACGTTCGGCGAGCTGCCGGTCGGCGCGGCCGTGAACGTCGAGGTCGACGTGCTCGCGAAGTACACCGCGCGTCTCCTGTCCTTCCGCACCACCACCCAGCAAGGAGTCGATCATGACTGATCCCATCGCTCACGCCAGCCGCCTCGATCCCATCGATGCGGCCATCGCAGCCGTCGCCGCCGGCCGGCCCATCCTCGTCGTCGATGATGAGGACCGGGAGAACGAGGGTGACCTCATCATGGCCGCCGAGTTCGCTGATCCCACGACGATGGGCTTCTTCGTCCGACACACTTCGGGCGTCATCTGCGCACCCATGACCGCCGACCGAGCCGCTACCCTGCGTCTGCCCCCGATGGTCACCGACAACGAGGACCCGAAGGGCACCGCCTACACGGTCAGCTGCGACGCGGTCGGGGTGACCACGGGCATCAGCGCCGCCGAACGCGCCGAGACCGGTCGAGTCCTCGCCGCTGTCCACCCTGATCCGGCGGAGATCTCGCGGCCCGGCCATGTCTTCCCGCTCATCGCGAAGGACGGCGGTGTCCGGGAGCGCCCCGGCCACACCGAGGCCGGGGTCGAGTTCGCGCGTTTGGCCGGCGCGCAGCCGGTGGCGATGATCGGCGAAGTGGTCCACGACGACGGGTCGATGATGCGCTTCGACGCAGTACGCGACTTCGCCGATGCCAATGACCTCGTCATGGTCTCGATCGAACAGCTCATCTCCTACCTCGACAAACGGGACGGGAACGCATCGAGCGGCTCCGCTGCCGCCGTCTCAGCGGCCGCGTCGTCGGCCGCGGATGATTCCCGCGCCGAGACGGCCGCCTCGGCGACGGCGGCCGGTGCTCCCGGTGAGGACGAATCGTTCGAGGCGACGGCGGAGGTCGCGCTGCCATCGGAACACGGCAGCCTGCGGGCCCGCGCATTCACAATCGACGGGCATGACCACCTCGGCGTATTCGCGGGATCCCCGGAATCCGGTGCCGACGGTCAGGCACCGCTCGTGCGCCTGCATTCGGAGTGTCTGACCGGGGACGTCTTCGGGTCGCACCGGTGCGACTGCGGTGAGCAGCTCGACCTGGCGCTCGACCTCATCGCCGAACACGGCGGGGCGGTGCTCTACCTGACCGGTCACGAGGGTCGCGGAATCGGGCTGAGCAACAAGCTGCGCGCCTACGCCCTGCAGGATCTGGGGCGGGACACCGTGGATGCGAACCGGGACCTCGGGTTCACCGACGACGCCCGCGACTACCGTGCCGCGGCAGCGATCCTGCGCTCCCTCGGGCTGACTCGCATCCGCCTGCTCACGAACAATCCGGCGAAGACATCGGCCCTCGAGGAACTCGGCATCACGGTCGAAGCGGTGGTTCCGCTCGAAGTCGCGGCGCGGCCGGAGAACACCCGCTACCTGTCCACCAAGCGCGAACGCATGCACCATGTGCTCTCGCTGCCGGAGGTCACGGGCACGTCCGGCACAGGTGCAGGCACCGCTGGAGCCGTCGCCAGCTGAAACTCGGTCGCCTCGGCGAGGCTGGGACCGAACGACCCCTCGGGTGCGGCAGCCGCCTCGGCGAGGGCGCCGCGTCACCGGCGAAATCACACCAGACACGAACCAGGCTCTGCGGAGCCTTCGAACAAAGGACACATCCATGGCTCATTCCGGAGCACCAGAACTCACCGTCGATGCCGCTGACCTGCGCGTTGCCATCGTCGCCGCCTCCTGGCACACCCAGATCATGGACGGACTCGTCGACGGAGCCCAGTGCGCCGCCGCCGAGGCCGGGGCTGGGGCCACGCTCATCCGTGTGCCCGGCAGCTTCGAACTGCCCGTCGCCGCTGCCCGGCTGGCCGATCATTTCGACGCAGTCGTCGCCCTCGGCGTGGTCATCCGCGGCGGCACTCCGCACTTCGACTACGTCTGCCAAGCGGCCACCGACGGACTCAATCGGGTCGCCATCGACTCCGGCAAGCCCGTGGGCTTCGGCGTGCTGACCTGCGATACCGAACAGCAGGGGCTCGACCGTGCCGGGCTCGAGGGGTCCGTCGAGGACAAGGGGCATGAGGCGATGACCGCCGCCCTCGTCACCGCTCAGGCCCTGGCACCCTATTCACTGGGCTGAAGAGCCGGCACTGGTTTCATCGAGAAACGGGTGGAGCGTCGAGGCTCGGGTGTGCTACCCGTGTTTCGGCGCTCAGCCCGTTTCTCGGCGCGTACTCGTCAGAAGAGCTGGCGGATGTTCGTCCGGGCGAGGTCGATGAGTTCGTCGCCCTTGCCCGAGAGCACCGTGCGGATGGCGTAGAGCGCGAATCCCTTGGCCTGCTCCACGGTGATCGACGGCGGCATCGACAGCTCCTGACGTTCGGTGACGACGTCGAGGACCGCAGGCCCCGGGTAAGCGAGGAATTCCTTGACGACCTTCGGCAGGTCCTTGGACTTCTCGACGCGGAAGCCCTTGATCCCGACCGCCTCGGCGATGGTGGAGAAGTCGGGGTTGTCGAGGTCCGTGCCGAACGTGACGAAACCGGCGGCCTTCATCTCGAGCTCGACGAAGTTGAGCGAGGAGTTGTTGTACACGACAGTCTTCACCGGCAGCTTATTCTGGGTGAGCGTGATGAGCTCACCGAGCAGCATGGCCAGTCCGCCGTCGCCGGCGAGCGCGATGGTCTGCCGGCCTTCGAACGCCGACTGCACGCCGACGCTTTGGGACAGGGCATTGGCCATCGATCCGTGGCTGAAGGAGCCGATGAGGCGGCGCTTGCCATTCATCGTCAGGTAGCGGGCCGCCCACACCACAGGTGATCCGACGTCGGGGACGAAGACCGCGTCGTCATCGGCCATCTCGTCGATCAGCCGGGTCAGGTACTGCGGGTGGATCGTCCGCTTCGACGGTGTGGCCAGTTCGTCGAGGTCCTTGCGGGTCTTCTGATAGTGCTTGGTCAGGGACTTCAGATGCGTGCTGCTGCGGTTGGCCTTGATCTTCGGCAGCAGCGCCTCGACAGTGTCGGCGACCGTTCCGACGAGCGGAATGTCGACCTTCGTGCGCCTGCCGATCTGGGATCCGCGCACATCGACTTGGATGACGGTGGCATCGTCGGGGTAGAACTGCTGGTAGGGCAGGTCGGTGCCGAGCATGAGCAGAGTGTCGCAGTCCTTGAGCGCGGCGTAGCCGGAGGAGAAGCCCAGCAGGCCGGTCATGCCCACGTCATAGGGGTTGTCGTACTCGACGAATTCCTTGCCGCGCAGCGAATGGACGATTGGGGCCTGCAGCTTCTCGGCGATGGCGAGCAGTTCGTCGTGCGCACCTTCGGTGCCGGCACCGGCGAGGATCGTCGTCTTCTTGCTCTTGTTGAGCGCCTTGGCTGCGGCTTCGATCTGGGAATCCGCGGGGATCATGCGCGATGGGTAGGCCTTGACCACCTCGGCGGCGGCATCGATGTCGGCCAGCCCGACATCACCGGGGATGACGAGGACGGCCACGCCGCGCTGCTCGATGGCCTCACGCATGGCGATGCGCAGCAGTCGGGGCATCTGCTCTGCCGAGGAGACGTTCTCGACATAGACACTGCAATCGCGGAACAGCTCGGTCGGGTGGGTCTCCTGGAAGTAGTTCGAGCCGATCTCGTCGCTGGGGATCTGTGCGGCGATGGCGAGCACGGGAACCCGCGAACGTTGGGCATCGAAGAGACCGTTGATGAGGTGCAGGTTGCCGGGCCCGCAGCTGCCGGCGCAGACCGCGAGCTCACCGGTCAGTGCGGCCTCGCCGCTGGCGGCGAAGGAAGCGGCCTCCTCGTGACGGACGTGAACCCATTCGAGCTGCGGGTTCACGCGGAGGGCATCGGTGAAACCGTTGAGCGAATCTCCCGGGATGCCGTAGACGCGCTTGACTCCGCTGGCGACGAGGGTATCGACGATGTTTCTGGCGACGGTGGGCATTGACTTCCTTCCGTTGAACCATGGCACCGGGGCGCATTCACAGCCCCGGCAGGGGCGGCCCCACGCTCGAGGCCTTGACCGCGCTTTCAGTCTAGCCCCGAAGTCCAGCAGAGCGGCTGTCCGATTCCTCACCCAAGGATGCGGGAATAACCTCGCCGAGGCGGCGCTGACGGATGGGTTTGCATGCATGGAATCCTCCGACGAGGTGGTTGCCAGGAGGTTCGCAGAAGTGCCCCGATGATGTGTCAAGCAATTTGCCATATCTCCGAAACGTGTAAAAAATTCTTCGATTTTTTTACATGTTCGATGAACGTGGCAATAGACTTGTCATATGTGGACACCGACTGAGCCATACAATGAACTGCAAGAACCACCGGTTGAGAAGCTCGAATCCCGTGAGGTCCTCAAAGCGACAACAGAGGCACGGGCCGGGTTGGCCGCGCTCGATCAAGCGGTGCACCGCCTACCCAATCCGTCGATACTGCTCAACGCGGTCACACTGCTCGAAGCACAGGCGAGCTCGGCAATCGAGAACATCGTGACGACTACAGATGAACTGTTCCAACTTGCTTCGGTAGAGAGCACTCATGCCAACCCTGCAACACGCGAGACCCTTCGCTACAGAACCGCGCTCTACACAGGGATCGCCGCACTGGACTCTCGCCCTTTGTCCACCATTACTGCAACACAGGTCTGTTCGAGCGTCAACGGCCGAGACATGCACATCCGCGATCTTCCCGGCACATTCATCGGAGACCCAATCGCACACACTGTTCGATACACTCCACCGGACGGCCCCAGCGTCATCGCCGATAAACTCAATGACTGGGAACGCTTTGTACACGGGGAGCACAAGCTCGACCCCCTGGTAGTCATGGCGGCAGCTCACTACCACTTCGAAGCCATTCACCCATTCCCGGATGGGAACGGTCGGACCGGACGAATTCTCAACATACTCATGCTGATCGAATCCGAACTTCTACGGGAACCGGTGCTGTATCTTTCCCGGTACATCATCGAAAACAAGAATGAATATTACCGACTCCTGCTGGAGGTCACGAGAGATTCGGCGTGGGAAGAGTGGATTCTCTTCATGCTCGAAGGAGTCCGACAGACAGCGAACCTCACGCTTGATCTCATCGACAAGGTCCAAGCACTTCAGGAAGACTTCCGCTTGGAAATGAAAGCGAAGACAGCGATCGGTGCCAACTCCGACATACTCGACCTTCTGTTCGAGCGCCCCTATTGCCGAATCGTCGATGTCATCGAGCGCAGTGAGGTCTCTCGACCAACGGCTTCCAAATGGCTGAATGAGCTCGTGTCTCAGTCGATGTTGGACACCGTCAAAGTCGGCAGAGACCGCCTCTTCATCAACTCACGCTTGCTGAGGGTGCTCTCGCGACCGTCCTGACGCTTGAACCAGAGCAGCTCCCCTCACGTCCGCGCAGACAGCAGGGTCGCCAGCGTGAGCAGTCCGGCCATGGTCACCGCCATCATCGGGTACCCGCCGAGTACCCCGGCCAGCGCCGGACCGGCGACCGGTGCGAGCGCCGTGCCCGCGGTGATCGGGGCGACGAAGACGCCGTTGACGGCTCCGAAGTTCTTCGTTCCCCACCGATCGGAGACCGCCGTGGCCTGCAGCAATGTCATGCAGCCGCGGACTCCGCCGGCGAGCATGGCAATGCCGATGAGCAGCCAGATCGGGCTGGGAACCAGGGCGAGCAGCCACAGTCCGACCGCGCCCGAGGCGAAGAGGATGACTGTCCGCGACCGCGTCGACGAGTGCCGTTCCAGACTCGGGTAGCCGAATCGTCCCGCCACCTGACCGAAGCCGACGAGGCCAAGGGCGATGGCCGCCAGACTGTAATCGGCACCGCGTTCGATGATGAGCGGGATGATGTTGATCGTCACCGCGAAGAGGGTGAACGTCGCGATCGCGACGGCGATCTGCAGGGTGATGAAACGCGGGTGACGAGTGACTTGGCGCAGTTCGGCCCGGCTCGGCTTCACTGTGGACGCGGCCGCCTCGTCGGTCCAGGTGCGGTTGAGGAAGAACAGGTGCATCGGCAGCGCGAGGACGGCGAGCAATCCGGCGAGCACACCGTAGGTTCCCCGCCAGCCGAGGCTGTCGATGAGCCAGGCGATGATCGGGGCGAAGACCGTCGATGCGAGCCCGCCGACGAGCGTGATCGTCGTCAGGGGCTTCGTCCGTTCCGCCCCGTACCAGCGGGTGATGACGGCGAAAGCTGGTGGGTAGAGCGTCGCTGCCTGGGCGAATCCGGCGAGGATCCAGGCGGCGAAGAACACGGCGAGATTCGACGCGATCGCGACGAGCCCGAGGGCGACAACTCCGATGGCCGTACCCGCACCCATGATCAGCTGCGGGCCGTGCCGGTCGAGCATCCGCCCGACGCTGGGTCCCATGAGCGCTGAGACGATGAGCCCGACTGTCAGCGCCGCCGTCACCGTCGTGTGGCTCCAGCCCATATCGTCAGAGATCGGGGTGACCGCCACCGGCAGAGAGTAGTAGAGCAGGCCCCAGCACACCAGTTCGGCGACGCAGAGGGCGGTCAGTCCCCCGCGCGGCTTATCGGTCGTCATCGAGGCCCTCGCCGAGGTGGTGCTCCGTTCCCACGCCACGTCCCGTTCCTTCGCCGAGGTGGCCCGAGGACTCCACCTCGGCCGCGGTCCGCAGCCGGTTCAGAGCCGTATCCCACGGGATGCGTTCCTGTTCGAGCCGGACGTCTCCTTCAGCATGTAGTCGTTCGAGGGCACGTTCCTCCGTGCCGGTGAGATGCGCGAAAGTGCCGGTGCTCGGCTTCGGTTCCGGTACCCAGAGATCCTCGTGCGCGAGCAGTGTTGCTTCGTCCATGAGCACGGATTCGACCTCCGGCAGGTGGCTGCGCAGGCGGTTGAGGATCGCGAACCCATGGGAGTCGAGGTCGCCCCAATAGAGCACGCGCGCACCGGCGATCCAGCCCAATCGAGCGACCCCGTCGACGGCATATCCGGAGCCGTGTACGGCCACGGCACCCGGCCAATTCGGCATGGCGAGCACGGATTCGAGGTTTTCGAAGACGAAGACCAGCCTCGGCGATATGGGCAGTCGACCGAGTTGGGAGATCGGAGCGGTCACATCGTCGAGGGGCGCGGCGGCTGCTCTGACCGAGGTGCGATCGACGGTGACCTCATGGTCCACGGCGCCGATCAGGGTCCCGTCGAGGATACGCAGCCGCAGTCGCGGTTCGGCGTCGAGGACGGTCACCGCATGGGCGTGGCCGATCCCTCCGAGCAGGGCGGTGACGAGGCTGCGGTGGGTCTCGAACCATTTCGAGTCCACCCCGCGGATGGGCAGCTGTCTGGGTCGCAGCGATCCGAGCGGATGGGTGCACAGCCAGTCGACGACGTCGATCACAGTAGCGAACGCAGCGTCGGACAAGGAGAGGATCCGCTTCGACTGGGAACGTATCGCCGCGGCAAGGGAGTCCCCGTCCGAGCTGGCCTCCGCGTCCGAGTCGCGAGTCGCCGCGATGCCGTTCGATACGGACCCGAGTCGCTGCCGGATGCTGACGGCACGGTCTCGAAGCCTCCGCCATTCTCGAGCGGTGTCGCCGCCTACGAAAGCGGCCACTGCATCCGGGGTCAACAGTCGCAGTCGGACCGGAACGCGTTGCCTGCCGACGCGGACCCAACTGCGTTCTTCCCAATCGACCTCGAGCTCTGCAGGTGCGCCCGCATGCTCCCGGACCGCCCGCCAACTGCCGGCCCAGTTCGCGGCGGCAGCCTGATCGGAGAGCACCTGCTTCTCCGTCGGTGGTTTGAGGGCGATCTCAACACGCACCTCACCTGTCGCCTCCGCCGCCCACGAGGCCATGGACGAACTCAGGCGTGCACGTGCCTTCGTCCGAGCCTCGGCGACAGAGAGCATCGTCATCGGGCAGCCGACTCCTCGTCCGCGCCATCAGCCGACTCTGGCTCCGAGACCGACTCAGCTCCAGCCCCGTCCAGCTCCGACTCGTCCCACACCATCGTCGAGGTCAGGGTCTTCTGCCGGCTCGGATTCTCGATCGATGTGGCCGCTCCCACATAGGGTTCGATCGTCTGCAGCAGCTTCTGCGGAGTCGCCAGCACCATGTGGAATCCGAACTCGATGAAGATATCGAGAGCCATTCTGGTATAGCGGGTGTCAGCTTTGTCGAAGGCCTCGTCGAGGATGATCGTGCCGTACTTCGAGATCGCCTCATCCGGGTCGGCGAGCTGATATCGCAGCGCTGCCGCCAGGCAGAAGATCACGAGCTTCTGCTGCTGACCTCCGGACATCGCCGCACCCGAATCGTAGGTCGCGTGCGCACGCCCGTGGTCGTCGATCTCCTCGGCGAGGAAGCTCACGTGCAGGCGTGTGTCCAGACATTGAGACTTCCAGACCTTGTCGACATGCTCGCTGGACGCGAATCGGCGCATCACCTCGGCGAGGGTGTCGTACTTCCTCTCCGCGGTCTCCATATCGTCCTCGCCCCAGCTTCCGCTCGCCACGAGTCGGAGATCGGCGATGAAGGCGTTGACGGTCTCGGACCGACGGGTCTTGACCTTCAGCCGCAGGTACCGGTCCTCGTCGAACTGCGAGCGCAGCAAGGAGGAGTTGATCGGCGCGACCCGGTCCTCGATCTCCCGGGGAGCGGCATGGATCTCGTTGAGGAGTTCGCCGATGAGGTCTCGGGACCGCTGCTGCAGCAGCTCCCGGAACCGGTTCTCATGATCGGGCAAACCGTGCGCGAGGATCTCATCGAGCATCGACAGGTAGGCGCGACGATCATCGACTTCGGCTGTGAGCTGGGACGATACCGACGGCCATGCGGCCTTGAACTCGGCGGCCAGCCGGGTCACGGACTGCCCCGACCGACTTGCTTCGGCCTGCGCCCGGTCCTTCTCCTCCTGCAGCACCTGCGAGACCTGCTGGCCCACCTCGGCGAGGTTCTCCCGCTTGATGCTGCGTTGGATCTTCCGGAATCGTTCGTCCAAAAGCTCGCCGAGGTGGCTGTCGACTTCCGCAACGCGACCGGAGTTCACGTCGTCCTCGATCCGGGTGATGTTCGAGCGCAGTCCCGTCGATTCTTCGTTCGCCCGGCGCAGGGCATAGTCGGCTTCGGACTTCGCGGTCTCGGCCGCGTCTTTGACCGCCTTCGCCTCACGTTCGGCACCGATTGCCTGCTGCAGGTCGCCGTCGGCGTCTTCGAGTTCGACCAGCTGTCGTTCGAGAGTTGCGACCTTCTCGGCCGCTCCGTCTCGGTCGACGTCTCGCCACGACTGTTCGCGAATACCGGCGAGGATGCCACGGCGGCGGTGAGCCTGTGCGGATTCGGCGTCGGCAGCCGCGACGACCTGTTCAGCGGCGGCCAGTTCAGCCTGGGCCTCTTTGAGCGATTCGACGAGGGCTTCGAGTTTCGCTTCGCGGTCCCCGAGGACCCATTGGCTGCGATCGTCGATAGCCCTCCGGTCGTCCTTCTCGTACCGGGTGCGTGAGGTTTTGATCTGGCCCTTGACAGTGACGGCGCGGGGGTGGTCGTCGAGCTCGTCGGGACGGTCGACGCAGGCAAAGTCGAAACGTTCGGACAAGGTGGCCCGAACCCAGTCGCCGAAGCCGGTGTCCGAGACGTGCACCTTGGTGAACAGCGACTTCTCACTGCCGACGGGGCGCGGGCTCGGCACCGAGTGTGGGACTTCTTCGAAGACGAGGCGTCCGCGGATGCGGTGGAAGTCCACCCAGGTGCGCACAGCAGAGAGGTTCTCAGAACGGACGAGGACGGTCAGTGCCATGGGCCGCAGCACCCTCTCGATGGCACCTGTCCACCGGGCTTCGTCGGGGTCGACTTCGATGAGTTCGGCTGCGAACGGCAGCGCTTTCTCGCTCAAGCCGGTGCCGGCGGCAAGCTCGGATCGGATCGCCATGAGGTTGTTCGGCACGGTCGAACCGGACCGCCGCAGGGATTCGATCTCCCCTTCGAGTTCGCGGACCTTCGCCCGCGCCTGGGAGAACCTGTCATGATCGGCATGGCTGGGGCCGGCGACCTGTGTGTCGTCGTCGAGGCTGGACGCGATCTGAGCCTGGAGTTCGGCGAATTCGGCGGCTGTGGTCGGGGCGTGCTCGATGCCGGCCTGCTCGAGCTGACGGGCCAGTCCTGCCCAACGTTCGGCGATGGCACGGCGTTCGGTTTCGGCGGTATCGATACGCTGCTGAAGGTGTTCGGCTTCGGAACCACCGAGCTCCAAAGTAGCCCGTCTGGCCAAGTCGTATTCGTCGACGGCAGCGTCGAAATCACGTTTGGCGCGGTCAGCGGTGACTTCGAGTTCAACGGTCTGCCGCGTCAGCGCCGAGAGGTCGGCGCGGAGGATATCGAGCTCGCGCCGCTTCTGGTACGGCAGCAGAGCTTCGCTGAGCGCGATCGACTTCGCGGCGATGTCGTTGGCGGTCTCGAAACGGGAGGCGGCTTCGCGCAGCTGCAGCAGATGGTCGCGTTGTTTGCGCAGTTCGACGACATGGTCATGAGCGTCCTTGAGGTCACCGAACTGAGCGACGGCTGTCTCGGCCAGGTCGAAGGTCACCGGACTTTCGAGCATATGGTCCCGGAAGAGCCGGTCGAGACTGTCCAGACTCTTCGCCGACTGTGTCTTGTGCAGCAGCTGGAGTGCGGACTCGTCGGCCATGCCGAAGGTCTTGCGCATCCGTGCATAGAACTTCCCGTGATGGCCGTTCGAGGTGACCACCGCATCAGGATGGTCGGCTTTGAGTTTGCGGGTCTCGAGTCCGGACCGGGCGTAGTGCTGCAGGTCGGAGAGGTCGAGGTCCGCGCGCTCGAGGACACAGGCGTCGGAGAGGTCCGTCGCTTTCGTGCCCGATCCCTTGATGAAGAAGAGTCGCGCCAGCGACAGGGGCTTGTCGCTGCCGTTGTCGTAGCGGAGGACGATTCCGCTCCAGGTGGCGCGTGGACGCAGGTATTTGCTGACGACCCGGTCCTCTTCGGAATCCGCGGTGCGAGTCCAGGCTCCGCGGACGTAGCTGACGAGGCTGCGCTGGTCGAGGCGGGCGCCCGCGGTCTGAGCGGCGACGTTGAAGCGCAGCCACTTGTCCGGGGTGAGCACTGCGGCGATTCCGTCGAGGAGGGAGGACTTGCCCGAACCCGAGGGCCCGGTGATGAGGTGGCCCTTGTGGGAGACGGGGATGCGGTGGATGTCGGCGTCGAAAGTGCCCCAGTTCGCGATCTGGATCTCGCTCAGGCGCCACTGGCTGCCGACGTCGGGTCGGTTCGCCCCGCGAGCACGCGCCTGGTCCGCGACGAACGCCGCGTCGAGCGGGAAGAGTGCCTCTGTCACGCTTCGTCCTCCTCGGTGTCGGCGTCGATGTCGGTATCGGCATCGAATGCGTCGGTGTCGGCGTTGTCCACGACCGCCTCGGCGATGGAGTCCTCACCGTCATCCATCTCGTCAGCGTCGATCTCACCGGCATCGGTTTCACCGGCGGCGATGCGTTCGTAGACGGCGATGAGCTCGCGCACGCGGTCCTCGTCGATGAGGAACTTCACCATCGGGGAGATCTCGAAGCGGTCTTCACCGGCTTTGTGGAGTACGCGCAGCCGGTTGCTCATCCGCGACCACGCGCCGTTGAGGTTGCGTTGGAAGGTCGATTCGTCGCCGGTGCGGTAGATCGCAAGGCGTTCATAGACCTCTTCGCGGTCGACGATGACGCGCTTCTCCCCCGGCGCGGCCAACAGCAGCTGCCGGAGCACGAGCAGCATTGCCGTGTCGAGGAAGGTGAGTCGTTCGCTGCGTACCGCGGCTGGTGCGTCGATTTCGTCGGTGACGATCTTGCGGGTGAATGCGAATTCGTCGACCCGGTCGATGACGAGGTCGAGGAACAGATCGTGCAGGCGCGAACGGACGAGGCTCTCGTCCGCGACGAGGGCTGCCCACAGCTGCGGGGCCTGCGTCCCGGACACATACGGCCCTTTGAGCAGTTCGAGCAGCACTCGGCGGGTGCGCTCTCCCAGCGTCCCGGTGTCACCGGACCACAGACCGCTGGGGTTGTGGCTGAGGTCGTCCGCGGAATCGGTGGATTCCCTCGCCGAGGCGGCCCTCACCTCGGCGGGGGCTGTGTCGTTGTCGTGGTGGGTGGGGCTCATAGGGTGATGCCTTCGGTGAAGTAGTGGCGGCGGATCGCGGCGGTGCGGACGATGCCGTCGACGCCGGCCCAGGTGAGGATTTCGCGGTTGCCGACATCGACGTGGCCATAGGTGCTGGCCAGGGACAACAGGCCGACGATGCTGGCCAGACCCTGTGTGGCGGGGAAGGTTTCGAGCACCTCCGCGACGGAGGCCTCGTGGGCGGAGGTGACGACGGAGTTGATGTTCTCGGTGAGTTCGGCGAAGTCGATCTCGGATTCGCGGGCGACTGCGATGAGCTCGGCGAAGTCGATCTCGGAGTCCGTGGCCTCGCCGAGTTCCGCTCCGGCGTTGAACTCCTCGGGGTCGTGGAGGATGACCTCGCCGACGCTGCCGAGTGAGACGCTGGAGAGTTCGAGGTCGAGGCCGATCTCGTCGTAGGGTTTGAGCTCCTGCGACACAGGTGCGGCCGCGGCGAGACCCTCCTGGAGGAGAGTGCGCATGACGCGGTCGCGTTGGAATTCGTGGGAGTGGACGTAGCGGCGCAGGCCACGGGCGAACTCGGTGAGGATGTCCGAGACCTCGTGGGACCCGTCCTTCATCTGGCGCATCAGGGTGCGCAGGGAACGACGGGTGGTCAGAGAGAGGGTGGCGGAGAAGTCCCGGTCGAGGATGGCGGCGATGTCGTCGTCGAAGGCCGCTGACTGTTCGGGGTCGCGGACGAGCGCGGAGAACGCCGAGAACGTCCGACCTTCGTCGGAGGATTCGATGAGGTCGACGCCGCGGAACACTTCGTCGAGTACCTGGGACTGGGAGTCCTCGGCGGCGAGGATCGAGACCCGCAGCTCCTGGTTGAGTTCTTCGAAGCGGGCGCGCACGCGGGCGAAGTCGGCGGGCAGTCCCTGCGCCTGCTGGAGGATGTCGGAGACGCGTTCGTTCGCGCGGCGCCTGTCGAGGACGACCGAGCGCGGATCGCCGCGGCGCACACGGGCGATCTCGGCGTCGATGCGGTCGCGTTCGGCGCGCAAGGAGGCGAGGCGGCGAGAGCTGTCCGGGTCGGTGTCGATGGCCAGCTGTCGCACGGATTGTGCGAGGCTGACCAGCCGGGATTCGGTGGCGGTCTGTGGTGGGGTGCGCAGCTGCTCGAGCATGCGGATGGCATCGAAGCCGGCGGCGGAGAGTTCGTAGGTTTCGCCTCTGGCGGCGGTGGCGGGACGGCGGACGAGGATCTCGGCGCGTCGCCAGTCATCGCAGTAGGCCTTCGCTGTCCGCAGCGAGAGGTCGAAGTGGTCGCGGAGCTCTTCGAGGTCGGCGTCGATGCTTTCGTGCAGATCCTCGGTGTTCATCCTGGTGCCGGGCTTGCCGAGATGAGCGTCAAGAGTTCCGGCCATGACAGCGAGGTTGTCGGCCCGGAGCATGCGCAGGGTGGCATTCGATTCGAGCAGTCGCCGGTAGGCGAGCGCGGATGACAGGGCGGACATAGAAACTATTCTCTGCGCCTAGGCGGGTGCGCGCCAATTCGGCGGTCAACGCCAGCGCATGCGCAGCACCGAGGTCTTCCCCCACGGATCGCTTCCGCGCACGGCCACGAGAATGCCGGCCCCGTCGGGATTGCGGGTGTAGGTCGGGTCGCCTCCTCCGATCCAGGTGTCCCAGGCATCAGCGAAGGTCACCGCACGTTCCTTCTTCGTCCCCAGCACCGTGGGCACACCGACCCAGATCGGGTCGGCTTTCTGAGTGGCGCCGAATCCCCATCGCATCTGGGTCAACCATCCGTACCGCCCATCGGCACGACTCGGCAGTCGCCAGCTCGGCAGCAGGTACCTGGGATCGCCGATCGGTGACACGGCTTCGTCGAGGGCGAGCGCGAAGACCTCCGCCGAGGCGGGGTCCGCGTCGAGGTGGCACCGCAGGTCACCGCGTACGTCGATCGTCATCTGCACCGCGTCGGCACCCGCGCTGCTCAGACCGAGAGTCTGCAGTGCCTCGGCGAGGGCACCGGCGATCTGCGCAACGGTTGGGGCAGCCCCATAGACGCGCCGCCGGCGACCGCCGGCAACGGTGAGGACAGCAGGCAGGCTCACCAACAGCCCGGCCGCGATGAGGCCGAAGACCCACGCCGCGACTCCGTTGCTGAGCACTGCTGCTGCGGCAATGAGGAGACCCACCGCCGCCCAGACGATGACAAGCGGGGTGCGGAGAGTGAAGGGAAGGATCTTACCTGGATCACCGTCACGGTGCCGCGGCATCGGGATGATGCCCTCGAAGTCGGCTTCGGCACCGGCAATGTCAGGGACGGCATCCGTACGGGCGCCCGCTTCCCGGTCAGACGAGTCGTCGATCTCAACTCGGCCCGGATCGGACACTGCGCCGTCGACATCGGCTGCGACGATGCGCACCGATCGCAGCTCCTCGTCGCGGTAGTCCGTGCCGACCTGCCACCGTTCGGCTATCTCGGCACGAGATTGGGACCGTCGGGTCATCCGCGCATTGATGGCGTCGATGTCGTCCTCGGGCGGGTGGAACGGCGAGAACACTGGGTCGATATGGGCGACTCCGTCGACGATCTCTCCACTTGAGTCAGTGCCGAAGAAGCCGTCGTGTTTGCGCACGAGACGGTTCCAGTCCTGGCCTCCGCGCGGGTGATCTGGGCTGATGCACACGACGGTCCAGTTCAATGCGACTTTGTCTGCCCACGTCGGGTCTTCGCGCAGTGCCCGTCCACGGGTCTGCGTCACGGCGGTCGGGGTGGTCGCGCTGGTGAGGTCGATGAGTCCGGTCACGGCCGGTGCGTCCCACCCTTCGCCAAGAAGCGCTCGGGTGCCGATGAGCACCTGCGTCAACCCGGAGGCATAGAACGAGGTCACATACGGCACCCAGTCTCGGCTCGTCCAACGCCCGTCGATGCGACTGACTCCGGCGACGGGATCAGTAACACTCAGCCGGCCGGCGAGTCCAGCATTGTCGGCGGAGATGAATTCGATCAGCTTATGCAGGACGTCCGGTGGCCCCGCGACGGTGCGGCCGGAGACGAGCATCGGTTTCAGATGTGCTGTCTGCGCGTCGTGGGCCAAGGTCTCCAGGGTCAGAAGTGCGGATCCGGATCGTTCGTCGAGGACATCTCGGATATCGGCGGCCAGAGTTGCGGTGGCGGATTCGAAGTCGCAGAGGACGAGCATCCGCAGGTGATCCCCGAGGTTGGCGGCTTCGGCGGCCACGATGTCGACGCAGGCGCGCGGCTTCGCCGCCGAGTGGGAGAGGACCCGGTCGATCGGTGACCGGCCAGCAACGATTCCGTGGCGGGTCCAGCGGTAGCCGATCGCAGGCAGTCGTCGGCGGATCTCCTCGGCGAGGTCCTGGTCGGACGCATCATCTGAGACGAGCAGGCGGTGGCGCATCCAGTCTTCGATGAGTCGTGCCCAGTCGTCCGGATCGGGGTCGCGACGGTGCTGTTCGCCGAGCCTCGCTCCGGGCGGAAGGCGCAGCAGATCCGCGTGGTGGAGGCGCAGTGCCGCATCGCAGAGTTCGGGACGCTGCCGACTCATGGACTGCCAGCTCACGGATTCGGCACGATCGCCGAGGAATCGTCGGTCCACCCATTCGAGCAGTCCGATCGTGCCCTGTCCCGGGTCGAGGATGCCGGTGATGAATTCGGTGTGGCGTTCGGCCTGTGCCGACAGCCAGTCCCGTTCTTCTCGGGTCGGCTCGGTTACCCAGACGAGGTCGGCGAAGGGCACGAGGTCGCCTTCTTTGACGAGCGCGGGGATGGAGGCGGAGTAGCGGATGGCCGAGAAGAGGTCGGTAACGAGTTCCCGTTGTCGGCTCGACATCGTCGCCGGTGGGGTGGCCGTGAGTCCGAGTACCCACACACCGGGCAGCAGTGCGAGGAGGTCCGACAGCAGGCGCCCCCAGACCTCGAGCAGGTGATGGCATTCGTCGAGGATGAGCAGCGTCGGACCGGCTGCGACGAGGCTGTCGACGAGGGCCCGACCACCGGGGGCCAGGGAGTCGAGCAGATTGCCGGCTGGTCCTGGATTACCGTTATCGGTCGCACGGTCGTCGGGTTCTTCGACCTGATCAGTGCTGCGCGTGCCCTCTTCGTGATCGACGCCGTCCCGGTCGGTGTCGAAGACGGCCAGAGACTGGTAGGTGAGGGCAGTGAAAGCCTGGGTGAGATCGCGCGTGCTTCCGGCAGGAGGACGACCATCGCCGAGGCGGTTCCATTCCTTAGCCCATTGACCTTGGATCGCTGTGTTCGGACCGAAGGCCACGACTCGCTCGATGAGATTGCGATCGAGCAAGTGGATCGCATGCTCAACTCCGACGCGTGTCTTGCCGGCACCTGGCGGCAGAACGATCCAGGACCGGCGCTCATCGGCAGCGGCCCCCTCGCGCAGAGTCGTGAGCGCTTCACTCTGGTGACGGCGCAGGGGCAGCCGGTCCCCGGCTGCCGCTGTCGTGGGCTCAGCCGTCATGATTGCCTTCGGCCAAGTCAGCGGGTGCTCTCGTCGGATCAATCATCAGTCGTCACCGCGACCGCCGAAGGTGTCCGGGTCGACTGGTCGGTCTTTCTTGGGCATCTTGGCCACGACAAGACAGTAGGATTCGAGGACGAGATCATGGAGAAGGTCGGCATCGAGCCGGTTGCCAGCCGCATCCGACCCATTGCCGTCCCCGCCGCCGTCACCCTCCCCTGCGACAGTGATCCAGTGCTTCTTGTTCATGTGGTAGCCGGGTGAGATCTCCGCATAAACGTCTCGCAGCACCTCTCCGTCGAGGGGATCGATCTTGAGGTTGAGGCTGGGGATCCCGCGCAGTTCATAGGCCATCATGAACATCTTCCCGCGCACCTTGTACACGGCATTGTCCGGGCCGAACGGGTAGTCGAGTTCGACCGAGGGGTACTGCATGGCTTGATCGTGAGCCAGGCGAAGCACGGTATCGGGGTCCATGCGTGGAGACTAGCAAAGGCCGCTGACGCACGGACTGACGTTAGACTCGAAACATGCCTGAGACCTCACCGCGCACCGCCCCTCACCTGCTCTTGGCCGCTCTCGGCGGGACCATTGCGTCGACCGCCGATGCCGCAGGTGGGGTTGCTCCAGCGCTCAGCGGCGCGGAGATCGCTGCGGCCGCGGGTCTCGACCAGTTATGGCCGGATCTGCGGGCCGATTTCACTCAGGTCGCTCAGGTCTCGAGCGCCAATGTCACCCTCGATATGCTCTTCGACGTCGTCGAGCTCGCCCGTTCGTCCGAGGCCGATGGCATCGTCCTCACCCAGGGCACCGACACCCTTGAAGAATCTGCTTTCGGACTCTGGCTGCTCAACGACTCGGGCACTCATATCGCTGCCACCGGGGCCATGCGCAATCCGACCCTGCCCGGAGCCGACGGGCCGGCGAATGTCCGGGCCGCCGCGCTCACCGCCCTATCCAGCCAGGTCAGCGACCTGCCTGCCGCGCTTGTTTTCAATGACGAGGTCCACGATCCGAGGTTCGTGACGAAGTCGCACACCACCTCGACGGCGGCGTTCACCTCCGGTCCTGTCCTCGGCGCGATCGGCTGGTTGAGCGAGGACGATCTCCACCTCCCGCACGCGCCCCAACCACCGACATCACCATTCGCCGGTCTGTCCCATCCGTCTCAGCTGAGCAAGGTCGCCTTCGCCGAGGTGGGGATGGGGGAACCGACAGAGACGCTAGATCTCATCGCCGGATCCGGGTTCGACGGTGCGGTACTCTCGGGCGTCGGCGGAGGGCATGTCCCCGAGGAGCTGCTGCCGGCAGTGACTCGTCTGGCGGATGCCATGCCAGTGGTCCTCGCCTCCCGCACGGGATCGGGTGTGAGCCTGCGCCGCACCTACAGCTATCCCGGCGGAGAGATCGGCCTCCTCGAGGCGGGCCTCATTCCCGCCGGAATCCTCGACGCCCGTAAGGCCCGCATCCTGCTCACTCTTGCGCTGAGCTTCGGTCTCGACCCCGCCGAGGTGTTCGCTCATTTCGCGTGAGCTCACCGAGTGCCTGCCGGACTGAACCGCGTTACGAACCGCAACGCAAGAAAGAGGCGGCGCCGACCTGGACTGGTCGACGCCTCCTCCTCTATGCGGTCTCAGTAGTGAACCGACAGTCTCAGCTCTCCGCACCCACAGCGATGACCATCTTGCCGAAGTTCCCGCCGGTGAGCAGATCGTTGAAGTACTCGGGAGCCTTCTCGAGACCGGGACGGATGTCCTCGCGGTAGCGGACCTTGCCCTCCTTGAGCCATCCGCTCATGTCCGTCAGGAACTGCGGGGTCAGGCGTTCGGCGAATTCGGTCTGGATGAAGCCGCGGATCAGCAGCGACTTCGTCAGGACCTGCCCCATGAGCGCACCCGAACGGTCCGGTCCATCCGGCAGCTTCGTGAGATTGTAGTTGGCCACGAGTCCGCACACGGGAACCCGGGCGAAGGTGTTCAGCCGCGGCAGCACAGCGTCGAACACGGCTCCGCCGACGTTCTCGTAGTAGACATCGATTCCCTGCGGAACCGATTCCCGCAGTTCCTGCTTGAGATTGCCCGCGCGGTGGTCGAGCGCCACGTCGAAGCCGAGCTCACGCAGGTGGGCGACCTTGTCAGGGCCGCCGGCGATGCCGACGGCGGTCGCCCCCTTGATCTTCGCGATCTGTCCGACGACGGACCCGACGGGCCCGGTCGCTGCAGCCACGGCCACGGTCTCACCCTCCTTGGGCTGACCGATCTCGAGCAGTCCCGCATATGCGGTGAACCCGGGCATGCCGAGCACGCCGAGGTGCGTGGAGATCGGAGCGAGCTCCGGGTCGATCTTGCGCAGGTGCCCGGTCGACTCGACCGAGTACTCCTGCCAACCGCCGTAGCCGAGCACGATCTCACCGGCGGCGAAGCCCTCGGCATTGGATTCGACGACCTCGGAAACGGTGGCCCCGACCATGACATCGCCGACTTCGACGGGCTTGGCGTAGGACTTCGCGTCCGACATCCGCCCGCGCATGTACGGGTCGAGTGAGAGATAGAGAGTGCGCAGCAGCACCTGCCCCTCGCCCGGGGACGGCACAGGCACCTCGTCGAGCAGGTAATTCTCTGCAGTGGGAGCGCCCACGGGGCGCGAGTTCAGGCGAATCCGATGGTTGGACGTCATGGAGGCGGTTCCTTTCAGCAGCAGATCATTCTTCACAGGTGTGCTCCTTTGAGGCGACGGGCCCATCCGCGGCGATCACCGATGGTGTCGGTCATAACAACCATTCGGGATCGCCCGATGTTCCTGATCGAACGATTTTTCTGATACCGAGGCGGCACCCAATCGAGCGTTCCCCGCCAACTCGCGGGCCACCGTCTCCCATTCAGGGTCGAAGGCCCAACCGAAATCGCCGAGGTGGTCGAGCAGATGGCTGCCGTTGTCCCGAATGATCTCCGACCATTCCTTCGGCCACGCCCCGTAGTTCGCCGCCGCGGCGAGTTCGTCGACGTCTTTGAAGACGGCACCGGTCGGATCCAGCCGACCGTCTTCAGCGTGCAGGGGACTCGAGACGAGCGGGAAGGTGATGTCGAGGATGTGATCGCTGGTGAACAGCGCCTCAGCATTGCGTCGGTGCGTGGTCTCAAGATTGATGTACCACTCGACCCGCATACCGCCGGACCCTGGACGATCGACACCGTCCCCGCCGTCCTTGAGCAGCACCCACACGGAGAACGGAACCTCGGGAGGGACGATCTTGAGCACTCCGCGACCCCGCCACGTGCCCTCGACATTGATCCTGGTGGGCGCCTCGGCCGGTGGACGGAACCGTGCCTTCAACGGCACATCGTGGGCATTCGTGTCTTCCCATCCGACGATGCGGGTCTCCTGCGTCGGCGTGCCCCCGGCCAACCACAGGACGGACCCCTCTGGCCCATCGGCGATGACACGCATCGGGCGGGCCACCTCGGCGAGGTCGCGGTCGAAGTCGAAACGCCGGAACGTCCAGGTCACTCTCTGCCCCGGAGTCCAGAATGGCGCCTGCCCCACGGGTCTGACCTGGGAAGGAGTGGGGATCGTGAACGGATCGCGCAGGCTCATGCGGGCAGTCTATGCCGCGGGCATGGGTGAGCGCTGAAGACCGGACTGCGACGTCATAGAGTGGGGCCATGGACGACTCCGATGATGCAGCCACTCAGACCCCCTCACCTGCCCGTACGACTGCGAACCCGGCCCCGGAGACGACGATCGGTCGTATCGTCGAGGTCCCCGATACGATGACCGTTCCGCCGCGCTCCGATGCCGAGGTCCCCGGCTACGTCCGCGCCCTCGGCCTACCGGGACTCGCCGACATCCACGTCCACTTCCTGCCGCAGAACGTGCTCGACAAGGTGTGGGAGTACTTCGACAATGCCGCGGACAACTACGGCCGGGACTGGCCGATCAACTACCGATTCGACACGGACACCCGCCTGGATATCGTCCGCGAGCTCGGCCTGCGCGCCATCCCGGCCCTGACCTACCCGCACAAGCCCGGGATGGCTGCGTGGCTGAATGAATGGAACGCCGAGTTCGCCGCGGCTCACGACGACGTCATCCACTGCGGCACCCTCTATTCCGAACCCGAATCGGCCGACTACGTCCCTGCCGCGCTTGCCGCCGGTGCGAAGCTGTTCAAGGTCCACGTTCAGGTCGGTGTGTTCTCACCCGATGATGAGGTCCTCGACCCCGCGTGGATGGCTCTCGAAGCAGCGAGCGTGCCCATCGTCATCCACGCCGGATCCGCTCCGCTGCCGGGGACGTACACCGGCCCGCGGGCGGTGGCGAACGTCCTCGAGCGGTTCCCGCGGCTGACATTCGTCATCGCCCATATGGGCATGCCCGAGTACGACGAATTCGCCGATCTCGCAGAGAGATTCGACAATGTCTTCCTCGACACGACGATGTTCGCCTCCGGGTATTTCTCCTCCCCTGCCGAGGTGGCCCCCGCCTACCGCGAACGCCTGGCCGGGCTTGAGGACAAGGTCATCCTCGGCTCTGATTTCCCGAACATCCCCTACCCGTACGTCGACCAGATCTCCGGGCTCGCCGCCCTGGGCCTCGGTGACGGTTGGATGCGCTCGGTGTTGTGGGCCAACGGTGCGAAGGTCCTCGGGCTCGACTGAGTCTCAGCCGTCGCGGGGCACTCGGTCGGCGCCGATGACTCCGGTGAGCATCTCCTCGGAGATCGGGCCACCGCGTCGGATGACGCTGATCTGGCCAGTCGATTCGAGGATCACGCACGCCACCTCATCACGGTTGCGGATGCCGGCAGAACGAAGTTTGGCGATGAGTTCGTCATGGTCGACGTGGCTCTTCGACAGATTGTCCGTGAGGATCTCTGCGCCGGCCATGAGCACCACCGCAGGGGAGTTGACGACGCTGCGCACGAAACCGAAGCGTCGGCCGAATCCGCTGAGCGCCTGCAGGATCAGCAGGGTCGCCAGACCCAGGATGCCGGCGGCCAGAGTCGGGGTATCACCGAGGATGGACCGCCCGATGATCGCACCGATGGCGATGATCGCGGCAACATCGAAGCTCGACAGGCTCGCCAGAGTGCGTTGGCCGAAGATGCGCAAGAGCAGAATGATCCCGAAGTAGAAGGCCACGCATGAGACGACGATCCTGACTGCGTCGACCCAGTTGAGCCCGTATTCCATCCAATCCATGTAAACCTCCGGAACGGATGATACGCCTGCCCCGTGTTCGGGGCACTGCGCTGGGAACGGGGTCAGCGCTTCGCACCGGGTTCGGCGCCTCAGCTGGGACTCAGACCGAGCGCAGCCATTCGTCGACGGTCACGTCGGACATCCTCGGTGAGGGCGGGATGAGTCCATCGCGGGCCATCGGTCCGGGCAGGGGAATGCCCACGACCTTCGAACGCCTGGTCCCATCTTTCCGAGCACGTGCCGCGGCAAGTCGGCGGGCGATCTCAGCGAAGTCGCTGATCTCAGGACCGGCAACCTCGATGGCGCCGCGCTCGCGCGCGTCGATGGCCTCGGCCATCATCCGTGCCGCCTCGGTGACAGCCAGGGCCTGTACGCGCATCTTCGGCACGAAACGCAGCGGCCCTGCCTTGATCGTCATCGTGTCGACGAGTTCGAACCACTGCGCGGACCGGAACATCAGCAGCCGCTCATCCGGGATGAGTCGGCGGAAGATGCGCTCCTGCATCGCTTTGCCCTGGTAGTAGCCCATCATCGGCGACTCCGCGGCCTCAGGACGGAACGCGATTGACAGGACCGCAGCGGAGGTGCCTGGCTGCTCGGCAGCGACACCGGCGATCGAACGGGAGCTGCGTGAGAAGAAATCGATGGCTTTGCGCGCTTTCGTCGTCAGCCGATTGACGCAGTCGACGAGCACCTCGCTGCCCTCGGCTGCCTCGGCGACTCCCTGCCCGGTCACTGTGTCGACCCCGCTCCCGCGATGAGCGGCGATGACTGTGTGGCCGCGTTCCCGCAGCTGGGGCACCAACTGCGCGCCGAAGGTTCCCGTGGCTCCATAGACGGTGATCTGCATGATCGTCGACCCCTCAGACGCTGCACGGACGGGCCCATAGTCGAGCCCGCCCGTGCGCCGGTCGTTTCTCAGTTCTGGTTGACTGTGACGGTACCAGTATCCGCTGTGGCCGAGACCGGAACGAGGACCTTGTCCTTGGCTTCCTCCGGGTCCTTCGCCACATCGAACTTCTCCAGATCGGAGGCGAGGTCGACGGTGCCGTCATTGGACTTCGCGTTGATCCGGTAGAAGAAGTCCTCATCCAGCTCTTCTGAGGTGAGCTTGAGATTCGGCACCCGCATCTCGATCGAGCCTTCTTCGGTCTTCGCAATGATTCCGCCGACGGGCATCGCCTGATTGGTGAAGTCGAGGTCGACGGTTCCCGTCGAACTGACCACGTCGATACGGTCGCTGACGGTGAGATTCTCTCCTTCGATGGCACCGACCCCGGTCTTGGCCGACACACTTCCGAATTCTCCGTCCAAGTAGGTGGCACCCCAATCGCTCGTGGTTCGCACCTTCTGCGCCGAACCGGTCACGTTCGCGGTTCCACCGCCGGTGTCGGCATTGATCTCAGCGAAATCACCGGTGACATCGAACCGGCCGTAGTTGCCGTCGAAATCGAGGGCGAGGTCTTTCGCGGCACTCTTCGGGATGGTGACGGTCAGCTGGGTGTTCTCCAGTTTCTCGCTGTTCTGCAGGTCCACCTCGGCGGTTTCGCCTCGACTGTCGACCTCAAGGTTCGCGGAGCTGTCACGAGGACCGGTGCCGGTGAGCTTCACGGTCGCCTCGGCGACGTCGGCGGTCTTGATGTCGACGGAGCCGCCGGAGTCGAGGCCGATCTTGAGTTCCTTCATCGCTTTGGGCAGCTGTTCGGTCGATTCGATCCGCCCATAGTCAAGACGGGAGGCGCCCTGGGCGGTGCTGACGACGACGGGGATGAGGAGGACGACGGCGGCGAGGATGATCAGGACCGCACGCAGACCGACGCGGGCGGATTCGCTGATGCGTACTGTGGCAGGCATTCTATGCTCCGAGGAATGTGAGGACGGCGAGGACTCGACGGTTCTCCGAGGTGTCGGCGGTGAGACCGAACTTCGTGAACACCGAGGAGATGTGCTTTTCTACGGCACCGGCACTGAGGTACAGGGTGCGGGCGATCGCCGCATTGGACTTGCCTTCGGCCATGAGCTGGAGGACTTCGATTTCGCGAGGGCTCAGGGTCGACAATCCGTCCTTCTTGCGCGTGCGCACGAGGATCTGTGACACGACCTCCGGGTCGAGGACGGTGCCGCCGCCTGCGACCTCGTCGACGGCGGAGAGGAAGTCTTCGACGTCGGCAACGCGGTCCTTGAGCAGGTAGCCGAAGCCGCCGGTGTTCTCGGCGATGAGTTCGGACGCGTACTGCTCTTCCACGTACTGGCTGAACACGAGGACCTTGACGTCCGGGTTCTGCTTGCGGATGAGGACGGCGGCGCGGATGCCCTCATCGGTGAACGTCGGAGGCATGCGCACGTCGATGACGGCGAGATCCGGCGGGTCGTTGTGGACGACGGCGAGGAGTTCGTTGGCGTCGGGCACGGCGGCGATGATCTCGTGTCCGGCATCGGCGAGCAGTCTTTCGAGTCCGGCCCGCAGGACGGCAGAGTCTTCAGCGATTACGATGCGCATGGCACCTCCACAACTACAGTCGTTGGCCCACCTGCGGGGCTGGTCAGATTCAGTGTGCCACGAGCGGCTTCGACCCGGTCGATGAGACCGGCGATGCCGGTGTGACGGCCGGTGCGGTCGACGCGTGCGCCGCCGTGGCCGTTGTCGGTGACGACGATCTGCACACCGTTCTCGGTCGGGGCGATGAACACGCTGGCGCGAGTGGCGCCCGAGTGTTTGGTGATGTTCGTCAGACATTCGGCGACGACGAAGTAGGACACGGCTTCTGCTTCGCGCCCGATTCGCCCTTCGAGTCGGACATCGACGTCGATTGGGATCGTCGACCGGCCGGCCAGCGCGGAGACTGCGGCGTCGAGGCCGCGGTCGGTGAGCACGGCGGGGTGGATTCCGCGGGCAAGCTGACGGAGTTCGGTGACGATGCCTTTGGCTTCGGTATGGGCTTCGGCCACGAGTTCCTTCGCCCTTTCCGGGTCGGAGTCGATCTTCGTCTTCGCCATGCCCAAGGTCATGGTCAGCGCGACGAGCCGGGGCTGGGCGCCGTCGTGGAGGTCGCGTTCGATGCGCAGTCGCTCCGCAGCGGCCGCCTCGATGCCGGCCATGCGGGCCCGGTCGAGTTCGGTGACCTCGGCCTGCAGTGCCACGGTGCGTGCCGGTGCGAGCAGGGCCCGATCGAGGGCGCGGTCGAGCAGCGGGGCGAACCACAGGATGGCCAGGGAGCTGGCGAGGACGATGACGGCGCCGATGGCCACACCGATGCGGGCCGGGCCGTCGATGGTTTCGCCGATGAAGAAGGTGTTGACTCCGTGTGGATTGATGGCAGCGAAGATGCCGAAGATGGATCCGCAGATTGCGGTGATGGTGCCGGCGACGACGATCAGGCCGAGGAGCATCTTGATGTAGTGATGGGCGGTCGAGCGCCAGAAAGCACCCGATTTCACCTGCAGCCAGCGGTTGTGGAGGAAGCGGCCGATGCCCGGCGGGCGATTGCTGCTTTCGATCTTCGGGACGGGGATCTTATCGGCGTAGATGAGTTCGGCCCGGTAGCGTTCGGCGTTGTTCGCGCCCTGCTGGACGAGGACCCAGACGAGGAGGGCGAGAACACCGAGGCCGAGGGCGAAGATTCCGCCGATACCGGTGAACAGCAGTCCCAGCGGGATCCACGCCCAGATCAGTCCGAGGACGGCGGAGAGCACGAGGTTCGCGACGCCGATGATTCCGGTCGGACGCTTGGGCCAGGTGATGGGACCGTCGGCGGGGATCTCGGTGACCTCGTCCCGGGTCAGCGGCAGCGAACCGGTGACCGGTGCGTAGGCGACCGGTTCGGTGCGCTGCCTCGCTCGCCGAGGCGGCCGTGGGGGCGGCATCGGCGGCTGTCCCGGACGGGGTGGCCGTGGTTGGCGCGGCTGCTGGGGCTGCTGTCCGGCGGGGCCGTAGTAGACAGATGTCGAGGGGTAGGTGCGAGGACCGGAGTCGCTGGGAGCTGTCGCGTAGTTCGGGGATGCGAATTGGGCTGCGGGAGCCTGTGCGTACTGCAGGGTCGGCTGCTGGGGGTTCTGCGGCTGCCCGTACCCCTGCGGCTGCGTGTCCCTCCACGACTGCTGCGGATACTGACGAGTCGAACCGGTGGCGAACGGCACGTCGAAATCAAGCGGCTTGGTTCGGAACTCTCCTGCCTGAGTGGCCGCAGGTTCAGCGATCTCAGCGGTGGGCGGGGCGTTGACGATCCCCTCGGCGCCGATGGAATCTTCGCGCTCACTGACCTCGACGGTATTGGGTGTGTCGTCGGCACCGGCGCGGTAGGAGGCGTCGGGCTCGATGCCGGAGGCCGCCTCCGCGGAATTGGGGGTGTCAGTGTCCGCGCGGTCGGTGGCATCGGGTGCGACGTCGGGGGTCTGAGGATCCACCGAATCAGCGCCGTGCGGCTCCTGATCCTGCGGGCTCTCGGGGTCTTCTCACTCATAGCAATAACGCTACGGGAGCCGCGGACCCGCGAACAGCACGAAGACCTCCGACTCCACGTCGGGTTTTCCCGACACCCTGTGACCGCAGACACTGGATCTGCGAACACGCCTCGGCCGCACCGCAGCCCGTGCCGATCCTCAGCATCCCTCACCTTTCGTGACTGATCACCCCGCTGCAATAAGGTGTTATGCCGCTGAGGGTGAGGGATGCCGAAGCGCCGGGAGGATCAGCCGATGAGGAGAGGACGTGCTGCCGACGGTGAGTGATGGTTGTCAGCAATCTCCACCGCCGCCGTGGCGTCGAGGGCCTGGGCGAGGTCGGCGAGTATGTCGTCGACGTCCTCGATGCCGACGGACAGGCGGATGAACCGTCCCGAGACGCTGACCTCGCTGCCGGCCACGGACAGATGCGTCATCGTCGCCGGGTGGTCGATGAGGGACTCGACTCCCCCGAGCGACTCGGCCAGGGTGATGAGCTTCGTGTTCGCCACCAGCGCCAACGCCCGCTCCTCGGTGTCGGTGCGCAGGGACACCACTCCCCCGAATCCGCTCATCTGCCGCTTCGCCACCTCATGCCCGGGGTGGGACGGCAGACCCGGATAGATCACCTCGGCCACTTCGTCGCGAGCCTCGAGCCATTCGGCGACTGCCTGCGCGTTGGCGCAGTGCGCCTTCATCCGCACCGGCAGGGTCTTGATCCCGCGCCTGGTCAGCCAGGCGTCGAACGGGGAGATGCCCAGCCCGACTGAGGCGAGGTGGCTCTCGAGACGGTCGACCACCTCGGCGGCGCGGGGACAGCTCGTCCCATCACCGGCCAGCACCGCCCCGCCGATGACATCGGAGTGGCCGTTGATGAACTTCGTCGTCGAGTGGACGACGATATCGGCGCCGAGCTCCAGCGGACGCTGCAGCACCGGGGTCGCGAAGGTCGAATCCACGGCCAGCAGGGCATTCGCGGAATGGGCGAGGCGGGCCGCCTCGGCGATATCGATGATGTCGAGTCCAGGATTGCTCGGGGTCTCGACCCAGACGATCGCGGTGTTGTCGTTGATGGCGGCGGCGAGCGCCGCAGCGTCGGTGAGGTCGACGGTGCGGATGACCACTCCCCAGCGCACGTATTCGTTCTGCAGGAGGCGGAAGGTCCCACCGTAGACGTCGCGGGGCAGGATGACCTCGTCACCGGGACGCAGCAGCGCGGAGAACACGGCCACCTCGGCCGAGGTTCCCGAGTTGACGGCCGCGGCGAATGACGCGCCCTCCAATTCGCACAGCGCCTGTTCGAGGTCACTGCGATTCGGCGTGCCCGTCCGCGCATAGTCGAAGCCGGCGCGGGTCTGACCCGGGGTGTCCATCATGAAGGTGGAGGTCTGGAAGATCGGGGCCACGACCGAACCGGTGTGCGCTTCGGGCATGGCTCCCGAGTGCACCGATCGGGTCGAGATTCCGGCGGTTGTGGTGGGTTCGAAACGGGGTGAACTCACGGCGGATCCTTCCTTCACTGATGGGCACCGCTGCATCTGCGGTGTGATTCAGTGTGAGTGGCGCAGGTGTGCGCGCGCGAACGCGCTGACGCGGACGGTCACGTCACGTCATATGTCGCCGATGAATGTCATTTTTCGACGCTAATCTCTCTGCCACCTCTTCCCAACCGATACTTCACGGAGTAATACTTAGCCTTATGGCTAAGCATCAGAATCCATCGGACGAGCTCGACGCGATGTTCGCGGCTCTGGCGGATCCCACACGACGCAGGGTCATCGCACGCCTCGGCACCGGCCCGGCCAGCGTCGGGGAACTGGCGAGTCCGCTGTCGATCTCCCTGCCGTCATTCATGAAACATGTGCACAGCCTCGAATCGTGCGGACTGATCAGGACCGAGAAGTCCGGACGAGTGCGCACCTGCGTGCTCAACCAGAATCGCTTCCACCTGCTCACGGGCTGGCTGGAAGAACAGCGGCGGATCTGGGAAGAGAGCACCGATCGGCTCGAACAGTTCGTCACCGAAGAGTTCGTCACCAAGGAGGAATCATGACCGCCCATCTCTCTCGCACCAGGAATCAGAATCCGGACCTCGATCTCAGCATCCAACGCGTCATCCGCGCACCGAAGCAGACGATCTGGAATGCCTGGACCACACCGGATCAGCTGGCCCAGTGGTGGATTCCGGCACCCTTGCAGCTGCGCGTCGACTCCCTCGAACTCACTCCGGGCGGCGCCTTCGTCACCCGGATGAGCGAGGACGGCACCGAATGGCATCCTCATGTCGATGCCGTGTTCCTCGTCATAGAGGAAGGCAGCCGACTCGTCTTCACGAATGCGGTCAACAGCTCCTGGCATCCGGCCCTGCCCGACCCGGTGGCGATGACCACGGAGATCATCCTCGGCGACCATCCCGACGGCACCGACTACCACGCCGTCGTCCGACACGGCAGCCCCGAACAGCGTACCCGCCACGAAGAACTCGGCTTCTTCGACGGCTGGGGAACCGTCACCGACCAGTTGGCCGCCTCGGTGGAATGACTCGTGCGTCCCGCGGGGCCAGCCCGGCAGACAGGATGAGGGAAACCATGAGCAGACCGAACGCGACCAACGTCCAAATCAACGGGGCGATCCCGACGAGCAGCGCAACGACGACGCCCGCTGTGGCGGTACCGACGGCGATGGCGGCCCGCAGCCGCGGGCAGCCGACAGCCGGTGTCACGTCGTCGGCTCCTGCTTGGGAAGCAACCGGGGTGATGTCGTCCGCCCCGGAATCGGAATCCAGCGAACCTTTCCCACGCATCTCACGAGCCACCTCGACGATCGTTCGGCCGATCGAGGCAAGCCGCTGTTCCGACGGAAACGGAATTCGCTCAGCCGCCATGGCCACCAGGCTGGACAGCACCATAACGGCGACCAACCAGGGCAGACGCGTGGCCCACCACCATGACGATCCGATCTCCGGAAGCACGAAATCGGACGCACCGGGCACGAAGGACACCGCTTGAGCGAGAGTGCCCAGTGAGCCGATGAGCACGATGACGATGCTCATATGCCACAGGTAGACGTGCATCCCATACCGATTGCCCCAAGTGATGACCCGACCCCAGATCTGCGTACGAAGCGCTCGGGGGTCGAGTGCCGCCTCGCTGGTGGAAACGTTCTCGTCCGCAGCATTGAGCATTCGACCCAGCCGGGCGTGCACGAGCCGCATTCCGCACAGCTGGACCACCCCGAGCAGGACGAGAGCACCGGTCGGCGGGTTGAGGTTGACGAGCATATTGGGGCTGTACACACCGGCGGACACGAGCCCGACCAGGACCAGCAGCGCTGCTGCCAGCACCGCCCAGGCGAGGAACCTGCGGACGGGTCGATCGAGCGCATCGGCGTAGAAGAACCCGAGCTGCTGAACCAAAGGCCACACGAACAGGAAGTTCAGGTATCCGAGCCCGGTCACGCCCGTGACCGCGACCAGACCGTCGACGACGATGACTGCACTGGCCAGGGCTGCCAGTGACCGCCTCGGCGCGGTTTCGTGGAAATGCACGGCAACCGGCACCAAAGCGGTGAGACCGACGTAGACGGCGAGGAACCACAGCGGCTGACCGATGCGCAGACTCGCCTCGGCGAGGAGGTCGGTCGAGACCCCGAGCTCGCCGGCCGCGGACAGTCCGAGGCCGGCGAGGCCGATGAGCACGGCGACGGGCACGACGATCCTGCGCAGGCGGGCGCGCAGATAGTCCGTCCACGTGCCGCCGCGGGCGCGGGTGCGACGCCAACCGGTGATGCCCGCGTATCCGCCGATGATGAAGAACAACGGCATGATCTGGAAGAACCAGGACGCGGCGGCGAACCCGGCGGTGTTCGACAGCGCGACCACAGGCTCCACAGTCCCGCTGGGTCCGAGCACCGCCGCGCTCATCATCGAATGGAGGATGACCACGACGACGAGGCAGCCGAAGCGCAGAAGGTCGATGACCCGGTCGCGGTGAGGTTTGGCCGGGGCCTGCCCGTTCTCGGCCTGGCGCCGCGTCGACGCGGGTGGTGTGTTCGGGGCGGTGCTGGCGGCGAGCTGCGTGTTCTCTTGGGGGTCATCGGATGGCAGCGGGTCGTTGAGCGTCAATGTCATTTCGGTTCCCTTTTCCGGGTCGTCGAGGTGCGATGACACCGAAGTTAGGAACCGCATCTGCCTCGGCACATCACGCCGAAGAGCCGACCTCTCACCCTCCGACCGATACTTCCGAGGGATGCCGTCGACCGACCGCCTCATACTCACGACACCCGAGCGTGTGAGAATGGCGATGAGCACGCCCGACCACGCGGCCGCCTCGCCCGGCGACAGACACCGAGCCCGGCTTCGGCCACGACAAAGGAGAGAACTGTGACGATCGCCTTCGCGAAGACCCCGCTGCCCATCATCGGAGCGCCCATGGCCGGTGGGACGTCGACTCCTGAACTCACCGAAGCCGTCGCCCGTGCAGGCGGGTTTCCTTTCGTCGCCGGCGGCTATCTCACCGCCGAGGCTCTCGCTCCGCTGGTCACACGGATGCGGGAGACGACCTCTGACTTCGGCGTCAACCTCTTCGCCCCGAACCGCGTCCCCGTCGATCGCGAAGCTTTCGACGAGTTCGTCAGTGCGCTCGAACCGGTCGCTGCCGCCCGGGGAATCACGCTCGATCCCGAACCGGTCGAGGACGACGACCACTTCGACGACAAGCTCGACTGGCTCACCGAGCACCCAGTCCCCCTGGTCTCAATGACGTTCAATCTGCCCACCGCCGAGACGGTCGACCGCCTCCACGCCGTCGGCACTCAGGTCGTCGCCACGGTGACCTCGGTTCCCGAGGCGCGGGCGGCCGCCGAGGTCGGGGTCGATGGGCTCGTCGTCCAAGGCCCGCGTGCCGGCGGGCATTCGGGCACGGCAGATCCGACGCGGACCATCGAGGACCGCGCGACGGTCGATCTCGTCCGCGACATCCTCGCCGAGGTGGACCTTCCTGTCGCAGCCGGAGGCGGAGTTGAGGGCGAGGCCATGGTGGGCGACCTCCTCGATGCGGGGGCGAGCGCCGTCGTCGTCGGCACCTTGCTGCTGCGCTCCGACGAGGCAGGCACCGCGCCGACGCACCGTGCCGCCTTGGCTTCAGAAGAGTTCACGGAAACCCAGCTGACCAGGGCATTCACGGGACGGCCCGCACGCGCGCTGGTCAATGACTTCGTGCGGAAGTTCGATTCGGTCGCCGTCGACGCCTACCCGGCAGTGCACCATCTGACAAAGGAGTTCCGAGCCGCGGCCAAGAAGGCCGATGACCCGCACGGCCTGCATCTGTGGGCGGGCACCGGCTACCGCAGTGCGCGGGAGGGCTCTGCCGAGACCATCGTCAAGGACCTCGGCGCCCGCTTCACCCGCGAATAGTCGGCGGGCGGCTGCACATCGCCCGACGCCCGCGCCCGTCAGCTCCCGGCGACGACCAGCCCGGATTCGTATGCGGCGACCACGATCTGGGTGCGGTCGCGCAGCCCCAGCTTCGACAGGATCCTCGAGACGTGGGTCTTCACAGTCTGTTCGGCGAGGTAGAGCTGTTCAGCCACCTCGGCGTTGGCGTGGCCCTTCGCCACCAGGGTCATCACGTCGATCTCCCGGTCGGTGAGCTGACCGAGCACCGCGGTGTCCTTGGCCACGGTGGGCCCGGCGACGTATTCGGCGATGAGGCGGCGGGTCACCGACGGCGCAAGCAGCGATTCCCCGCCGGCGACGACCCGGACCGCGGTGATCATGTCCTCGGCGGTGGCGTCCTTGAGGAGGAAGCCGCTGGCACCGGCCCGGAGCGCGGAGAACACGTATTCGTCGGCGTCGAACGTGGTGAGCATGATGACCCGCGGGTGGTCGCCGGGCATGTTGAAGATCGCTCGGGTGGCGTCGAGTCCGTTGAGCGTCGGCATCCGAATGTCCATGAGGATGACATCGGGGCTCGTGCGGCGGACGAGGTCGACGACAGCGGATCCGTCATCGGCACTGCCGACGACCTGCATGTCCGACTGCGCGTCGAGCAGAGCCCCGAACCCCTGCCGCACCATCGCCTGATCGTCGACGATGGCGACCCTGATCGTCGTCTCCGACGGAGGCGGCACACTCGCCGAGGCGGCTCCCCCGTCTCCGTTCCGCGCATCCTCAATTCCCGGCATGGTCCCAACCTACCGGACAGCGGCGTCGCAGAACCCTCGCAATCCCCGAGAATCCGCCGCTCGGGCCCGGTTTCGCGCCGATCTCATCCTCACGGGTGATACGAGCGACTCCTATTTCACTCCTGCGTATGATGTGCGGGCTCATACCGGCTCCCTAACGTTCGAGTCATGATCACCACCGCCGTCATCCTCGCCACCGCTGCAGCGTTCTGCCTGGCCTTGGGCACCCACTTCCAGCAGCATGCCGTGGCCGCTATGGCTCCGAGCCTGCGCCGTCGCGCCACCTGGGCAGCCGGGCTCGGACTCATGGGGCTGGTCACGTTGCTCAACGTCATCGCGCTCGGACTCGGCCCGGTCGCCATCGTCCAGCCCATCGGTGCGGTCTCTCTCATCTTCGCCGTCCTCATCGGGCGGCGGTACTTCGGGCTCCGTCTCGGTGCTCCGCTCCTCATCAGCATCGCGGTCACACTCTTCGGAATCTTCACCTTCGTGGCCACCTCGGCGAGGTACGCTCACGAGATCTCCGTGAACTCACAGTCGGTGACCTGGCTGCTCGCCGTGCTCATCGCTCTCACCCTCTTCGCCGGGCTGTTCTCGTTCAGCTCCGCAGGACACATCCCCAGGGTCATCATGACCGGGATCGTCTTCGGCACGGTCGCGGCGGCCACGCACGTCCTGGCTCGGTCGGTCGTCTTGTCGGGACTGCCCGGACTTAATACGTTCGGCCTGCGCTGGTGGGCGCTGCTGGCCGCGGTCGGTCTGGCCTCGGCCGCAGGCTTCTGGCTCGTCCAGACCGCGTACGCCTGTGGCCCTGCCGAAACGGTGCTGGCCGGCCTCACGGTCATCGACCCGATCGTCGCCGTCATCATCGGTGCCGCGTTCTTCGGCGAGTACACAGGACTGACACCGCCTGCCACCATCGGCCTGCTCGTCTCCGCGGCTGTCGGCATCGGCGGAGTGTGGATGCTCTCACGCTTCCACCCGAAGGTCCTCGAATCCCGCGGCACCATCCCCACCACCTCTGCGGCGGCCGCCTCGACAACGGCACAGGAAGGAATCACGCTGTGAACCACTCCCCCGATCTCACCTCCCCCGCACCCGCCGACACGTACGCTGGAGACGTGCCCCGCCCAACAGAGCCTCCGCAGATCGGCCCGCATGCCCAGGCGGCCGCCGATTCTCAGGCCGCGACCGCGCCGCGTTCGTGGTGGGCCCGGCTGTGGCACAATCTCGGCCGTGATGCCGGCTTCGTCGCCCCGAGTCTGGTCATCTCCCTCATCGCGTTCCCGGTGCTCGTCACCCTGTTCTCCGTCTCGATCGCCACGGTCATCGTCTGGGTCGGCGTGCTTCTCCTGCCGCTGTCCCTCACTGTCGCCCGCGCATTCGGCAACCTCTCCAGGGCCCGTGCCCGTGCGTGGGGTGCCTCCATCACCGAGGTGCCTCCCCGTCCCCGCGGACGTGGCCTCCGCTGGTGGCTGGCTCCGCTGTCCGACGCCCGTGCGTGGTTGGATCTGCTCTTCGAAACCGTGTTCGCCCTGCCGATCCGGCTCCTCACGTTCTCCATTTCCCTGGCCTGGGCCGCGGGCGGACTGGGCGGCATCACGCACTTCTTCTGGGGCGCTTTCGTCCCTGACGGGGGCGGAAACACCGTCGACTGGGTCGTCGCCTGGACGACGAACTCTCCGGTCACGAACCTCGGATTCACCGCCGAGGCGACCTTCCAGTTCATCGTCGGGATCATCCTGCTGCTGACGTTCCCTTTCGTCCTCCATACCATGGCACTGCTCGAGATCGTCGCGATTCGTGCGGCGCTGTCGACCGATGGGGCGGCTGCCGCGATGCAGTCGGCCCAGCCGGAACACTCGGCACAGACGCCAGGTTCTTACTCGTCCGCCGCGCCGCAGGCGGCTCGCTCAGAACTGCCGCGTCATCCGGCACAGTCCTCGCCGCTGTCGGCCCTCGAGGGGAGCCAGGGCTGGTTCTGGCTCATCGCGGCTTTCGTCGGTGCCGTGCTCGTGGCGGTCGCCTGGCCGGTGACCACCGTCCTCTATGGCGTCCCGACCGTCTACGCGATGCTTCTCGCGTTCGGCCTCAGTGCCGCGCTCCTGCTTGCCGTGCGCTGGCCGATCCCGGCAATCGGTCTCGGACTCGTCTCTCAGGCGGCGGGCATTCTGCTCACCGCGGATGTCTCGGGAGCAGTCCGTCCGTTCACGGTCACCTCGCTGTTGGCTCTCGTGTTCCTCCACCTCATCATCGGTCTGCGTCACCGCTGGATCCACCTCGTCGCGCTGTGGTCGGGCAGTGCGCTCATCGGCGTGCTCGCCTTGATCCTGCCGCATGCCGGCGAGCTGCCCGGGGCACTGTCGAACGTCATCACCACTGTTTCGATTGCCGCCGGCGCCGGGATCATCGGTGTCATCGGCAACCTGCTCCTCAAAGGTCGCCGGCAGCTCGAATCCGAACGCGAACTCAGTGCCGCGGAGCTGGCGAAGCGGCAGGAGCTGGAGGAGCGCAACCGGATCGCTCAGGAGCTCCACGATGTCGTCGCCCACAGCATGTCGGTCATCAGCGTGCAGGCGACGACGGCGAGGTACCGGCTCCCCGGACTCGATGAGCGCAGCCTCGGTGAGTTCGATTCGATGGCCTCTTCGGCCAGGCAGGCGCTGACGGAGATGCGCGGACTGCTCGCGATCCTCCGCGGGGGCCGGGATGCGGACCTGGCTCCGCAGCCGACCGTCGAGGACATTCCCGCCCTCGTCGATGTCACCCGCGGCTCCGGCGCCGTCGTCGACCTCGACTTTCCTGCAGAGACCTTCACGCTGCCGCCGACGACGAGCCTCACGGCGTTCCGCGTGGTGCAGGAGAGTCTGTCGAATGCGCTGCGGCATGCCGCCGGCGCTCCGGTGGGGGTCACCGTCACGGTCATCGAGTCCCGGCTCGAGATCTCCGTTCGCAACGGTGAACCCGACGGCGCGGCGGACGCGGGTGGACACAGCCACCTCGGCGGAGGTTTCGGCATCAAGGGGATGCGCGAACGCGTCGAAGCCTTGGGCGGAAGCCTGCGGGTGGGGCCGACGAGTGCTGGCGGGTTCGAGGTCACCGCGTCGCTGCCCACGGAGTGAGGGTCCGCGGAAAGCGCAGAGGCAGCGCGGATCCGCGGCAGATCAGGTAGGCGGCGGTCGATCGGTGCCATACTGAAAGTCCCCACCTGCTCCCCTCCGGAAGGACTGTATCCCCATGTCACAGCCGTCCCATTCGCTGTCTGCGCTTCCGGCCTCGTCAGCGACCGCCTCGGCGCCGGATCCGAAAGCACCGAGACGATCGGTGCGTATCCTGCGGCGCACGATCGCCATCATCATCGTCGTGGCCTTCAGCCTGGCTGCGGCCGGCGGGATCATCGTCCTCCTCGGCGACATCGAGTCCGAAGCGACGTACAAAGTCATCGGCACCACGGCTCTGACTGGCGCGGTCAGTGTTGCAGCATTCTGCGGTGCCACGCTCATCGGTCGCCGGACCCAATGGTTCGGAATCGTCACGATCGGGCTGGCCGTGGTCACTTTGGGCCTGGCCCTGTGGTTCCTCTGGGGTGACCCATTTGGAGGACCGGACAACTATGAAGTCTGGGACCTTCTTTTCAAGGCCCTGTCCTCTTTCGCACTCCTCTCCGCTGTCACCTCTGTCAGCTCGCTCATTCTGCTGCTGGTGCCTCGGTCCTGGGTGGTGCGGATCGGGCTGCCGATCACGCTCGGCCTGCTTACTCTCGGCACGAGCCTGGTTCTCATCACGATCTGGGTGGAATCGGCGTGGGAGCTCGAGTGGCTGACTCGCCTCAACGGGATCGTGTGGATCCTCGCCGCGCTCGGAGTCGTCGTCGTGCCGCTGACTTCGCTGCTGCTCAGGGCCGGGTCGAAGCCTGCGAGCGCCGACCGCACTGGCGAGACGTCAGCCCGATCGACTCAACCGTCGTCGTCCCAGCCGTCGTCCCAACCGGCGCCGATCCTGTCGCCTTCGACGCTCGATCGCATCAACGCCGCCGCGCGGGCTGAGGGCATCACTGCAGATGAGCTCATCGATCGGCTTCTGACCGCGGAGCCTAGAACCCCTTCGGCAGACGAGAGTCGATGAAACCTGCGACGAAGGCGCCGATGATGCCGAAGACGATCGGAGCCGCGATCGACATGACGACCTCGATTGTGGGGGCGCTCGTCGCATTGAGGTCGGCACCGGCGAGCACACCCAGACCGAACGCGAAGACGTTGTTGACGATGTGGAAGGCGATTCCAGCTTCGAGGCCGCCGGTGATGATGGTCAGGGTGCCGACGATGACAGCGAAGATGCCGACGTCGATGAGTCCCGGCAGGTCATAAAGGTGGCCGACGACGAAGAACGGCACGGGGATGAACACGGCCCACGCGGGGTGGCGCAGCCATGAGCCGATGATGTTCATGGCCAGGCCGCGGAAGACGATCTCCTCGGCCGTCGCCTGGAACGGAACGAGGAGGATGATTGCGATGAGGATGGCGAGCACTTGGCTGTTCCACACGATTCCCGAGGCCAGGTTGCCCATCGCCCCATCGGAGAAGACGACCATGACGATCGCGCAGACCACCCATACGACCGTGCCGACCAGCAGGTACCGGCCGAGCTGCCCCCATCGCATGCCGCCGCGGATCGAGATCATCGAGGAGAACGAGCGCCGGTAGATGCATAGAGTCGCGAGCTCGGCGGCCGGCCACATCAGGATGACGCTGACGAGTCCGAAGAGGGCGCCCGTGGTCGTGTTCATGTCGATGAGCTGGTCTGACCACGCGTTGAAGTCACCGTCGGCGCCGAGGGCGAAGAGTGCCCAGAGAAAGAAGGTCGCGAACAGGCCGATGACGGCGATCATGTAGAACACCGAGGTCAGAAGCGCCACGAGGATCGGCTTGAACCACCGGTGTCCAGGTTGCGCGGCGAACTGACGATGATAGCGCAATGAGTAGGGTTGATCTCTCATGTCTCCACCCTTTCGAAACCGACGGCCGCCCGCCATCGGCCGAGGGCATGATTCGTGTCATCCGATCGAATGAATGCGCATGTCAGATGGCCGTCGGCCGGATGCCTGCGATCCCATTGTCGGACACATTTCATCCTTTCGGGCGACAGACCATCCGCCGTCTCACCGGTAGGCTCGAAGGGTGACACCTCGCCCTGCCCGCCGCCCGCTCGCGCATGCCCTCCTCTGGACCGGCATCTCCGCGGTCGTCGGCGCGCTCCTGCTTTTCATCGTCATCGGCAAACAATGGCCTGACCCGAAACCCATCGGTGCTGAGGCGGATGCGCTCAGTGCCGAAATCTTCGTACACATCGTCTTCGGGCTCGTATCCTTCGTCTGTCTGCCCATCGTCCTCGTCTTCGACGGACGCCGGATTCCGCGCAAACAACTGCGTCCGAAGGTCCTGGCCTCAGAGAAGCTGCGCGAATTCCTCACAGTCACCGGGCACGGCGGTGATGAGTTCCTCGCTGCCGACGGCTCAGTCGAATCACTGCAGCGCCGTCCGGGCGGCTGGGTTCCCGTCACCGCCGGAATCATCGGCATACTCCTCGGCACGGTCAGCATCCTCGGCGCCTTCGCCGCTTCGATCATGCTCATCTCGCTGTCGGCCAGGCGCAGCTGGGCCCTCGACTTCGTCGCACTCGCCGCCACGCTGGCAGCCTTCTCAGCGACCTATGTGCTCACTCCGCAGGCGGCAGGGGCCTTCGATCTTCCCGTGTTCGTCTTCGGCAGCACGCTCTACGCCGTCATCGTCATCGTCGGCGTCATCCGCGGCGCCCGCGAACAGGGCTTCATCGATTCCGCTGCCCAGACCCTGCTGCGCGAACGCTCCCGACAGGACCGCGCCATCGCCGAGGTGCGCCGCGGCATCGCCCGCGATATGCACGATTCCCTGTCCCACCACCTCTCCGTCATCGCGATGTACTCCGGTGCGCTGTCCGTGCGACAGGACCTCGACCCCGACGAGGTGCGGGAGAACGCCCGCCTCATCGCCGATGCCGCCCGCCGCTCCGGCGTCGAACTCCGGGAGGTGCTCACCATGCTCCGCAGCGACGATCAGGGCACGGTCATCGACCCCGACATCGACCGCCTCGTCGCGGCCAGGGGCGACACCGCCGAGCTGCGCTACCTCGAACCGGTGACAGGCGCGGCGCTCCACCGGTGCGGGTCACTCGAGCAGACGACGATCTACCGCTTCGTCCAGGAGGCGATCACGAACGCGGTCAAGCACGCACCGGGCCAGACGGTGACGATCAAGGTCGGCTTCGATGAGGCCGACGGTCACCTAGTGCTCGTCGCCAGCAATCCGCACACAGGTCTGGCCCCGGCCTTCCGCGCCGGAGCTCAGCAGCTCGTCTCCGGATCCGGGTTGGGACTGCTCGGGCTGCGGGAGAGAATGGAGGCCATGGGCGGCGATCTCACCGTGACGACGACTCCGGAGTTCACTCTCCGTGCCCGCATCCGCGTCGATGCCGACATCTTCACAGACGGCGACGCCCCTGGAACTGCCGGTACGATCGACTCCCCCGACGAACAGGAGAACGCATGACGATCCGCGTCATCATCGCTGACGACGAATCGCTCATGCGCTCGGGGCTCAAGCTCCTCCTCGGCGCGGCGACCGATATCGAGGTCATCGCCGAGGCGGTCGACGGAGTCGAAGCCATCGACCTCGCTCGCCGGCTGAGTCCCGACCTCGTGCTCATGGACATCCGGATGCCCCGCCTCGACGGGCTCGAAGCGGCACAGACCCTGCTGAGCGATCCCGAACACCCGCAGGTGCTCATGCTCACGGCCTTCGGCACCGACGATTTCGTCCACCGTGCCCTGCAGTCCGGGGCCGCCGGCTACATCCTCAAGGACACCCCACCGGAAGAGCTCATCAATGCCGTCCGTGCGGCAGCCGACGGGACCCGGACCCTGTCGGCGACTGCCCTGGCCACATTGATGTCGTCTCGTCCGACCGCCTCGGCGCCGGGTCGGGATCCGCTCGCGTCACTGTCGACCAGGGAGCGGGAGATCGCCGAGGCGGTCGCACAGGGAATGACGAACGCGCAGGTGGCAAGGTCGCTGTTCGTCTCGGCGGCGACGGTGAAGACCCACTTGGCGCGCATTTTCGACAAACTCGAGGTGACCTCGCGGGTGCAGCTGGCGCTGCTCGTCAACTCACATCGCTGAGCACCCCTAGCCGATCATTTCGGGGCCATGCGGATGGCGCCGTCGAGGCGGATCGTCTCTCCGTTGAGCATCGGGTTGGCCACGATCGATTCAACGAGCTGCGCGTATTCGGCGGGCTTGCCCAGTCGGGCCGGGTGAGGAACGGACTTGCCGAGGGATTCCTGCGCCTCGGCGGGCAGACCGGCCATCATCGGGGTCTCGAAGATGCCGGGGGCGATGGTGACAACGCGGATGAGAGAGGCGGCGAGTTCGCGGGCCATCGGCAGGGTCACCGCGGCCACAGCACCCTTGGACGCCGAGTAGGCGATCTGGCCGATCTGGCCGTCGAAGGCCGCCACTGAGGCGGTGTTGACGATGACTCCGCGCTCTTCGCCCTCCGCTTCCTGCTCCTGCATGGCCGCGGCGGCGAGGCGGCAGACGTTGACGGTGCCGACGATGTTGATGTTCAGCACCTTCTGGAACGCCTCGAGCGGCAGCGGGCCCTTGCGGGAGACGAGCTTCCCGGGCGTCGCGACACCGGCGCAGTTGACGACGACGCGCAGCGCGCCGAGCCCGGTGGCGGTGTCGACGGCGGCCTGAACCTGCTCTTCGCTGGTGACGTCGGCGGTGACGAAGTGAGCGGCATCGCCGAGTTCTGCTGACGCCTGCTGACCGACCTCGGCGTTGAGGTCGACCATGACGACCTGGGCGCCGGCGGCCAGGAGGCGTTCGGTGGTGGCGCGGCCGAGTCCGGAGGCTCCGCCGGTGACGAGGGCGACGGTGTTCTTCAGTTCCATGGGTGTCCTTTGCATCGCTGAGTGAACGGTTGATCACTGTGACTCTAACGCAGGCGTGGGGACGGTCACAGTGCACGGTCGGGCGGGGCCGCCTCGGGGAGACGATCACCAGGCCGATGATGTCGGTCGCGGCGAGGACGACGAAGCCCGCCGGTCGGGTGACCGGCGGGCCTGTCTCAGTTCAGCACTGTCGGCAGACTCAGGCGGCCTGCTCCTCGGCGCGGGCTTCGCGCACGGACTTCAGGGCCTCGCCCCAGGCGACGATGTCGTCGACCATGGATGCGAACGGGGCGGCAGAGACTTCGGTCGGGGCGAAGGTGCCGTCGGCGACGTCGGTGAAGATCGAGAATGATGCCTGGTCACGGACGACGGCCAGCTTATAGTTCGCGAGGATGTGGCGCAGGTGCTCAGCGGCGCGCACTCCCTTGTCGGCGCCGTAGTTCACGATGCCGGCGACCTTGTGGTTGAACTCGGTGGCAACGAAGTCGAGGGCGTTCTTCAGCGAACCCGAAATCGAATGGTTGTACTCCGGGGTGACGAAGATGAAGGCGTCGAACTCTTCGAGCTTCGCGCCCCAAGCCTTCGTGTGGTCGTTGGCGTACATCTTCGCTCCGGCGGGGATCACCTCGTCGAGGAGAGGCAGGTCGAAGCTGCCGAAGTCGACGACCTCGGCGCGGACGTCATCATTGGAAGCCAGCTGCCGCTCGACCCAGCTCACGATCTGCGGGTTGAGCGCCTGCGGGCGGGAAGTTCCGGGAATGATGGCAATGTTGAGCATATGCGTCCTCAAATCGTTGAGCGGTGTCCACCGGCCGGGCGGCCATGGCGGTCGAGTTCACGGGCAGAGCCTGCGACCTCGGCGCACCGGATCGCGTGCAGCTCCACACTGACCAACATGGTTGAACGCTCAATCATTCCCGCCGCAATGAGTGACCCTGGTCACTCATTGCGGCGGGCATGGAATTCAGTTGGGGCCGGGCACTGAACACGGTGATACCGTAATTCCCCGCGAAATCAGGCCCGCAGAGACCGCCTGTCGTGTAAGGTCGTTGGGCAAGTGAAAGACTGTTCGTTAAAAAGTCGGCTTCGACGGAAAACTAGGCAAGGAGTCCGGTCATCGTGCGCTCAACCAACGGCCGCAACAATATTCTCCGCTCGGCCCGGGACACTTTCGCGGACAAAGGATTCGACGGCGCGTCCATCCGCGATATCGCACAGACAGCAGGTCTGAGCCTCTCCGCGCTCTACTACTACTTCCCGTCCAAACAGGAAGCACTGTACGAGCTCGTCCACACAGCGTATACCTGGTACGTCGAGCACTGCCGGGCGGTCATCGCCGACGTCGATGACGATCCTGTCGATCAGCTGGCTGTAACGGTGCGCTATCTCGCCCGCTACCGGATGGAGAACGTCTCGGTCTCCACCGTGCTGCTGCGCGACACCGAACGCCTCACCGGCGACAACGCCGTCCGCGTCAAGGGCCTCCAGCGGGAGGCTCGCGAAATCATGGGCGATATCGTCCAGGCCGGCATCGACGCGGGGGCGTTCCGCGTCAGCAGTGCGGCTCTGGCTACACGCGCGATCCACTCGATCTGCAACTCACTCTCGCTGTGGTACCGGCCGACGGGCGATCTGACTCCCGACATGATCGAGCGCGACTTCACTCAGTACTCGCTGCGCATCCTCGGCATCGACCCCGACGAGGCCGAACTCGACCGCCTGCTGGCTCTGCCGGTCAATCAGGCCGGAATGCTCGACTTCATCGCCGACACCCACTAACCCCCTTACTACCTGACGGCGGCCCAGATACCTCGCGCTGTGAGTATTGACAGTGGCTGGTCTGGGACTGGCTGGCAGAGTAGGTGTTGGCCTCTCCGTCCAGTGATCGTGACTCCACCTCGCGCTGACCCACACCGTGGTGTCTTGCCCTCGATTTGTCCGATCACATGGATGGTGCGGCCGGCACCAGCTCGGCCCACATCGGTAACTTGATCAGAAGGCTGTCCACCCCCCGAAAATCCAGGGGTGTGACTCATCACAGTGTTGTTCCGAAGTGATCTCTAACCCGGACCGGTACCGGCCGCAAGCGGCCACGCAACCCATCGGTCAAACAGGGAGCTTCGAACCGCTATGTCTATTGTCGCGCACTTATACAGTTTCTTCATCGGTGTTGATACACACGCCAGAAACCACGTGTATTCCATCGTCACCAACACTGGAATTCTCGTCGAAACCCGTTCCTTCCCCACCACGTCAGCAGGAATCAAACGAGCCCTCACCTGGGCCGGCAGGCGCACCAGCGGTGACCTCGACACCCTCTGGGTCGTTGAAGGTGCTGCCTCGTACGGTGCGGTGCTGACCGGACACATCGCCGCAGCCGGGTATCCGGTAGTCGAAGCCGGGCGTATGGATGCCAAAGCCCGCCACGGTGTCGGTAAGAGCGACGAGCTTGATTCCCGCCGGATCGCGGCATCTGTATTGCCTCTCGACGCCGATCAACTGCGGTGGCCGCGTCACGGTGAAGGTGTCCGGCAGGCGCTGCGTGTCCTGCTGGCAGCCCGGGACGCGATGACCACGGAACGGACTCGGATGATCAACTCCCTGACAGCTCTGGTGCGCACCATCGATCTGGGCATCGATGCCCGCAAGTCATTGACCAGTGACCAGGTCGACGAGATCGCGAAATGGCGGACCCGCAACGAAGACGTCGACTTGTCCACCGCCCGGGAAGAAGCGATCCGTCTGGCCAAACGCGTCCTCGTTTTGAACGATGATCTGCAGACCAACCATGACAGGCTCACCGAGCTTGTTGAAGCTAGTCCGGCCGCACCCTTGCTGGATGAGCCCGGGATCGGCCCATTCAGCGCCGCTGTGTGCTTCACCGCGTGGTCCCACCCGGGGCGGGTGCGGAACGAGGCCGCGTTCGCAGCTCTGGCGGGAGTGAACCCGATACCTGCGTCGTCGGGCAACACGCGCCGGCACCGGTTGAACCGGGGCGGGGATCGGCAGTTGAACCGGGCCCTACACACAGTGGTCATGAACCGAATGGTCCATGACGAACGGACCAGGAACTACGTGGCCCGCCACTACGGTGAAGAACCGACGAAGAAATCCAAGAGGGAGATCAAGCGCAACCTCAAACGGTATCTAGCGCGCCGGGTCTACAAGATCCTCAACGCGCTCGATACCGTTCCTCAACCCGCTTGACAAGACATAGAAGGATCGAGGTTGCTGGGCCGCCGTCAGGTAGTAATTAGGGGGTGGGGCGGTAGGTTCTTGCCAGTTCGCGGCGTTCGGCCTGCTCCTTCGGGTCCGGGACCGGCAGCGAGGCGATGAGGCGCTTCGTGTAGTCGTTGTCCGGTGATCCGAGTACCTGCCCACCCGTGCCCTCTTCGAGCAGTTCGCCGTGGAAGAGCACCCCGATGCGGTCGGAGAGCATATCGACCACGGCAAGGTCATGGCTGATGAACAGGGCCGCGAAGTCGAAGCGGTTCTGCAGCTCGACGAAGAGTTCGAGCACCTTCGCCTGCACGGACACGTCGAGCGCCGAGGTCGGCTCATCGGCGATGAGCAGCTCCGGGTCGAGTGCCAGTCCGCGCGCCAGCGACGCCCTCTGTCGTTGACCGCCTGAGAGCTCGTGCGGATAGCGGGCCGCATATGCCTTCGGCAGCTGCACGGAATCGAGGAGCTCGAGCACTCGCTGCGACCTCTCCGACTGGGCCATCTCCCGCCGGTGGATCGCGAACGGTTCGGCGATGCACTCCCCGATCGTCAGGTGCGGATTGAATGAGGCCGCAGGATCCTGGAACACGAACCCGATCCGACGCCGGATCTTCGAGAACTCGCGCTCCTTGAACCCGACCATCTCGTGCCCGAGCACCGAGAGGCTGCCGCCGCTGGCCCTGGTCAGCCCCGCGATCGCGCGCCCAATCGTGGTCTTGCCCGACCCCGACTCACCGACTAGTCCGTAGACCTCTCCGGCCTTGATGTCGAAGCTGACCCTCTTCACCGCGTGGAAGTCCGACTTGCCGATTCCGCCCGGATAGACGATGTCGAGGTCGCGCGCGGTCACGATCGATTCGCGTGCGTCCCTCTCCTTCGCCGAGGCAGTCTCCTCCGAGGTCTCCCCCGCTGAGTCGGTGCGCGGTGAGCCGGTGCCGACCGACTCGGAACCCGTCGACGACGGATCCCCCGCGGTCGCACCGGCCCGGGGTTCCGCTTCGGCAGCGGCAGCCTTGCGACTGCCGGCCACGGTCGACCCGATCCGCGGCACCGCGGCAAGGAGTTCGCGCGTGTACTGCTCCTGCGGATCGTTGAAGAGCTGCTCGACGGACGAGACTTCGACGAGGTCGCCGCGCAGCATCACGGCCACGCGATCGGCGAGGTCGGCGACGACGCCCATGTTGTGGGTGATGAGCACGATGGCCGTGCCGGTCTCGTCCCTCAGCTCGCGCAGAAGGTCGAGGATCTCTGCCTGCACGGTGACGTCGAGGGCGGTGGTCGGTTCGTCGGCGACGATGAGCTTCGCCCCCAATGCCAGAGCCATGGCGATGACGATGCGCTGCTTCTGCCCGCCCGAGAACTGGTGCGGGTAGTAGTCAAAACGGCTTTCGGCATCGGGGATTCCGACCTGCCGCATGGCCTTGACGACGCGCGCCTTGAGGTCGGCTTTGCTGGCCTTCCGATCGTGGGCGCGCAGACCTTCGGCGATCTGCCACCCGACCGTGTAGACGGGGTTGAGAGCCGTCGACGGCTCCTGGAAGACCATCGCCACATCCCGGCCGCGCATGGCCCGCAGCTTGTCGGCGGAGACGCTGAGAACATTCTGTCCGGAGATGACGATGGCGCCGGAGCGCTGCGCCGTCTCGGGCAGCAGCCCGAGGATGGACCGGGCGGTCACGGTCTTGCCGGACCCCGACTCACCCACGATCGCCAGCACCTCACCTGGTGAGACGCTCAGCGACACGTCCTTGACGGCGTGGACGTCCCCACCGTCGGTGGAGAAGGTGACGTCGAGTCCGTCGACGTCGAGGATGCTGCCGGTCGCGGAAGCGGTCTGCTCGTATTTCTGCTTGCTCATGCCGTGACCTCCGCGGGCTTGGTGTTCTTGACCTTGGCTTTGCGCCGCACGCGCAGACGCGGGTCGTTGAGGTCATTCATCGACTCTCCGACCAGGGTGATTCCCAGCACCGTGAGCACGATGGCCAGGCCCGGGTACACCGCCGTCCACCACACGCCGGAAGTGACGTCCGGCAGCGCCTTGTTGAGGTCGTATCCCCATTCCGACGCCGAGGTGGGTTCGATGCCGAATCCCAGGAACCCGAGTCCGGCCAAGGTCAGAATCGCCTCGGAGGAGTTGAGTGTGAAGATCAGCGGCAGGGTCCGCGTGGCGTTGCGGAAGATGTGCTTGGAGATGATCCGAGTCTTCGAGGCCCCGAGGACGATCGCCGATTCGACGAACGGTTCGGCCTTCAGACGCAGAGTCTCGGCACGGACGACGCGGAAGTACTGCGGGATGAACACGACCGTGATCGAGAACGCGGCCGCCGCGATTCCGCCCCACGCGCTCGACTGACCGCCGGAGATCGCGATCGACATGACCAGCGCCAGCAGCAGAGTCGGGAAGGCGTATACGGCATCGGCGATGACGACGAGGATGCGGTCGAGCCACCCGCCGATGTAGCCGGAGATGAGTCCGAGGATGACCCCGGCGAAGATCGACATGACCACGGCCACGACGATGACGGCCACCGCGGTCTGGGCGCCCCAGACGACGCGGGAGAAGACATCGTAGCCGCCGACGGTCGTGCCCCAGATGTGAGTGCCGCCGGGCGGAAGCTTAGACCCGAAATTGCCTTCGGAGGTGCCCAGCTGGTTGAAGCCGTAGGGGGCGATGAGCGGAGCGAAGATCGCACAGATGATGACGATTCCGCACAGCACCAAACCGGTGATGAGCATTCCGCGCTGCAGGCCCACGGACTGGCGCAGGTGGGAGACGATCGGCAGGCGGGAGAACCAGGATTTCTTGGCTCGGTCATCGAACGCCACGGCGAGAACACCGGAGCCGGGAGTCTCCTCGGCGAAGGTCTGAGGCGTCTCGTCCGGGCCTTGGTTCTGCGGGTTGTCTGGAGTGGACATCAGTACCTCACTCTCGGGTCGATGAACGCGGCGATGACGTCGACGAGGAAGTTCGTCACCGCGACGATGACGGCGAGGAACACGACGATTCCCTGGACGGCCACGAAGTCACGGGCGGTCAGGTACTCGGCGAGCTTGAAGCCGAGCCCCTTCCATTCGAACGTCGTCTCCGTGAGCACGGCGCCGGCGAGCATGAGCGCGATCTGCATGCCCATGACGGTGATGATCGGGATCAGCGCAGGACGGTACGCATGCTTGGTGACCAGGCGGTATTCGGAGATTCCGCGGGATCGACCGGAGTCGATGTACTGCTGTTCGAGCGTGCCGATGAGGTTCGTGCGCACGAGTCGGAGGAACACTCCGGCAGTGAGGACGCCGAGCGCGATCGCCGGCAGCACTGCGTGGGCGAGCACATCGCCGAGGACGGAGAAGTTGCCGATGCGCAGGGCGTCGATGAGGTAGAACCTCGTCGGACCGACGACGCCGGACATGATGTACTCGGTCTCCGTGGTGCCGCGTCCGGCCACCGGCAGGACAGGCAGGAAGACGCCGAAGATGAGTTTGAGGATCATGCCGGCGAAGAACACCGGAGTCGCATAGCCGAGGATCGCGAGCACACGCAGTGCCGCGTCCGGAGCCTTGTCGCGGTGGTAGGCGGCGAGCATGCCCAGCGGGATGCCGAGGATGAACGCGACGATGAGCGCGTAGAACACGAGCTCCACGGTGGCCGCACCGTAGTTGAGCAGGATCGACGAGACCGGTTGGCCGTCGGAGACCGCCGTGCCGAAGTCGCCCTTGAGCAGGTCGCCCAGGTATTCGAAGTACTGGACGAGGATGGGCCGGTCGTAGCCGGCGGCGTGGACGCGCTCGGCCAGCTGGGCCTTCGTCAGGCGCCCGCCCAGCGCAGCGGTGATCGGGTCACCGGTGATGCGCATGAGGAAGAACACCAGAGTGGTGAGAATGAAGATGGTGGGAATGATGAGGAGGAATCGGATGAGGACGTAGCGTCCCAGTCCGCCTCCCGAGGGCTTCTTGACCGCGACCGAAGTCTCGGCGGCCTCAGCCCCTGGTTCGCTGATGGCAGCAGACATGTGTTCCTTATGAGATGTGTTTCGATGCGCTCACGGCAGAGGACAGTCAGGGGTCGCCTCGGCGAGGGTCACTGCAGATGTACGGACCTCACCGCGAACGCGCCACGAGGTGCAGGCGGCCTGATCGGCTCACCTGCACCTCGTGTGGGTGATCACTTGCTCAGCAGTGCCAGACGGAACTGGAAAGCGGGGTCGAGGGTGTCGTCGACGCCCTTGACGTCCTTGCCGGACACGGCGATCTGGTTTCCCTGCAGCAGCGGCAGGGTCGGCAGTTCGTCGGCCAGCTCACCCTGGATCTTCTTCAGAGCCTCTTCGCGCTTGCCCTTATCGGCGATCGAGGACTGAGCATTGAGCTCCTTGTTCATCTTCTCGTCACGGTAGTGGTTGGCGAGGAATGACGGAGTCTCATCCGTGTCGTAGAAGAACGGCACGAGGTAGTTATCGGCATCCGAGTAGTCCGGGAACCAGCCCAGCTGGTACATCGGGTAGACGTCGTCGGTGCGGTCCTTCGAGTACTGCACCCACTCGGTCGACTGCAGCTTGACCTTGAACAGACCGGTTTTGTCCAGCTGGTCCTTCACGAGCGCGTACTCATCGCCCGAGGAAGGTCCGTAGTGGTCAGGATTGTACTGCAGCTTGAGCTCGACTGGGGTCTTGACTCCGGCATCCTTGAGCGTCTTCTTCGCCTTCGCGACATCGGCGCCGCCCTTGCCGTCGCCGTATTCGGATTTCAGCGGTTCGTCGGAGCCGGGGAGTCCGTCAGGCACGTGCGAGTACAGCGGTGTGAAGGTGTCCTTGTAGACCTGGCTGGCGATGGCCTGACGGTCGACGGAATCGGCCATGGCCTTGCGCACGGCGAGTGCCTTCTTCTCATCGGCCTCATCGGTCTTCGCGCCGAAGGGCATCGTGTCGTAGTTGAACACGATGTAGCGGATTTCGCCGCCTGGACCCTTGTGGACCTTGAGGTTCTCGTTCTTGCCGAGGTCCTCGACGTCGGTGGCCGAGAGCGAACGCCATGCGACGTCGATGGTGTTCTCCTGGACGTCGAGCTTCATGTTGTTCGCGTCCGAGTAGTACTTCATCTGCACGGTCTCGGTCTTCGCAGGCTCGATGAAGCCCTTGTAGTCCGGGTTCGCCTTGTAGGTGATCAGCTCATTGAACTTGAAGCCGTCGATCGTGTACGGACCGGCGAAGGCCTTGCCGTCGACGATGTCCTGGTCCTTCGTGACCTTGTCGGGCGAGAACACGTCTTCATCGACGATCGGTCCTGCCGCGCTGGCGAGCACTCCCGGCCAGGTCTGGTCGTTCTTGCGTTTGAGGTTGAAGACGACGGTCTTCTCATCCGGAGTCTCCACAGACTTCAGTCCGCCCAGCAGCGAGGACGGCCCGTTGGGGTCCTGGATCTTCAGCTGCCGATCGAAGGAGAACTTCACGTCCGAGGAGGTCAGCTCGTTGCCGTTGGCGTACTTGAGCCCGTTCTTGAGCTTGACCTCGTACTTCGTCGGCTCGGTGAAGTCGGCGGATTCCGCGATCGAGGGGTTGAGCTCGGCCGTGCCCGGCTTGTAGGCGAGGATGTACGGGTAGATCTGCTGCTCGACGAGAGAGCTTCCGTTGTCGTAGGCGGCGGCCGGATCCAGCGCCACAACTTTGTCCGTGGTCCCAACCGTGAGCATTCCGCCCTTGTCGTCCCCGCCGTCGCCTCCGGTCGTCGAGGTCGAGCAGGCGGAGAGGAGCAGAGCGCCTGCTGCGGCGATGGCCACGGCCTTTGCGCCAGTTCGTCGTTTCATGGTGTTCCTGTCTTTCACAAGTGCTCTTCGTGTCTTCTTTGCTCGAAGAGATCCGCACCACATCTTACGGTTCCCGTCCCAAATAGTGAACTGGCACACATGAAGTGACCCATCTCGCAACGACTTCGCAACAATTCGCCGAGGCGGCCCTGCCCGACACAGCGAAACCTCCCTTGCCGGAACGGCCGAGCTCCTCCGTCAGCATCACCCCACATCACGACCACAGCTGACGGGAACCGACCACTGTCCCGTCGATTTCCACACCTGCGACGCTGACAGCGCAGGCGGAAGCCGCCTCAGCGAATGCGATTTGCGTCACCGATGACAATCGGTTTGACTTATGAGGTGCATCACAGAGAACGCTAGGGAACCTCTCGTGAAACTGGCCGGTCCCCCGCCGGCCGGTGCTCTGGCACAGACGCTTGATAAGCAACACCGTGTCGGCGATCCCGGCCCGGAAGAACGAATGGAGAAGCGTGTCCGCTTTCATCGACTGGCTCAACGGGGTTGTGTGGTCATCTGCCCTCGTCTACCTGTGCCTCGGCGCAGGTGTCTATTTCACGATCCGCTCGCGCGCGGTTCAGATCCGTCAGATTCCTGCCATCTTCAAGCAGATGTTCACCGGAAAGAGCTCCAATGAGGGAGTCTCGTCCTTCCAGGCTCTGGCGATCTCTCTGGCAGGTCGCGTCGGCGTCGGCAATATCGCCGGTGTCGCCACCGCCATCGGCTTCGGCGGCCCCGGTGCCGTCGTCTGGATGTGGATCTCGGCCCTCCTCGGCGCCTCGACGTCCTACGTCGAATCCACACTGGGACAGATCTTCAAGGAACAGGATCCGCGCACCGGTGAGTACCGCGGCGGCCCGGCCTTCTACATCGAGAAGGCGTACCGCCACACCAAGGCCCGCGGTCTGTTCAAGGTCTACGGCATGGTCTTCGCGGCCGTGACCGTCATCGCCATGTCCTTCATGCTGCCAGGCATCCAGTCCAACGCGATCTCCGGCGCCGTCGAGAACGCTTGGAGCGTTCCGACCTGGGGCACTGCAATCGCGCTCGTCATCATCATGGGCTTCATCGTCGTCGGCGGCATCAAGCGCATCGCGCACTTCGCTTCACTGGCAGTGCCGTTCATGGCCGTCATCTACATCGTCGCAGCCATCGCCGTGACCATCATCAACGCCGACCAGATCGTTCCGGTCTTCCAGCTGATGTTCGCCTCAGCCTTCGGCATCGACGCCGGACCGGAAGCGGCCTTCGGCGGAATCATCGGCATGGCCGTGCAGTGGGGCGTCCAGCGCGGCATCTACTCGAACGAGGCAGGGCAGGGCACCGGACCGCACGCGGCATCGGCCGCCGAGGTATCGCACCCCTCGAAGCAGGGACTCGTGCAGGCCGGATCGGTCTACATGGACACCCTGTTCGTGTGCTCGGCAACCGCGTTCATGATCCTCTCGACCGGCATGTACAAGGTCTTCGACGCCGACGGCACCACGATCATCGGCTCCGGCCGCGGACAGATGGTCGAAGAGATCGCCTCGACTCCGGGCGAGAAGTGGCCGCAGGCCGGACTCGACTCGATGATCCACGGCTTCGGCGCCAGCTTCATCGCGATCTCGATCTTCCTCTTCGCACTGACCACGATCGTCGCCTACTACTACATGGCCGAGACGAATCTCGTGTACCTGCTGGGCAAGGCCAAGAACACCCTGGTGCTTGCAGTCGGCAAACGTGTGCTGCAGCTGCTCATCCTCGTCGCCGTCGCCGTGGGTGCGATGTCGACGGCAGGCAGCGCCTGGGCGCTCGGCGACATCGGCGTCGGCCTCATGGCCTGGCTTAACATCATCGGCATCCTCATCCTGCAGCAGCCGGCGTTCAAGCTCCTGCGCGACTTCGAACGCCAGACCAAGCACGGTCTGGATCCGGTGTTCGAGCCCGAGAAGATCGGAGTGCGCAACGCCGACTTCTGGGATCAGCGTGTCGCCCGCCTCAAGGCAGGCGAAGCGGTGCCGGAAGGCTGATTCCCCACCCGATCGGCTGACACCTCGTCTGCCGATCGGAGGGACAGACTACGAGGCCCGGGACAATGGCGTCCCGGGCCTCGTGCCATTCACCCGCCGAGAGATTAGGTCAAAATCGGACTTCGGTCGGCAAACGCAGGTCACACTATCGGACATTTCTACCGCTCAGAAATGTCCGATAATGACCCATGTTTGGGCTGCGCCGCCTGCCCCTCGCCCTCTCAGCTCACTTGTTCAGGCTGGTGCCTGCCGAGCCGAGGTTCTCACACGCCTCGACGATGCGCTCGGCCATGCCCTTCTCCGCGGCCTTGCCGTAGGCGCGCGGATCGTAGAGCTTCTTGTTGCCCACTTCGCCGTCGATCTTGAGCACTCCGTCGTAGTTGCGGAACATGTGCTCGACGACGGGACGAGTGAAGGCATACTGGGTGTCGGTGTCGATGTTCATCTTCACGACTCCGTGGCGGACCGCCTCGGCGATCTCTTCTGCGCTCGAGCCCGAGCCGCCGTGGAAGACGAGGTCGAAGGGCGCGTCCTTGCCAACCTCGGCGCCGACCTTGTCCTGGATCTCACCGAGGAGTTCGGGACGCAGCTTCACATTGCCGGGCTTGTACACGCCGTGGACGTTGCCGAAGGTCAGAGCCGTGAGGTAACGGCCCTTCTCACCGGTGCCCAGCGCCCGCGCGGTGGCCAGCCCGTCCTCGACCGTGGTGTAGAGCTTGTCGTTGATCTCGTTCTCGACGCCGTCCTCTTCGCCGCCGACGACGCCGACCTCGATCTCGAGAATCGAGTGCGCGGCCCCTGAGAGCTCGAGCAGCTCCTCGGCGAGGGTGAGGTTCTCGTCGAGGGGAACGGCCGAACCGTCCCACATGTGCGACTGGAAGTAGGGCTCACCGCCGTTCTTCACGCGCTCGGTCGACGCGGCCAGCAGGGGCTTGACCCAGGCTTCGACGGCGTCCTTCGGGGCGTGGTCGGTGTGCAGTGCGATGTTGACGTCGTAGCTCTTGGCTACCTCGGCGGCGAAGACGGAGAACGCGATCGCGCCGCGGACACGGTCCTTGACCGTCGGGCCGGACATGTATTCGGCGCCTCCCGTGGAGATCTGCACGATGCCGTCGGAACCGGCTTCGGCGAAGCCGCGGATGGCGGCGTTGATCGTCTGCGAGGAGGTGCAGTTGATCGCAGGATAGGCGAAGCCCTGGGACTTCGCGCGGTCGATCATCTCGGCATACACTTCGGGGCTGGCGATGGGCATACATGCTCCTTGGTCGGGGTCGGCCGTTTCTGCTGCCACCAGCCTACTCGTTCCGTCCCGCCCATGGCAGGAGGTCCCAACGGCGTCCTCCCCTCGCCGAGGATGCCTTCCCCGGCATTGCCCGTGAACGACGAAACCGCTCGACCCGGTCGGTCGAGCGGTTTCGTCGGAGGCAGGCCGCCTCGGTGAGGGCCCTGCCCGATATGCAGGTCAGGTCTCGGTGCCCGGAGGCGTCTCCGCCTCCCGGGTCGGCACGTCGCGGCCGCCGCGCTTGCTCTCGCGACCGGCCGACTTCGACCGCTGCTTGCCGAGCAGACCCTGCGAACTCCTGAGACGGTAGTCGATGCGTTCGTCGACCTTCTCGCCCAGGTATTCGTCGAAATCGTCGGCCAGGTGCTCACCGACCGCACGGTAGCGTGCGGCACGTTCGATCGCGGCGGTCCGCTTGGCCTCCATGCCGAAGGCCTTGAGTGTGGACACACAGATGAGCAGCAGCACGATCGAGAACGGCAACGCTGTGACCAGCGATCCCGCCTGCAGCGCGGTCAGACCGCCGGCCACGAGCAGCGCGATGGCGATCGCACCTTCCATCAGCGCCCAGAGCACGCGTGACCAGATCGGCGGGTTCGGGTGACCGCCCGAGGCGAGCATGTCGACGACGAGCGAGCCGGAGTCCGAGGAAGTGATGAAGAAGATCGCCACCAGGATGATCGCGATGACCGAGAGGATCGAGCCCAATGGCAGGTCGCCGAGGACGTCGAAGAGGACACGCTCGGCGACGACTCCCTCATCTGGATCGACAAGGTCACCGGAGCCGAAGATCTGACGGTAGATGCCGGTACCGCCGAGGACGGAGAACCAGAAGAAGCCGACGATCGACGGCACCAGCAGGACACCGGCGATGAACTCGCGGACCGTGCGCCCGCGCGAGATGCGTGCGATGAAGACACCGACGAAAGGTGCCCAGGAGATCCACCAGCCCCAATAGAAGAGGGTCCAACTCGAGTTCCATTCGGCCCCCTCCTTGCCGGAGTAGGCACCGATGTCGAAGGTCATATTCAGCACGTTCGCCAGCCAGACTCCGAGTGATTCGACGAAGTTCTGGAACAGGAACAGAGTGGGGCCAAGCACCAGGACCGTGACAAGCAGGACGCCGGCCATCGTGAGGTTGATGTTCGACAGCCACTTGATGCCTGCGCCCACACCGGAGACCACCGAGGCGGTGGCGAGGAAGGTGATGATGACGATGAGGATGATGAGGAAGGTATTGTCGTAGTCGCCGACTACCCCGATGTGTTTGAGTCCGGCCGAGATCTGCTGGACGCCGAGGCCCAGCGAGGTGGCGATGCCGAAGACGGTGCCGAAGATCGCGATGATGTCGATGACGTCTCCGGCCCAGCCCTTGACCTTATTGCCGAGCAGAGGCTCGAGTGCCCACCGGATCGACAGAGGGCGACCGCGACGGTGGATGGCATAGGCCAGCGCCATGCCGAGCACCGCGTAGAGGGCCCAGGGGTGCAGTCCCCAGTGGACGAAGGTCTGGGCCATGCCCATCTGCGCGTTCTCGACCTCCCCGCCGGCCCAGCCGGGCTTCGGCCCGGTGGTGGCGTAGGTGAGAGGTTCGGCCACACCGTAGAAGACGAGGCCGATACCCATGCCGGCGGCGAAGAGCATCGCAAACCAGGACATCACGCCGAATTCGGGTTCGTCATCGTCCTTGCCGAGCTTGATCTTGCCGTACTTCGAGAAGCCGACGACGATGGCGAAGGCGACGAAGAGTCCGACGACGAGCATGTAGTACCAGCCGAGGTCCGTGACGATCCAGTTCTGGATGCTCGAGATGACCTGGCCTGTGCCCTCGGGCAGGGACACGGAGAACACGACGATTCCGACGATGATGATCAGCGCCGGCCAGAAGACGCGCGGAGCGATCATGCCCTTGCCGATGTGCACTCCTTGCCGGCGCAGCTTCTGCGTGATCGCGTCGTCGGAATCGGATTCGCCGATGTGGAGCTTTTCAGGCAGATGCAGTTCGACGGGGTCGGGTTCACCGAAGAGCAGCTCCTCTTCCGGCCCCGGCCCCAACCCGTTTCCCGACTGGGAACTCGTGTCGGGATCACTCATTTCGCCCTCCTTATCGGATGATTGGATTACCGCTTCACTCTGCCCCATTCCCCAGTGTCCTTCAAGGCAACTTTCAGCCAGCACCCTCGCGACAGAGGCGATATCCCTGGTCACGCCGAGAATCCGCTCTGCACAGCAACAGTAAAGTCAACTTGCGAGAAGAGCGGACCACACCGGGGAATTGCCCCACGGCTCACCCCACGTTTCGGACCCGGCATTCAGTACAGTGGCCTCATGGCCTCGACGCTGACTTCACCCGGTTCGAGCACCGGTTCGGGCAATCGCCTGCGCATCTTCAATTGGGCGCTGTGGGACTGGGGTTCGGCGTCCTTCAACGCTGTGATCATCACCTTCGTCTTCGCTCCATATCTGACGAAGTCCGTCGCCGCGACCGAGGAGGCCGGCTCCTCGGCTCTGGGCTGGTCGATGGCCGCAGCCGGTTTCGTCATCGCCGTCATCGCTCCGGCGGCCGGCACGCGAGCCGACGCCGGGGGACGCCATCGCCTGTGGCTGGGCGTGCACACCGGGATCGTCGTGCTCACGATGTTCGGACTCTTCTTCGTCCGCGACTCCCCCGACTACCTGTGGCTGGGCCTGCTTCTCCTGGCCGTGGGCAGCGTCTTCTTCGAATTCGCCGAGGTGTCCTACAACGGCATCATGGTCCGCATCACCGACCCCGGCAACGTCGGCAAGGTCTCCGGATTCGGCTGGGGCATGGGCTACGTCGGTGGGCTGGTCCTCCTCGTCATCCTCCTCGTCCTCGTCATCCAACCCGAGGTCGGCTTCCTCGGCGCCAGCGACGAGGAGGGGCTGCGGTTCCGCATCGTCGCGGTGCTGTCCGCCGTGTGGTTCGCGATCTTCGCGCTCCCCGTCCTGTTCTCGGCACCGGGAGCGAAGGCCAAGGGCACCTCGGGAGGGCATCCGATCCGGGCGTTCCTCTCCGACTATGCGGGCCTCGTCCGACGCCTGATCCGGATGTGGTCGACCGAGCATCAGACGCTGCGGTTCTTCATCGCCTCGGCGGTCTTCCGGGACGGTCTCGCCGCGATCTTCTCCTTCGCGGGCGTCCTCGCGGCCGGCAGCTACGGCTTCTCCGCCTCGGAGATCATCATCCTCGGTGTGGCCGCGAACGTCGCTGCGGGCGCCGGGGCGATGATCGCCGGATGGTTCGATGATCGGCTCGGGCCGAAGCCCGTCATCATCGCCGGCCTCATCGTCATCATCTTAGGCGGGCTGCCGATCCTCTTCAGCGCCGAGGCGGCCGTGTTCTGGGTCTGCGCCCTGATCCTGAGCTTCTGCGTCGGTCCGGTTCAGGCATCGAGCCGGTCGTTCCTGGCACGGATCACCCCGCCGGAATCGGCCGGGGAGAACTTCGGGCTCTACGCCACGACGGGACGGGCCGTGAGCTTCCTCGGTCCGGCCATGTTCGCGCTGGCGATCACGATCTTCGGCTTCCAGCGGGCGGGGACGCTGGGCATCCTCATCGTTCTGGCCATCGGCCTGGCTCTCATCATCCCCGTCCGACCCGACGCCCCGGCGCGCTCCATGCAGGCCCGGCTGCAGGGCTGAATCTGACCCCGGCGGCCGTGCGCCATTCTGCGGGAGAAGAATGTTGATTTCAGCGGCGCGAATCAACAATAGTCTCCCGCAGAATCGTCCTTTGCGAGTCCGGTCTGGTCGGTTCGCGGCTCAGCCGCGGGCCAGCAGGTCGTCGATCTGGTTGATCGCGCCGGTCGAGCCTTCGATGACACCCATCTCCAGCACGGTGCGCAGTCCTTCGACCGAGTCGAAGACCGATTCGTAGGTGGCACGGGTGCCGGTCTCGATCGCTTCGAAGCTGTAGATGCAGCTGCTTCCGGGCATCGAATCGACGACGGTGAAGTCCTCATCGGCGAAGTAGTCGCGGAACTCCAGTCGCTTCGGACGATCGACTGAGGTCAGCTCCCACAGTCCGCAGAACTTCTCCCACTCCGGACTCGTCATGAAGTACGTGACTCTGCCGCCGGGTTCGAGCGCATGGTCGACGACCGTGGCAGGGTACGTCGGAGGACCCCAGATCTGCTCGAGCTGGCGGGGGTCGGCGTAGACCTCCCACACCCGCTCGACCGGCGCCGCGAATTCGGCGACGATCGTCAGCGTCAGTGTCTCTTCGTTTTGCATTGTGTCGGTGACAGGCATGGCTGCTCCTTAAGCGCTGTGGTGGTTTGCCTCACGACCCGGCCTGTTGGTCCCCGGCCAGAAGGTCGTCGATTCTCTGCACTCGTTCGACCCACTGGTCTTCGAGCTCGGCGAGCATGCTCCTGATGGTGCGAAGCGAACCCACCTCTGCGTGAGCGATCTGCCGCTTGCCGACTCGGCGCTTCGTCACCAGTCCTGCACGTTCGAGGACCGCGACGTGCTTCTGCACTGCGGCGAAGCTCATGTCGTAGCCGGCGGCCAGATCGGACACGGAAAGTCCCTCCCCTGCGACTCGGCGCACGATATCGCGCCGGGTGCGGTCGGCCAATGCCTGGAAGAGCGCATCCGCCTCGTCATCGAGAAGTCCTTTCATGCGAATATCATACAACCGATTGGTTGTATGTAAATAGAGGCGAGGGAACTTCTTCGCCCGGAACAAAGGCGTCAGAACTTTCTGCATCCGAGCCATTGACACCTGTGATTGAACGCGTGTTTAATATTAAACATGCGTTCAAGTGATCCGGATTCCGACTCCCGCCGCTCTCCGAACTCCTCGCCCGAGACGGCGGAGAAGATCCTCTCTGCCGCCGTCGCCGAGTTCGCCCACCACGGGTTCACGAAGACGACGGTCCGCGGCATCGCCGCTGCAGCCGAGGTCTCCCCCGGATTGGTCATCCACCATTTCGGGTCGAAGGACGGACTGCGCAGCGCCTGCGACGAGCACGTGTTCGAACGGATCGCCGAGTCGAAGGCGAAGAACGCCGGCTACGCCGCCATGGCCGTGCAGATGATGTTCGACGATCCTGAGATGTCCACCGCTGTCGACTACCTGGTCAAGTCCCTGCTCGACCCGAGTGAGCACGGTCAGCGGTACTTCGACCACTACGTCGACCTCGTCGAGACCTATATCACCGACGGCTTCGCCGGATACACCTTCCGACAGAGCGAGGACCCTCGCGGGCAGGCGGCGACCATCGCGGTCATGGCTCTGGCCCCCTCCATCCTCGAACACCGCCTGCATTCGGTTCTCGGCACCGAAGACACCACCGGCATGATGACCCGACTCGCCCCGCATCTGCTCGACCTCTACCTGCACGGTGCCCTCGAGTCCGTCCCCGAAGACTCTCAACTAGGAGATGAGGAACCATGAGCACATTGACCAGCGCCCGCCGCACCGACGACGGCGGAGCCTCCGCCTCGGCGGCGATCTCGATACGAGAGGTCGTGAAAACCTATGGACGCGTCCACGCACTCGACGGCCTCGACCTCGAGGTCGCCCGCGGCGAGGTCCACGGCTTCCTCGGCCCCAACGGCGCCGGCAAGTCGACGACGATCCGAATCCTGCTCGGAATCCTGCGGCACAACTCCGGTACGGTGCGCCTCCTCGGCGAGGATCCCTGGTCGGAGGCGGTTGCCCTGCACCGGCGACTGGCCTATGTTCCCGGCGATGTGGAACTGTGGCCGGGGCTGACCGGCGGGGAGGCGATCGACCTGTTCGCCCGGCTGCGCGGAGGGGTCGACAGAAGCCGCCGCGACGAGCTCATCGAGCGCTTCGACCTCGACCCTCGGAAGAAGGGCCGGACCTATTCGAAGGGCAACCGGCAGAAGGTTGCCCTCATCTCCGCACTGGCCTCGGACGTCGAACTGCTGCTCCTCGACGAGCCGACGGCGGGGCTCGACCCGCTCATGGAAGCGGTGTTCCAGGACTGCATCTGCGAGGCGAAGGAGGCCGGTCGCACGGTGCTGCTCTCCAGCCACATCCTCGCCCAGGTCGAGGCTCTGGCCGATCGGGTGTCGATCATCCGCTCCGGTCGCATCGTCGAGACGGGAACTCTGTCGGAGCTGCGACACCTGTCGCGGACGACGATCACCGTCGGACTCGAACACGATGTGCCCGCCCTGGCAGAGATGACCGGTGTCCACGACCTCGTGCGCGAAGGATCACGGCTGCACTTCAGCGCCGATACGGCGCAGCTGCCCCGGATCATGCGGGCGCTCGGCGAACACGATGTCGAATCGCTCACCGCGACCCCGCCGACGCTCGAACAGCTGCTGCTGCGTCACTACGGCAAGGAGGAGTCATGAATCTGCTGGCCGCACACACGGACGGCGGGGATCGCCTCGTTCACGGCGGCGCCCCCGTCTCACCGCAGCCCGGGCACCATCGCGGTGCACATGAACGGGAACGGCACGGCCGCCTCGGCGGCGGAACCCTGGCGGGGCTGGGCCATCTGCTGAGGTTCATGCTCCGGCGGGACCGGCTGTGGCTGCCGATCTGGGTGCTTGCGCTCTCCGCGCTCACCGCGTACTTCGCGAATGCGATCGCCGTGGTCATGGACTCGGATTCACTGCAGGCGATGACTGCGTTCGCGAAGAATCCGGTGATGGCGCTCATCACGGGGCCGGGCTACGGACTCGACCAGGTGACGATCCCACGTTTCATCGTCGGCATGTACGGGGTGTTCCTCATGATCGGGGCGGCCCTGATGTCGATCCTCACTGTCTCCCGTCACACTCGCACCGAGGAGCAGACTGGGCGGGCCGAACTCGTCCGTGCCGGGGTCACAGGTCGGCATACTCAGCTCGTTGCCGCCCTGGTGCTCACGGTGTTCATGAATCTTCTGCTCAGCGCGGGCATGGCGGCGGCGTTCGGGTTATCTCAGGCCGAACCGGACTCGTGGTCGGCGACGGTGCTGTTCACGGTCGGAATCGGGGCGGTGGGCTGTGTCTTCGCTGCGGTCACCGCGGTCACGGTGCAGCTGAGCGCGTTCGCCAGGGCCGCCTCGTCGATGGCCGGAGCGGTGCTCGCACTCAGCTTCGTCCTCCGCGGGATCGGCGATATGTCGCACGTCTCCGGTGGTTCGCTCGATTGGCTGTCGTGGCTCTCGCCCTTGGGGTGGGCGCAGCAGACGGCGCCGTTCACCCTCGACCGCTGGTGGCCGCTGCTGTATTCGGTCGGTCTTTTCATGGCCCTCGTCGTCGCGGCCGCGATGCTGCAGTCTCGTCGTGATCTGGGTGCCGGGATCGTCGCCGAACGGCTGGGCCGGTCGCAGGCGGGACCGCTGCTGTCGACGCCGCTGGGTCTGGCCCTGCGCCTGCAGGCCTCGAACCTGATCTGGTGGTCGATGAGCATGTTGGTCATGGGCGTGGTGTTCGGATCGTTCACCGGGCCCATGGACGAAGGAGCGGCGGGGATGCCGCCGGAGATCCTGTCGATCATGGGCGGTCGGTCCGGAATCGTCGACGGCTATCTCGGCTATATGGCTCTGTACTTCGCCATCATCGTTGCCGCCTATGCAGTCATCGCCGCGGGTGGGGTGCGGTCCGAAGAAGCGTCATTCCACACCGAGCCGGTGCTCGCGACAGCGGTCTCGCGCGGCGGGTGGCTGGGCTCCTGGGCAGCCGTGACACTGCTTGGAGCCGGTTGGCTGATGGCCATGGCCGGCCTCGGTGAAGGTGTGGGAGCCGCCATGTCGATGGACGACTGGTCTCTGCTGTGGCCGACCCTGGTCGGCCACCTCGCTCAGACGCCGTCGATCTGGGCGCTGCTCGGGTTCGCCTACCTGCTCTACGGCTTCGTCCCGCGGCTGATGAGCCTGAGCTGGATCGTCTTCGGCGCCTCGGCGGTGCTCGCCCTCTTCGGCGGGCTGATGCAGCTCGACGACGTTGTCCTCGATCTGTCCCTGTTCACCCATATCGGCCAATACCCGGCCCAGGATCTCTCCGCCGAGGCGGTCGCGTGGTTCGTCGGGATCACTGCGGTTCTCGTCGGGGCGGGGATGGTCGGATTCCGGAGGCGGGACCTCGTCACGGCGTGAGGGAAGGGCGAGGATGGCCAGACCGCATGGTCAGGCGAGACAGCCTGACCGTGCCGATCCTCGGGTGGAGACGCGACAGCGCCGCACCGATCGGTGCCGTCTTTCCGGCTTCAGACCCTCCGATGTTGATCGAACTCGCCGGCGCTTCCGTTCCAGCCGCCCACTTGTGGGCCCGAACACCGGACCGTACCATAGGAGGAAAGTTACTGAACGATCTATAAGGAGTTCGCATGGACACCCTACTGAATGCAGAAGAGCGCGAGTTCGCGCAGCAGATGCGTCAGTTCTACCGCACGGAGATCCCTGAGGAACTCCGCTTCAAGGTCGCCACCGGCCAGGAGCTGAGCAAGGAAGACATGGTCACCTCGCAGCGCATCCTCAACCAGCACGGCTACGCCGTGCCGAACTGGCCGGTCGAATGGGGCGGCCAGGACTGGACTCCCGTGCAGCGTCACATCTGGCTCGAAGAGATGCAGCTGGCCTGCGTTCCGCAGCCGCTGCCGTTCAACGTCTCCATGGTCGGACCCGTCATCGCCACCTTCGGCTCGCAGGAGATCAAGGAACGCTTCCTGCCCGCCACCGCGAACATCGACATCTGGTGGTCGCAGGGATTCTCCGAGCCCAACGCCGGTTCGGACCTCGCCTCGCTCAAGACGACCGCAGTGCGCCAGGGCGATAAGTACATCGTCAACGGTCAGAAGACCTGGACGACCCTGGGTCAGTACGGGGACTGGATCTTCAACCTCGTGCGCACCGATCCGGATGTGAAGAAGCAGGCCGGCATCTCCTTCCTGCTCATCGACATGAAGACGCCCGGCGTCACCGTCCGTCCGATCCAGCTCATCGACGGCGGCCACGAGGTCAACGAAGTCTTCTTCGACAATGTCGAGGTGCCCGTTGAGAACCTCGTCGGCGAGGAGAACAAGGGCTGGACCTATGCGAAGTTCCTCCTCGGCAACGAGCGCACCGGAATCGCCCGCATCGGCGGCTCGAAGGTCAACCTCGCCCGTGCCAAGGCCTATGCCGCGGTGACGAAGACCGCTCGCGGCACCCTGCTCGACGATCCGCTGTTCTCCGCACGCCTGACGAAGATCGAAGCCGAACTCACCGCCCTCGAGATGACCCAGCTGAGGATCCTCTCCACCCAGGCCTCGGGATCCGACAAGCCGGATCCGCGCTCGTCGGTGCTCAAACTCAAGGGCTCCCAGCTGCAGGAGGACATCTCCGAACTCCTCGTCGACGTGCTCGGTCCGCAGGGTCTCGATTTCGTCTCCGACCGCGTGCAGGGCCAGGGCCTGTCCGACCTGCCCAATGGTGCCATCGACGCACTGCCCGGCTATTTCAACACCCGCAAGGTCACCATCTACGGCGGTTCGTCCGAGGTGCAGCGCGGAATCATCTCGAAAGCGCTGCTCGGTCTCTGAGATACCGACGCTCATACGATCTCCCAAGAAGGACAACAATGGATCTTGAACTCAACGACATTCAGCAAGAACTCGCCAGCACACTGAACAAGTACCTGCGCACCGAGTACGACATCGCCCAGCGCGAAGAGATCCTTCGCAGCGAAGAGGGCATCTCCCGCGAGAAGTGGCAGGCCTTCGCCGAGATGGGCTTGCTCGGTCTCGCGATTCCCGAGTCCTACGGCGGAGCGGACATGACTTTCAATGAGGTGGCCGTGGTCGCCGAGGCGTTCGGTCGCTCGCTCGTGCTCGAACCGTTCCTGGCAACCGCAGTCCTCGGCGCCAACGCCGTTCTGCTCGGCGGCAGCGAGGAGCAGAAGCAGGCCATCCTGCCCGGTGTGGCGGAGGGACAGACCTTTCTCGCTCTCGCGGCTCTCGAGCCGGGCCTGCGTTACGCCGTCGACGCTCCGCAGACTCAGGTCTCCGGTGCCGACGGCAGCTTCACGCTCACCGGCGAGAAGAACAATGTGCTCGGCGGAGACGTCGCCGACCACTTCGTCGTCACTGCCACGCAGAACGGCGAACTGGGACTGTACCTCGTCGCCGCCGATGCCGAGGGTCTGACCCGAGTCGCTCAGCGTCAGGCCGATGGCCTCGGCAGCGCGAATCTCAAGCTCGACGGTGCGGCCGCGCAGCGTCTCGACGCCGCCGACGCCAACGCCGTCCTGTCCGAAGTCCTCGACTTGGGCAACGCCGCGATCATGGCGGAGGCCGTCGGTGCGCTCGAAGCCTCGCTGACGATGACCGCCGAGTACCTGAAGACCCGTGAGCAGTTCGGTGCTCCGATCGGTGCGAATCAGGCCCTGCAGCACCGTGCCGCAGACCTCTACGCCGAGCTGGAGTACGCGCGCAGCATGGCCCTGTACTCGCGTTTGGCCGTGACCTCCGAGGTCCCCGGGGCCGAGAAGGACCGTCATCGCGACGTGATCGCCGCGAAGATCATCGTCGACCGAGCCGCTCGCAACATCAGCCAGGAGTCGATCCAGATGCACGGCGGCATCGGCATGACCATGGAATACCCCATCGGCCACTACGCCAAGCGCCTGACGGTCATGACCCGCACCTTCGACGACTCGGACTCGCTGACCGCGGAACTCGCCGAATTGGGCGGACTCATCGAGCCCCACGCCGCCGACCTCAGCTGAGGCAGTCGACACTTCAGCGCCGCACGTTCGCCCCCTGAGCGTGCGGCGCCGAGTAGTCCGGGCTCACCCGGGGCCCACCGAAGCGGCCGGGTCCAGCGGCACAGAAGCGCCGAGGCGGCACGACGTTGATCGTGCCGCCTCGGCGCTTCTGTGTTGCCCGGCATCATGGATCCTCTGGTCGATCCAGCCTGACTGTCGCGTGCAGAGCGGCCTGGTTCAATCAGACGATCGTCCCCGCACCGCCACCGATCCGGACAGCGGACTCAGTTCACGGGTTGGTCGTACACGTGGCGGCGGATCCAGGAGTGCATGGTGATCGCGGCGGCGGCCGCGGCATTCATCGACCGGGTCGAACCGTACTGCGCGATCGAGAGCACGTCCCGGCTCGCTTGGTGCGCTTCTTCGCTCAGCCCCGGTCCTTCCTGCCCGAAGAGGAGCAGGCAGCGCTTGGGCAGGTCGTAGGTCTCCAGCGGTACAGAGTCCGGGAAGTTGTCGATGCCCAGCAGCGGCACGTCGTTATCGGAGCACCAGCTGAGCAGGTCGTCCACGCTCGGATGGTGGATGACGTGCTGATACTTGTCGGTGACCATCGCGCCGCGCCGGTTCCAGCGGCGTTTGCCGACGATGTGCACGGCTGCGGCATTGAAGGCGTTGGCAGTGCGCACGACCGAACCGATATTGAGGTCGTGCTGCCAGTTCTCGACTCCGACATGGAAGTCGTGCCGCGAGACATCGAGGTCGGCCACGATCGCATCATGCTTCCAATACCGGTACTTGTCGACGACGTTGCGTCGATCGCCCTCGGCCAGCAGCTCCGGATCGAAGTGCTCTTCCACAGGCCAAGGGCCGGTCCATGGGCCGACCCCCACCTGCGGTTCAGCGCCTTCGGTCACTTGCCGTCGCGGGGATCATCCGCCGACTTCGCGTCCTCTTCGTCTTTCGCTGCGGATTTCACATCCGACTTCTTCGCATCCGATTCCTTCGCCGAGGCGGCAGTCGACTTCGCGTCGATCGCTGACTCTGCGTCCTCGTCCGAATCGTCCGAATCGTCCGCGGCCGAAGCGGGCGAATCTTTCGCGCCGGATCCCGGCGTCGAGGCGGCGGCGCCGACCTTCTGCGCGCGTTTGCTCATCTTCACGGTCCTGCCGCCGCGTCCGCCTCCGGACAGTACCGAGCGCACATAGGCACCCGATGCCAGGGCGTGGAGGATGACGGCGAGGACCAGAGCGATGCCGGCGGCGACGAGGCCCTCCCACCATGCGGCCTGACCGGCGAAGGAACGACCGGCGATGCCCAGCGGCGAGGTGAATGGCGTCCACGACAGCACCTTCGCGACGGTGCCCGAGGGGCCGATGATCACCGGTGCGAAGAAGCCCGCCACGGTGATGACGCCGATGATCGTGACGAAGGTGGCGCGGGCCTTGGACCCGACCACGGTCGATGCCCAGACCAGCAGCGCGAATACCGACCAGGCGGTGAGCAGCAGGGTCAGGGCGAACCAGCCGAGGCCCGGGAGCATGGCGAAGGCCAGGGAGGTCTTGCCCGACAGCGAGAGCCCGAGCTCGGTGACGACGGCGGCGGCCACGAGGTGGACGATGACCAGCGTCAGCATGCCGGTGATCCGGCCCGAGGCCGAGGCGCGCGGCGGAATCGTGGCCGCGATGATCTCGGTGATCCGGTTGCGCTTCTCCAGCCGCAGGTTCTGGTACAGGGCGGTGCCCAGAGTGGCGACGACGAGGAGCGAGAGTGCGACCATTCCCCACAGCAGCGGGGTGGCCACGGCACCGTCGACGGCGGGCGTCTTGAGCAGCGTCGCTTCGGTCTTCGGCGCGAGCTTCTCGAGCAGTGCTTCGGGCTGCTTGTCCAGCGCAATGATCGTCGGCTGCCCCTGACCGCTCGGGTCCTGGATGAATGCGGCGTCGACCTTGCCTTCGCGCACGAGCTTCTCGGCTGCGGGGGCATCCTTGGCATCGGTGATCTTCACGCCCAGCTGCTGCTCGTACATCTGTGCCTGCTCGCCGACTCCGACCATCGCCATGGTCGGGGTGCCCGAGTCCTTCTGCACGTCGGCGACGATTCCGGAGATGATGGCGGCCAGCACGCCGAGGATGATCACGGCGGCCGTGACCAGGAAGTACGGGCTGCGCATGGCCGTGGTGGACTCACGGTTCGACACGAGCCACGCGGCCTGGCGATTGCCGACGTCGACGAATTCCGAGACCAGACCGGTCTCCGGCAGCTCGTCGGGGTCCGGAGTGTCCTCGGCGAGCTCGAAGGGCACGTCGTCGAGGCCGGCGGTGGCACCGGACTCGTCCGCGTCCTTCGCATCGGACGCCTTCCCGGCCGGCCCCTTCTTCGCCGAGGCGGCCGTCTCATCATCGATCACGTCGCCAGCGGTGGTCTCGTCTTCGACCACGTCGTCGTCGACGGGCACACCGAGGTCATCGATGTCTTCGCCGGCCGTGCCCTTGGACACGAGCGGTTCCGGGGACTCATCGTTCGCACCGTTGTCTTTGCGCGCCATTACAGAGCCTCCTTGTACTGCTCGGCCAGTGTCGGGCGGACACTTTCGAAGTTCTTCACATTCTTCAGCTCGGCGACGGCAGCGGCGGCTGTCTTCGCATCACCGGCACGGAAGCTCACTGCGGAGCCATCGCGTCCGGCGGTCTTCACGCCGCTGATTCCCCGCCGGGACTTCAGCGCGGAGGCAGCCGCCTCGGCGTCACTCGTCTCGACTCGGTAATGCGGGTCACCGAGCAGCTTCTCGACGCCGCCCGAAGCGGTCACCTTGCCCTGGCTGAGAATGACGACGTCATCGGCGAAGGTCTGTGCGGCCTCCCAGTCGTCTGTGGCCAGGATGACGGGCACTCCCGAGGAGGCGTGGGCCCGCAGCAGAGACGTGACCAGACGCAGCGAAGCCGAGTCGAGGCCGGCGAAGGCATCATCGATGACGACGACATCCGGGTCGGCGGCCAGGGTCGCTGCGATGTCGACGCGAGCTATCTCGGCTCCGGAGAGGTTCTTCAGCGGAGCGTAGCCGCGGTCGGCGAGCTCGAGGTGGCCCAGCAGGGTCAGCGCATTCCGTTCGGCGGCTCCCAGGGTGATCCCGTGCAGGCGGGCGAGATAGACGATCTGGTCGAGCACGCGCATGTTCGGGTATCCGCCGCGTTCGGCGGGCAGGTAGCCGAAGTTCTGTCGGTCACCGAAGTCGAGCTCGAAGTCCTCGAGTTCGATGGTGCCCTCATCAGCGGCGATGAGGCCCATGATGATGCGCACCAGTTCGGTGCGGCCCGCCGAGCGGGTTCCCACGATTGCGGTGATCCGGCCCGCCTCGGCGGTGAAACTCACCTCGTCCAGATATGTCCGCTTCCCTTTGCGCAGGGAAACCTCTTTCAGTGTGAGCACGCGTCATCCTTTGCATCGAACAGTTCTTGGGGAGTGTCTCATCTATCGTGTTGAAATAAGAGACTTGTTTCAAACCACGTCCTAGATTTCGACAGAATTGCCAGTCGAGTCCCAGGTCGTGATCGGTGAGCCGGTTCCGGGAGGCGCTGCTGTGCCGACCCATCTCGCCGAGGCGAGGCTCAGTCGAGTCCGAGATCCGCGGTCGTCAGCGCGGTCAGGTACGGGATCCCCGTGGCTTCGACCCGTTCCTTGGCACCGGTGTCGCGGTCCATGACCACGGCCACGGCGACCACCTCGGCGCCGGCTTCCTTGAGCGCTTCGACGGCCGTGAGCACGGAACCACCCGTGGTCGAGGTGTCCTCGACGGCGACGACGCGCTTGCCTGCGACATCGGGGCCTTCGACGCGACGCGACATTCCGTGCTTCTTCGCCTCCTTGCGCACGACGAAGGAGTCGAGCGGGGTGCCGCGCACCACCGATCGGTGCATCACTGCGGTGCCGACGGGGTCGGCGCCCATGGTCAGACCGCCGACGGCGTCGACCTTGTCGAGGAGATCATGTGTCTCGAGGAGGTCGAGGACGACATCGCCGACGAGCGGTGCCGAGCGGTGATCGAGGGTGACTCGACGCAGATCGAGGTAGTAGTCGGCCTCCTTGCCGGAGGAGAGGGTCACTCTGCCGCGCACCACGGCGAGTTCGTCGATGAGGTCGAGCAGTTGTCGGCGAGTGTCAGCGCTGTCGGTCATGGACTCCAGTCTACTGGGCAGGCGGACCGCGCCCGTTCAGCCCCGTCTCAGTGACGCGCCTCAGGGACAGCAGGGGCATCGGCCGAGGGACAGCGGGCACCCCGAGTCCGTGACCGCTGACTCCTGTGTGCGATCCGCCGAGGAGGTGCGTGAGGATTCCGGTTGCCCTGCGTCAGTACAGATGTCATAAATAATCAACGAGACTTGGCACTTATCCTGCGTCCGAGTTGTACAGTGGCACCAGCACCGTGCAACCCGGCCGGTCAACTGTCTCAGAAGGGACGTGAGCAACATGGGTTTCATCGCATACCTCATCCTCGGACTCATCGCCGGAGCCATCGCCAAGGCGATCCTGCCCGGCAAACAGGGCGGCGGCTTCATCGCCACGCTCATCCTCGGCGTCATCGGTGCCATGCTGGGCGGTTGGCTCGGCGGCATGATCTTCGGCGCTGAGATGAATTCGTTCTTCTCACTGTCGTCCTGGCTGTGCGCGATCGGCGGCTCGCTGATCGTGCTCATCGTCTGGGGCCTCATCACCGGACGCTCGAAGAGCAAGGCCGAGTGAGCGACCGCACCGTCTGAATGGCCGCTTCCCGGCGGTGCCCTATTGCGGCCCAGAACAGCCGCAGGCGACACCGCCGGCAGCTGCTCAGCAAAGGCGAACAGCCCAGTTCCGAACATGGGCTGTTCGCTTTTTCTGTGCCGACAACATATGAGCGCCGAGGCGTGCTTGTTGGTCCGTCCTTCTCTGAGATGCACAGTTTCCTCAGTGGGCAATTCAGAGAAAGGTGCACCGAAACCGGAATTCACCGCATTCGGGTCGCCGCCCGGTCCGCGAAGCGAACTCAGCGGCTGCGGCTGACGATCCGCACCTCGATGTCGATCTCCCCGACGGGTCCGTCGACTGCGGCACGCAGGTCGACGGCGATGACGGCGAAGAGCTCATCGACGATCTCGGCCACGGGCCGACTGTCGTCGAGGTGGGCGTCGACGCGGACGTTGAGGGCCTCTCCTGTTCGCCAGACCTCGACTCGCAGCGGCTCGGACCCGGTCCGCCGCATCACTCGCGCGGCCGCGTTGGCGATCATGTCCCGCAGTCCCGGCGCCAGACCGGTGACGCCGTCGACTCCGATGACGGATTCGGTCAGACGAGCGGAGACCGCTGCCACGTCGAATCCGTGTGGAGTCTCGCTCTCAGCCATGGGAACCCTCCTCGTCGACGAAGACGTCCTCAACCGTGACGTCGATGCGCGTTGCGGGGATCCCCAGATGCGCGGCCAGGGCGTCGGCGACGCTGCGGCGGACATCCTCGGCGGCGGAGACGAAGGCCGTCCCCGCACTCATCATCACGGTCATGGTGATGTCGACTGCGCTGCCCTCCGGGTCTCCGGCCGGGGTCGCTGTGACGCTGCGGGCACGGACTCCGGGCACGGCGTCGACGGCCCCGCGGATGATGCTGCGCACCTCGGCCGTCGAGATCCGGAACGGGTTGCCGCGTTCGGTCGTCAGCTTCGTGGCCGGGGCCAGCGCGGCATCTTCGCGCACGATCTGGAGGATGCGTTCGCGCAGGCCGACGGATTCGGCGGGATCTGGCTCGAAGGCCCCCATGTATTCGTCGATGATGCCAAGCAGGTGAGCGTCCGTGGCGTCGACGGATTCGTCGCTCATACCCATCCTTCCATGCCCTCGGCGATGGCGGTCCGGGCGCGGTGGATGCGTCCGCGCACGCTGCCTTCGCTGATTCCCAAGGTCTCGGCGACCTCGGCGTAGCTGAGACCTTCCATCTGATGGAGCACCCACGTTACACGCTGCTCCGAGGACAGAGTCTGCAGAACCTCGGAGAAATGCTCGAGTGCCGTGCGCGCCTCGACGGACCGTTCCACCGAGGCGGTGCCGTCGACGTGGTGGCCCAGATCGTCGGGATCCGAGGCATCCGAAGGCCGGGCGGTGCGACGACGCAGCACGTCGGTGCAGCGGTTCGAGGCCATCCGGTAGATCCACGTGCCGAAGGCCGCCGGTTCGGTCAGGGCATCAAGCGACCTCCACGCCTTGACGAGCGTGTCCTGAACGACGTCCTCGGCATCCTGCCTATCCCCGAGCGCACGCCAGGCGAAACGCAGCAGCTTCCGCTCGTATTCGTCGACGAGGGCCTCGAACGAGGCGATGTCACCCTCGCGAGCGCGCACGACCAGGGTGACGATGTCGAAACGATCATCTCCCCTTGTCATATCCACATCGTAGGGCACTGAGAAAAATTTCTGCGAACATCGCGTGAGGATTCCTCCGAGGCCGCGTCTGTACCTGTGTAAGCATCCTTCACCCGAAGGACTTGCGAACCGCATGCCCCTCCAAGGAACAGGAAGAACAATGCCGGAACCCAAGCAGTCCGATTCGAACCAGAAGGCCACCACCGCTCAGAACGACGACGTGCGCAGCCCGCTCGTCACCGAGCTGGGCACGACGACGATCGCCGAGAACGTCGTCGCCAAGCTCACCGGAATCGCCGCCCGCGAAGTCCCCGGCGTCTACGGGATGGGCAATGCCGCGCGCCGCGCCTTCGACACCCTCACCGACCGCATCCCCGGCTCGCAGACCAACGTCTCCGGCGGAGTGTCCGTGGAGAAGGGTGAGAAGCAGACCGCCATCGATCTCACCATCGTCGTCGAATACGGCACCTCGATCGTCGATGTCGCCGAGGCGATCCGCCGCAACGTCATCCGCGCCGTCGAACAGGGCACCGGACTCCAGGTCGTCGAGGTCAACATCGACGTCGCCGACGTCCACCTGCCCGAGGACGACGACGAGGCTCCCGCCAAGGATTCGCCGGAACTCAACTGACCCTCATCCGCAGCACCACCTCGGCAGAAGGAATGCCATGTCGAAAACTCTCATCGGACTCCTCGTCGGCCTGACGCTGGGAATCGTCGCCTATTTCGGCGGCTTCCTCGCGTTCCTCGTCGTCGCCATCTGCGGCGGGCTCGGCCTGGTCGTCGGCCTCGTCCTCGACGGGCGCCTCGACCTGACCGCGCTGAGTTCACGCTCGACCACGCGGAGGTAGTGCCGTGGCCCCGAAACTCGACGACGCTCCCGCTCGCCGAGGCGGTCTGACGATTGCGGACAAGGTCGTCGAGCGCACCGCCGGGCAGGTGCTCAAAGACCTGCCGGGCGTCGGCGGCACGAGCTCGGGCCTGTTCGGAATCGGAGCGAGTTCCAGCCTGGACACCCGCCCGTCCGTGGACGTCGCCCTGTCCGGGCGCAGCTGCACGCTCGCCGTCCAGCTGGGCCTGGCCTACCCCACCCCCATCGCCGAGGCGACCGAACACGTCCGCACCACGCTCAGTTCCGAAGTCGAACGTCTCACCGGCGTCACCGTCCGTCAGGTCGACATCGGCGTGAAGTGGCTCGCCCCGGATTCGGCCGGAGCGAATCGAGGAAGGAACAGCCTGCAATGAGCACACGCCTGCTGCGCAAGCGACCCTCCCGCATCGGCCCGGCCGTGGTCGTCGCGCTCGTTCTGCTGCTCCTCGCCGTGGGGCTCGGCTGGGCCGCAATCGCCGCGTTCGTCTCCACCGGATCGGTCACCGCCGCGCTGACCGGACCCTCCGGGTCCGCGGTCGCCGAGGCGGCCGGGAACCTGCACTGGAATTCCGCACCAGTCATCGCCGTCGGCGCAGTCCTGGCTCTGCTCGGACTCATCGCCCTCATCCTCGGGATCTCCCCCGGTGCGCGCCGGATCCTCGGCGTAAGGGCCGATGGCTCCGACCACATCGGTGACTTCGAGGTCGCTCTGCCCACCTCGGCGCTGTCGCAGATCGCGGCCGCAGCCGCCGATGGGGTCGACGGGGTCAGCGGGGTCAAGGCCGCGTCGAGCGTGAAGTCGACGATCGTGACCTTCTCGACGCCGATCCGAGACCACGAACCGGTCCGCGCCGAGGTCGAGGCCTCCGTGAGGAACCGCTTCACCTCGATCTCGTTCGACCGCACCCCTACGGTGAAGGTCCAGGCCAGAAGGAGCCAGTCATGAGACGCACGGCCGCAGCCGCCAACCGCACCGGACTGATCATCCTCGGCATCATCGTCCTGGCCCTCGGGCTGGCGGTGCTCGCCATCGGGTTCGGTCTCACCGCCCCGGTCGCGCCCGCAGTGGAGGCGGGCGCGGACCTCGGTCCGGTCGCCTCGGTGCTGGCATTGCCCTATTCGGCACTCATCGCCGTGGTCGCGGCCCTCATCCTCGCCGTCATCGGGCTCCGCTGGCTGAGTGTGCAGGTTCCTCGGAAGGACTTCGCGAAGCCCTTCCGGATGCAGGCCGACGCGAGGACGGGACTGACCACGGTGAACGCGGAGGTCATCGCCGAGGCGGTCGCCGCCGACCTCGAATCCACCGAGGGCGTCTCCGACGCCCAGGCGATTCTGCGAGGCACCGCGCGCAATCCGGAGCTGCTCATCCATATCGACGCCGACGAGCGCGCCGACATCGATGCGATCATCGCCGATGTCGCCGAGCGGGCCGCAGGCAATGCGGCGGTCGCACTCGGTGCCCCGCTGAGCGCAGTGGCCCTGGAGATCGGCATCGCCCGCACTCGATCGCGCCGCCAGCGCAGCGTCACCATCCAGTAGCGCCCCGAGACTGGGTCACCATCGGATACTTTCCGGCGCCCGAAATGTCCGTTGGTGACCGAGGTTCGCACGGAACCGTTCGAAAGCGACACGAATACGGACCCCAGTGACCGCAGTCGGGCTGCAGAGACCGAAGGTAACACGTGTTTCGGCGGCGGGAAGAGAAGCGGCGAAGAACGGCTGTGAATGACAAGAACCCCGGGGCGCGTAATCGCGACATCCCGGGGTCCTCGCAGCACTCCCCTCGAGTACCCGGACGCATCCCCATACGTCCGTTATGTCCACCCGATCCCCACCGGGCGAACACCATTAATTTGACCACACTTCCGTAGCGCTTGTAAAGAATCTCACGTCCCGTCTTGAATCCCGTCCAGCCCTATAGCATAGAAGCGATCATAATAAAACCCCTGGTCACAGGCTCAACTTCGGGTAGTTCAAACCTCAACTGAATTGGAACGCGCGTGTGGGAAATTGCATATAGGTCACATTCGGCCAAGGGTGCGGGGCCCATTCCGGCTGATGCGAAGCGACTCGGAACAGCGAGAACCGGCTTCAGCGACCATGATCGGCAGGTGCCGGTGACCATGATCCGCGAGTGATCCCAGAGTGATCCGCGGAAGATCGAAAAGCGATCTGCGAGTGATCCGTGGACGGTCCAAGAGCGATCATTGAGTGATCCGCGGACTACCTGCGGTTGCGACCGCTCACCGTTTCCACCGCTCGCTGCCGGTTCGCCCCTGTGACGACACCCGGATCACCGCCGGCGGGAACGGGCGAAGGAGAATCCCGTCGAACCCCAGCGCATGAGCGGACGCGGCACCGCTGGAGCAGCGAGGGCAGCCAGACGATACCCCCATCCCGGCACCGAGACGACCCTCCCCGCCCGCGCATCACGCAGAGACTCCCGCACCACCTGATCGACGCCGAGCCAGATCAGACCGGGTCCGGGCCGCTCCACGCCGAGGCGGCTGTGGAATTCCGTGCGGACGAAACCGGGCAGAACTACGGTGACCGTCACCGGGCTGTCCTTGAGCTCACCGGCGAGCGCCTCGGTGAAGACCAGGGTCGACGCCTTCGAAGCGGCGTACTGTCCCATCGTCGTCACCGCCGCCAGCGAGGAGACGTTGATGACTCCTCCGCGACCACGGGCCTGCATGCGCCGGGCTGCGGCCAGCGACAGTTCCCTCACCGCCACGGTGAGCACCCGATCCTGATCATTGAGCTCGGCGATATCGGTGTCCAGCAGTGTTCCGCGCAGACCGAAGCCGGCGTTGTTGATGAGCACATCGACCGGCTGCGTCGCGATGATATCGATGACCGCGTCGATTCCGTCACGGGTCGACAGATCGGCCACGGCCACCTCGGCGTGGATATTCTGCGCGGTCTGCAGCTGTTCGGCCAGCACACTCAGTCGGGCCTCGTCCCGGGCGACCAGGACGAGGTCGTATCCCTCGGCGGCCAGCGTGCGGGCATAGCCGCGTCCCAGCCCGGAGCTCGCCCCGGTGATGAGGGCACGCGGCCGCAGGCTCATACCGCTCCGCGGCCTCTGCGCACGGTCAGTGACTGCACCGCGGTGCCGATGGGACCGTCTGCGTCGTTGAGCACGCTCGTCGTCTGCCCCAGACCGTTCGGCCCGAAGGCGACCTTCGTGTCGAAGCCGACCCAACCGGCCTCGGGAACACGGGTGAGGTGGATGGAGAGGTCCACGTTCGGGAAGAACGTCGTCTTCGGATCCTCGCGGACGGCCAGACCGTTGGCGGTGTCGACGAACTTGACGAAGGCCGCGGTCGGCGGGTCGATCTCACCGTCGACGAGAGGGTAGGAGCTGCGCACCCAGGTCTGTGCGTATCCGGGGTGGGCGTCCGCTCCCTGCCGACCTTCGAGCGACGCGATGTAGCCACCGCCCCACCGACCGGTGAACGGGACCTCGGGCACTTCGGACACCGGCGGCAGCGCCTGCCATTCGTCGCCGGCGACCTCCTCGGTGTCCGAGGCCTGCAGACGCCACACCCGGGCGGTCACGCTGGTGCGCTCACCGTGGCGCATCTGCGCTTCGACGAGTTCGATGGTCCGTCCCGGACGGATGACGTTGACGTCGATGGTGAACTCGCCGGAGTGGATGACGCCGAGGACGTCGAAGGTCACCCGGGAGATGAGCTTATCGCTGGGCAGGCGACGTTCGATCTCGGCGAGCACCATCCCCGAGGCGGGTGCGAGGTGCTGTTCGCCGGGCTGCCATGCGCCCTGACTGTGCAAGGTCGAGACGAAGCGGTCCTCGGACAGCCGCACATAGTAGGAGTCCGGGTAGGCGGCACCGTCGTGGCCGAGGTGTGCGTTGGGAGCTTCAGGCATGCACCCAGCCTATCGAGCCGAGGGTGCCCGTTCGACGCGGGGGCGGCGCACGCACCCGCTTTCACCTCCGCCGCGGACGGCTTAGGGTGGGAGGGTGAGAATCGCTACGTGGAATGTGAACTCGATCCGTGCCCGTCATGACCGCATCGGAGCCTGGCTGGATCGTTCGGATGTCGATGTCCTGGCCATCCAGGAACTCAAGTGCAAGGATTCGCAGTTCCCCGAGGAGCTGTTCACCGAGCGCGGCTATGAGGTCAGCTATCACGGCCTCAATCAGTGGAACGGTGTGGCCATCGCCTCTCGCGTCGGACTGGCCGACACCGAGATCGGGTTCAGAGACATCCCTGCCTTCGGTGCCGACGACCCCGTCGTCGAAGCCCGGGCACTGTCGGTGACCTGCAACGATGTGCGAGTCTATTCGCTCTATGTGCCCAACGGCCGCGAACTCGATCACCCGCACTACGGCTACAAACTGGAGTGGTACAAGGCGCTGACGGCCGATATCGCCGCCCAGCTGAGCGCCGAACCGGAGAAGAAGCTCGTCCTCTGCGGTGACTTCAACGTCGCTCCTCTCGACGAGGACGTCTGGGACATGGCCGAATTCGACGGTGCCACCCACGTCTCCGAGGCCGAACGCGCGGCCTTCGACGATCTGCTCGGCGCGGGCCTGTCCGAAGTCACTCGGCAATTCACCCCCGGGCCCGGCGTCTACACCTTCTGGGACTACCAGAAGCTGCGGTTCCCGAAGAAGCAGGGCATGCGCATCGACTTCCAGCTCGCTTCGCAGGCGCTGGCGAAGACCGCGACCGCCGGCGAGATCGACCGTGAGGAACGCAAGGGCAAGGGCGCGTCCGACCACGCTCCCGTCATCGTCGACTACGACGCCTGAGGCACCTTCGTCTCACCTTTCGGCACACCGGCGCAACTTCGGAGTCGAAGCCATAGACATCTCTCCTCTCTTCTGGTGAAGTTGAATCAGGAGCTAGGAAGGTGACGAGGATGTCAGCAACTGTCCGCGAATTGGTCGACGAAGCCTACGATCGGCGTGAGTCGACCTGGAGGGCCGCCCTCGAGACGGTCAACGACTGGGTCGAGTCCGTCCGCGCTCCTTCCGCACTGCTCTCCGGCGATCGGGTGCGTGTCGTCGACGGTCGGATCAAGGATCGCCTGCGCACGGGAGAGAAGCTGCGCCGCAAGCTCGCCGACGCCAATGACGAGATCCACGAATCCGTCGAGGTCGAGAACCAGGTCATCGATGTCGTCGGCTCCCGCGTCATCTGCCGCACCGAACGCGAACAGTCAGCCCTGTGGGATCTGCTCACCGAGGTCAGTGACGATACGAATCTCTCCATCGCCGAGGTGCGCGACTATTCCGCGATCCCGAAGCCCTCGGGGTACCGCGGCCGTCACCTCATCGTCGAGGTCCCCTTCGATTCCGAGCCCTCCGTCCTCGTCGAGCTCCAACTGCGCACGATCATGCAGGACGCGTGGTGTGTGCTGGCCGAGGAACACCTGTTCAAACCCGGGCAGGCGCTGAAATCCGATGCGCAGCAGGAGCGGCTGTCGGTCATCCTCGCCGGGCTCATGGCGCAGGCGGATTCCGTGGCCGGCTATATCGCCGACGACGTCGGGGCGTATCTGGGCATGGGCAATTCCGCTCCGCCCCGAGCCTTCGCCGAGGTGGACGAACCGACCGATCCGGCCATCGAGGTCACGATCCGCGAACTCAACCACTCCTATGTCCTCGCCGCCGACGAGGTGGGCAGACACGGAATCATCCGCTTGGAGACTCTCGGGCTGACTCCCGACAATCCGGAGCGCTCCGCCTTCCCCCATCCGGGGGACAAGCTGCAGGTGCGCATGGACGAGTCGAACACCACGCGCTACTTCATCCCCGTCGGCCGGGAAAGCTGAACTCGACGCCGCAGCACCGACCGCGGACCCATCGACCCGGTCACCGCTGCACCGACTAGACTTGCATCCCATGGGAAAGAAGTCGAAGCGCTCCAAGGAAGAACTCATCGCCAAACGCCTCGCCAGGGCGCAGGCCACGGCATTCATCGCGAGACCGTTCGCGGACCTGGCGTTCGAAACCGACCTGATCTGTCTGCGCGAGCTCGTGCCCGCGGCCACCGCGACCGCGAAGCTGACCGAGGAGTACGGCGGCCACGAGGTGACCATCGCCTCCCTGCTGCCCGCCGCCTGGCAGGCGTGGCGCCGCGACGACGGTGAGATCATGGCCGGCATGCAGGTGCCCGTGTCCTCGACCGACGCCTCCCGCGACGTCGCCCGTGGGCTGCTGGCCGCCGTCGACGCCGAACCCGGCACCTCGATCGAGGCGACGACAGAGCCCGGCGAGGGTCCGCGCCTGCAGGACATCCTCGACACCTCTCATCCGTTCGACGTCCGCGTGCTCGAGAGCTTCGACTACTGGGCCCTGCCCGAAGCCGAGTCCGACCCCGACGTCGCAGCCGCCCTGCAGCAGGCCAACGACTCCGTGGCCCCGACGGAGAAGCTCGCCTCCGTCGATTCCGCCTACTGGACCGAGATGTCCGGCCGCACCTACGTCCGCTGGGCCCGTTCCGAGGGTGAGGACCGCGTCGTCGACGCAATGGCGCGCCTGCAGGCAGAGAACGCCAACGACCTCGGCGGAATCGGCACCTTCCTCGGCTACTTCCGCGCCCACGGCATCATCGTCCCCGTCTGGGAACTGACGTTCGGCACTCAGGTCGACGACGTCGAAGAGCCCATCGCCGCCTTCGGCAAACGCCTCGACGAAGCGCTGAACACGACCGAGCCGATGAGCACCGAGGCCCGCCGCGTCCGCTCGGGCATCGTGTCCCGCCAGCTGACCATCCACTGATATCCGTCACCACCCCATCACCGAGGCAGGACCCGGGAACGGTGCCCCGCCTCGGTGCCGGTGACGGACAGGAGAACCGACATGAGCGCACAGCCGCACCCCGCCCCCGAGGCGGTCGCCGCCGTCATCCCCGCGATGAACGAATCCGCACGGATCGGTGCCACCGTCACCGCGGCCAAGCAGATCCCCGGGGTCGACATGGTCCTCGTCGTCGACGACGGATCATCTGACGACACAGGGTCCCTGGCCCGCCGCGCCGGCGCCGAGGTGATCACCCACCCGAAGAACAAAGGCAAGGCCGCGGCCATGATGACCGGGGCGTTCGCCGTGCGCAACCGGGAGATCTCCGACGCGGATCCGAACGTCGAACCGACGCACCGGGCGCTGCTGTTCATCGACGGCGACCTCGAGGACTCAGCGACCAATACCGCTCCCCTGGCCGAGCCTGTGCTCGCCGGGGATGCCGATATGACGATCGCGATCCTGCCCGCGCAGAAGCGCAAGGGCGGGGGCTTCGGCTTCGTCGTCGGGCTGGCGAAGAAGGGCATCGCCGAGCTCTCCGGATTCGAAGCCACCCAACCTCTGTCGGGCATGCGCTGCCTGTCGAGAGAGGCCTTCGATGCGGCCCTGCCGTTCGCCGCCGGCTGGGGTGTCGAGGCAGCCATGACCATCGACGTCGTGAACGCCGGACTGCGCGTCGAAGAGGTCGAATGCGATCTCCACCACCGCGTCACCGGCCGCGACCTGAAAGCCCAGATGCACCGCGCCGCGCAGTACCGCGACGTCGCCCGCGCGATCCTCGTCCGCCGCCTCCGCGCGAAGCGCAGCGGGACTTCCCCTGCGGCCCGCAGCGAGTCCGACGTCTCCGCACAGAATCTTTCCGCTGACCACAAGGAGACCGGCCGATGAGCCTCAACCGTTTCGCGTACCTCGGCCCGGAGGCCACCTTCACCGAGGCGGCCCTGCTCAGTTTCCTCGACTCCCGGAACCTGCGCGCCGAGGCCACGACGCATCCGATGCGCAATGCCCCCTCGGCGCTCGATGCGGTGCTCGAGGGTGACTGCGATGCCGCGGTCGTGCCGATCGAGAACTCCCTCGAGGGAGGGGTGCCCGCCACGATCGATGCGCTGACCGAGAACGGACGACTCCAGATCATCGCCGAGGTGGTCGTCCCCGTCCGCTTCGTCCTCGCCGTCAAACCCGGCACTAACAGGGAAGAGATCTCCTCCTTCGGTTCGCACCCGCACGGTGAAGCGCAGGTGCGTGCGTTCATGAACGAGAACTTCCCCGAAGCCGTCTACCTGCCGACCTCGTCGACCGCTGCCGCAGCACGTGATCTGGCCAATGATGCCGGTGACCACATGGCCGCCGTCTGCCCGGCTCTGGCCGCTCAGCGCTACGGTCTCGAGATCGTCGCCGAAGACATCGGCGACCGCAAGGATGCCGTCACCCGATTCGTCGTCGTCACCCGCCCGGGCCCTCTGCCCGCTCCGACCGGCGCGGATAAGACGACCATCGTCGCAGCGCTGCGGTCCGACCGCGCCGGTTCCCTGCTCGAACTGCTCGAACAGTTCTCCAGCCGCGGGGTGAATATGTCCCGCATCGAATCCCGGCCGACCGGGGACGGGCTGGGCCTCTACCAGTTCTCGATCGACCTGCTCGGGCACATCCATGAGGCACGGATGGCCGAGGCTCTGCAGGGAGTCCACCGGGCAGCACTCACACTGCACTTCCTCGGCAGCTACCCGAGCTCCGACGGAGCCGTGGTGCCGATCGACCCGACGACGACGGATGAGTCGTTCGCCGCAGCCGCCGATTGGCTGGAGTCGACTCTGGGCGCCTGAGCGTCTGGGGCTGCTCCCCGTCCCGTTTCGCCGCTGAGTGCGGTGCCTCGCGCGCCCTACCCGGCGCCTAATCTGCAATACTGGCGTCTACTGGTAAGTAAGTGTGCGCAGATTGCCAGAAAAGGGTCCTGTTCCGGGCAATCTGCGCACACTTGACGTCGGTTTGCCCGCCGATGAATGCGACAGAGGAGTCGACGATGAACGCAGACAGCCGCCCATCCCCCGATGCGATCGTCGTCGGGGCCGGTCTCGCCGGACTCGTCGCCGCACATGAACTCACCCAGGCCGGCAAGCGCGTGCTCATCCTCGACCAGGAGAACCGAGCGAACCTCGGCGGGCAGGCCTTCTGGTCCCTCGGCGGACTCTTCCTCATCGACTCCCTCGAACAGCGACGGCTGCGCATCCACGATTCGCTCGAGCTCGCCAAGGATGACTGGGCCACTTCGGCGGGCTTCGACCGAGACGAGGATCATTGGCCCCGGAAGTGGGCGGAGGCCTACCTCGAGTTCGCGGCCGGAGAGAAGCGCCAGTACCTGAGTGACCTCGGCCTGCGACTGACCCCGATCGTCGGCTGGGCAGAACGTGGAGGGTCCGGGGCGGGTGAGCACGGCAATTCCGTGCCCCGCTTCCACCTCACCTGGGGCACCGGCCCCGAGGTGGTCCGAGTGTTCCGTGACCCCGTCGAGACCGCAGAGGCCGCCGGACTCGTCGAGTTCGCCTTCCGTCACCGCGTCGACGAACTCATCACCGAGGATGGGGCCGTCGTCGGTGTCCGCGGACGCACGCTCGCCCCCAGCCACACTGCCCGCGGAATCAAGTCGAACCGGGAGGAAGTCGCGGACTTCGAACTCCGCGCTCCCGCCGTCATCGTCACCACCGGCGGCATCGGACACAATTTCGAGCTGATGAGGAGATACTGGCCGACCGACCGCCTCGGCGAATTCCCGGACACGATGCTCGCCGGAGTGCCCGCGCACGTGGACGGGCGGATGCTGCGGATCGCCGAGGATGCCGGAGCCAGCCTCATCAACCGGGACAGGATCTGGGCGTATACGGAGGGCATCGAGAACTGGAATCCGATCTGGCCGGGGCACGGGATCCGCATCATTCCCGGACCGTCGTCGCTGTGGTTCGATGCCGAAGGCAACCGCTTCCCGGCCCCGAACTATCCCGGCTTCGATACGAATCGGACGATGCGCACCATCCTGGAGACCGGTCACGACTATTCGTGGTTCGTGCTCAACGAGTCGATCATCCGCAAGGAATTCGCGCTCTCCGGTTCGGAGCAGAACCCGGACCTCACCGAGAAGGACATTCGCATCACGCTCGACCGGGTGCGGTCCTCCGACGCACCGGGACCGATCGAAGCTTTCAAGAAGTACGGTTCCGACTTCGTCGTGGCCGAGACCACCGAGGATCTGGTCGCGGGAATGAACGAACACTCCCGCGGACCGGTCATCGATCATGACCACCTCGTGGAGCAGATCCGGCAGCGAGACCGGCAGACCGACCACGCCTTTTCGAAAGATGCGCAGGTCCAAGCCATCCACAATGCGCGGTCCTATCTGGGCGACAAGATCGTACGCGCGGTCAAACCGCACAGAATCCTCGACCCCGCACACGGTCCGCTCATCGCGGTGCGTCTGAGCCTGCTCTCGCGCAAGACTCTCGGCGGGCTGGAGACGAACCTCGACGGGCAGGTGCTTGCCGCGTCTGGTGCTGGTGCAGGGTCCGGCAGCGGCGAACCGATCCCCGGCATGTATGCCGCCGGTGAGGTGACCGGTTTCGGAGGCGGCGGGATGCACGGCTACAACGCACTCGAGGGAACGTTCCTCGGCGGATGCATCTTCTCCGGCTTGCGCGCCGGACGCGCTGCCGCAGAGCAGGCAGGCTATACGGCGAGGCCTGTGAAGCCGGAGACCGGATCCGCACCCAGCGAAGGAAAGCGCACATGACCCCCACCGCACAGTCGGACCTCACCGTCCTCGTCACCGGCGGCACCTCGGGAATCGGCAGAGCCGTCGCCGAGGCACTGGCGACGAAGGGATGCACGGTGCTGGCGACCGGACGGAATCTCGACCGCCTCGAACCAGCCGAATGGATCCCCGGCGTCCGCTATCTGCCGCTCGATCTGGCCGTCCCCGACGGTCCGGACCGTTTGGCCGGAGAACTCGATGAGCTCGGCCTGCTCGACGGCATCGATGTGCTGATCAACAATGCCGGTGAGAGCCAGTCGGGGCCGTTCGAAGAGCTGCCGGCCGAGGCCATCGAGCGGCTCTTCCGCACGAACGTGTTCGGGCCCGTTCGGCTGAGCCAGCTCGTTCTGCCCGGAATGCGTGCACGCCACCGGGGGCGCATCATCATGGTCGGGTCGATGCTCGCCAGTTTCCCGCTGGCCCACCGCAGCTCGTATTCGGCGGCGAAGGCGGCTCTGCGCGCCTTCGCCACGGCGGCAAGGCAGGAGCTCTCCCCCTTCGGAGTGTGGGTGAGCACCGTCGAACCGGGATCGATCGCCACAGGCATCGGACTGCGGCGGACGAAGTACCTCGAAGAGGGTTCGCCCTATACGCAGGATGTCACGACGATGCTCGAACGTCTCGACGCCAATGAACGCGGCGGCATTCCGGCAGAGAAAGTCGCGGCCACGATCGTCGATGCAATCATCGCGCCGCGACCGCGCGAGTTCTACGCCGTCGGCAGCAGGGCACCGCTGCCGTTCCTGCTGGGGCGCGCGCTTCCGCGCGAACTCATGTCGAAGATCGTCGCCGCCCAGCACGGGCTGAAGCGGTGACGACAGGCGCCGGAAGCGGAGGCAGGGCGAGTATCTGACGTCGGGCTGAAGCGGTGAGCCTCGGAGGCCCGGCCCCAGCCGCCTACTGCAGCCGTGACGGGATGAGGTGCTGGGTGGTCGAGATGCCGAGCACCCGCTGCTGCCGTGACAGGTTGTAGGTCCGGTCCGACTGCAGGTATCTGACGAGGAAGAGCTTCGCGAAGTCCCCGCGTTTAAATATGCTCTTGACCTTGAGCCCGAGCTTCGCCGCCACCAGTGCCTTGTCCTTCGCCACGCCTTCGATGACGACTTGGTCGTAGCCCATTCGTGCGAAGTGAGTGACGACAGCCTCTTTGAGCCGGTAGGGAATCGGGTCGCCGATATTGAACGGTCCCGCCGCCGACGGCACATCCAGGCAGGCGAGCGCCGCCCGGACCACATTGTCGATATGAGTCAGGGTGATCTTCTGACGACCGCCACCCGGCAGCCGCAGCACACCCTTCTTCGACATCCGCGACAGGAACGGCATGAGCATCGTCTCGCCCGGGCCATAGACTGCCGCCGGCCGCAGGATCGCCGCATCGGCCCGCAGGCGCCCGACGAGCTGTTCGGCGAGCGCATGAGTGCGAGAGTAGGCATCGGCGAAATCGTTGGGATCCTTCGGACCGGCCTCCTCCCACAACTCGGCGTGGGGTTCGGACTCGGAGTACACCGTCGTCGAGGACACATGGACGACGCGGGACTGCGGGAAGGCGTCGAGGACATTGCGCGTGCCCGTCACCTTCACCTCGTAGAGCTCATCGTCATCGGCGCTGACAGAGGCGATCCCGGCACAGTGGAAGACCGCGGTCGCGCTCTTGGCCAGCGAAGTCACCGCTGCAGGTGCGGGCTCCGTGATGTCCCAATGCTGGAAGTTCACCCCGGGGATCTCCGGGTTCCTCCGACACAGCGCATAGACCGTTTCGCCCCGATCGGCGAGCGCCCGTGCAATGGCACCACCGATGAAGCCGCTGGCTCCGGTCACTATCACCGACACGACGGTCCCCTTCTCCTCTTCATGCCCACCGCCTCAGCGGCGGTGCTGCCACTGCGGTTCCCTCTTCGTCAGGAAGGCGTCGATCCCCTCCTGCGCATCGGCTGCAACGGCATTGTCCGCCATCACCTGCGACATCCGCGCATAGGCATCGGCCACAGGCAGTTCCCGCTGTTCGTAGAACGCGGCTTTTCCTAGGGCAACTGTAGCCGACGAGGCGGACGCGACCTTGAGAGCCAATTCCAAGGTGGCCGACTCCAGGTCAGCATCGGCGACGACATCGGAGACGAGGCCGAACTTCAGCGCATCTGCAGCGGTCACGAAATCACCGGTCAGCAGCATCCGCATCGCCTGCTTCGCCGGCACCGCACGGGAGAGTGCCACCATCGGAGTCGAACAGAACAGACCGATCTTCACCCCGGGAGTGGCGAACCTGGCGGACTCGGCGGCGACCGCCAGATCGCAGGTCGCCACCAGCTGGCAGCCCGCAGCAGTGGCCACTCCCTGCACCTGCGCGATGACCGGCTGCGGGATGGACTGGATGAGCTGCATCAGCCGCACACACGCATCGAACGTGGTCTGCTGCGTGGCATGATCGGCACCACGGATCTCGGTGAGATCATGACCGGAGCTGAACACATGACCGGCGGTGTTGAGGATGACCGCGCGCACATCGGCGCGCTCGGCCACCTCGGTGAGGGTGCCGATGAGGTCCTCCATGACCGTGCGCGACAGCGCATTGCGCGTGGACGGCCGGTTGATCGTCACGGACGCGACTCCGTCGTCGAGGTGGCCGAATACAATTGATTCCGACATAGCCTCATTCTGCCAAAGGTCTGCGGACCCGGCGCGGAATCTGCGCCGACATTTTTCCGCCCGCCTCCGGACTTATCCGCCCCGGTGGGAGCGGTTCGGAGGGACTGGCATGACCACGTTGCTGATGATCATCGGATTCGGAGCCGCCACCTCTGTGGTGGTCGGATTGGGGCAGAAGCTCAAGCTTCCCTGGCCGGCGCTGATGGTCCTCATCGGCATCGCCGGCGCGTTCATCCCCACCTTCGCCGAGGTGGCTATCGACCCCGAGCTCGTCCTCCCCCTGTTCCTGCCGCCCCTGCTCTTCGCCGCCGCGCAGAAGACATCGTGGGCGCTGTTCGCGATCCGGTGGCGCACGATCCTCGGCATGTCCGTGGCCCTGGTCGGGGTGACCGTGGCCGCCGTCGCCGGGTCCGCGGTCTTCCTCATCCCCGGAATCACGATCGCCGCTGCCATTGCACTCGGCGCCATGCTCGCCCCGCCCGACCCCGTCGCCGTCGAAGCCGTGGCCAGCACCGTCTCGATCCCCCGCCGCATCATGTCGACCCTGCAGAGCGAGGGCCTGTTCAACGATGCCGCCTCCCTGGTCATCTTCCAGACCGCAATGGCCGCGGTCCTGGCCGGCACCGAGGTGGACTACGCAGATCTGGCCGTGTCATTCGTCGTCTCCGCCGTCGTGGCGATCATCGTCGGACTGGTTCTGTCCTTCGCCGCATGGTGGGTGATGGAGAAGATCGACCACACGATCGCTCGGTCCTCGCTCATGCTCGTCCTGCCCTTCGGCGTCTACCTCGTGGCCGAGCACTTCCACGCCAGCGGAGTCATCGCCGTCGTCGTCGCGGCCCTCGAGGTGCGACGCCGCGATGTCGAGGGCAATTCGGCGGAGCGGGTGACGCAGAATTCGACGTGGCAGGTCCTCGAGATGCTCATCACCGGAATCGCCTTCGGTCTCATCGGCCTCGATCTGCGCCTCATCGTCGAATCCGAGCACGCCGACCTCGGGCGGGCGATCCTCGTCGGTGCCCTCATCGCCGTCGTGGTCGTCGCCGTCCGCTTCGTGTGGCTGCTGTTGGGCACGGTCATCGAACGCAAGAGACGCGAGGAGGATCCGGATGCCGCGCCCCTGAGCGTCCGCGATGCGACGCTGATGACCTGGGGCGGGATGCGCGGCCTGGCCACCGTCGCACTGGCCCTGTCCATCCCGGCCACGACGAGTTCCGGCGCACCGTTCCCCGGGCGGTCCTATATCGTCGTCGCGGCCGCGGTGGTCCTGCTGGTCACTCTGGTGCTGGCGGGTTTGAGCTTCCCGACGGTCGTCGCCCTCCTCGGCATCGACGACGAAGCGGAGAAGGAGCATCAGGCCACCAGGGACATCGCACTTCGGGCCTACAAAGCCGCGATGCGCGAGATCAAGAACGACGACAGCCTGCCCGACGACGTCATCGAACCTCTGCGGGCACGGTTCAAGGTCCTGCACGATCAGCTCAGCGGAACCACCGATGACCAGGCGAGCTCGGAACAGGCGATGGCGTTCAAGGAGCACCGGGAGCAGATGATGCAGGTGCAGAAGAAGGCCATGCAGTCCGCCCGCGCCGAGGTGCTCAAGGCCCGTCGCGAACGCGGCACCGATCCGGAGATCGCCGACCGGGTGCTCCACCGCTTCGACCTCCAGTCAGTCATCACCCGGTAGGGGCGCCTCGGCGAAATTCTTCTTCGATTCTGAAGGTTGAGTGGAATAGACTCAACTTTGTTGGTGTTGTTCTTTTCGAGAGCTGAAATCAGCACAGAATTCTGAAGAGGAGATGCGTACATGGACGCACAGATGACAACCAAATCCCGGGAGGCGCTGCAGACTGCGGTCAACGACGTCGTCGCCCGGAAGAATAACCAGATAGAACCGGCTCACCTCGTCGCGGCCCTGCTCGGCCAGCCCGATTCGCTGGCCGCCACCCTGCTGACGAAGGTCGGTGCCGACCCGCAGGCCGTGCTCCGGTCGATCGAATCCGTGATCAGCGGATTCCCCACCGTCAGCGGTTCCACCGTCAGCCAGCCGGGGCTCTCCCGCGCGGGCCTGGAGATGATGAACCTCGCGCAGGAGGAGATGACCGCACTCGGCGATCAGTTCGTCTCGACCGAACACCTGCTGCTGGCCGCCGCGGCCGGCCAGGACACCACGGGTGAGGCGCTGCGTGCGAATGGAGCGAACCGGGACGCGCTGCTGGCGGCCCTTCCCGAACTGCGCGCCGGCAAGAAAGTCACCTCGGAGAACCCCGAGGAGACGATGCAGTCGCTGGAGAAGTTCGGTATCGATCTCACCGCAGTCGCCCGTGAGGGCAGACTCGACCCGGTGATCGGCCGCGATAAGGAAGTGCGCCGCGTCGTACAGGTGCTCTCCCGCAGGACGAAGAACAACCCCGTCCTCATCGGTGAGCCCGGCGTCGGCAAGACCTCCGTCGTCGAAGGCCTGGCCCAGCGGATCGTGGCCGGTGACGTACCCGAATCGTTGCGCGACAAGACGCTCATCAGCCTCGACCTGTCCGCCATGGTCGCCGGGGCGAAGTACCGCGGCGAGTTCGAGGAGCGGTTCAAGGCCGTGCTCGAGGAGATCAAGAACGCCGACGGCCGGATCATCACCTTCATAGACGAACTGCACACGATCGTCGGTGCCGGTGCCGGCGGGGACTCCTCGATGGACGCGGGCAATATGCTCAAACCGATGCTCGCCCGCGGTGAGCTGCGGATGATCGGTGCCACCACGCTGGACGAGTACCGCGAGAACATCGAGAAGGACCCCGCCCTGGAACGCCGGTTCCAGCAGGTGTTCGTCGGTGAGCCCAGCGTCGAGGACACGATCGCGATCCTGCGCGGGCTCAAGGAACGCTACGAAGCCCACCACAAGGTCACCATCAACGACGGCGCCCTGGTCGCGGCCGCGACAATGTCGAACCGGTACATCACCGGCCGACAGCTGCCGGACAAGGCCATCGACCTCGTCGACGAGGCGGCTTCCCGCCTGCGGATGGAGATCGATTCGGCTCCGGTCGAGATCGATGAGCTCCGCCGCGCCGTGGATCGACTGAAGATGGAGGACATGGCGCTGGCGAAGGAGACCGACTCCGCGTCCGTCGAGAGGCTGAGCGCCCTGCGCGCCGATCTCGCCGACAAGGAGGAGGAGCTGCGCGGACTTGAGGCCACGTGGGAGTCCCAGCGCGCCGGCCTCAACCGGGTCGGTGAGCTGAAGACGAAGCTCGACGAGCTGCGTTCGGCCGCCGAGAAGGCTCAGCGCGACACGGACCTCGAGACCGCGTCCCGTCTGCTCTACGGCGAGATCCCCGCCGTGCAGAAGGAGATCGCCGAGGCCGAAGCCGCCGAAGCCCAGGCCGAAGCGGGAGCGAATTCGGATCAGATGGTCTCGGACAAGGTCTCGAGCAACGACATCGCCGAGGTGGTCTCCTCGTGGACGGGCATCCCCGCCGGACGTCTCGTCCAGGGTGAGGTCGAGAAGCTGCTCGGCGCGGAGGGCATCCTCGGTGAACGTCTCATCGGACAGAAGAACGCCGTCGCCGCGGTCTCCGACGCCATCCGCCGTTCGCGCGCCGGTGTCGCCGATCCGGATCGTCCGACCGGTTCGTTCCTGTTCCTCGGACCGACCGGTGTCGGCAAGACGGAGCTCGCGAAGTCTCTCGCGGACTTCCTCTTCGACGACGAGAAGGCCCTGATCAGGATCGATATGAGCGAATACGGTGAGAAACACACCGTGTCCCGTCTCGTCGGTGCCCCTCCGGGCTACGTCGGATACGACGAGGGCGGCCAACTCACCGAGGCGGTCCGCCGTCGGCCGTACTCCGTCGTCCTGCTCGACGAAGTGGAGAAGGCGCACCCGTCCGTGTTCGATATCCTGCTGCAGGTCCTCGACGACGGTCGGCTCACCGATGGTCAGGGACGCACGGTCGACTTCAGGAACACCATCCTGATCCTGACCTCGAACCTCGGTTCGCAGTTCCTCGTCGACAAGAATCTGTCGACCGAGGAGCAGAGGTCCAAGGTGCTCGATGTCGTGCATTCGACGTTCAAGCCCGAGTTCCTCAACCGTCTCGATGACATCGTGATCTTCGACGCACTCAGTCAGACCGAGCTCGCTTCGATCGTCGATCTGCAGATCGCGCACATGTCGCGCAGGCTCTCGGACCGTCGGGTCTCGCTCGAGGTCACTCAGGGTGCCGAGGACTGGCTGGCTCTCGAAGGCTACGATCCGGCATTCGGTGCCCGGCCGCTGCGCAGGCTGGTCCAGCGCGAGATCGGCGACAAGCTGGCCCGTGCCCTGCTCGCCGGCGACATCGTCGACGGGGACACCGTGGTCGTCGATCTGCCAGAGGACCCCGAGGCCACCGGCCTGGAGCTGCGCCCCAAACGGTAAGGCTCCTGGCCGCGGCGAGTTCGCAAGAGGCAACCACAAAAGGTGCAGGGCATCAGTTTCGATCCTGATGCCCTGCACCTTTTGTGATGCGGCGTCGAACGTCGGGGCGGGACTACTTTTTGCGCGACCCTGACGACGTCTTTGCCCCGGCCTTCGCGGACTTGCCTTTCGATCCGCCGCCGCGCGCGGCGGAACCTGCCTTCGCCCCTGAATCCACAGCCGAACCGCCCCTGCGCGCGGCCGAACCGCCTCGCGCGCCCGAACCGCCGGCAGACGCGCCGGGTCCAGCAGCCCCGGCGACCGACCTCGGCGCCGACGACTTCCACCAATGCCGCAGGTAGCCCCTGACCTTCGCGAACGAACGGTCGCGGATGAAGATCGCGTCGACGGCGATCATCGTCAGCGAGAACCACGGCAGGCCCATGAGCAGCGCGATGCCGAGGTGGAAGGACAGGATGCCCAACAGCGCAATGATGCGGGTGTAGCGGTTGAAGAGCATGAACGGGAAGGCACACTGGAAGAGGATCGATCCCCACGAGATCGCCACGACCATCGGCCCCCATGCCGTCATCAGGTCTGACAGCACCGGCCATGTGCCGAACTGCTGAGTGTGCAGAGGGTTGTACACGGCGAATCCGTGCTGCCAGGCTTCGCCGCCGGCTTTGTACAGGCCGCCGGACATGTAGATAGCGCACACCTGGAATGCGAGCACGACGATGGCGAGGTTGTTGGCCATGATGAGCGCCCAGCGCCACTGTCCGCCGTCGCGGTCCGGGAACTCCGGGTTCCGCGCCCGCCGTCTGGCGTCGAGGGACCACCGGCGGGTCGTATCCGCGAAGAGCAGGGCGATCATGAACATCCGGTAGGCGTTGTCTCCCTGGTCGCCGGCCCCGTCGTTGAGCTCGATGAAGCTCACCCACAGCACGAGGTAGACCGGCAGAACGATTCGTGTGCGCCAGCCGAGGATGATGACGACCGCCAGCAGCGCGAGTCCGATCATCATCGCGGTGAACAGCGGCGGCACCGTCACCGCCCGGTGGAAGAGGGAGAAGAGCCAGATGGTCGGGAAGTCGCTCTTGGGTTCGGCGATCTCCCCGTTCCAGGCCGACCCCACGCCGAAGGCGTAGTGCCGAGCATTGAAGTTCGTGAGGATGAGGCCGAGCCCGGTGAACCCGATGAGGATCCGCGTCACCGCCAGCCCGTACGTCGCGTGGTACCGGCCGGTGAGCATCTCCTCGAGCCAGTTCCACCCCTGCGAGAGCTTCGTCCGCACGAGGGTCGTCACCGGAACGAGTCCGAATTCTGGCACGGATTCCTGCGCCGAAGCAGCCGTGCCGGTCCGCTGATCCGTGACCTCTGCGTCGCGGTCGTTTCCACCCTTACGGTTCGTGTCGTCACTGTTCACCGACGCACCTCACCTCGTCCGAGGCGCAGAAGTACTTCGTGAATTCCTCTTGCGACTGGTGATCTTCGACGACGAGCGCACGCCATCCCACCGGGACGGGTTGGATATTCGGGCGCTTCGCACCTTTGTCATTGCGGTCGGCGAAAGGCACGACGTTCTGACGGGCGGCCTGGTACTGGACGCGCTGGACATCGTCGCCCCAGATGGCCTTCGCCACCTGCGTCGCATACGCAGTGGCCAGGTGTTCGCTCTTCAGGTACGCGGGAATCGCGTTCTCCGGATCGTCGTATTCCTTCAGCTTCGTCTCCAGCCGGTCGACGGAATCGTCGCCCTTGAAGTAGTCGAGTTTGACGATCGCCTTCTGGTCATCGGGCAGCTCCTCCCAGGAGCCCTTGATGTCCGAGGCCACGCCGATTCCCAGTCCCGCCGACCGCGGCGGAAAGAGCTTGTACGTCGAGTGGTCGAGCTCGACATCAGTGGCCCGCACCCACTGGGTGATCTCTTCGCCGTTGTCGGTCTTGATCACCGCACGCACGTCGAAGTAGTAGTCACCGTTGATCGGTTCGGGGGCGAACACGCTCCACGACTGTCCCCACAGCGGGATCATGTACTTGGAGAGTAGGTCGCCGGGAATCACCTCCCGCATCGTCGAGGCAGGGGCGATCCACAGGAAGCTGGCGAAGATATGGAAGCCCGTGATCACCATGGCGATGACCATCAGGGCCCGTTTCACCGCCGAACGTCGCCGAGGAGTGACCTCGGTCGGCTGATTGTCCATCTCGGTTCCGGAATTCTCTTGGGAATACGACTGTCGTCACCGCAGGTCCCCTCGCCTCATGGGGCGCGTTGCAGATCCTTCGGTGACAACGCACAGTCAATAGCGTACTTCAGCTGTCCCACTGCCCGCCCGTGTACCGACAGAATCATTCGCGAGAATCATTCGCGGTCATTGGACACACAATGACTTGCCGATTCGCGGCGCACAGTCGACGTCGAACTCGGTCGGGCGCTACTCGGCCGCTCGCAGCCACGCCTTGACCGCTTCGGTGGAATCGCCGAGCGTCGGAGGGGCCAGTTCGTAGCTGGGTGGGGTCTCGGACAAGCGGATCGGGTTGCGGACGGTGGGGATGACGCGATCGCCGGACCCCGCCTCGGCGACGGGTTCGAGTCCCAGCGACGATGCCAGGTCCACGCCTTGGGCGATGGAGTTGATCGGTGCGCAGGGCAGCCCCGCCGCGGTGAGAATGTCGAACCATTCCTGGTTCGTCTTCTCACTCAGCGCCGCGATGAGCTCGGGTTCGAGGTCGTCGCGGTTGACGTTGCGGTCGGCGAAGTTCGCGAACCGCTCGTCGGCGGCCCATTCGGGGTGGCCGAGCACCTCGGCGAGACGAGCGAACTGCTTGTCGTTGCCGCATGCGATGATGATCTGCCCCTCGGCCGTGGGCATCGGCTGGTACGGGTACAGGCTCGGGTGCTTGTTGCCCATCGCCTGCGGAGTCACGCCGCCGGCCACGTACGCCGAGGTCTGGTTCGCCAGTCCGGACAGCGCCGAGGACAGCAGGTTCGTCTCCACCAGCTGACCGACCCCGGTGTCCTTGCGATGGGTGAGCGCACCGAGGATGCCCACCGCGGTGTGCAGTCCCGTGATCACGTCGACGACGGCGACGCCGGCTTTGACCGGGCCCGATTCCTCGGAACCGGTCACCGACATGAACCCGGACAGACCTTGGATGAGCAGGTCGTAGCCCGGCTGCGGGTTGCCCCGGCCGAAACCCGTCACCGAGGCGTAGACGATTCCGGGGTTGACTGCGCTGACCGTCTCATAGCCGAGCCCGTACTTCGCCAGTCCCCCGGCCTTGAAGTTCTCCACGAACACGTCGGCTCGCGCGGCGAGCTGCTGGGCGAAGGCGAGGTCCTCCTCGTCCTTGAAATCCAGGACGACGGAGTGCTTGTTCCGGTTCGCCGTGAGGAAGTACGTCGCATCATCCCCTCGCCGAGGCGGCGCCCAGTGACGTGTATCGTCCCCGGTCTTCCCCTCCACCTTGATGACCGTGGCTCCCAGGTCCGCAAGCATCATCGTCGCGTAGGGTCCGGCAAGGACTCGGGAGAAGTCGGCCACGACGGTTCCGGCCAGTGGCCCCGTCCCCCGTCTGCCGAACATCTCCTGCAGATCCTGGTCTTCCACTTGCAGCCTCCTTCGCACGCGATCGGTCGCTGGCTCCGGGTCCGATGCGCGGGTCCGGGCCAGATCTCTGACTCCCTGCCAGACTATACGGACTCCCGTGGCCGTTGACTGCCCGGTCGGCTCCGCGGACTCCGTCGGCTGCCTTGGTGGACTTCCCCGGCTGACGACGTGAACTCCCCGGTTGCCCAGGTGGACTCGACTGGCCGACTCCCCCGGGCTGGCCGGTGCGCAGATCCGGGGGCGGACCTGCGAAATCCGTCGACCGCCTCGGCGAGATTCTGGCTACACTCGGCCTCAGCGACTGGCCAAGCGAAGGGATGAACGATGACGTTGCACATGCCGGCGGAGACCGCCGCCCAGGACCGAGTCTGGATGGCGTTCCCATCGTCGGGATACGCCCTCGGCGACACGGAGTCCGAAGCCGAGGCCGCACGCGCCACCTGGGCCGCCGTTGCCCGCGCCACCAGCGAATTCACCCCAGTCACGGTCGTGGTGACCAGTGCACAGACAGCGCAGGCCAAGGCCCACCTCGGAGAGGGGATCAACCATGAGATCACCGTCGTCAATGCCGAGCTCGACGATGCGTGGATGCGCGATATCGGGCCGAGCTTCGTCGTCGACGAGGCTGGAGCGCTGCACGCGGTGGACTGGGTGTTCAACGGGTGGGGCGCGCAGGAGTGGGCGACCTGGGATCACGATGAGCACATCGGACAGTTCGTCGCGAGCCTCGCCGGGACGCCCGTGGTGTCCTCGGATCTGCGCAACGAAGGCGGCGGATTCCACGTCGACGGCGAAGGCACGGTGCTCGCGACCCGCAGCGTCCAACTCGATCCCGGCCGCAATCCGGGGCTGACCGAAGCCGATGTGGAAGCCGAGTTTGCGCGCACGATCGGGGCGAAGAAGGTCATCTGGCTCGACCGCGGACTCCACCGGGACAATCAGACCTTCGGCACCCGGGGACATGTCGACATCGTCGCCGCGATGCCCAGCCCCGGAGTCGTCCTCGTCCACGATCAGCGCAATCCCGAACATCCGGACTTCGAATTCAGTCGTGCGCTCAAGGAGCAGTTCGCGGCCGAGACCACCGCCGACGGCACACCCTTCGAAGTGGTGCCGATCCCGGCCCCCGAAGTGCTGCGCGACGAGGAGGGATGGATCGACTACTCGTATGTCAATCATCTCGTCACCAACGGCGGAGTCATCGCGTGCACCTTCGATGATCCGATGGACGCCGAGGCGGCCGCCGTGCTTGAGCGCGTCTACCCGGGCCGGAAGGTCGTCGGGGTCGATGCACGCGAGCTCTTCGCCCGCGGGGGCGGAATCCACTGCATCACCCAGCAGCAGCCGAGTCTGGGCTGAGCCGAGAACCCCGCGATGAAGGCGAGCGCGATTCCATCCCCGTACGGGCCCGACTCGGTATAAGCTGGTGCCGAGGGCACAGTGCCCGTACGCGGTTCCATTGCTGATCGGACCTGTGTCGCACAGCAGAGCCGAATGCTGTGACGTCGAGTTGCGAAGAGGAGCACGACCATGAAGAAGAGATTGATTCTCCTGACCGGTCTCGGAGTCGGATTCATTCTGGGATCACGCACCGGGCGCCAGAGCTACGAACGGCTGAAGGCCCAGGCTCAGGATCTGTGGACCGACCCGCGGGTCCAGGACACCGTCGAGAAGGCCAACCAGTCGATCCGCGAGAAGTCGCCGGCTGTCGCCGATGCGGTGCAGACCGCAGCCGACAAGGTCAATGCCGCCGCTGCCACGAGCTCTCCCGTCTCCGAGTTCGATGGTGACGAGGATTCGGCCGGCGCAAAGGCATCAGGCGGTGCCGCCGTGCACGTGCCGTCGCCGAAGGCCAAGGACACGGTCGCCGATCCAGAACGTCACCTCGACGACGAAGGCCCGGCCGGAGTCGCCGACGACGACTGAGCGTCGGCGAACTGGCTGAGCAGCCGCGCTTTCGTGGCAGCCCGTTCGCGGCCCCGTCGGCGGACTGGTTGAGTCGTACCGCCATAGCCCAGAAGAAGGCGAACAGCCACAGCGAACAGCCCATGTTCGAAACTGGGCTGTTCACCCCTTTTCTGTGCCTTTCGCGGATTCAGCCGGCAACCAACAGCACTTCCACCGGCCTCGGGCAGCTCTCCGCCCGCGAATTCCTCCGCCACCTACAGCAGTGAGCTCGTCAGCCGGGCCACGTTCTCCAGATACTTCTTCAGCAGCGGCCGCGCCTGCCATTCCTCGACATTGAGTTCGACGGAGTTCGGTGCATAGCGTTCGGCTTCGAGGTCGTACATGCGCTGGGTGAATTCCTTGTTGACGATGAAGAGGGTGACCTCGAGGTTCATTGCGAAGGACCGTTCGTCCATATTCGACGAACCGATGATCGAGACCTCGTCGTCGATGATGAGGAACTTCGAGTGCAGCACCGTCGGAGCGTGATACATGAAGATCCGCACCCCGGCCCGCACCAGCTCGTCATAGTAGGACTGCTGCGCTTTGTGGGTCAGCCAGTGATCGCTCGTCTCGCCGACATAGAGGCGCACGTCGACTCCCGATCTGGCTTCGGTCGTCAGCGCGTGCAGCAGCGACTCGTCGGGCACGAAGTACGGTGAGCAGACGACGACGCTGCGGTTCGCGTTGTAGATGAGGTGGTTGAACAGGCGCAGATTGTTCTCGTCTTCGAAACCCGGACCGGACGGCACGATCTGCGCCTGGATGCCGCCGAATTCGGGGGCTTCGAGTTCGAAGCTGTCGGGTTCGTCGAGGATCTCGTCGGTCTCCGAGTACCAGTCGGTGATGAACACGGCATCGAGCTCTTCGACGACCGGCCCGCGGCATTCCACCGACAGGTCCTTCCACTGGAATCCCTTCCTGCGATTGCGGGCCTTGTTGTAGGTGCGGTCGATGATGTTCTGCGAACCGGTGAACGCAACCTCCCCGTCGACGACGAGGATCTTGCGATGATTGCGCAGGTCGGGGCGCTGGTACTCGCCTCTCCACGGTCGGATCGGCAGGGCACGGCGCCAGCTGATGCCCGATCGGTCGAGCTTCTTCACCAGTTCCGAATACCCCGGATAGCCCAGCGATCCCACATGGTCGATGAGCACCCGAACACTCACACCGCGCCGGTGAGCGGCCAACAGCGATTCGAGCAGCCGCCTCGTCGTGTCGTCGATGGCGACGATGTAGAACTCGAAGTGGACGAACCGCTGTGCGCGGTCGACGGCGTCTGCCATCGCCTCCATGCAGGCATGGTTGTCGACGTGGAGGTCGAAGGAGTTGCCGTGGGTCATCGGCAGGGCCCCGAGGTCGAAGTTGAGCTGCGCCGCGGTGCTCAGGGGTTCGGGCATATGGTCCTGACGCCCGACGATCGCCTGGTGGCGGATCTGATCCCGGAAGAGGTGGTTCATCTTCGACTGTTTGTCCCGCCGCCGTTTCGGCAGCTTCGCCGAACCCAGCAGCAGGAACGCCGCAATGCCCACATAGGGGATGAGGAAGATCGCGAGCAGCCAGCCGAGCGCGACAGATGGCCTGCGGTTGTGCGGAATCCACCCGAGCGCGATGATGCGGATGATCATGTCGATCAACAGGAGGATGATGATCAGCCAGTTCGGCCAAGCCTGGTTGATCGTGAAGAACGGATAGATCCCGAAACTGCTCATATATTGCCCGTTCAGCCCCGCCCTGTTCGTCACCGGTTGGGTTATCGGCCTCAGATTGAGGATGTCAGATTGTCCCCCATCGTATCCTGCCTGGCCAGTGCATTCACGGCCCACCCCACTGCCGGTCGCCCGTTCGTCGCCGGGCTCACTCCGCCCACCCCCGACGTCGGCCGCCTGTCAGCCCCCGGGCATACTGGATGAGGACATCAATTGCTGAGAGCGAAGGTGCTGAACGTGATTCGAGACATCAACCCCGAGGGCTCCGACCGTTCGGATACCGCCGACAGCGCGAGCCGCGGTCCCGATATCATCGACGCCGAGGCGGTCCCGATCAAGCCCGCCGTCAGCGTGCTCATGCTCCGCGACGGGGACGAAGGACTCGAGGTCTTCGTCCAGCACCGGGTGTCGACGATGGACTTCGCCGCCGGCGTCGTCGTCTTCCCCGGCGGTCGCGTCGACCCCGTCGATTCGACGACTGCACCGTCCATCACCGTTCCCGATCCACAGGCGCACACCTCCGCCTGGTCGAAGTCGACCATTGCCGAGGATGCCGAGGGTTGGCGTGTCCTGCTCGCCACCGCTGTGCGCGAGGTCGAGGAGGAGACGGGCGCGGTCCTCGACCCGGCGGGGCTCATGCCATGGGCGAACTGGGTGACTCCCCTGGGCCGACCGAAACGCTTCGACACGTACTTCTATACGATCGCCGCTCCCGAGCTGGCCGCCAAGCATCAGACGACGGAAGCGCACATGAGCGAATGGCGCTCCGTGACCGGGATCCTCGCCGACGAGGGGGAAGGCAAGCTCAAGCTCATGCGTCCGACGTTCGTCCTGCTGCGTGAGCTCTCAGAGTTCTCCACCGTCGCCGAGGTGGTCGCCGCCGACCGGATCATCGACCCCGTCCGCCCGGAGTTCCCTTCCAACCGCGGTTCCTGAGCTCGGTTCATCGCCTGAATCCCGTAATCCGCTGTTCGCTGCAGGACGCGAGAGAAGCCGGGATCTCAGCCCCTCGCGCGGGCCTTCATCGCGGCCAGTCGGGTGGCGACGACCTGCTTCTGCTCGTCGGTGCCCAGCAGCTCGGCCAGCGCTTCCTGTTCGGCGTCGAGTCCAGTTCTCAGATCGGAGTCATAGGACAGGTCGACGAGCCGCTTCGCCCACACCAGCGCAGATCGTGACTGGCCGGCGATCTGCCCGGCCAGTTCGAAAGCACGCGCCAGGGGATCCTCGGCGACCTCTTCGACGAGACCGATGCGCAGCGCTTCTTCGGCGCCGATCGTGTCCGCAGTGACGATGAGCTTCTTCGCCTGAGCCGGACCGACGAGGCGCGGCAGCAGCTGGGTGCCGCACATATCGGGGATGATTCCCCAGTTGAGTTCCATGAGCGAGAGCTTCGCATCGGGTCCGGCCACACGCATGTCCGCACCCAACGCGATCTGCAGTCCGCCGCCGAGTGCGGCCCCGCGCACGGCCGCGATGACCGGAACCTCGACGAGCGACCACACATGCACGGCCTTCTGTGCCAGGGCCCGTGCCGAACCGAGTCGCTGGCCGACGTCGACGACGCTGGCCACGGAGTCGCCCGCATCCGACTCACCGGCACCGGCCGCCTTCTCCACCGCCGCTTCCTCTGCAGAGGAGCGGGTCGCGGCACCCGCCTCGGCGATCCGGGCGAGCTCGGTGAAGTCGAGGCCGGCGCTGAATGCACGACCGCGACCGGACAGGACCACGGCCTTGACTTCGCTCGAACCCTTCAACGCCAGCCCCACCGCGACGAGGTCCTCGAAGACCTCACGGGTGAGGGAATTGAGTTTGTCGGCACGATCGATCTCGACGTTGGCGACGCCGTCGGTGATCGAGCAGACGACGGTCGAGTGGGTGGTCTCGGGCATGGACTGGCCTTTCGAAGACGGTGCCGGTGCGAATGCAGCCGGTGCAATGCGGAACACGCTGCGACCGCAGGCTGCCCGGCGCAGGCACCGGCGACCCTGAACGAACGATCAGCTGCGTTTCCTGAACCCTATCGGAGCTCCCGTCAGCGTCAAGACCAACACGGCGATCAGCGACGTCGCGCACATGCCGACGACGCCGGGCCAGGCGAAGTCGGCGAAGAGGACCGCCGAGAGCCAGGCTCCGAGACTCGTGCCGAGGTAGTAGACGGTGAGGTAGATGGCCGCGGACCGGGTCGAGTCGACTCCCGGCGAAGCGGCGCTGGCCGCCGCGGAGGCCCCCGTATGGCCGAGGAAGAAGCCGGCAGTGAGCAGCGACATGCCGATGATGATCACCACGAGCGAATCGACGAGGGTCAGGCCCGCACCGGCGAGTGCGATGACCATTCCGGCCAAGGTGATCCACGTGCGTGAGTACTTCGTCGCCAAGCGGCCGTAGTACGTCGTGACGACGGTGCCGACGAGGTAGATGAGGAAGAACAGGGCGACCGCGCCCTCGCTCAGCCGCCACGGGTCCTGCTGCAGGCGGGTGCCGAGCATCGTGAATGATCCGCCGAAGACGATCATGCAGAGGAACCCGGTGAGGTAGACCCGCCACAGTCCCCCGCGCAGCGGAATCGCTCGCCGAGGCGGCTGTGCACTCCCGGCCGCACCTTCATCGGCGTCACCTGCGGTGACAGCGTCAGGGTCGGCCGCCTCGGTGAGGGCGGGATCCGTGGTGGTCTGGTCAGGTTCGGTCGTGTCCGTGTCGAGGACGGCGCGGCTGCGGGCGGTGGAGAAGAGGTCGTGGCGCAGCAGCCAGACGACGATGAGTCCGAAGATCAGTGACACGGCCGCGGTGAACGCGAGGCCGCCGTGCCATCCGAGGAATTCGGAGGCCAACCCGGTGAGCAGTCGCGAACACAGTCCGCCGATCGTATTGCCGGCGATGTAGACGCCGATCGCCCCGGGCAGGGCGGCGGGCGGCAGCCGCAGAGACAGGTAGGCCATGGCCGTGGCCGGCACCGAGGCGATCGCCAAGCCCTGAAGGAACCGGACGACGATGAGCAGCTCCGGGGTCGGGGTGAAGGGAAGGATGAGCGCGAGGATCGCCGCAACGATCACTCCCGCGCCGATCTGCCTCGCGTGGCCGATGCGCGGGGCGAGCATGGAGAACGGTATGAGGAAACAGGCCATGGCCACATTCGTCGCGGACACCGTCAGGCTCGCCGTCGGACCATCGATTCCGTAGGCGTCGCGGATCGCCGGCAGCAGACCTTGAGTCTCGTAGAGGACGAGGAAGACGGAGATCCCCGCAAGGAAGACCGCAGCGACGGTACGCCGAGTGCTCGTCGGACTCGGCTCACCTGTGCTCATAAGCCCAACGCTATGCCTGCCGAGAGCATCGGCTCAAACGATTCCGGGCCCCGGACCGTGTGAATCCCGCCACCGCGTGGTCCGTCGAGCCGAGATCCGCACTCTCGTGCGGATCGTCGCGGACTGCTGCGGATCGGCACGGATTGCCGTGGTTGTGGAGGATAACCCCATCGCCGAGGCGACCCCGCGGCTCATAAACTGAAGACCAGAAGTTCGACGAGCACCGAATGGAAGTACTCAGCGATGACGGCCACCAGCGAGATTCCCGCACTCAGCGATGCTCCCGCGAACCGCACGCCTGCGACCTTCGACCCGGACACGGCCCCGGACACGGACGTCCCCGCCAATCGCTCCTTCGTCATCACCTGGCTGCTGTCGATGCTCTTCGGAGTCCTCGGTCTTGATCGGATCTATACCGGCCGGTACCTCACGGGCGCACTCAAGCTGCTCAGCCTCGGCGGTCTGGGGATCTGGTGGATCATCGACCTCGGCATCGTTCTGGCCGGGGGTCTGCGCTATGGGCGGGATCCGCTGCGCGGTTACGCTCAGGACAAGGAGATCGCGTGGATCGCCACCGGATTCACTCTCATCGTCGCCTACTCGCTGCAGGTCGACGAAATGGTCGCAACGCTGCTCAGCGGACTGTTCTGATCCAACCGCCTTTTCGCGAGGCTGAGGTCTGCCTTTCCTGAAATCTGCGTCTCCCGGGTCTAGGCTCGAGATGAGGACAGTCGAAGGAGGCACAATGAATCGGCAATTCCCCATTGTCAGGATGGTCACCGGCGATTCGGCAGGCAGACAGTTCGCAGGGGTGGCGGCGGCCGCCTCGGCGATCGGGCTCGGCGCACTCGCCGCGTGGGACCTCACGCAGAAGAAGCACTCGATCCTGCGCAACTATCCGATCGCAGGGCACGCCCGGTTCCTGTTGGAGTCGATCCGGCCGGAGATCCAGCAGTACTTCATCGAACGCAACTGGGACGGGCGCCCGTTCAATCGCGACACCCGCACCACGATCTACGAACGCTCCAAGGGCACTCATTCCGAACACGCTTTCGGCACCGAGCACGATGTCGACCGCACCGGCTACGAGGCGCTCATGCACTCGAATATGCCGATCCCCAATCCGCCTCGACCACCGCGCGTGCGCGTCGGCGGTGACGACTGCACTCAGCCGTACGACATTTCGCTGCTCAACGTCTCGGCGATGAGCTTCGGCTCGCTGAGCAACAACGCCATCCGCGCCCTGAATAAGGGTGCGGCGATGGGCGGATTCGCCCACGACACCGGCGAAGGGTCCATCTCGCCGTACCACCGGGAGCACGGCGGCGACCTCATCTGGGAGCTCGGCACCGGTTACTTCGGTGCTCGCACCCCCGAAGGACGGTTCTCCCCGAGATCTTCGCCGAGAAGGCCAAGGACCCGCAGGTGAAGATGGTCTCGCTCAAGCTCTCCCAGGGGGCGAAGCCGGGCATCGGCGGTGTGCTGCCCGGGGCCAAGGTCACCGAGGAGATCTCGGAGATCCGCGGCATCCCCGTCGGCCAGACCTGCATCAGCCCTCCCGGACACACGGTGTTCTCCACCCCGATCGAACTGCTCGAGTTCATCCGGCAGATGCGTGAGCTTTCCGGCGGCAAGCCCGCCGGCTTCAAACTGTGCGTGGGTTCGCGCACGGAGTTCCTCTCGATCGTCAAGGCCATGGTCGAGACGAACATCCTGCCGGACTTCATCATCGTCGACGGCTCTGAAGGCGGCACCGGCGCGGCACCGCTGGAGTTCGAGGACAACGTCGGTCTGCCGCTGACACAGGGGCTGATGATCGTGCACAACGCTCTTGTCGGCGCGGGGCTGCGGAAGAAGATCAAGATCGGCGCCTCGGGCAAGATCGCCACGGGCACCGATATCGTCAAACGCCTCATCCAGGGTGCTGACTTCACGAACTCGGCCCGTGCGATGATGATGGCCGTCGGCTGCATCCAGGCCCAGGCCTGCCACACGGGCAAATGCCCCGTCGGCGTCGCCACTCAGGATCCGCGGCGAGCCCGCGCCATCGACGTGCCGACCAAGGCCGATCGTGTCCGCAACTACCACGATGGAGTCGTCGCCGAGGCGGTCCGTCTCATGGCATCGATGGGTGCGGCAACACCGGACGAGCTGGAGCCGACGATGCTGCGACGCAATGTCTCGGCCTCCGAATCCTGGTCCTATGCCCGCCTCTACGACTGGCTGAAGCCCGGGGAGCTCCTCGACGACACTCCCTCGGCATGGTCCGATGACTGGGCCACGGCTCGAGCCGACACCTTTACCATCCCGCGCGGGCACAGCCGCTGACCAGTCGAGACGACGGCTCGGGGTCGGCGACTAGACGTCGGCCCCGACGTCCCTTGCGAAAGGATTGCGCATGACCACTCTTGTCCTTCTTCACTCCGCCCTGGGGCGGACGTCCGGGATGGACGCCATCGCCGAGCGCTTCGCTCTGGCCGGACATGCCGTCCACACTCCCGACGTCTACGCGGGCAGGACCTTCGACGACGCCGGACCAGGAGTCGCCCATTCCCAGGAGGTCGGGTTCTCGACCCTCGTGGACCGGGTGAAAGAAGCCTGCGAGGACCTCGGCGATGACCTCGTCTTCGGCGGATTCTCGCTGGGAGCCGCGCTTGCTCAGCAGATGGGCAAGAACGATCCGCGCGCCCGCGGCGTCCTGCTCTTCAACGGCGGCGGCTTCCCGAAGCCGACGCGCTGGCGGGCTGGGGTGCCGGTGCAGGCCCACTTCGCCGTCGATGACTCCTGGCGCAGTCCGGGCACGATCGAGACCCTGATGGAGTCCGCCACGAAGGCCGGCGCTCAGGCAGAGTACTTCCTCTATCCGGGCAGCACCCATCTGTTCGCCGACCCGACCCTCCCGGACTACCGCGAGGACAGCGCCGAACTGCTCTTCGAACGGGCCTTGACCTTCCTCGACCGTTTCTGAAGCGGTCTCCCCCGGTACCATGCCCGGGATTCCGCGCGCCCGCAGTCAGGCGCCCTCACCCCATGACGAGGCCGTTGTCGACGATGAGGTTCTGGCCGGTCACCGCACGCGAAGCGGGAGAGGCGAAGAACACCACCGCCGAGGCGAATTCCTCCGGAGTCGTCACCCGTCGCAGCGCGCTAGCGGCGGCGATCTGGTCGAAGACCTCTTCGGGTGTCGCCGATGACGCGTCCGTGGTGCGCAGCAGACCGCCGGAGACCATGTTGACCCGCACCCCGGCCGGCCCGAGATCCTTGGCGAACGTCCTGGTCAGCGACAGCAGCGCCGCCTTACCGGCCGTGTAGTCGTGGTACGGCACTACCGGGTCCTGAAACAGGTTGGTGCCGATGTTGATGACTCGGCCGGAACCGAGCTCACGGAAACCGTGCATCGCGGCCTGGATCGTGTTGACCGCACCTTCGACGGAACCGCGGAACTGATCGGCGAAGTCCGAATAGTCGATCTCATCGGCCGGCTGGCGCTCATCACCGTTGAATGAGAAGTCTGCGAGCGCGTTGTTGACCACGGTGGACACGTGTGCCCCGAACTCAGCGGCCGCGGTCTCGAACATGGCGTCGACGGCGCGGGAGTCGGTGACGTCGGCCTCGATGGCCACTGCACGTCCGCCGCGAGCGCGGACCGCCTCGGCGAGCTCTTCTGCAGCCTCGGCCGAGTACCGGTAGTTGATGACCAGCGCCGCGCCCTCCGGCGCGAAGGCCTTCGCGATCGCAGCACCCAGGCCGCGTCCGGATCCTGTGACGAGCACGACCTGCTCATCAAGCGGCAGGGCCTCTGAGGTGAATGCCTGTGGGTTGCTCATCGCGTGTCTCCTTCGGACGTCGGTGGCCGGATCTCGCAGACCTGATCCCACCCTACCCAGGAACCGCAGGCACCGGAATCGACCTGCGAATCGCCGCGAACCGCGCGCATATGCGGCGCGAAACGTGCTCTGAGCGGCATGAGTCCATAGACTGAAAAGAAGACCACCGCTGTCCATCCCCAGGAAGTCACCCTTATGAACGAGCTCGGCGCCGGAATCTCCATCGGAGTCCTCGCGGCTCTCGTCGTCTTCGTCATCTACTTCATCGGAGCGAAGATCGGACGATGGCAGCCTCGTAACCCGTCCGCCGGACCGGGCGCTCAGGGAGGCTACACTCAGACTCAGGGCGGCTATGGTCAGAACCCCTACGGCCAGTCCGGTTACAGTCAATTCGGTCGCCCATGGAGCAGCGAGGACGAGACTCGTGTGCTTCCCAGCAAGGCGCAGGGTTATGACGACGTCGACGTCGATCCGCCCCGGGCCACGAAGAACGAACTCGCCTCCAACATCCAGCACTCCGGCCAGATGATCGAGGCCAACCGGCGGGCCGCCACCGCAGCCAACGGCGACACCGTCGCAGTCTTCACCTACATCCTCGGTGCCGCGCTCATCGCCGTCGTCGCCTTCGTGTTCTTCAACAATCTGCTGCTGCCGGCCACCATCGGTGCGCTGACAGGCGCGATCATCTGCGTCGCCCTCTCCGCGACCTACACGCTCAAGCACCTGGACTTCTGGCCGGACAATGCGACGATCTCGATCATCAACCTCCTCGTGGCCCTGGCCGCCTCGATCTTCATGTACATCGGATCCGTGCAGACGGTGCGCGACAACATCAGTCTGTCCACGATCACCGACTCGTTCGATGCCCTGCCCTTCAGCGACGGCTTCTCCGCCTTCGCCCTGGCCATCGGCGACCGAGTCGTGACATTCTTCAAGGACTTCGGCTTTTTCGGCTTCGTGTTCCTGCTGTTCATGGGCATCGGCTGCATCATCGTATTCACCCTCGCCGCAAAATCGCTCATCGACGTCATGGACTGGCGGATCTTCGCCCAGTTCGGCCACAACGTCACCGATCGCCCCATGTCGTATTCGCGTGCCGTGCGCTTCCAGACCTCGAAGGTCTCACACACTGTGACCTCGCTCGTTCTGGCCGTCATCGCCGTGCTCGCAGCCACAGGATTGCTCTATGACGGGTTCACCTGGTTCACGCGCTGATGAACATCTCAGAAACCGGGCGGTAAGATAGGTCCGGAATTCCCCCGTCGTGACGCGTCACGTGCGCGCCTCTGCGGCCGATAACGACACGAACGAACGACCCGAAAAGGGATGAGTACCTCAATTGGCGAACGGCAACGCAACATTTCGGCACTCGAACGTGGCCCTGCTCGGCCTGACCGAGACGCTGGCCCCGAACGAAGTGACCTCCCAGGAATTCGACGAGCGCCTCGCCGATACGCTGTCATCCCTCAATCTGCCGCAGGGTCTGCTCCAACGCGTCGCCGGCGTGTACGCCCGCCGCAACTGGGATGAGCCCCATCAGTTCGCCGATGGCGCGATCGCGGCCGGAAAGAAGGCCCTCGCCGAGGCGGGCGTCTCTCCCGACGCCGTCGGACTGATGGTCAACACCTCGGTGACCCGTGAGCACCTGGAACCGTCCGTGGCCGTCGGCGTCCACGCCGGCATCGGGCTCGGCCCCCAGGCGATGAACTTCGATATCGCCAACGCCTGTCTCGGATTCGTCAATGGAATGACCTTGGCCGCGAACATGATCGACGCCGGGCAGATCGAATACGCCCTCATCGTCGCCGGCGAAGACGCCTCCCGTGTTCAGGAGGCGACGCTGCGTCGCCTCAACCGTCCGGACATCACTCGCGAGGAATACCTCAACGAATTCGCGTCCCTGACCCTGGGCTCCGGCGCTGCCGCCGCAGTCCTCGGACCGGCCGACAAACATCCGGAGGGCCACCGCATCCTCGGCGGGATCACCCGTGCGGCCACCCAGCATCACGAGCTGTGCGTCGGCGACCACAACGGAATGTTCACCGACACGAAGGGGCTGCTCTCCGGCGGCATGGAACTCGTCGTCGCTGCGTGGGAGGAAGCCCACGAGACCGGTTGGAACTGGCGGGAGATGGACCGCTACGTCATGCACCAGGTCTCCGATGTGCACACGAATTCGATCACGAAGGCCGCGAACCTCGATCCCGACCGGATCCCCGTGAGCTATCCGGAGCTGGGCAACGTCGGCCCCGCTTCCCTGCCCATCACCCTGTCCCGTGAGGCCGAGAACCTCAGACCCGGCGACCGCATCCTGTGCATGGGCGTCGGCTCCGGCCTCAACACCGCCATGACCGAGATCGAGTGGTAGAGACCTTCATGAGATTTCCTGCACGGCCGGCCACGATTCCCCCGCAGCTGCCCGAGTGGGACACTGCCTGGTCCCGGATCGTCGAGGCGAGAACCTCCGACGGGACTCATGCGTTCCATGTGCTCGACACCCTGCCGGCCCTGACCGCTGCCGGGGTGGAGCCGGCGGGCACGATCGTCGCCCTCCACGGCAACCCGACCTGGTCGTATCTGTGGCGTCGGCTGGCTCGCGCCACCATCGATGCCGCGCAGTCCGGCGGCCGCGCCTGGCGGCTCATCGCCCCCGACCAGCTCGAGATGGGTTTCTCCGAACGACTCCCCCATTCCGCGATGCCCAGCCCGAAGTCCGCCGAGGTGCGCCGCATCGCCGATCGCATCGCCGATTTCGATGCCGTCGCCTCCGATCTGTTCGCCGAGGTGGCCGCCACCGGATCCGCCGCCCACCCGATTGTGACGATCGGTCACGACTGGGGCGGAGTCCTCTCGCTCGGCTGGGCCGCCCGGAACACCGATCGTGTGTCCGCTGCCATCAGCCTCAACACGGCCGTCCACCAGCCCGAGGACGCCCCGGTGCCAGCACCGCTGCGCGCGACCCTGGCCGGACCCATGCTGCCGACGGCCACCGTGCTCACCGACTGGTTCCTGCGGGTGACCTTGAGCCTCGGCAATCTCGATGCCGAGACGAAGGGCGCGTTCCACGCCCCTTATCGGAAGGCGGAGGATCGGTGGGCGATCGGCAATTTCGTCGCCGATATCCCCGTCGATGACACTCATGCCTCCGATCCCGAGCTCCAGCGCATCGGCAAGGACATCGCTGCCTTCGACAAGCCGGCGCTGCTCGTGTGGGGTCCGAAGGACCCGGTGTTCCTCGAACGCTATCTGCGCGACCTGCGCCAGCGTCTGCCGCAGGCCGATGTGCACCGGTTCGAAACGGCCTCCCACCTCGTCAGCGAAGATCACGATGTTCCCGGTCTCGTCCTCGACTGGCTGAGCGCCCGGTTCGATGCGCCCGACACCGCGAACACCCCCACCGAGGCGGCCCCCGCTAAGGATTCGTCCGCGCGGTCGGGCACGTCCGCCTCGGCGAAGGCACCGACCTCCGAGGCCGCGGATGGCACGGCCTCCAGCAGCGCAGCAGACGTTCGCGCGGTGACGGCGATCCTCGATGCCCGCCACGATGACGAGGCGATCGCATCGGTCGACTTCGCGCAGAACCCGGCGCAGCAGATCACGTGGCACCACCTGTGGCACGTCACCACGTCGATCGCGAACGGCCTGCGCGACCTCGGCGTGAAGCCCGGGGATCGGGTGTCCATGCTCGTGCCTCCGGGCAACAATCTCACCGCCGCTCTCTATGCGTGTCTGAAGATCGGTGCGGTCGCCGTCGTCGCCGACGCCGGGCTCGGTCCGAAGGGGATGACCCGGGCGATCACCTCGGCCGATCCGCAGTGGATCATCGGCGAGCTGCCGGGACTGACCCTGGCACGCGCCTTCGGCTGGCCAGGCCGCCGGATCTCCGTGAGTCCGCTCGGGCCCGTGCGCTCCCGCCTGTTCAAGGCCGAGACCAGCCTGACCGAACTCTCCCGCACACCGCACCGGCACGAGCTGCCGACTCCGGCGCCGGATGCCGATGCGGCGGTCCTCTTCACCTCCGGGTCGACGGGACCCGCGAAGGGCGTGCGCTATACGCATGCGGACATCTCCTCGCTGGCGGCAGTGCTGACCAGGACCTTCAACGTCACCGAAGGCACCGGTCTGGTGGCCGGCTTCCCACCGTTCGCCCTGTTGGGACCGGCCATCGGGGCCACCTCGGTGACTCCGGACATGTCGGTGACGAAACCGAAGACTCTCACGGCCACCGCGATCGCCGATGCGATCATCGCCGGACGGGCGACCATGGTCTTCGCGTCTCCAGCCGCGTACACGAATGTCGCAGCGACCGCCTCGGAGCTCGACGCCGAGCAGAAGGCCGCATGCGAACGCGTCGAACTCGTGCTCTCGGCGGGTGCGCCCGTGCCCCTGGAACTCATGGACGCCATCGCCGAGGTGTTCCCGACCGCGTCCATCCACTCCCCGTACGGCATGACCGAGGGACTCCTGCTCACCGACATCGATCGCGACGGTGTGGCCGCTGCCGACGCCACGGGTGGTCTCGGTGTGTGCGTGGGGCAGCCGATCGACGGCGTCGAACTCGCGCTGGCGCCCATCGATGCCTCAGGCGCATCGTCTGATGAGCTGCTGCAGGGCAAGGCCGCACAGGAACGCCTCGGCGAATTCGTCGTCAGCGCCGCCCATATCAAGTCCGGCTACGACAACCTGTGGCGCACCACTGCGGACTCGGCCCGTGATGATCTGCACGGTCTGACCTGGCACCGGACGAACGACATCGGCCATATCGACGACGCCGGTCGCGTGTGGCTCGAGGGGCGACTGCAGCACGTCGTCACGACGCCGCGCGGGCCGGTCGGACCCGGGGGGCTCGAGGCGCTCATCGACGCCGACGCCCAGGTCAGCCGCAGCTCTGTCGTCGGAATCGGCCCCGTCGGCACTCAGGCTCTCGTGGCGGTGCTCGATGCCGAGGGCACCTCGCTCTCACCCGGTCTGGCGCCCCTGGACCTGTCGGAGCGTCTGCGGGAGAAGGTCGCCGAGGCCGGTGGACATGATCTGGCTGCGGTGCTCGTGGCACCCGAATTCCCCACCGACATCCGCCACAATTCGAAGATCGACCGTTCCCGCCTCGCCGCCTGGGCCGACAGCGTCCTGGCCGGTGGGCCGGTGCGGGGAAACGTCTGAGGATGACATGAGAATCACCGTCACCGGAGCCTCCGGGCTGCTCGGTTCCTCCGTCGCCAGTGCGCTCGTCACCGCCGGTTTCGAGGTCACGACCCTGCAGCGTCGCCCCTCTGGGGTGGACGGCGCCACCGATGTGATGGGTTCGGTAACCGATGCGTCCGCCGTCGATCAGGCGGTCACCGGCGCCGAGGCGGTCGTGCACTTGGCCGCGAAGGTCTCGATGATGGGCGATCCCAAGGAATTCGAAGCCGTGAATATCGGCGGCACCCGCACTCTCGTTGATGCGGCTCGGGCCGCCGGTGTGCCGCGCCTGGTCCATATCTCATCGCCGTCGGTGGCGCATACCGGCGAGTCGATCATCGGCGACGGTGCCGAACCTGCGTCTCCGGAGGTCGCGCGCGGCGAGTATGCGCGGACGAAGGGCGCCGGGGAGCGGATTGCCCTGGGTGCCGATTCGCCTGACTTCCGGGTGCTCGTCCTGCGCCCGCATCTCATGTGGGGCCCGGGCGACACTCAGCTCACGGAACGGGTCATCGATCGCGCTCGTGCGGGTCGGATGCCGGTGCTCGGGTCGGGAGCCGCCCTTGTCGACACTCTGTTCGTCGACAATGCCGTTGAGGCGATCGTCGCCGCGGTGACTGCAGTCGATTCCACTCATGGTGAGGCGCTGGTGGTGACGAATGGCCAGCCGCGGCCCATCGGCGAGCTGATGTCACGCATCGCGATCGCCGGCGGTGCATCGGAGCCGAAGCTGCGCATTCCGGTGTCACCGGCACTGGCCGCCGGAACCGTGGTCGAGAAGGTGTGGGAACTCGGAGAGCATGACGACGAACCCCCGTTGACCAGGTTCCTCGCCGAACAGCTGTCGACCGCGCATTGGTTCGATCAGCGGCGGACTCAGGAAGTCCTCGGCTGGACTCCCCGCGTCAGCATCGAAGAGGGTATGCAAATCCTCGCCGCACACTACGCCTGAGCGGGTTCGCTGGCTCAGAGACGATATGACCGGAGACGATATGACCGGCTCAGAGCCGGTACTGGTTGTTCTCCTCGGCTGAGGGACCCTTACGTTCAGGCGCCTCAGCGTCCTCGGATTCGTCGTCGGCAGGCTCTTCATCGGCCGTGCCGGCGGACTCATCGACCTCTTCCGGCAGCTTGCCGGAGAGTGCGTCTGCCGACATTCCGGGCTCACCGGTCGGCGGTGCCTCAAGCGAGGACCCGCTGGCGGATTCGTCGAATTCCTCCGGGTCGAGCGTCGCCGGATCATCAGCTTGCCCTTCGAGATCCGGGTCGGATGCCGGGGCGGATCCGCTGTCGCTGGCATCGTCCTTATTCAGTGACGGAGCAGCGGACATGTCATCGTTCCTCGCCTCGGCGGCACCGGCTTGCGGAGCGTTGGTGGGCTGAGAGGGGAACGCCGGAGGCATCGGCGGAAGCGGCGGCAGCTCGGACGAGTCTCCTGCCTGTGCTGCCGACTTCTCATCGGTTGTCGCCGATGCACCTTCGACAGTTTGTGCGCCGGCAGGTCCCGCGGATGCGGTCGGCTCCGGCGGTTCTGCGGGCTGCGCGGGCTTCACCAGCAGGTCGGGCTTCTCCGACTCATCGGCACCGTCCCTGTCCTCGTCAGACTTCACAGCTTCATTCGGAGCCGCCGTTTCGTTCGAAGCCGATGTTTCGGACTGCACCGCGTCTGCGGTCTGTCCCTCATTCTGCGATGTGGCGTCGGCTCCGCTTCCGTCTGATTCCAGGGACGATTCCGTCTCCCCGGACTGCTCGGCCTCACCTTCGGTCGCATCATCGGCGGCACTGTCGGAAGTCTTCTCGGCGGCGGTCGAGGCGGCAGTCGCCTCGGCGCCGGTGTCGGCGGTAGGCTCACCGTCGGCGACCTTCTCGCTCTCGGAAGCGTTCTCACCATCGGCTGCCGTTTCGTCGGAGTCGCTCGCCTCAGCGGTCTGGGCGGTCGATCCCGGCAGAGCACCGTCGACGCCTTCGAGGCTCACTCCCGCCTCGGCGGCGAGTCGTGCACGACGTTCGGCACGGGCCTTCGCCCTCTCGTCTTCGCTCTTCTGCGCCTTCGCCTTGGCCTTCGCTGATTCGCCCTTCGGCTGGGTCGGGCGCACGGCCTCCCAGATGAGCAGGACGACGAGCATGGTCAGTCCGACGATGACGCCCATGAGGATCGAACCCCACGGTCGCGCCATCGCGAAGAAGTCGAAGATGGCGTTCAGACCGAACATGACGGCCAGGCCGAGGATCAGTGCAACCAGGAATCTCATATCCCCATTGTGCCCTCTCCCGGTCCGAGTTCAGGGAATTGGGTCGACTTTAGTGCCGACGGCATTCCCCCGAAGATAGGCACCCCACCTCTGCACAACACTGTGCCATGCGTCACAATAGGATCATGAACACCACCGCCGAGAACTCCACAGCCAACTACGACGACGTCGTGACCCGCATCGCCGAGGACCCCGAGGGATTCTGGCTCGAGCAGGCCAAGAACCACATCGACTGGGTCACCGAACCGACGAAAGCCGTCGACGATTCGAATGCGCCGATCTATCGCTGGTTCCCCGACGGCGAGCTCAACGTCTGCTTCAACGCGATCGACCGCCATGTCGCTGACGGCCGCGGCGATCAGGCAGCCATCATCTACGACTCGCCGGTCACCGACACCGTCCGTTCGATCACCTACTCGGAACTCCTCGATGAGGTCTCCCGCTTCGCTCGAGCGCTCTCCGACAAGGGCGTAACCAAGGGCGATCGAGTCGTCATCTACATGCCCATGATCCCCGAGGCGGCCGTGGCCATGCTCGCCTGCGCCCGCCTCGGCGCGATCCACTCTGTCGTCTTCGGCGGCTTCGCCCCGAACGAACTGGCTGTCCGCATCGACGACACCGCTCCGAAGGCCATCATCTCCACTTCCTGCGGAGTCGAGAAGAGCCGAGTCCTCGAATACAAGCCGATGCTCGACGAGGCCATCGAGATCGCCGCGAACAAACCGGAATTCACCGTTATCGTCCAACGCGACGAACATCGCTGCGAACTCGGCGGCACCGACCTCGACTACGCCGAACTGCTCAACCGGACGCCCGAGGGCATCGACCCCGTGCCCGTGAAGGCCACCGACGAGCTCTACGTCCTCTACACCTCGGGCACCACCGGCAAACCGAAGGGAATCGTCCGTGATTCCGGCGGCTACGCGGTGGCCAGCGCCTTCTCGATGCCGACAGTCTTCGGTCTTCACCCGGGCGACACGATGTTCACCGCGTCCGATGTCGGATGGGTCGTCGGACACACTTACATCATCTACGCGCCCCTGTTGGCCGGCGTCACCTCGGTGCTCTATGAAGGAAAGCCCGTGGGCACACCTGATGCCGGAGCCTTCTTCCGCGCCATCGAGCAGCACAAGGTCAACGTCCACTTCACCGCTCCGACGGCCATGCGCGTGGTGCGCAAGGAAGATCCGAACGGCGAGCTGATGAAGAAGTACGACCTCTCACACCTGCGCGCGGAATTCCTTGCCGGCGAACGGCTCGATCCTGACACCTATGAGTGGACGACGAAGATCCTCGCCGAGGCGACCGGACGCGACATCCCTGTCGTCGACAACTGGTGGCAGACGGAGACCGGCTGGCCGATCACGGCGAACCCTTTGGGACTGAACCGGTTCCCCCTCAAAGCGGGATCGTCGACGAAGCCGAATCCAGGCTTCCAAGTCGAGGTCGTCGACCCTGGTGGTAAGCCCGTTCCCGCCGGAGAGGAAGGACTCATCGTCATCAAGCTGCCGCTGCCCCGGGCACCATGGCCACGGTGTGGGGCGATGACGAGCGGTTCATCTCCTCCTACCTCGCTGCCTTCGACGGCTATTACCTCACCGGCGATTCCGGCTACCTCGATGAGGACGGCTACGTCTTCGTCATGGGCCGCACCGACGATGTCATCAACGTCGCCGGCCACCGCCTGTCCACCGGCATCATCGAGGCGGTCGTCGCCTCCCACCCGGCTGTGGCCGAGGCAGCTGTCATCGGTGTCCACGATGACGTGAAAGGGCAGATCCCTCGCGCCCTCGTCGTGCTCGGGGAATCCTCCGAGGCGGCCGACCCGGACACAGTCATCGACGAACTCGTGGCGCTCGTGCGCAAGGAGATCGGACCGGTCGCCGCATTCAAACGCGTCGACATCGTCTCGGGTCTGCCGAAGACCCGGTCGGGCAAAATCCTGCGCAAGACGATGCGGCAGATCGCTGATGGCGACGACGATCCGGCTGTGCCGTCGACGATCGAAGACCGCACCGTACTCGACGACCTCGGGGCAGTGCTCTCCCGCGGCTAAGCCAGAGGCTTCAGCACGCAGACGCGATCCGGTCGAACCGTGGAGGTTCGCACCGGATCGCGTCGATGTCTCACGAGGCCGTTCAGTTGATGGACTGCGCGGATGCGCGGGTCGGCATCGGGTTCACGGGCGGCTAGTCGCTGCCTGCGAAATGCGCAGGCGGACCGTCCGATTCGGTTATGAGTTGCGCCCCTGTTCGAAGCCTGCGGCGAATCCGCGCTCGAAGGCCTCTTGGACCTCCTGCTCGCGACTGCGGCGCTCATCGGCCCACCCGAAGGGGTCGAATCCTCGGCGGCCCGGGCCAAAACCAGGACCGAAGCTCGGTCCGAATCCGCGGCCTCCGCCGCGACGGTGGTCGCGGTCACCGCCTCCTCGCCCGTGGACTCCGTGACGGTCAGGGCCGCCCCGGTGCTCGTCATGATCATGGGGGCGTTCGTGATCGCGCGGTCCGTCGTGGCGGTCCGAGTCGTCTCCGCAGCGTTCGGGGCCGAAGTTCTCGACGATCTTCGACAGCGAGGCCTTGAGGTTCTCGAACTCCTCAGAGGTGAGCACCTCTTCGATGCGATCGCCGACTCCCTCGCGCAAATCGCGGAAGCGCTGACGCAGCTCTTCGGGGTCGATGTTCTTCGACGGTCCCCGGCCGCCTCGGCCGCGCGGCGGCCCGTAGGCCACCGGCTCTTCGGGGTAGGCGGCGCCGTCAGCGACGACCTCATCGAGGTCCCAGCGGCGACGCCCTCTCCGCATGCGTCCGAAATCGCGGGGGTCGAATCCCGATTCGGCCGCGGCCGCGCGGAATTCGCGGCGCAGCACGTGGCTGAAATCGCGGAGCAGCTGCGGCAGATCGGCGTCGCTCACAGGCTCATCGCCTGCTGTCATGTCATTCTCCGCGCCGGCGTTGTCCGCCCTGCTGGTCTGGCCTCGACCGTCGTCGAAGTGCGAGGCATCGCCTGTATCGGTGTTCTCGTCAGTGTTCGGCGAGTCTTCTCGGTCGTCTGCACCTGCTGAGCCGGCGTCTGCGTTCGGGGTGGTGAAGTCGTCGTTGTCATTGCTGAAATTTTTGTTTTCAGTCATGCCATCTCCTTAGTTGTCATCTGACATGTAAATGCAGAATGACATGCAATTAGATTGCATGTCAAGTGGCATGTAAAATCGAATCATGACCACGAACGATGACATTCAGGCGATCGCCGAGGCGCTCACCCGCCTGCAGTGGCGGCGCGGACCCGGCGGCCCGCGCGGATTCGGACCTTTCGGCGGATTCAGTGAGCACGGCGGCCCCAATGAGAGCGGGGGCTTCGGCGAGCGTGGTGGATTCGGAGGCGGTCGGCACTCAGACGACTTCCCGTTCGGCGGCAAACGTCATCCCGGCGGACCGTTCGCCGCTCACGGTCGCGGGCGTGCGCTCATCCGCCTGCTCATCTCCCTCGTCCAGGCGGGGACAGCACTGGGAGTCAGCGCACTCGGCGATGCGATCGGCGTCGATCAGCCGCGCGCGTCCCGGCTTGTGTCCCAAGGCGTCGAGCTCGGTTTTCTGCGTCGTGAAGCGGACCCGGATGATGCCCGGCGAACCCTCATCGCGCTGACGGATAAGGGCCGAGCGATCACCAACAGGTTCCGCGGAGCTCAGCGCGAGAACGTCGATCAGGCATTGAGCACCTTCACCGAGGACGAGCGCGCGCAGCTGGCATCGCTGCTCACACGTTTGGCCGATGCCTGGCCGAAATGACCGTCCGCATCCGCCAGTTTGAACTGGATTGTTGTCCCGGCGGGGAAGGCACTCGGTCGCGTTGGATTCTCAGGCCTCGGCGAGCTGTTTGAGTCGCTTGAGTGACGCGAGCAGATTCGCCGTCGTCGTCGACTGCGCCCTCGGCAGACGCTTCGGATCGCGCAGCTCGGTCCAGTCGTAAGTGTGTCGGACCAGGACCGAGTCGTCCCCGGTCGGCGCGAGCTCCCAAACCCATTTCTGCCCGAACGGCTCTCCCCCGACTTCGGAGGGTTTCCAGGCGATGAGCCTGCCCTCGGCGAAATCGACAATGTGGTTCTCACGATCCACCCCCTTGGTCAGGGTCGTGATGAAGGAACCGCCGGTCCCACGCACTCGCTGGCCTTCGACGGCCGAACCGAGGTTGTCGTTTCCGTCCCATTCCGGCTGCCGCTGCGGATCGGCGATGAGCTCGAACACCGCCTCGGTGGGGGCTGAAATCTCGATTTCGGCGGTGACGACCTTGAGGACCGGATCGATCGAGTCGAGGACGGAAGCGTCGGAGGTCTGGTCGGTCATGGATTCCTGCCTTCGTAAGTGGTCCAGCTTCGCCGTCGAGCCGGAGTGCGGAGTGGATCGGACACAGTCAGAATACACTGGCCCGCAGCTTCAGTCCTCGAGTCCGCGGTCCTGTCGCTCGGCGCGCAGGGCGGCCGTGCTGAAGCGGGTGAACATCCGAGAGGAGTCGCTCGACAGTGCCAGCAGCACCGCCACCTGCATGGCGATCGCCGTCAGGGCGTACATGTTCGTCGCCAGGTCGCGATCTCCGGTGAAGTAGTTCGTCATCCATACGATCACGGAGATCGTCGAGAGCGTGAGGATCCACAGTCCGGCCCGGTTGCTGCCGCGGAACACCGACGTCGAGGCGATGACCTGCAGACACCCGATGAGGAGGCTGACGCCGGCGAGCACTCCCGCGACGATGCGGGTGGCGTCGAGAGCCAGCTCCAGGCGTTCGGGGTGGTCGGCTTCGTCGGAGACCACCTCGGTGACGTCGACGATCGGCAGGTGCCCGTCGGTGACGATCGAATCGCCGCCGCTGTTGCGGGAGTGGTATCCGGTGGAGAAGTTCTTGATCCGATCGACCGAGATCGCTTCGTTGACGCCGGTGACGGTGTCGACGATATGGTCGCGTTCGACGTCGGTGTTCTCTTCGATCTTGTGGGTGAGCTGAAGGGTGAACAGGGAGATTCCGACGGCTTTGTCGTAAGTTCCTGCCGCCAGCCGAGGCTGAAGCCTTTGAGCAGGATCAGCAGCGCCAACCAGGTCGAGGCCGCGCCGGCGAAGAGGAAGAACAGGTAGTCGAGCACCCCGGTGGGCGTGAAGTGGTGTCGCCGATAGATGAACGGCTGCCTCAGCCGCCGCTTCTGCCCGACCCCGCCTCCGGTCGCATCCGTTCCACCTGCCCTCCCTCCCGAAGTCATGGGCGCCAGTTCAGCCAACCGTCTGAAGCACCCGGAATGCGGATTCCCCGCATCTGTTCACGCTCACCGTCGCCGGCGTTCGAGGGCGGCTCGGGCAGTGGCCGCGAGTTCCGGGCTGTCGTCGTCGCTGAGCTCGGCGATGAGGTCATCACTGCGGTCGCCGGAGATCTCAAGGAGGACTTGGAGCACGTGGAACCGTGTCGTCGTCTCGCTCGAGTCCGCAAGCCGGTGCAGCTCGGACAGGATTCTTTCACTGATGTCGGCATTCGGTCCGGCCGCATCCACTATTGAGCCGAGAGTCTCTGCCGCTTCGATGTCCTTCGGTCCGTTCATCGCCATGTCGAGCAGCACGGGCACGGCCTTCGCGTCACCGGAGTCACCGAGGGTGAGCGCGACGAAGCAGCGGATGTCGGGATCGACATCGTCGAGCCCGCGGTCAAGCGCCTGCCGGATCATCGACTTCGAGCGTGAGCCGAGTTTCTCTTCCGGAGTGGTTCTGCGGATCTCGTCGAGGGCGAGCAGTGCGTTGTGGCGCACCTGGGCAGATTCGTCGTCCATTCCCTTCAACACATGGGGCACAGCCTCGGCGCCGGCCTGGGCGAGCGCCCACCGCATGGCCCCAGCCGCGTTGAGCACTGTCTCCTGCAGAACCGCCTGCGCCAGAGTCTCGATCGGCATGCCTCCGTCGACTCCGCTGCCGAGTGCGGCCTTGTGCCTTTGGATGACGTCGCCGGATACGAGGGAGCGCATGAGATCGATGGTGTACAGGAGCGATTCGCCATCGGTCCGGCCCAGCCGAGAAACGGCCTGGAGGTGATCGAGCAGACGCTGCTCTGCGGTGATCCGCTCACGCGCCTGGTCGATGAGATCGCCGAGCACACTGCCGGGGTCGAAGTCAGGCTCGGACAGCACCCGACCGACTTCGGTCAGTGACATGCCGAGCTTGCGCAGACCCTCGATATGGAAGATGCGACCGATATCGGCGTCGGAATATTCGCGGTAGCCGCCCGTCGTCCTCTGGCTGGGGGCCACGAGCCCGAGTGATTCGTAGTGGCGCAGCATGCGTGCGCTCACACCGGAACGCCGGGCCACCTCGCCGATGAGCAATTGTCACCTCTTCTCTGCTGTCTCTCACTCTATGCCGCAGCCGCCGCTCGCTGGAGGAAGGGATCCGACACCGCGGCCGTGCGCCGGTGGGCTTGCCCCGCCCTCCGGCACACGCACGATCGGACCTTCCCTGTGCCGATCTAGACCGTGGTCTCGGACCCCAGTGCGACCACCCGCTTGGCTGCGTCCAAGGCGTGAGCGAAGCCGGCATCCGGGTCATCGAACATGTCCCGGGTCGCCATGGCGTGAGCTCGCACTGTGTCGTCCTCTGCTTGAAGCTTCTCATCGACCACTGACACGAGATCCTCACCGAGGGCCACGATCGCTCGACTGAGGCTCTTCTGCATCTCGATGTCGCCGCGACCCAACTGTGTCACCAGGACTGATGCCAGTTCTTCACGATTCTCACCGGGCACAAGGGCAACGGCGGCTCTCCACGCACTGCGGGCCACCTCGGTGTCGGGATGGGCGATGAGGGCGGTGCCGATCCGAGCCGGGTCCATGGCCGGCCAGGCGCGGACGCCACCGACCTTCGACAGGGTGTGCAGGGACTGGCTGACCGCCTGCGGCAGAGACGAATCGAGTTCGGCGACGAGGCGGGGAATGGTGTCATCGGCGGGCAGTCGGGTCAGCGCCCAGGTGAGCATGTCGCGGACGAAGAAGTCCGGCTCAACTCGGCACCGGGCGATGAGCATGTCGAGGTCGCCGGACTCCGCACGTGTGCCGATCGCCAACGCCGCCTGCAGGCGCTGCTGCGGGTTCGACGCAGTCAGGGCATCGATCTGACGATCGCCGATCTCGTTCCGTCCGTCGGTCCCGTCCCGCAGGATCGGTTCGCGAGTCTTGTGGTTGTTGAGTGGATGGGTCATTGTCTCCACCTCCTTGTCACCCAGTGAAGACCTTGACATCGTGTCAAGGTCAAGCAGGGGATTACACTCGTTTCATTCCCACCCCTGGAGCGGAACCCAATCATGGACAAGGTCGATTTCAAGAGGTCGCTGCCGAGCCTCCGCGCGAAGCAGGGACGGTTCGATCTCATCGAGATACCGGAATCGCGGTATCTCATGATCGACGGCCACGGTGACCCGAACACCTCTCCGGATTTCGCATCGGCGGTGACCAGCCTCTATCCGCTCGCCTATGGGCTGAAGTTCTTCAGCAAGCTCGAACTCGGTCGCGACTATGTGGTGCCGCCGCTCGAAGGGCGGTGGTGGGCCGATGACATGTCGACGTTCACGAGTGCCCGGGACAAATCAGCGTGGGACTTCACGCTCATGCTGTTCGTCCCGGACTGGCTGAACGGCGACCACCTCGACGGCGTGGTCGACACGGTCCTGGCGAAGGAATCGGCGCCCCGCCTCGGCGAGATCCGGTTCGAATCACTGCAGGAGGGAACCTGCATCCAGACCCTGCATGTCGGCCCCTTCGACGACGAAGGGCCGGTGCTTGAGCACATGCACACCGTCGTCATTCCAGGCGAGGGGATGACGATGACGGGAAAGCATCACGAGATCTACCTCAGTGACGTTCGCCGGACCGCACCGGAGAAGCTGCGCACGATCCTCCGTCAGCCGGTGGCTCCGCTGGACACCCGCGGGTGATCCCGGCGTCCGCAGCTGATCCCGGTGCCCGCGAGTGATCCGGGCGGTCGCCGATGATCCCGTTCGACCCGGCCTGCTCGGCGCTCAGCCGCCGCTCGACCAGCCTCCGCTGACCGGGGCGGTGGTCCTCGCTCCGGAGCCGTCGGCTGACTCCGGACCGGAGTCTGCGCCGGAGTCTGCGTCGGACGATGAGGACCCGACCGACGAGGAGTCCGGGGATGGCGATGAACCTGTCGACGGCGAATCCGCGGAGAGGAAGATGACGGCGACCATGATGCCGGCAACGGTGAGGATGCCGACGGCGACGAAGGAGAAGACCACGATGAGGCAGGTCATCAGAGGCGGGCGGTTGTTGCGCCGAACGATTCTCACCATGACTCAAGCTTAATCGGCACCGTTCATTCCACCTCGCTGTGACCTTACTGTGACAAAAACCTCGGCATGGTCTCATGCGTCCTTAAGTTTGTTGCATTATCGTTATATTCATGACTCGTCTGACACCATCTCGCAAGGGCCGCCGGTCCGTGCTCACTGGTGCCCTGATCGGGCTCGGGGCAGCAGTGATGGCACTGGTGGTGGGCGCCGTCATCATCCTCAATTCCCCCATCTCGTTCGGTTCCACGAAGATCAGGCAGATCCAGATGGCTTCGGTCAGTCAGCTCAGCCAACAGCAGATCGACAACGCTCGACTCATCATCGGCGTCGGCCGCGGCGGCGACTTCGACGACCAGGCGATCCGGATCGCCCTCATGACGGCATTGCAAGAGTCCTCGCTGCGCAATCTGGATTCCGGCGACCGTGATTCGGTCGGCCTGTTCCAGCAGCGCCCCTCCCAGGGATGGGGTGAACCCCATCAGCTCACCGATCCCATCTACGCGGCAAAAGCCTTCTACGGGATCAACCCCGCAGTCGAGAACCCAGGTCTCAATCAGATCGACGGCTGGGATTCGATGACACCGACCGAAGCGGCACAGTCCGTGCAGCGGTCGGCTCTTCCCGACGCCTACGGGCAGTGGGAGTCCTTGGCCGACGACCTCCTCGGCACGCAGGCCGACGTCGAAGCCCTCGACTGACGTCCCCGCGCGACCGCCTCACGGTGTCGGATATCGCATGACCACGCCGGTTGTCCGGTAATCTGCACTCATGGCTTCCATTCCCGATTCCGTTCCCGTCAATGACGAGGTCGAGCAGCTCCTGCTCAACCCCGAGGACCATCTCGAAGCCATCACCGAAACCGCCGACCTCTTCAAGGCACTCGCCACCCCCTCCCGACTGAAGATGCTGCTCGTCCTCACCCACGGCGAGGCCACCGTCACGCACATCGTCGAGGCGACGGGGCTGTCCCAGCCGCTGGTGTCCCAGCACCTGAAGTTCCTCCGTGGGCTCCACCTCGTCGGCGTCAACCGGATCGGCCGCGAAGCCTACTATTCGCTCAAGGACGACCACGTCGCCCACATCATCGTCGACGCCATCGCTCACACGATCGAGGCTCACGAACACTGAGTTCCGCCCGGGGCGCCGCTTCCGCAGCGGTTCCTTCGCCGAGGCGGCCCACCGTTCCTGCCGATCGTGCGCTACCGCTGTCGGCGCCGTGTCAGCGCTTCCGGTCCCCCGCCGACGACCCACACTATGAGGGCCACGAGGACGGCGCCGATCCACTGTCCCGCCTGCAGCCGCTCACCGGCGATGAGGGATCCGAGCACCACCGCTGACAGCGGTTGGAGCAGCATGAGCGCCGCGGTCATCGGCACCGGCACCAGCGGACTGGAGATGCTCAGCAGCACCCAGGACAGCGCTTGACCGCACACGGCCAGGGCGATCATCCAGCCCCAACCGGCCCAGCCTAGATCGAAGTCGAGTCCGCCGAGGGTCAGCCCGGCCACCGCGGTCATCACACCGGCCGCGATCGTGCCCACCTCGACCGGGGCGACGACGAAGTCTCCTGCGACCTTGCGGCTGTGGTGGATGCCGAAGATGTACACACCGTAGAGCACACCGGACAGGATCCCGAAGATCGCTCCGCGCGTCGGGTTCGCCGCCGACTCATCGGCGCCGAACACGCCTCCGGTCAGCAGCATGCCGATGATCATGATCGGCACGCAGCCGATGAATAGCCACCCGGGCCGGTTTCCGCCGGAGATCCATACCAGTGCCGGGAATACGATGACCTGGACGCTGATGAGGACCGTGGACACACCCAGACCGGCATCGAGCACACTCTGGGCCCACAGCACATAGTCGATGCCGAGTGCCGCTCCCGAGACTGCGGCGATGATGATCGCCTTCGGTGGGAACCGTCCGTGTCGGCGCAGCTCGAGCACTGCCAGCGGAGCGAGCACGACCACGGCGATCCAACACCGGAGGAAGGCCGCGGTGGGGGCGGTCGCCTCGGCGAGGATGACGAACAGCCCCGCCGATCCGAGCAGGACGGCGGCCATAATGATGCCGAGCACGGGCAGGGCCTTCGGTGCGGGAGGCGGCCCTCCCGCGCGCGTCCGAGGTGAGCTCATCGGGCCGCCCCGGCGACTTTCATCCCGCGATGTTCGGGACTCATCCCACGAAGTCGAGGATGCGGTCGATGGCCTCGGACGTTCGGTCAGCGCCGACGGCCAGCGACAGGCGCACCGAACGGGAGCCGTCGACGGAGTCGAAGTCATCACCGGGAGCGAGCGCCACGCCGGTGGCCTCGAGCACCTGCTCACACCACTGACCGGCGGTGGCCAGACCTGCGCGGTCGAGGATATCGTCGACGCGGGCGTACATGTAGAAGGCGCCGTCGGGTGGGGCCATCTCGCCGAACCCCAGGTCGGCAGCGGCACTCAGCACATGTTCGCGGGCTCCGGCGAAGGAGGCTACGGCCGCTTCGCATTCGGCGTAGGACTCGTCTGCGAAGGCCGCGACTGCCGCGTACTGTGCCGGGACCGGGGCGCACAGGGAGAGGTTGCCGGTGACGTTCTGGGCAGGGGCGACGAGTGGTTCGGGCAGGATCGCCCAGCCCAGGCGCCACCCGGTCATCGCCCAGTATTTGGAGAATGAGGAGATGACGATCGCGTCGTCGTCGTGGGCGAGTGCGCATTCTCCACGGGTGCCGATATAGCTGATGCCGTGGTAGATCTCGTCGGAGATCACCTGCACCCCGTTCTTCCGGCACCAGTCAACGAGTTCGCCGAGCGCCTCCGGCCCGATCATCGTGCCCGTCGGGTTCGCCGGGGACGCGAGCATGAGTCCCTTGAGCGGGGCCTCGGCATGGGCGGCGGCCAGGAGGTCGACGGTGGGCTGGAACCCTTCGTCGCCGCCGCAGTCGAGTTCGACGACCTCGCAGCCCAAGGCGGCGAGGATGTTCTTGTACGCACCGTACCCGGGCCGGGCCAGAGCCACCCGGTCGCCGACGTCGAAGCAGGTGAGGAACGTTGTCTGGAATCCACCCGAGGATCCGGTGGTCACGGCGATGCGGTCGGGGGCGATGTCGAGTCCGTACCAATCGCGGTAGTGGGTGGCGATGGCCTCGCGCAGTTCGGGGATGCCGAGGATCGGCGAGTAGCCGAGTCCCGTGCCGTCGCTCATGACCTCGGCGGCGCGGGCGAGCACGGGACTGGGTGCGCCTTGGGTCGGTTCACCCAGACACATGGCGATGGTGTCGCGGCCGGCGCGCTGCATCTGCCCGACGGTGGCGACGATGCCCATCGCGGCGAAGGGCTTGACGAGTCCGGAACGGGCCGAGGCGGCGGGGACGGAAACCGCGGAGCCGGACGTGGTGGGGGCCGCCTCGGCGGGGGTCGATGAGGTCATCGGTTCACTTCTTCTCGCGCGGGAGGCGGCCGAGGGTGTAGAACTCCGGGTTCGGGACCATTCCGGAGATGTGGGCCATGCGGTTGGACAGGCCGAAGAAGCCCGTGATCGCGGCGATGTCCCAGGCGTCTTCATCGTCGAATCCGTGCTCGGCAAGTGCTTGGTGGTCGGCGTCATTGACAGCCCACGGTTCTTCGCAGACCTTGACGGCGAAGTCGAGCATGGCCATCTGACGTGGGCTGATATCGGCCTGGCGGTAGTTTGTGGCGACGACGTCGGCGATGAGGGCGTCCTTCGCGAAGATCCGCAGCATCGCCCCGTGCGCGACGACGCAGTAGAGACAGTGATTGATCGCCGAGGTGGCTACGACGATCATCTCCCGATCCGCCTTGGTCAGGTTCCCCGTCTCCTTCTCCATGAGCGCGTCATAGTAGGCGAAGAAAGCGCGGAATTCGTCCGGTCGGCGGGCCAGGGCGAGGAAGACGTTGGGCACGAAGCCCGACTTCTCGGCGACCTCTAGGATCTGGGTACGGATGTCATCGTCGACGTTGTCGATGTCAGCAAGTGGGTATCGCATATCCCTCATGCTAGCTCGGGTGGATCGGTTCGGTTCGAGCCCGTTCAGGGCGATACAGTGAGGGCGTCAGGTCCGTCCCGGCTTCCATGCAATTCCACGGGGGCCGTTCGCGCATCGAAGGAGATCACTATGACAGCAGACAGTGCAGCAGACACCGGTTCGACCGGCGAGGTCCAGCTCGACAACGGCGTGTTCCGGGTGACGAAGTGGACGATCCGTCCCGACGGCGTCATCCCGATGCACAAGCATGAATATGAGTACGTCGTCGTGCCGATGGTCACCGACACGATGCTCGTGCGCAATTCCGATGGCACCGAGATCCACGCCGAACTCGAGGCCGGAGTCTCCTACACGCGTCCGGCAGGATCCGAGCACGAGGTCTCGAATCCCGGAGGCAGCGCCGACGTCGTCTTCGTCGAGGTCGAACGCCTCTGAGGCCCGTCGCCTTTCTCAGAGAATAGGTCGCCATCGGATGCTTTCGGCGACGAACGACTGCCTCAGCGGGTGGGGATCTCCCAGGTGTGGACGGGCTTCCCGGTCGCCTGGTTCGCCACATAGGCGTCCATCATCGCCGTGATGCCCTCGGCGCGTTCGGGTGAGTCCTGTCGGCTGCAGGGGGCGAGGCTCTCGAGCGCCTTCAACTGCCAGGTCGCGCCGTTGACGCGGTTCTCCGCACGGCCCTCGATGATCGACATAAATTCGTCGATGACGTCCTTGTCGATGTTCAGCCGTGACAGTCCGCGCCGGGCCTGGGGTGCGAGCACATCGGTGACGAGGTCAGCCACGCCGATGCGACCGATCTTCGGCCATGTCACTCTGGCCTCGATTCCGTCCTTCGCGCAGGCGTTGAAGTTCTCCTCCGCCTCGGCGAACGACATCCGCGACCATACGGGACGGTTCTCACCGACGAGGAACTCGGCCAGGCCGTAGTAGAAGGCCGCATCGGCAACCATGTCGACCGGGGTCGGGCCGGCCGGCAGCAGTCGGTTCTCGACACGGATGTGCGCGCCGCCGTCTCCGGAGTTGTAGATGGGACGGTTCCAGCGCCACACGGTGCCGTTGTGCAGATTGAGTTCGAAGAGCTTCGGGGCGTCGGCGGCGCGGAACTCGACGAAGTCCTTGATCTCGGGCAGCAGCGGCGGGAAGTAGCGGACGTTCTCCTCGAAGAGGTCGAAGACGCTGGTGATCCACCGTTCGCCGAACCACACGCGGGGACGCACACCCTGGTTGACCAGTTCGGGTGTGCGAGTGTCGATGGACTGCGCGAAGATCGGGATCCGGGATTCGTGCCACAGCTTGCGGCCGACGAAGAGCGGCGAGTTCGCTGCCATCGCCACCTGTGCCCCGGCGATCGCCTGCGAGGCGTTCCACGCGTCGGCGAACCGGTTCGGCGCCACCTGCAGATGCAGCTGCATCGACGTGCACGAGGACTCAGGAGCGATATCGGCGAACTCCGCCCTGTATCGCTCTTCACGGCCGAGTTCGATGCGGACGTACTCGCCGCGGGCGTCGATGACCGAGTTGCTCAGCGCCTCGTACCGGTTCTCCTCGGTCATCCACTTCTCGTCGGTGAGGAACTCAGTGGTCAGAGTCGGCAGTGTGCCGATCGACACCGCCTTGAGTCCGTCCGCCTCGGCGGCCTTCTGTGCTTTCTCCAAACGGTGAGCGACACCGGCCTCCAAGGTCTTCAACCCGCGCCCTGCCACTTGGAGCACCGGGTGGTTGAGTTCGAGGTTGAAGGCGCCGATCTCGGACTGGTACTCGTCATCGAGTCGGGCAAGCACCTCCTTGTTCCGCAGGCTCGGCTGATTGTCTTCACCGACGAGGTTGAGCTCGAGTTCGAGTCCGATCGTGCCCGCCGATTTGAAATCCGCATGACGAAGGTAGGTATCGAAGAGCTCGAGGTTCTCCGCAAGCTTCTCTCGATACAGTGTGCGTTCCTCCGGCGTGTACCGCTTGGAGCTGACTGCCTCACCCATAGGACTAGCAAACCACAGACGGCCGGGTTTGTGCGCGGTCGCAGTGCGGACGGGGAGTGCATCGCCTCCGTCAGGCAGCATCCGGACACCTGCGCCGGCGGCAACCTGCCTTCCGTAGACTCGCACCATGACATCGACCACATCACCCGCGCCCCAGCCCGCTGACTTCGTCGAACAGGCGAAGCGACGTCTGCCCGACATGCTCGCCGACATCGAACGGGTCATCTCCATCGAGACTCCCTCACACGACAAGGAGGCCGTGGCCGCAGGCGCACGGGACTTCGCTGCGCTCCTGAAAGACCGCCTCGGCGCCGAGACGGAGCTGCTCGAAGTCGACGGCACCGCCCACCTGCGACTGCGGTTCGGCACCGGGCCGGCCCGTGTCGTCCTGCTCAATCATCAGGACACGGTGTGGCCGCACGGCACGCTCGAGCGCATCCCCTTCTCCACCGCTGACGGCATCCTGCGCGGTCCCGGCAGCTTCGACATGCTCACCGGGGCGATCATGAGCGTGCACGCGACCGCGATCGTGGCCGACCACCTCGGCGAGGGCGGTCTGGACGGTCTGTCGATCCTCGTCACCGGTGATGAGGAGATCGGCTCGCTGTCCTCGTCGGATCTCATCCGCGCCGAGGCGGCCGAGGCGAAGGCCGTGTTCGTCACGGAGGCGAGCGCCGACGGCGCGCTCAAGCTCGAGCGCAAGGGCACGAGCAACTACGTGCTGAAGTTCACCGGCAAGGCTTCACACGCCGGCCTCGAACCGGAGAAGGGCATCAACGCGGGCATGGCCCTGGCCCTGACCCTGCCGTTGGTAGCCGATCTGGCCGACGCTTCAGCCGGGACGACGGTGGTGCCGACCGTGATCAGTGCGGGGACGACGTCGAACACCGTGCCGGCCGAAGCTCGCGTGGACATCGATGTGCGCGCCCGCACCGCTGCCGAACTCGAACGCGTGGATGCGCAGATCCGAGAACTCGCCGCAGAGCCGCAGTTGGAGGGTTCGACAACGGAGGTCCTCGGCGGGATCAATCGGCCCCCGTTCGAACGGGAGCAGTCGGCTGCGCTCTTCGACCGGGCGACGGCGCTTGCCGGCGAACTCGGACTGCCCGCGCCGCAGGGAGTATCGGTGGGCGGCGCCTCGGACGGGAACTTCACCGCCGGCGACGGCATCGCCACCCTCGACGGTCTGGGAGCCGTCGGCGATGGAGCACACGCCGAACATGAACACGCCGTCATCGACGAGATCGCCCCGCGCACCGCTCTGCTGGCTGCTCTCATCGCCGATCAGCTGCAGGCCTGAGGGCCGGCTGGGCCAGGGCTGCAGGCCTGAAGGTCGGCTGGGCCAGCGGGCCGCAGCGCCGAAGTCCGCAGTCTGCAGCCTCCGCCCTGCCCCGCTGCCGCCGTTGATAGTGGCGAAAAGTCCGCAATTGCCCCTGAATTCGGACTTTTCGCCACTATGAACGCAGGTTCACGCCGATGGCGGTAGTGGAGGTCTCGCTCGCCGACTACCCGACGGATTGCCGGCGCCGGCCGGTTCAGTCCACCGGGTACCCGGCGGCGCGCATCTGATCCGGTGACTTCAGCGTGAACAGCCAGTCGCGCAGGCGCGGATCCGGCCGGATCGTCGTCCGCGCATACAGCCGATCTTCGCCGACGAGGTAGTAGTGGTAGCCGTGCTCGCCGAGGTGGCCCATGAGCTCCCGCGGTTTCGCGCGGTCATCGAGGACTTCGCACAGAATGTCCGGGTGCAACGCAGCGAGGAAGTCCTGCCCGTGCGCGAAGACGTCGTTCTCACCGCCTTCGACATCGATTTTCACCGTCACGCACGGTGCCTCTCCCCGACTTGAAACGTCAGGAACACCGTCCCGGGAGTGCAACTGCGGATCTCGGTCCGAAATCTCTGCCAGCACCTCGGGCAGGAGCGCGTCGAGGGAGGTGAAGCGCACCTCTGCATCGGAATCGAAGCGCATATCGGAGGAGTAGAACGACGGCAGCGCCGATCCTCCGTCCCCGATGGGCACCTTCATCCAGGTGTCGGGGCTGCCTACCCCGGTCGGGTGGACGGTCACGCGGCTGTTGAAGCCGTTGCGTTCGACGTTCTTCTCCGCGCCGGCGACCACTGCAGGGATGATCTCGAAGACGTGGGCGCGCACGTTCTCGTTCGCGGCGAGGACGGCCATGGTGAAGACCCCGGTGTAGGCGCCGATGTCCAGAAAGACGTCCGCATCGGCGCTGAGTGCGACCATGAGGTCGAGGGCGAATGCGTCTTCGGGTTCGGTGCGTCGGCCTCTCCCCCAGTAGAACTCCTTGGCGATTTCGCAGCGGAAGGGTTCGACGAGGATGAAGTCCGCTCCGCCCGCTCGCCCGCGGATTTCGGTGAGTTCGATGGGCGCGGGCAGGCGACCGATCTTCAGTCCTCTGATCCGTGGCGCGATCATCCGCAGCAGAGGGTGGAGCGCAGGCTGTGCGAGGGCGATTTTGACCGGCAGCTTGAGGCCGAACCAGGACTGTCTGCGCGCGGTGAAAGTGCGCAGGTGGTCATTCACGACGGTGGCCCCCTTGCTGACAGGAAGACTTTTGTTCACACTACCAACCGCCTTACGGTTGCTCCAGACCCTGACATAAGGTGGAAGCGAAGACCCATCCGCCCCGTTGCGAAGCAGGAGCCCGGCATATGAAGCTGAAGTCAGTCACCCTCCACCAAGTCTCGATTCCTCTCGTCGCCCCGTTCGAAACCTCGTTCATGCGGGAGACCGAGAAGGACTGCTACCTCGTCGAGGCTGTCTTCGACACCCCGCAGGGCGAGATCACCGGCTGGGGAGAGTCCGTGGCGATGATCTCCCCGCTGTATTCGGCCGAGTATGTGGCTGCCGGGATCGATGTCACTCGCCGCTGGCTGGCTCCGCTGCTCTTCGACGTCGACGACCTCAGCGCGGAGACCGTGGCGTGGCACCTGCGTCATGTCATCGGCCACCCGATGGCGAAGTCGGCGCTGGAGATGGCCGTCATCGAGGCTCAGCTGAAGATGCACAACCAGTCATTCAAGGACTACCTGGGCGGAGTCGTCGACTCCGTGCCTTCGGGAGTGTCGGTGGGCATCCAGGATTCCGTCGAGGAGACCGTCAAGGTCATCGGCGGCTACCTCGAAGAGGGGTACGCGCGGATCAAGCTGAAGATCAAGCCCGGCAAAGACATCGCCCCCGTTGCTGCAGTGCGCAAGGCCTTCGGCGACGATTTCGGTTTCCAAGTCGACGCCAACGCCGCCTATACCCTCGTCGACGCCGCACACCTGCGTCGCCTCGACGAGTATGGTCTCCTGCTCATCGAGCAGCCTCTCGGCGAAGCCGATATTCGCCAGCATGCCGAGCTCGCCAAGCTCATGGACACCCCCATGTGCCTCGACGAGTCGATCGTCTCCGCCGAGGCGGCCGCTGACGCGATCATGTTGGGAGCCACCTCGGTGATCAACATCAAGCCCGGACGCGTCGGCGGGTTCATCGAGGCGAAGAAGATCCACGATCTCGCTGTCGCCCACGGCGTCGCCGTCTGGCACGGCGGAATGGTCGAGACCGGCCTGGGGCGCGCGGCGAATGCGGCGCTGGCGTCACTGCCGGGCTTCAGCCTACCCGGCGACATCTCCGGATCGAATCGGTTCTTCCACGAGGACATCACCGAGGAGATCGTCATGTACGACGGCAAGGTCGACGTGCCCACCGGCGTCGGCTTCGGCGTCTCGATCGACCCGGAGAAGCTCGAACGCTTCCGTACGGATTCATTGGAGATCCTGCCCGGGCAGTGATCCACCATCGCCGAGGCGGCCCACCCTTGACCGGTCACCGACCGGCACCGGGTTGGCCGTCTCAGTCGTGTGTGTGGATCTCCTCGGCGGCGTCTGCGGCTCGATCGAACTGGAAGGTCGAGTGTTCGATCGCAATCTTGTGGTGCTCGGCCAGGCATTCCTGCAGAGCCTTGAGGATGCGCGGAGCATGCCCGTCATAGAAGCACTCCTCGGCGAGCACCACATGCGCCGTGAGCACCGGAAGGTTCGAGTCGATGCGGGTGACATGGAGGTCGTGGACTTCCTGCACATGCTCGACTGCCTCGAGGTGCTCGCGGACCTTGTCCAGGTCGAGCTCCTTCGGGGCCGCTTCGAGCAGAATCGACCCGGTTTCGCGCAGGATGGCGAACGCCCTCGGGACGATGAGCGCTGCGATGACCAGTGCGGCCACCGCGTCGGCGCGCTCCCAGTCGAAGAGCCAGATCGCCAGGGCGGCGAGAATCACGGCCACCGAGCCGAGAGCGTCGGCGATGACCTCGAGGAACGCCGCCTTGAGGTTGAGGGAGTCTTCCTTAGACGAACTGAGGACGACGATGGAGACGAGGTTGCCGACGAGCCCGATTGCGCCGAAGAGCAGCAGGCCCGGTCCGGGCACCTCCGGCGGAACGAAGAATCGCCGGATGCCTTCGATGAGGCTGTAGACGCCGAGGCCCAGCAGCAGGGTCGCCTGGGCACCGGCCGCGAGCACTTCCGCCCGGCGGAAGCCCCAGGTCTTCTGTCCACCCGTCGGCTTGACGACCAAGCTCGCCGCGAAGAGCGCGATGCCGATGCCGATGAGATCGACGGCGTTGTGGCCGGTGTCGATGAGCAGCGCCAGGCTGCCCGTGACGACGGAGCCGATGAGCTGAAACACGAAGATCGTCGCAACGATGCCGAATACGATCCGCAGCTGCCGCCGCGAACCTGAACCATGCGCATGATCGTGAGCCATAGATACCTCCTCGACTCAACATATTAACATATGCACATTTGTTTATGCATCCAATCGACCTCGACGCAGAATCAGAGCACACCAGACCCCACCCGCAGGGCACTTCACTGCCGGGTCGGTCGGCACCTCGGCGTAATCGACGAAAGAAGCGGCCGCCGAGGATGTCCTCGACGGCCGCTGCCCTCGTGAGGTGGGCGCCCCTCACCCGGGCGGCGGTCAGCTCTGGGCGCCCCTGCCGTCGTCCTGTTCATCGCCGGGCTCATCGCTGGCGGGGATGTCTGCCGCATCCGCCCCGGACGCGCCTGCACCGCTCTCGTCGAGGCGACGCTTTGCTTCGTCGATATAGGCCTGCACATCGAAGCCGGTGGCCTTCTTCACCTCGTCGCCGATGCGGTCGAGGTCGACGCCGCTGTCATCAAGGAAAGCCTTCGGATCGAATCCCGTGCCCTTCGATCGCGGACCGACAGACGCATCCTCCGCAACTACCCCGTCGACGACATCGTCCGACTTCTCCCCTGCCGGAGAAGAAGCGTCCGATGCTCCACCGCCAGAGCCCTTCGCCTTGGCCACGAGGTCGGTGAGGTCGACACCAGTTGTTCCGCGCACGACCTCGAGGACCTGCGAGAGATTGTTCGACACGGAGTTCGAAAGCTTCGACTCGCCATCGGTGGACACGATCGAGAGGTCCTTGATGTTCGCATACGGTGCGACGAGTTCGCCTGCCACGGTCGGCAGCACTTCGAGCACCTTCGACAGCACGGCCGCATCGTTGAACTGCTTGTAGGCCTCGGCCTGGGCACGCAGCGCCTCGGCTTCGGCCTCACCGCGGGCACGAATCGCATCGGCCTCGGCTTCACCTTCGAGGCGGATCGCCTCGGCGTCCTTCGACCGACGGTGGAGCTCGGCGGCGGCCTCGGCCCGACCCTGCGCCTCGATCTCATAGGCACGGGCATCGGCCGCGGCCTGCTGCCGGTAGCGTTCGGCGTCGGCCGGGCGGCGCACCTCGGCGTCGAGCTGTTCTGCTCGCAGCTCTGCGGCCTCCTTCGCCACGATTCGGTCCTTCTCGAGCAGCTTCTGCTTCTCGGCTGCGGCGGCCAACGGGCCGGCGTTGTCGGCCGTGGCCTGTCGCTGATCGGCCTCTTCCTTCAGCGCGGCCCGACGCAGCGCCAGCTGCTGCTGCTGTTCGGCGATCGCCTGATCGGTCAGCGCCTGCTGCTTCTGAGTCTCCTCGTTCTGCTGCGCCTGCTCGACGGCCGAGGCGCGGCCGGCGTTCGCCTCGGCGATGGCGGCGTTCTTCGCCACCTCGGCGGCCTGCGGGCGACCCCAATCGCGCAGATAGCTGCCTTCGTCCTCGACCGCCGAGATCTGGAACGTGTCGATGATGAGGCCCTGATTGTTCATCGAGTGCGCGGATTCCTCCTGCACCTGCGCGGCGAAGGAAGCGCGGTCCTGGATGATCTGCTCGACGGTGAGCGTGCCGACCACGGCGCGCAGAGTACCCGAGAGGATCTCCTTCGAGTAGTGGTCGATCTGGTCCTGCTGATCGAGGAAGCGCTGTGCGGCCTTGCGCACATCATCCTCGGTGCCGCCGACCTTGACCTGGGCAACGCCGCGCAGACGCAGGGCGATGCCGTTGATGGAGATGCCGTCGATCTCGACGGAGATCTGCCGCGAGGACAGCGAGAGGACGAACGCCTTCTGCACGATCGGATAGACGACCGAGCGACCCCCGATGACGATGCGACCGGTGCCCGAGGCTCCCGACGCGTTCCGCCCGGTGATGATGAGAGCCTCGGACGGTGAGGCGATCTTGTAGGAGCGCAGGATCACGAACAGCACGATCAGAATAATGAGGACGAGGACGCCGATTCCTCCGGCGCCTATGAGCAGGTCCATCGGTGGGCCTTTCATCGCGGTGGGGTGTGCCGACCGACCGAGAGCCGGCCAGTCCCCTTCATCCTATGGGAACGCCCCGACACGCAACAGGGCGGGTTTCCTCCGCTGAGGAAACCCGCCCTGTCCAAGTTCACTTGCCCCATTCCCATGGCGGGCCGGCGATGAGCAGACCCGAGAAGACGACGATGACGAAGATGATGCCGATGCCGATGGCCAGCCACGGAAAGCGGATGCACCACGACGTGAACTTCTCGAACCAGGTCTGCGGGGTGCGGCCGTTGCGGCCCAGACCCCAATCGCCTTCGAGGGACCCGGTCTTCTCCACCGAACGCTCGAAGGGAATCGTGGCGTAGGGGATGATCGCCGACCCGAGGCCCGTGGCGATGCGACGCTTGCTCCACTGCTGCGAGGTGCCGACGCCGATGACGGCGATGACGAAGCAGATGAAGATGAAGCCGTGGATGCCTCCGCCGATGCGAACACCGATCTCGGTGGTGTGCGTGACGTATTTGAGGAACATGCCCAGCAGGAGCAGCGTCCACGTGACGGTCTCGGCGATGGCGAAGAATTTGAAGAAACGTTTGGGATTCACAGAAGACCATTGTCCCTTGACGGGTTGGGCGTCAGCTGAGGACTGCCGCTGACTGAGCGGAATCGTCTCAGCGCGGCCTCCCGGGTGCACGGAGTCGATACGACCTGGTCCGGGCCGGCCATGGACATGACCGCGCGGGCCGGCGACATGTTTCTGTCACCGGCCCGCTCAGTTCGTGCCCGCCACCGAGGCGCCGCGTCATCGACGATCAGATCTCGACGAAACCCCGCCTCGGCGAAGGTGCGGCTCTGCCGCTCAGCCGCGACGGCGGCGCGAGCCCAGCGTCATCGCCAGACCGAGGGCGATGAGCGCTCCGGCCGAAAGGATCAGCGGCAGGGCCTCGTTGCCGGTGCGCGGCAGGTCTCCTCCGCCGCCACCGTTGCCGCCGTCACCGGCGCCCGGTCCGTCACCCTCGGCGACGACCTCGAACGATCCGGTCAGTGGATCTCCGCCTTCGCAGTCGACGGTGACGTCGTAGGTGCCGATGTAGCTGTCGACCATCGACTCATCGAGTCCACGGACTCCGAATCGGGCGGTTCCGTCGGCACCGACCTCGGCGGTCTGTTCGAACTTCTCGATCTTCCCGTTGTTCGGAGTCACTGTCATCGTCGCCGTGGTGTCCGCGGTGCAGCCGGTAGCCGCAACCTGGACTCCCTTCTCACCGACGAAGTCCGGTGCTTCGATCGTCTTCGGATCGATGCTCAGCGCCCGTTCGTCAGGAGCCTCGGTCGGCGTCTCCGTGGGCGGATCGGTGGGATCCGTGGGCGGAGTCGTCGGATCGGTCGGCGGATCCGTCGGCGCGTCGGCCAGCTCGTAGGCCAGCGTGTGGACGGCGAATCCGATGGCGGGAGCGAAGATGTCGATGGATTCCTTGCTCACGTTCTCGATCGTGTCCGTGGGCTGGTGGTAGTTCGTGTCGTGCTTCTCACCGACGGTGCCTCCGAACATCTCGGCTTCTTCGGCGGTCTTCGTGCCGTCTGCTCCGGAGAACAAGCCGCTGGCCGGGATGCCGTTGTCGATGAACGCCTTGTAGTCCGAGCGTCCGGAGAAGTCAGTGCCCACGTTGGGCTGGTCGTTATCGGCGAAGTAATCCGTGAAGATCTTCTCGAGTTCAGCCGAGCCTTCCGGGACGTTGACGCCGTCGGGGATCGGCACATCGGAGCCGTCGGAATCAAGCGTGCCGACGATGTAGTTGTCGGAGCCGATCATATCGAAATTCATGTACGACTTGATCTTGCCCAGTTCGGCATCGTCGAGGCTCGCAACATACTCCGTCGATCCGACGAGTCCGACCTCTTCTGCACCCCACCAGCCGAAGCGGATGGCGTTGTCAACTTCGGTCGGCTGCTCGGCCAGCGCTTCGGCCGAAGCGAGGAGGGCCGCAGTTCCGGAGCCGTTGTCGTTGACCCCCGGGCCCTCTTCGACACCGTCGAGGTGGGCACCGAACATCTGCACGTTGTCATGGTCACCGGCCTTGGTCTCGGCGATGACGTTCCAGGTCTTCTCGGTGACGAACTCGGTCTCGAGCGTGAAGTCCGCGGTCAGGCCCGCAGCTTCGGCGGCAGCGTCGTCGGCGGCTTCATCGGCCTCTTCGGCACCCTGGCCGAGGCCCGCCTCGGCGCTTTCCTCGCTGCCGGCTTCGGCACCGGCCTCCGCGCCTGCGGCCTCGACCTTCTCAAGGAGGTCGGCGCCGACGTTGTAGGTGACCGTCACCGTCGGGGCACTGCCCTCCATGCGAGCGCCGAGAGTGGCGTTGAGGTCTTCATCGGGATTGGCTTCGTCGTTGTTGTAGATGATGACCGCCGCGGCACCGGCTTCGGTTGCGGCCTTGGTCTTGTCACCGAAGGCGCATTCGCCGCGGGACACGAGTACGAGCGCCCCTTCGGCGCTGTCATCAAAGTCGCTGGCCTGGCAGCCGAGCTGTCCGCCGGCGTAGTCGCTGTTGTCGTCATCGACCGGCAGCGCCACGGGCAGATCGGTCAGCGGCTCGGTCGTGCCCTCCGTGTATTCGGCGGTCGTGACCTTGACGGTCTCTCCGTCGACCTTGACGTCGACGGTGCCGAAATCCTGGCTCTCGACGTCGAAAGCCTGACGCTTCACATCGAAGGCGCCGGTCGCCTCGAGGGTGGATTCGACGTACTCCACGGCCTCTTCGTAGCCGGGGTTGCCGAGCGAGCGGAATCCCTCATCCGCGTGCGAGGTGGAGATATCGGAGATCTTCTGCAGATGCTCCATCACGGCGTCACCGTTGACGCCCATATCGGTGTGTTCTGTCGGTCCCGGGGTGCCCGCCGCCAGTGCCGGACTCACCCCGCCGAGGACCAGACCGGCCGTGGCGGTGGCCGCCAGCCAGCTCTTCGTGCGCAACTTCATGGAGTTCCTTTCGCTCCTTTGTCTGTGTCCAGAGGAATCGCACATGACGGCGCACCGGAAGCGACCGCCACGGCATGACAGTTTGTCGATACCCGTGTCGGCCTCTCCACGGCTGCACTTGCGGGGAAGCTCGATTCTGACGCTTCGCTATGACTCGTCATTGGTAACGAATCACATGCTTCTATAACGAAACGGTGACACAACTCACATTGGTTATTAATCTAACCCACCCCAGTCGGCTTTAATGTTACGAATTGATAACAAACGGTCACCGATTGGTTTCACGAGCAAGGACGGCCTGCGGTCCGCATGCGGATTCGCTGCGGCCGCTCACCACCGCCCGCCCCGTGCCGGACTCGAGTCGCACGACTAGACTTGGACCAGTGACGACTCATGACTCCGCAGGAGGGACTCCGCCCGCGTCCCCCGACAGACGGACCATTCGCCGCTGGCAGCGCTACCTCGCCAACGAACGGCTCGAGGAACGGGTGTATCGCAACCTCGCCGATCGCCGCAAAGGCGAGGACCGCGAGATCCTCCTCAGCCTCGCCGCCGCCGAATCCCGGCATCAGGAGCACTGGATCACGCTGCTCGGCGAACATGCGGAGAAGCGCCGCTCCGCCGACCTCCTCACTCGCTGCCTGGCGTTCCTCGGACGCATGTTCGGCTCCGTGTTCGTCCTCGCTCTTGCTCAGCAGTCCGAGACAAGCTCGCCGTATGACGAAGACGAAGCCGCCTCGGCGGAGATGGCCGCCGACGAACGCATCCACGCCGAGGTCGTCCGTGCCTTGGCCGCCCGTTCCCGTGCCCGCCTGTCGGGGAACTTCCGCGCCGCCGTCTTCGGCGCCAACGACGGCCTGGTCTCGAACCTCGCGCTCGTCCTCGGTGTCGGTGCTGCAGGAGTCTCGAATACCGTCATCCTGCTCACCGGCGTCTCCGGACTGCTGGCCGGCGCCCTGTCTATGGGCGCGGGCGAGTACATCTCGGTCCGCTCCCAGCGCGAACTTCTCGATGCCTCCACTCCGGACCCCGAGTCCCGGCATGCTCTGGCCGACCTCAACATCGACGCCAACGAGCTCGCCCTCGTCTTCCGCGCCCGGGGACTGGAGACCCGCGAGGCCGAGGCCCGCGCCAACCGCACTATTGCAGCGGCGAAGAACAAACAGGCACCGAGGCTGCCGAACCTCGATTCCGAAGTCGACCGTGACGAACTGGGCACCGGCATCGGCGCCGCCCTGTCCAGCTTCTGCTTCTTCTCCTCCGGCGCGCTCATCCCGATCCTGCCCTATATCTTCGGCATGTCCGGACTGCCCGCCGTATTCCTGTCCGCCGGCCTCGTCGGCATCGCGCTGCTGTTCACCGGGGGCGTGGTCGGCCTGCTCTCGGGCAAGTCGCCCGGCCCCCGCGCCCTGCGCCAGCTCGGCATCGGCTTCGGTGCCGCCGCCGTGACCTATGCCCTCGGCCTGCTCTTCGGAGGTACCGCATGACCGATCTGCTCATCCTCGTCGACCCGGAAGCCGCCACGTTCGAGCTCACCGATCTGCGTGCCGCTCAGCTGCCCGTTACGGACCTCTCCGCTCATCGCGGGGACGGCATCTTCGAAACCGTGCTGGTGAGCAAGGGCGCCCACGGCGCCACCGTGGTGTCGCGGGAACGGCACTTCACACGGTTCCGCGCTTCAGCCTCGGCGCTGGATCTGCCCGATCCGGACCAGGGACTATGGGATCGGGTCATCGATTCCCTCATCGCCGAGCTGGCCGCCGCCGAACCCGAGGACGTCGAGTTCGGGATCCGCTATGCCCTCTCCCGCGGGGAGCACGGTGCGGACGGGCAGTTCCGACCCCGCGGGTGGGCGTTCCCCGTGCCCGTCGACGACCACATCCGTACGGCCCGGAAGCAGGGAGTCACCGCCGTCAGCCTCGACCGCGGGTTCGACGCCTATATCGGCAGCAAAGCTCCGTGGCTGCTCATCGGCGCGAAGACTCTGTCCTATGCGGTCAATCAGGCCGCCGGCCGTCACGCCGCCGCGAACAATGCCGATGAGGCCCTGTTCGTCTCCCACGACGGAATCGTGCTCGAGGGGCCGACCGCGAACCTCGTCATCCGCCGAGGCGACCGCCTCCTCACGCCGAATCCGGACGCGGGTCTGCTGTTGGGTACGACGCAGCGCCTGATCTTCGATCATGCGGAGGATCTGGGCCTGCGGGCCGAATACGCCGATCTTCGTCTCCACGACGTCAAGGACGCGGACGGGGCCTGGTTCGTCTCGTCGATGCGCACGGCGGTTGCACTGCGCGAACTCGACGGCCATGCGATCTCTGTTGATCAGAATCTGACCGACCGGTTCCAGACGATCGTCCGCGGACGCTGAGCAGGGATGGGCCGCCCCGAGCTCTCAGGCTCGGGGCAGCGCGTCGGCGGGTTTCGCCGAGGGGAGAGTGAAGGCAAGGACGAGACCGAGGATGCAGGCTGCGCAGCTGATCAGCCACACCGGCCAGAACAGGCCGGACAGTCCGGGCAGCAGCGCAAGCAGGAATCCGAGAGCGCCGCAGACGAACAGTCCGGTGACGACACGCGTCTTCCATTTCCTCAGCATCGTGTGCCTTTCTCTTCACGTTTCGGCCCAGACCTTCCCTTGCCCGACCGAAGCGTGCTCTCACGCTATCTCGCTCGGTCTGCCCGGCACATCCCCCAAAAGTATGAAATGACCGAACTTTCTCGACCAGGTTCGACCGCAGGTGGCCCCGGCTGCACTGTTCTGCGTTAGTGTTGTCTTCGACGGAATACGTCCCTGCGGCTCGCCAGAGTCCTGGGACCCAAGGTTCAAGGAAAGGACACGAGCATGGGAAAGCTCGCTTGGCAGATCATCGGCGTGGGAGCGCCCATCGCAGCCGCGTTCGTCGCTCGCAAGACCCTGACCTTCGCGTGGGAGAAGTCGACGAAGCGCCCGGCGCCTTCGAACCCTGTCGATGACGAGATCTCGATGTCCGAGGCTCTGGCCTGGACGATCGTCTCCGGTGTCGGCGTGGCCGTGGCTCAGCTCGTCGTTCAGCGCATCGCCGCGAACACCGTGCGCAACAACTTCGGCGATGAAGCCCTGCCGAAGAAGTTCCGCAAGCAGATCGAAGAGGTCACCGACTGATCCTCCGCTGACCTTGCAGCAGAGGAATCGGCCCGCGAAGCAGTGCTTCGCGGGCCGCCTGTCTATCGGCTGCCTTTCGGCGTGGTCAGCCGGTGACTCGGTCGAGGACCTCGGCGAGGACTGATGCCTCGATCTGCCCCGGAGCCGAGGCTTCACCGATCTGCGCGAATGTGGCGCAGCTGCCGAAGTCGGCGCCCATGATCCGGCTCGTCCGACCCAAGGGTCCCATCGAGATCCCGAGCACGGGATGCGCCGAGGATGCGTCCGCCATGGCGGTCGCTTCCAGGAGATGCAGAACATCGGCCGGTGTCTGCGGCATCATCGCCACCTTGGCCACATCGGCGCCGGCTTCGTTCATCGCGGCGAAGGTCGCGAGCAGGCGTTCAACGGAGTCCGTGGCCCCGAAATTGTGGTGTGAGGCGACGACGGTCACGCCCGCTTCCCGCGCCGAGGTGATGAGCGAGCCCGACTCCGCCCGGTCGATCTCGACGTCGATTGCGACGGGAACACCTGACGAGGTCGGGCCGGCAATGGCGGGGTTGCCGGCCGCGACCCCATCCACCGCCCCAGCCTCGGCGACGCCGGAGATCAGCGCCCGCACCGCCTCGGCGTAGTCGTCTTCCGTGATCTCCACCCGGCCGCCTTCGTATCCGGTGCGCACGGTCAGGAGGATCGGCAGCCCGGCTGTCAGCGCGCGTGGAAGCAGACTCAGGGCCGCCTCGGCGCCGGCGAGCGCAGTACCTGGAGCGGCGGCGAGCAGCGGATCGATGCGCCATTCGACGGCGTCCACGATCCCGGTCGCGGCGGCTGCGGCGCACTCGGCCGCGAGCTCCTCGGCGTCGACCGCCTGCGTCGGCACGATGACGGCCGGTCGGCCGGGATTGCGCACCGCGGGCGATCCTGCGGCAGGATTGAGGAACGGCAATGGTTTCATCTCTCAAGCGTAGGCGGTGACGCGGTGCGCGCGGGCAGGAGGACACGGGTGGAGACGATGCAGGTGGACAGGATCACCGCACGCGATGGCTTCCCTCTCGAAGTCCAGGTCGGAGGGCCGGAGGACGCGCCCGCACTGCTCCTGCTGCAGGGTCAGTCGAATTCGCACAAGTGGTGGGACGATCTGCGCGCGGACTTCGAATCGGACTTCCGCACGATCACTTTCGACTATCGCGGAACGGGCGGCAGCCGGGGCGAGCTCGGCGAACTGTCGACGGCGAGCTTCGCCGACGATGCCGCGGACGTGCTCAACCACCTCGGGGTGGATCGGGCCGCAGTCTACGGCACGTCCATGGGCGGCCGCATCACGCAGATGCTGGCGCTCGATCACCCGGAGCGGGTGAGCGCCATCGTTCTCGGGTGCACCTCTCCCGGCGGTCCGCATGCAGTCAAGCGTCCGCGCGAGGTCGGCCAGGCACTGGCGAGGCTGAGCGGCGATGAGCACACTCAGTACCTCTTCGACCTCTTCTACACCCCCGAATGGACGGTGTCGGCGGAGTACAGCAAGATGCTCGGCGACAACTCGATGACGGCGGCCGAATCATCCGCCCATCTGCGCATCAGCGCCAATCACAATGCCTGGGGTCGGCTGCCGGAGATCTCTGCTCCGACGCTCATCATGCACGGCGATGCCGACCGGATGAACCCGGTCGGAAATGCCCGAATCCTCCACGACCGCATCCCCGGTTCTCAGCTGCGCATTCTGCCGGAGGGCCGGCACGGATTCTTCGAAGAATTCGCCGAGGTGGTCACTCCGGCCGTGGTCCGCTTCCTCACGGAATCGCTGCCGCAGTCCTGAGAGCAAGGCCGCCTACTGCATCAAAATCCCATATCCGGTAGCAAATCCATTAACGGCATATCTACATGCTCCAATCGACGATTATAACAATCAAGTAACGCGCGGGCTTCTGTTTGCCCAGGTCAGAGCGCCAGTCAAGGGTGACGCGCCGCGCAATGCCAATAAAATCTCTACCGAAAATCCTGAACAAAACTACAATGGTGGATCAGATATCCGTGTGCGGTGAGGCGCGTGCGCAATTGAGCTAATCGGATCTGATCTGCGAGCACCGAACCGTGCAAACGGGGGTGAAGCCTCTCGTTCTTGCGGACTGCCAAGAATGCAAGGAGGAAGCACGTGAGCGTTGTCAAAGCGTCACACGTCTACAAAGTCTTCGGAAAGCGCCAAAACGAAGTCGTCAAACGGCTCGAAGAAGGCGCCGACCGTGATGACCTGACGAAGCTCGGGACGGCCGCCGTCATCGATGCGAGCTTCGAAGTCCAGGCCGGCGAGATCTTCGTGGTCATGGGCCTGTCGGGATCGGGTAAGTCGACCCTGATCCGCACCCTCAACGGGCTCTGGGCACCGACAGCCGGTTCGGTCGAGGTGCTCGGCACCGACATAGCGAAGATCGATTCGGCCGCACTGCGCAAGGTCCGCAGCGAACACATTTCGATGGTGTTCCAGCACTTCGCATTGCTCCCCCACCGCACTGTCCGCGACAACGCCGCCTATGCGCTGGAGATCCGCGGAGTAGCGAAGGCGGAACGGGACAAGGCAGCCGACAAGTGGCTCAAGGCCGTCGGCCTCGAAGGCTGGGGCGACACGTTCCCCGAACAGCTCTCCGGCGGTATGCAGCAGCGCGTCGGCCTGGCCCGCGCGCTTGCGGCTGAGACCGACATCCTCCTCATGGACGAAGCCTTCTCCGCCCTCGACCCGCTGATCCGCCGCGAGATGCAGGAGCAGCTCGTCGAGCTGCAGCGGGAGCTGAAGAAGACCATCATCTTCATCACCCACGACCTCAATGAGGCGATGTTCCTCGGTGACCGGATCGCGGTGATGCGCAACGGACGCATCGTCCAGGTCGGCACCCCGGAGGACATCCTCACCGACCCGGCCAACGACTACGTCGCACAGTTCGTCCACGACGTCGACCGGGCACGAGTCCTCACCGCCAACAACGTCATGGAGAAGGCCCGTCTGACCGTGACCAACCAGAACGGTCCCCGAGTCGCGCTGCGCACCATGCGCGAGAACAACTCTTCGGGCGTCTATGTCACGGACAGGGACCGGAAGTTCCTCGGTCTCGTCAGCGACCGCGACTGCATCGATCACATCCGGAAGGATGCCACGACTCTCGACGACATCATCAAGCCGGTCACCCACCCCGCTTCTCCGGACGACCTGCTCATCGACCTCTTCCTGCCCACCGCAGAGATGCCGATGCCGGTGCCCGTCACCGACGCAGACGGCGAACTCGTCGGGGTTGTGCCGCGGGCCACCCTGCTCGCCGCGCTGGGCAACCAGAACGGCAATGACGAGCAGGCGACGGAAGCCGCTGTCGAAGACTGGCCCGAGCCGGTCGACACAGGGATCATCGACCAGGTGCTCGCCGAAGGTGATGATGCCGTCGCACAGCAGACCGCCGGCGAAAGGGGTGAGCGCTGATGGAGAACATCAGAATTCCGATCGGAGCCTGGGTCGATACAGCCTTCGACTGGCTCAAGGAGAACGTCGCCTGGTTCTTCGACGCCGTCACCTGGCTGTTCAACTTCCTCATCGAGGTCCTCACCGATGTACTCGTCGACCTCCACCCGCTCGTCATCATCATTCTGCTGGCGCTCATCGGCTGGATCTTCCGCTCGTGGCAGATGGCCGTGGGCACTCTCATCACCCTGTTCTTCATCATGACGATGGACCAATGGGTAGCCGCGATGCAGACCCTAGCGCTGATCATCATCGCCGCCGTCATCGCCATCATCATCGCCGTCCCGGTCGGCATCCTGGCCGCACGCAGCAACAGAGCTTCAGCGGTCATCAAACCGATCCTCGACTTCATGCAGACGATGCCGGCATTCGTCTACCTCATCCCTGCCGTCACCTTCTTCGGCATCGGCGTCGTTCCCGGCCTCGTGGCAACGGTGATCTTCGCTCTGCCGCCGGGTGTGCGCTTCACTGAGCTCGGCATCCGCGGAGTCGATTCGGAGACGGTCGAGGCCGGACAGTCCTTCGGTGCGACTCCCGGCCAGATCCTCCGCGGAGTCCAGCTGCCGTTGGCCACACCGACGATCATGGCCGGCATCAACCAGGTCATCATGCTCGCACTGGCCATGGCTGTCATCGCCGGCATGGTCGGCGCCGACGGACTCGGAAAGAACGTCGTCGAAGCGATCGCCACTCAGAACCTGCCGCTCGGTGTCGAAGCCGGACTCGGTGTCGTGATCATCGCGGTCTACCTCGATCGCGTCACCGCGGCCCTGGGCAATGCGAAGGACTACCCGCGCTCGCTCGTTGCAGGGATGCGTCGTCGCAGCGCGAAGAACAAGGCAGCTGCGGCAGCGGCCTGAGTCGATGGACTCATACAGTCTGAATTGTCGATCACTAGAGAAAAGGAACAAACAATGAAGAGAAGATTCCTCACCCCGATCGTCGCTGCAGTCGCAGCCCTCGGCCTTGCTCTGACCGGCTGCTCGCAGGAAGCGTCGAAGGACGACGGCGGAAGCGGCGACAAGGGCGACATCAAGCTCGGCTACGTCACCGGCTGGACCGACGGCCAGAGCATCTCGCTTCTGCTCGAAGATCAGCTGGGCAAGATGGGCTACAACGTCGAGACCGAGACCTTCAACGACGCCGCCGTCCTATATGCCGGTGTCGCCAACGGCGATATCGACATGTATCCGTCATCGTGGCCCGAGGTCACGCACAAGCAGTACATCGACGAATACGGTGACGACCTCGAAGATCTCGGCGCCTACTACAACAACGCCGTCCTCACGATCGCCGTCCCGAAGTACATGAAGGACATCAACTCGATCGAGGACCTCAAGGGCAAGGGCAAGGATTTCGGCGGCGAGATCATCGGAATCGAGCCCGGTGCCGGTCTGACGAAGGCCACCAAGGCGATGATTCCCGAATACGGTCTCGATGGCGAATACGAACTCGTCACCTCGTCGACCGCCGCCATGCTCACCGAGCTCGGCAATGCGACCGAAGCGAAGAAGGACATCGTCGTCACCCTGTGGCGTCCGTTCTGGGCGAACAACGAGTACCCGGTCAAGGATCTCAAGGACCCGAAGGGCGCGATGGGCGACCCGGAGAAGCTCCACTTCACCGCGACCAAGGGCTTCGGTGAAGAGTTCTCCGATGCCGCCGACTACATCGGCAACATCAAGCTCGATGACAAGCAGTACGGAGAGCTCGAGGACCTGGTCGTCAACAAGTACAAGGATGATGGCAAGAAGGCCATCGCCGAGTGGCTGAAGGCCAACCCCGACGCCTACGAAGGCGAGCTGCCTGACGAGAAGTGATTCTGCCGCCGCGGCAGCAGCCGCTCTGACGACGACTTCGTCTGCTCGGCTGCGGACTTCCCCGCAGCGCGGCGTACGGTCATGAATATGCTGTGCCCTCTCGACCTGGATGAGTCGGGAGGGCACAGCTGTGTGGGTAGACTCGGCTGAGTACCGCCGCCGACGCCGTGTCCAGTGAGCGGGCCGCGAACGGAGGACATCCCATGGCGACCATTTCGGCAGCCGTCGACACCTTCGTCGGCCCCCTCGCCGTGTCCAGCGATGGCCGGTCGATCGTGCGACTCGAATGGGGCACCTCCGCCGAAACGGCCGATGACTCTGTCTTGATCCCCGCCGAGGCGGCCGCCACCGAGGATCCGATCCTCGCCGAGGCGGTCGCTCAGTTGCGTGCCTACTTCGACGGCCGCCTCGGCGATTTCGATCTGCCCGTGGATTTCGGCAAGGTATCGGACATCGCCAGGACCGTGCTGACGACCCTGGCCGAAGTGGTCCCGGCCGGGACCACGGTCACCTATGGCCAGATCGCGGAAGCCAGCGGCACCGGGATTCCCGCGCGTGCCGTCGGCGGGATCATGGGACTCAATCCGGTCCCGATCATCGTCCCCTGCCACCGCGTTGTCTCAGGTAGTGGACTCGGCGGGTACTCGGGCGGACTGCCCGGGCACGAGCTCGAAACCAAGAGGCGTCTGCTCGAACTCGAAGACGCCCTGCCGCAGCCGCTGTTCTGACCGGCCCCACCGTCTGCGAATCACTCCCGACCGACGCGGCCGCCGAAACCGCTTCTGCGGGCTCGGCGGCCGCGCCGCTTTCTCACCCTTCGAACAGCTCCTGTCCGACGTATCCGTCCTCGGTCGCTCCGGGCGGGATCGCCCACACGGTCGACCCGATCGGGGTCGTCCATTCGTTGAGCAGATCAACCTCGGCGAGGCGGCGCTGGATCGGCAGGAACTGCCGTTCGATATCGGCCTGGAAGGACGCGAACAGCAGTCCCGAATCCCCACCCGCTCCGGTCTCGTAGTTGAACGTGCGCCGATGGATCTGCACCTCAGGCCTCAGTCCCTCGCGGGCCCGAGCGATATGCGCGACCGGCGAGATCTTCGTCAGTCCGCGCTCGTCGACAGCGGTGAAGTCCGGAACGTCGAACTCGGCCTTGCCTGACAGCGGCGCCCCGGTGTCCATGGTCCGCCCGACCGAGAACTCCCGGGCCGGACGGTCGGCCTTGTCCCAGGTATCGAGGTTCATGGCGATATCGCGCAGAACCAGCGTCGTTCCCCCATGCATCCACGTCGGCAGATGCGCACCGAGGTCGGCAGGCGGCTCCCCTCGTGCGGAGAACACCGGATCGGCGGTGTCGGTACCCTGCCCCCAGACGATCCGTGCGAAGTCCTCGGATCCGGGGCCCGGATTCGCCGTACCGTCGAGCTGGCCGAAGAGATTCCGCTGGGTCGCCCCCTCCCCCGAGCTGCCGTATGCACGTCGGAATCCGTCCCGCTGCCAGGCGACCTCGGCGAACGATCGCGAGTCCTTGAACAGCATGCGCCGAGCATGTGCCAGGGTCAGCGGATCGTCGCCGCAGATCTGCAGGAGCAGGTCGCCCTTGCACCGGTCCTGATCGAGGCGATCGACCGAGAATGCCTCCAAAGGTTTCAGCCAGTCCGGAACGTGCTCCTTTCCTGCCAGCACAACGAGCTCGGGACCGAACCCGAAGGTCACCGTCAATCGGGCGGGATCGACAGCGAGCTCGGATTCGGAATCGGCCAACGGCGCCTGCCCCTGCGTCAGCGCAGCTGCATCCGCGGTGAGCAGACGCAGCCAGCGCACCGCCTCGGCGGCCTTGATCCCGGGCTTGAGCGTGAACGCGATGAAGTGCGCGTACGACTGCGTCGGAGTCTCGACCCCGGATTGATGAATGCCGAAGAACGGTTCGGCCTGGGGCCCGTTCGCCCCGTCCAGATCTCGCCGAGGCGGCCCGCCGTCACCGGCGTTCGTGCCCTGAGATCCGGTGCCGCGGCCGAACGCATACCCGCTCGTGGCCCCGACGATTCCTGCACCGCCGGCCGCGGCCGCCGAGGTCAGGAGACCTCGGCGGCTGAAGCCGGTGCGACCGGGCTCAGTGGTCACCATGGTCTCCGTGGTCGGAGTCCTCCTGATCTCCGCTGTCGCCGCCGGTGTGTTTGCCGTCGTCGCCGTGCTCACCATGGTCGCTGTGGTCATCGCTGGAACCTTCGGCCTCACCGGGCGCGTAGTCTTCCTGGGCTCCCGAGTACTCCTTGGCCACGGCCGTGACCTCGACGGTCTCGTCATCGGCGGTGACGAGATCGAGCTTGATCTGCTCGCCCGGTTTGATCGCCTTCTTCAGTCCCATGATCATGATGTGATCGCCTCCGGGCTCGAAGCGGAGGCTCTCCCCGGCCGGGATGGTGAAGCCGCCCTCTTTCTCCTGCATGGACATTCCGCCGGAGCCGTCGCCTTCGGTTTCGTGGAGTTGGACCATCTCCGCGTCCGCGTATTTCGCCTCGACGAGGTTGATGTCGGCGTCGGTGTTGTTCTTCAGTTCCCCGAAGACTCCGGTCATTCCGTCGTCGGCGGACTTGACCCAAGCGCCGTCGAAGCTTAGCGCTTCGGCGTCGACCGCGCTTTCCGAGGATTTCGCCGAAGTAGAGCTGCCTCCGTCGGTCTGTGTCGAACCGGCGGCCTTGCTGTCGTCTTGGCCGCAGCCTGCCAGGCCGATGGCGACGGCGATGGGCAGGGCAAGGGCCAGAGTGATGTTCTTTCGCATGATGTCTGCACTTTCGTCATTCAGGTGCAGTCGAGCACATAGCTGTGCGCGCCTCTGGCGTCAGCACTGCTTTCGCATGCCTATTCGCGATGCCGGATTCGGCCCGCGAGCGGTCCGCGCACCGGGCTGTGCACAGCAGTATGCGTGAATGTGTTCGACTGTCACCGATGAGCAGGTCGCCGCTGATTCGACGAACGCCCGAAGGTGGATGGTCACCCGGAAGCCGGGTGTGAGTCGACGGTGTGACCGCCGAGTGAGGTGTCAGACAAGCACAGGTGGGCCACGGCGGTAGTTCGGTCCGACCACCGCCGAGGTGACCGGCTGCGGCACTCGGAACGAAGCGCAGAGCTTGCGGACCGGTTCGTCGGCCAGGACGCCGGCGGCCTCGGCGAGGGCACGCAGTGCACCGATCACCGGGCCCAGGGCGAGCTGCAGAATGCTGAGGACGATATCCTCACCGCGCTTGAGGATCACGGCGGTGACGAGGACGGCGACCAGGTGGGCGATGATCATCCCCACCGAGGTGGCGCCGTGGTTCGCATGCCCGAGCGCGGATGCGGCCGGGCCCAGGTCAAGGGAGCCGGAGGCCGGGACGATGTGTCCCGCATGGGCGTTGAGGGCCGCCTCGGCGGAGGTGGATCCGGTACCTGCAGCTCCGGCCTGCCCGCTTCCGGATTGAGCGGGTCCCGCGTGGGCCCCCGCATGGGCGAAGGTGTGTGCGGACCAGCTCATCGTCAGGTGCATGAGCACCTGTCCGAGGCCGAGCAGTCCGGCAAGAGTCACGTAGCCCAGGCGCCTACCGGCGACGATCATCGCCGCCCAGAGGACGAGAACGAAGACGACCACAGTGCCCGGAATCGAGACCGAGCCACCGGCGCCGAGGTGCATGAGCAGGGCAAGGAGAGTCGTGAAGAGCGCGGCGAAGAGCGCGCGCACGGATTTCGTCCATCCGGTCATGGGCCCTCCTCTCAGCTCGCTCCCACATTCTACTCAATGTAGAAACATTTCCGGAAGGCCGCTGAGCCTACATCCGCAGCCAGGTATCGGCGGTCTTCTTGACCATGGCACCGGCACCAGCGGCAGCATCGCCCCAGGCGACGAGGTTGCCATCGGGGTCAGTGGTGGAGTCGGAAAGGACGACCACATCGAAGTTGCAGACAAGGGCAGCCATCGCCGAGGCGTAGACGGCACCGGAGGCGTTCGCCGAGTCAGCACTGCCGTCCGTGGCGCCCTCCACCTGGTCAGCGGTGGCGCCTCCCTTTTGAGAGGCAGGGCCAGCAGTGACGCCATCAGCAGCGGTGGCTCCGTCACCTCCAGTTCCGGCCTCCCCTACTGTGGCGTCGGCGCCGGCGATGATGATCCGGTCGACGGACAGGTCGTGCAGACCCGCAGCCAGGTCGTCGACGCCTTCGAAGATATCGGGGCTCCCGGAACGGAGCACGAGGTCCTCTTCGTCGGGCACGAAGATGCTCAGCTCCTCGTCGGGAGTGTCGACCAGGTCAGCCTTAGTCGAAGCGAAGATGAGCACACCGCCCACAGCGCGGGTGCGGGTGACGATATCGCCGAGAGTCTCCATGGCGTCATCGCTGGGGTAACTGGCGTCGTCAGTGTCAATGAGGAGCAGGGCATCCATACTCCAATCGTGCCACGACCGGCTGACACATTCGAAGCCGGAGCGCGACGACAGGGGTCGCGGCGGCGCGGGTCGGGGCAGGCGGCAGGGGTCGCGGCCGCGCGGGCCAGGGGCAGGCGACAGAGGTCGCGGCAAGGCGGACCAGCGGCAACCTCAACACTCAACGCCGGGCGCAGGCACCATTCCCAAACGACAATCCTGGTTGATGCAGATATCGAACATCGGGGAACAATTGATTATTGTTCTATATTTTTTTCGATCACCTATGGTTTTCCATCTCATTGGAGAGTAAACTGGATCCCAACAACAACGATGTTGGTGAACGGAAATCATCCCCATGACCCTCACTCCCGAACGCAGCTCCGGTCAATCCGATCGGAACTCCGACAAGTCTCTCCAGACCAGCGGTCACCCGCTGCTGGCCGACGAGGAGTGGGCAGATCTCAGCCGCTTCGCGCCCGAGGTCACCTCTTCCATCACTCAGCTGATGAGCCTCAAGGATGAGCTGCGCGCGTTCGACCGTCCCATGGGGCCGGACCAGGCCATCATGCTCGTAGATGGCGTCGAAGCGATCACACGCATCAATGATGCATTGTCGACACTTGCGCTCTCCGTCTGCGAGCGCGTCGGGACGCCCAGCGACTTCGGCGCCAAGTCGACGAAGTCGCTCATCGAGAACCGTTTCAACCTCACCAGCGCGGAGGCGAATCGTCGGACGGATATGGCCAAGAACCTCGGCGGTCGTGTCGACATGGCAGGACAGGCGCTTCCGCCTCTCTACCCGGTCGTCGCGGATGCGCTCCATGCCGGCACCATCTCTGCCGCACAGGCGTCCGTCATCGAAGACTGCATGCGAAAGCTGCCCACGTGGGTCAGTCAGGCGATCCGCACCGACGTCGAGTCGCGACTGGTCAGCAACGCACCCAAGGTCCGCCTCAAGGACCTGCGCGAGATCTTCAGCAAGCTCATGGGGTACATCGACCCGGACGGCGAGGAGCCGAAGGACTCAGCAGACCGCTCTGCATACAACATGTCCATGCGCGCCAAGGCCAACGGCGACTGGGAGCTGCGTGGACTGCTCGACCCCGTCACCGGCGGCACGCTCAACGGACTGCTGACCTCGCGCATCCAATCTGCTGAAGAGGCCGATCAGGACGGTGTCGCTGCGACTGCAGACGGGACCGACACGACGGTTGGTGCCGCCAGTGCTCCGGGTGCTGCGGGTGTTTGGAACTCTGCTGCCGAAGCCTCCACCGCCACTGATGAGGGGACAGGCTCGCCGCTTCCCGACAAAGAGCTGCTCGAGATCGTCGATGCGGTGCTCTCCGGCGACCGCTATGACGCGAAGCGCGTTCCGGAACCCGACCTCAAGGCCGTTCGCAAAGCCGGAAATACGGATGCCATCCCCGGCGTTGGCATCCGCGAGGACGGCGGAATCGTCGATGTCAGCGCCGAACAGCCTTCGGCCCGCGAATGGATCTACGAACGATTCGCCGGCCTCGTCACCACGATCGACAAGCAACGGACGGCTGCAGGAGCGCCTTATGCTCTCGTCATCAACGCCACCGCCGAAGATCTGGCCAAGGGCACGGGCCACGGCACCACAGGCGCCGACAATCCCATTCCCATCAAGGAACTGATGAGAAACGGTCTCAACGGCTCGCTGTTCTTCCACCTCATGAGCGACAAGGCTAAGACGATGCAGGTGGCCACAGAACAGCGCTTCGCCAATCGCAAACAGCTGGCAGTGATCACCGCCCGTGACCGAGGTTGCACCTTCCCCGGCTGTGATGCCCCTCCCGGTTGGTGCGACGCGAACCATGTGCTGCCTTTCGCGCAAGGTGGCAAGACGGAGATCAACAACCTCGCGCTCCTCTGCGGCTATCACCACCACCTGCTCGACCGCAGCGATTGGGAGACCCGGATGCTCTTCGATGGCCGGCCGGCCTACATCCCGCCTGCCGCAAAGGACCCCACTCGTACGCCGATCCTCCACGCCCGCTTCATCGCGGACGACATCGTCGACACCTTGTTCGACAAATAGCTGCCCCGGCTCCCAGGGGACGACTGTGCCCATTTCCCGGACCCGGGAAGGTTCGACCTGGCTCAGCGGGATTCAGCCGCCGATCCGCGATCCTCGGATGCTCATGTCCTGATCAAGAATCAAGAGGTCAGCCGGCATTCCGACTGCCAGCAGGCTGTCCGCGTCGGCAGCGCCGCCCACTGCATGCAGGGGCACGGAGCTCGCGGCCCGCACAGCCTCGAACGGGCTGAGTCCCACCTCGGCGACGGCCCGCTGCACGGCAGCATCCATCGTCAGCGTGGACCCCGCAATGGCACCCTGAGTGCCATCCGCGGTGACCAGACGGGCTACCGAATCCTTGACTTCGACCGGGAGCGAGCCGAGGTGATAGCTCCCATCGTGCAGACCGGTCGCGGCCATAGCATCGGTGATGAGCGCCAGGCGACCGGGCACGAGTTCGTTGAGCATACGGGCGACCGGAGCGACGACATGGACACCGTCATTGATGAGTTCGACGGTGACATTCTCGGCCTCGGCCGCAGCCAGAACCGGCCCCGGAGCACGGTGATGAATGCCGGGCATCGCATTGAACGCGTGAGTGAGAATGCTCGCGCCCGCGTCGAACGCCTGCGCGGTCAGCTCGAAGTCGGCGGCCGTGTGACCGACGGCCACACGCACCCCTGCCGCAGAGAACCGAGCGATCGCGTCGAGAGCACCGGGAAGTTCGGGCGCAATGGTGATCTGCGCGAGAGTTCCATCCGCCGCCTCGAGGATCGCCTCGACCGCCTCCGAAGTCGGCGGTGCGAGCACCTCTGGCGCATGCGCACCCCTGAAATCCGGGGACAGGAACGGACCTTCCGCATGCAGACCCATGACCATGGCCCGATCATGGACGAGCCCCGCACCCGCGCGCAAAGACCGACACAGACCCTCGATCGTGTCCGAGACGAAAGACATTGCGAGCCGGCCGGTGCCATGAGCCCGATGCACGTCGAGGATCGCATCGATCGCCTCGGCCCCGCCTTCGGCACTCGCGCCGCCCGCACCGTGACAGTGGATATCGACGAACGCGGGAGCCACGTATCCGCCGGCCGCGTCGATGACCTCGCCCCTCCCCGAGGCGACTCTGTCCTTCCAGCCGTCCCCGCGACCCCGTTCAGCGACCGTTCCGTCTGCGATCGCGATCCACGCATCGGCGGTCTCCTCGGTGAACGTCGCCCGATCACCGTCGAGTATGCACGCATTGTGGATGATCGCCTCGGCGGGGATCTGTTCGGTCTGTGTCATCGGGGTCCTTCTCTCTTTCTGCGAACGCCTCATTCAGGGTACGGAACGGCTCCGCACTGCTCGCCACCCACTGGGCGCGAACCGATCGACCGCCGACTCACCCCAGAGTGCGGACTCGGTTCGCGTCGATGCCGAGCACATGCGTATCGAGGAACGCGAGCACGGTGCGGTACCAGACCTCGGCATTCCCGCGGCCGAGGATCCAATGCCCCTCGTCTGGGAAATAGAGGAAACGATGCTGAGTGTCGCCATCGGCGTCGAGCGGAGTCTTCGCCTGAGTGAGCAGATCCAGCCACAGTTCCTGCCCCTGTCCGATCGGCACGCGGTAGTCCTTGTCACCGTGGATGACGAGCATCGGCACCTCGATGTCTTCGGCGAAGAGGTGCGGCGAATACTGCGCCGACTGCTCCCGCATCGCCTGATCCCAGGACGAATTGTCCGTCGTTCGACCCATCGACGTGGTGTTCCACAGTGAGGCGTGGGTGACGATGCACTTGAACGCGCTGCCGGTGTGCCCGGCCACCCAGTTGGCCATGTACCCGCCGTAGGACCCGCCGGCCAGGGCGATGCGTTCGGAATCGATGTCCGTCCGCTTCCCCGCGGCCTCGGTCAGCGTCATGATGTCTGTGAATGGTGTGCCGCCGAGCTGCTGCTGACCGCGATCGATCATCGCCTGCCCGTAGCCGGTGGAGATCGCCGGATCCGGCAGCAGCACCGCATACCCGGCAGCCGCGAAGGGGCCGGGGTTCCATCTGTAGGTCCACGCATTCCACGACCCCCACGGTCCGCCGTGCGCGAAGACGACGAGCGGATGCGGCCCCTCCCCCTCCGGCAGCACCAACCACGCACGGATCGGCGTGCCGTCCTCGGCACGGACCTCCACCTCGGTGAGGGTGCCTTCCTCGTCGAGCACCGTCGCCGGATTCGCGAGCTCGCTGATCACCCCGGTGCCGAGGTCGACGGAGATCGGCAGGGGTGCGACATCGATCGCCGAGGCGGTCGCCACGACGGTGTCCTCGCGCAGGGCAAGTCCCGAGAACGAATACTTCTGATCGACTCCCCCGACGAGCCTCCGAGGCTGCGCATCATCGAGACCACCGATGAAGATGCTTCCGCGGCCGTGATCATCGGCAGTGGCCACGATGGTCGAATCGTCGACCCAGATCGGGGAGAACCAGAAGTCCGCATCGGGCCACACGGGATTCAGTTCCGCGGTTTCGAGGTCGAGGACCATGAGTTCCGCCGATAGGTTGGCCTGCGGCGTCCAGGACTGTACGCGGGTGATCAGCGCTTTCGCCCCGTCCAGGCTGATGGCCTCGATATCGAAGCTGTGATCGGTTGCCGGTTTCGTCAGCCGGTGCAGCTCGGGCTCTCCATCGAGATCGACGCGCCAGATCTCACTGGCTTCGAGTTGGCCGGGGATCGGCTTCTCGAGTTGGACGAGGACGAAGCGAGCCTCATCATCGACGGCCCAATCGACCAATCGTCCGGACGGCAGAGACAGGTAGCGGAAGCTCAGGCCCGCTGGAGCACTCAGCTCGTCACCGACCTCGGGAAAGTCGGTGGCCGCCTCATCGAGAAAGGCCACTGCCAGAGTCTGCCGGCCCGGCCCCAGATCATGATCCCACCGGCGGATCGGGAACCCGGTGTGGAGGATTCCGCTGACCTTCGCGTCGCTGCGTTCGGAGCTGAACTCCTGATGGTCGTTCTCATCGGCGGCCCATGTGTGGACGGGGAATTCGACGATGATGGTCTCGCCCTTGACCTCGATGCGAGAGAATCCGCCCTCGTGATCGGCGAGCTTGCGGGCCTCTCCGTTGTCCGGCAGAGCCCAGAGGCTCGGGGACTCGGCATCCTTGCCGTCCTCGCCCTTGCGCTTGGAGGCGAAGACGATCGTCCCGTTCTCGCTCAACGCGGCCGGCCCGATGGACTGGTCGCCGCGGGTGATGCGCCGGGCAGTCTCCCCACTGATATCGGCGAGGTGGCTGAGGGAAGAATTGCCCTCGGAGTTGAGGAACGAGTACTGGGCGATGACGCGGCCGCTCTGATTCGTCAAGAGGCCTTGCAGGCGGCGGGCGTCGAGGAGTCGGGTCACTGCGTCGTGGGTCGTCATCTTCCCATCCTAGATCCCAACCTTGATTCCGGGGCGAAATCCAAAGAAACCCCAGGTCGCCGAGGTGCTCGGAACCCACCCCGAGGTCACCGGAAGCTGGGTGCCGGAACCCTCTCGCCATCGATCGTCACCGTCGGCAACATCTTCTTGAAGTCCTCCGCCACTTCGGTGTTCGTCTTCAGTGTGCGCATCTCGATCGATATATTCACCAGACGTCCGTTGATCTTGTAGCCGGCCTGGACCCCGAAGGCAGACGTCGGTTCACCGTTGAGCGCGAGGATCTCGGTGGGACCGAGCTCCCCCTGGTAGCTCCAGAACTCTCCTGCGGCCAGAGAACCCGTCTGCTCGGCAATCACCTGCGAGTCCTGTTCAGAGAAGTTATAACGCCTCTTCTGATCGATGACTTCCTGCGCGCTGTCACCGTATTCGTCAGTGCAGTTGACGAGGATGATATCGCCGCGAGAAGCGTCTTCTCCATGATTGAAGACATGGAACTCTGCGTTGCTCCCTGAGTTGTCCCTCCAGTCATCGCCGAGCGCGAAGCTGAGTTCGACCGGGCAGCTGTCGCCGAATGTCACCGAAGTCTTCGACATCCCTTCGGGGATTCCGGCTTCGGTGGGTTTGCCCGTGGGCTCGGGGCCGGCGGTCTCCTGGACACCGATCCGCACGGGACCGTCAGCCTTGTCTTCGGTGCGGATCTGAAAGACCGAACACCCGCTGAGCAAGAGGGTCAGTGCAAGTGCGCCGGCAGCCGCGCCTCGCCGCACTGAGGCGGGTCTCGGCGAGCCCGTTCGCTTGGTCACCGGACTCACTGCTGGTCACCTTGTTGGCGACGGTCCGGGTACCCCGCTTCCGGGCCGTTCCGGTTCTGCTGGGGCTGTCCGTACCCGTGCTGAGGAGGCTGCCCAGTGGGCTGGCTGCCGACAGGCGGCTGTCCGAATTTCTGCTGACCCGAGTTCGGCTGACCGCCGACAGGCGGTTGACCGGTGGGCCGAGAACCGCCGGCAGGCTGACTGCCCATCGGAGGCTGCCCGTAACCGGGGTACTGCCCTCCGGCGTTCGGTACCTGCCGCGGCGGTTTGAACTGCGAATGCTGACCCGAATCCGGCGGGAATCCACCAGAGACGGACTCCCCTGTCCGGCGGTTGACCAGATTTCCGTCGACCCGCTCGAGGCGACGCTTCGACGTCCTCCGCGGAGTGCCGAGGATCCGCCCCTGCAGTTCGGCCTCATTGGGCTGACGGGGAGGCAGGAATCCGGGCGCCTGCCGCGAATCCGCCTGCTGCATGGGTTGCACCGCATGCGAACCGGCGGCAACTCGATCCATATGATCCGACATCTGCGGAACGGTCACGGGCGCGGCATCGGCGAGGACGGGAAGGACCATGCGCACCGAGGTCCCCACACCCTCCTGGCTGAAGAGCTGCACAGATCCGCCGTGTCGGGTGACGATGGCGCGCACGAGCGAGAGGCCCATTCCGGAACCGGCGACCGCCCGCACGCGAGAGCCGCGCGAGAGCTCGTCCCAGACGTTCTCCTGTTCGGCCAGCGGGATGCCGCTGCCGGTATCGGCGACCTCGACGACGACCCAGCGGTGACCGTCGATGATCTGCTCATTGGCACGCAGCTCGACGACTTCGGCCTGAGACGAGTATTTGAGGGCATTGCCCAGCAGGTTGAGGATCGCGGTGAGCAGCAGATCCTCCTCACCGGCGACATCGGGCAGTCGCCACGGAGCTCGGGCGACAGTGGCCACGATCATCCGATCCTCGGCGCCCGGCGCGGTCGAGGCATCCTCGACGGCCTGATGGATGAGCGCATCGAGATCGACGCGTGCGTATTCGATGATGCGGGTCTCGACATCGGCGAGCTTGCGCAGATCGGCCAGCAGTCGGGCGACCCGACGCGACGACACATCGACCTGTTTGGCGGCCGGCTCCACCTCGCTCAGGTTGCCGCCGTCTCGGACGACCTCGCGGATGCTCGCCGCCGAGGTGCGCAGCGCCGTCAGCGGATTCTTCAGCTCATGGTCGAGTCGGATGAGCATCCGATTGCGCTTCGTCATCGAGTCCTCGGCCGCAGCGGTCTCGATGGATTCCCGCAGAGCGGCCTCACGCTTCTTCAGATACCGCCAGCCGAACCAGGCACCGACGGCCAGACCGCCGAGCACGATGACGAGCAGCAGCAGGAACAGCCAGACCTGGATTTCGAAGACAAGGAAGTTCGTCATATACGGCTCTGTCCGTCCTCGCCGCGAACCTCACCGACGAAGCGGTAGCCGCGCCCCTGCACGGTGGCGATCCACCGTGGTTCTGCAGCATCTTCGCCGAGCACGCGACGCAGTTCGGCGACTCGCGAATCGACGGCGCGGGTGCCCACGGCTTCTTCGAATCCCCACAGCACCTCAAGCAGGCGGGAGCGTTCGATGAGCTCGTCCTTGTGCACCATGAGGTACTCGAGAAGGGTGAAGCCCTTCGGAGTGATGACGAGCTCCCGCTGCCCCAGCCAGGCGCGGCGACCGACTCGGTCGACGCGCAGGCCGAAGCTGGACACGAGCACCGGGGCCGTGGCCAACGGCGGTCCGTCATTGCGGGTCCGACGCAGCACGGCACGGATGCGAGCGACGAGCTCGTGCGGGTCGAAGGGCTTGTTGAGGTAGTCGTCGGCACCCTCTTCGAGAGCCATTGCCCGCTCGACCCCTTCGCCGACCTGAGTCAGCAGCAGCACCGGAACCCAGTTCTCCTCCTGGCGCAGACGGCGCAGCACCTGCCGGCCGTCAGCTCCGGGCATGAGCACGTCGAGGACGCACACATCTGGGCGGTGGCGGTGGATCTCATCGAGAGCGAGCAGTCCGTCGCTGGCGGGCAGCACCCGGAAACCGGAGCGTTCGAGGAACGGTACGACCGCTCCGAGGACATCGGGCTCATCATCGGCGACTAAGACGAGTGGTTGGGGCTCGGTGTGATTGTCAGCCGTCATGGTGGTCTGTTCCGGTTCCTCTCTGGCGTTCCCAGGCAATCTCTCTGGCCTCGGCACGGTCGACCGCCTCGGCGAGTTCATCTCGGTACAGCATAGATCGACGCAGGTGCTTGGTGCGATATCCGGCGCGACCGACCATATGCGTGGCGACGGGGATCGTCACGAGCTGGAAGGAGATGATGATCGCCAGTGTCGTCACCGTCGCCCATGTCGGGAACTGGATCGCGATCGCCACAGCGACGAGCATCAGGCCCAACACCTGGGGTTTCGCACTCGCGTGCATGCGCGAGAGAAGGTCACCGAAGCGGACGAGACCGACCGCGGCGGCCAGGGACAGGACCGCGCCGAGGAAGATGAGCACGGCCGAGATGATGTCAAGAACCACGGCTGTTCTCCTCTCCGTCGCGCTCCGACATGTGTTCGGCGTCGTCGGGCCCCGGGTCGGGCCCGGTTCCTTCGCCCTCGCCGCCGCTGTCGGCGTGGGCGTCGTAGGTGGGATCCGCGATCTCGGTGACCTCGACGTCCTCCGCCGTTCCAGCATCGGCCGCTCCGGAATCAGTCATCTCGGAACCCTGCTCCTCCGCGTCACGGGGCATGTGCCAGTCGGAGGAGCTGAACTCGGACAGGGCGCCCGCCTCGGCGCCGGGAGTCATCGAATCGGACTTCGACACATACCGCGACACGCTGACCGAACCGACGAAGCCGAGCATCGCGAGCACGATGAGCACGGGCAGCAGATCAGTCCGGTCGGACAGGGCCATGTACCCGCCGAGGCCGCACATGATCGAGGCGAGTACGACGTCGGTGCCGATCATGCGATCGAGGATCGACGGACCCCGAACGATGCGGAAGAGCGCAATGACCACCGAGGCGGCCAACAGCACCGACCCGGCGACGACGAGCGTGTGGAGGACGATCTCACTCATGAACGGCCTCCTTCGGTCTCGCCCAGCGGATCCGGTCTGGCACGCAGGGCGGCGAGGTCACGGTGCGAACCGAGAGTGCGGATGAGCAGCGCTTCGATGTAGTAGACCTGCGCTTTCGCCTTGCGCACCTTCTCCTCGGAATCGCAGTCGAGGAAGTGCAGGTAGAGCATGCCCATGGCGCGATCGCTGTCGATGATGATCGACCCGGGGATGAGGCTGGCGGTATCGGCGATGAGGGTGAGCACGAGGTCCGAGCTCGTGCGCAGATCGCAGGCGACGACGGACCCGGCGCCGACCGCTTTGCGACGGAACGCATACCAGGCGACTTCGACGGAGGCGTGGAGGACCGAATAGAGGAACCACAGACCGAACACCAGCGCATGCCAGACGTTGAACCGTCCGGAGAGCACAACGGGCGGGAGGTAGAAGACGCGCGTGATGACGAAGGCCAGCACGATTCCGGTGACCACGGTGACCACCGTGATCGAGTCCCACAGCATCAGCCACAGCAGAACCAGCGAGACCAGCAGCACGAGCTGCTGGATGATTCCGCGGCCCCGACTCATCCGCGCCCGGTTCGCCGGTGCACGGTCCTGACCCGGAACCCGGACCTGTCCCTGATCTGGGTACTGGTTCTGGTCTCGGTCGGGGCTCATGACTCATCACCTCCGAGCACGTTCGTGACGTAGTCGATCGGTGTCGAGAGGTTCTCGGCCGCCCGGTTCGACATGTCCCACAGAGGTTCGGCTGCGACGGTGAGAACGATGGAGGCGATCACCACCACCGAGGTGGCCGCCACCATGGCAGGGGGAACGCCGATCTGAGATTTCCACTTCTTCCCCGCCAGCAGCGTCTTCTTCCGCTCCGTGAATTCCTCGACGAGGTCCTCGTTCGGCTCCTCCACATCGGCCGGGTCACGCCAGAATGCGAGGTTGAAGGTACGTCCGATGACGTAGAGAGTGAGCAGGCTCGTCACGGTGCCGGCGACGATGAGGACGGTCGGCAGCCACGCGTGGTCGTCGAAGCCGGCGAGGAAGAGTGCGACCTTGCCGATGAACCCGGAGAACGGCGGAATGCCGGAGAGGTTGAGAGCCGGGATGAAGAAGATGATCGTGATCACCGGCGAGAGCACCATGAGACCGCCGAGAGACCTCGTGGAGGTGGACCCGCCGCGCATTTCGACGAGGCCGATGGCCAGGAACAGCGCGGTCTGGACGATGATGTGGTGAACCGTGTAGTAGATCGCCGCAGACAGGCCGACACTCGTGCCCAGCGCCACGCCGAAGAGCATATAGCCGATATGGGAGACCAAGGTGAAGGACACGATCCTCTTGATCTCCGACTGCGCGATGGCGCCGAAGATGCCCACGAGCATCGTCAGCCCGGCCGCGATGAGCAGCGGCACCCGCAGGGAGGATTCGGCGAACAGCAGGGTCTCCGTGCGGATGATCGCATAGATGCCGACCTTCGTCAGCAGTCCTGCGAAGACCGCTGTCACCGGGGCCGGTGCCGTCGGATAGGAGTCGGGCAGCCAGAAGGACAGCGGGAAGATCGCGGCCTTGATGCCGAAGCCAAGCAGCAGGAGGACGTGGAGGATCATCTGCACATCGGCCGGCAGGTCCGAGATCCTCCCCGCCAGCTGCGCCATGTTCACGGTGCCGCACGCTGCGTAGATGATGCCGATGGCGGCGAGGAAGATCACCGAGGACACAAGCGAGATGATCACATAGGTGACTCCCGCCCGGATCCGCTCCGCCGTGGCACCGAGGGTGAGCAGCACATAGGAGGCGACGAGGAACATCTCGAAGCCGACGTAGAGGTTGAACAGGTCTCCGGCGAGGAACGAGTTCGCAATGCCCGCGCACAGCACCAGATAGCTGGGGTTGAACACGGAGATCGGGGTCTCGTTCGAGTCGTCGTTGGCGTCCTGACTCAGCGCGTAGACGAGCACGCACAGGGTGACCAGCGCGGACACGATGAGCATGAGCGCCGACAGCCGGTCGGCGACGAGCACGATTCCGGCTGGGGGCTGCCAGCCGCCGATGGCCACGACCTGCGGTCCGTGCGCATCGACGCCGACGAGGATCATCGTGGCGATGACCATGACCGCGACCAGGATCGCGATCGACACGATGTTCTGCGCCCGCGTGTTCTTGGACAGGATGAGCGCGATTCCGGCACCGATGAGCGGCAGCAGAACGGGCAGGGGAACGAGTACGGGCAGAAGATCGATCATGAGTCGTCTCCCTGCTGTTTCGCGTCCCGGGCCTCTTCGGCGACTTCGGCCTCCTCAGCGCTGTGGGCTTCCGTCTGGGAGTCCACGGCCGCCTCGGCGATGGCATCGGCTTCGGCCGAACTCGACGCCTCCTCGATATCGTCGACGACGTCCTCCCGCTCTGCCGGTGTTCCGTCGTCGTCGAGGTCGATGGCGCCGGTGATCGGGGACTCTGCCTCGTCACCGAACTCGGTGTCGTCGTAGTCCGTGCTCGCCTCCGCCTCGGAGTCGATGAGCTTCGTGATCGCCACCTGGAGGTCGGTGTCGTCATCCTGCAGCGAATCGGCGCGCATGAGCCTCCAGGAGCGGTAGATCATCGCCAGCAGGAATGCCGTCACGGCGAAGGTGATGACGATGGCCGTGAGGATGAGCGCCTGCGGCAGCGGATCGGACATACCCTCGGTCGACAGGTTCTCTCCATCGGTCAGGGGCGGGGATCCGCGGCCGGCGGTGAGGATGATGAGCAGGTTCACTCCATTGCCGAGCAGGATGAAGCCGAGCAGAACGCGGGTCAGCGAGCGTTCGAGCATGAGGTAGATGCCGGCGGCGAAGAGGACGCCCATGGCCAGGACCATGATGAAGGAGACGCTCATAGGCGGCCTCCTTCCGCACCGTTGTCGACGTCGAGTTCGTTGACCCGGTCGATGATCTCGGACACGGCACGGTGTTCGGCGGTGGCGCCCATGTTCTCGGAGAAGTTCACATTGTCGTGGATGCGGTTGGTCAGCATCATCTCGTCGCGTTCCTGGTGCAGGTCGACCTCGGCTCCGAGTGAGCGGAGGATGTCGAGCATGAGGCCGACGACGATGAGATAGACGCCGATGTCGAAGAACGTCGACGTCCCGAAGGACAGGTGGCCCAGCAGCGGCAGATCACCCTCGAGGTAGACGGATTCGAAGACCGTGTCACCCCAGATCCACCCGCCGATGACGGTGAGGATCGCGGTGACCAGACCGGTACCCAGCATTCCCGAGGGAGTGAAGGGGGCCGCCTCGGCGAGTTCGTACTTGCCACCGGCGAGGTAGCGCACGACGAGCGCGAGCCCGGCGACGAGGCCCCCGGCGAATCCGCCGCCCGGATCGTTGTGGCCGGCAAAGAGAAGGTAGACGGAGAAGACGATGACGGCGTGGAAGATCAGGCGAGCAGTGACCTCGAGGATGATCGACCGGTTACGCGGAGCCAAGGTCCGTCCGGCGATGAGCCACGACGCCCGCTTCTGCGACAGCCCCTCCCCGCGGCCGGCGTGGTGAAGGTCGACGACGTCCTCGGCCACGGGTTGGAAGCGGATGCGACCGGCCGCCTCGGTGCCGTCCCTCTTCCTCTCGAACCGATGCAGGTGGCCTTCGCGTCCGCGCACGAAGATGAGGCCGGCGATACCGGTTCCGGCGGCAACGAGCACCGAGATCTCGCCCATCGTGTCCCACGCGCGGATATCGACGAGGGTGACGTTGACGATGTTCTTGCCGTGGCCGAGCTCGTAGGCGAGCTGACCGAAGTCGACGGAGATCGGATCGGCCACGCGCACACCTGTGGCGATGAGGACCACGAGCATCATGGTGATGCCCACGGCGCCGCCGATGATCGCCCGCCGGGCGGGAGTCAGCCGCCCGGTGGACTCGCCGATGCGTGCCGGCAGCCGGCGGAGGACGAGGACGAAGACGACGATCGTGATGGTCTCGACGAGCACCTGGGTCAGGGCCAGGTCGGGAGCGCCGACGAAGGCGAAGTAGGCGACCATGGCATACCCGGAGATGCCGGTGACGACGACGGCGGTGAACCGCTTCTTGGCCCGGGTGGCACCGATCGCGACGATGACGAGCACGGCCGCGACGATGAGGTCCAGCGGAGTGTCCCAGAGCCGGAACGTGATGCTCCACGTGTCGTTGGCGATGATCGCCAACCCCAGTCCGGCGACGAGGACGAAGTAGACCACGCCCTGGTAGAACGGCAGCGAACCACGCTGGGTGCGGGCGGTGACCCACAGCGCCAGGGCCTCCATCCAGCCGATGAGCTTTCGGTAGAGCTCGTGGAAGTCCAGGCCCGACGGCAGCGTCGACTGGACCTTCGCGAACGATCGGCGGAAGATGAACAGGGCGAGGCCCGCGGCCACGGTCACAGCGGTGAAGGCGAGCGCCGGTTCGAATCCGTGCCACAGCGCGAGGTGGTAGTGCCCATCGCCTTCGGCCACGGCCGGCAGCCCGGAGGTCCACGCGGAGAAGTAGCCGTCGAGCAGACCGACTCCGGGGCCCAGCGCCAGAGTCAGTGCGGTGAGGATGAGCGGGGAGACGACGAGGGTGAGCTTCTCGTCGCGGCGGGCGATGTCGTCGACTCCCGGCTTCGAGGAGAAGGCGCCCCAGACGAACCGGGCCGAGTAGGCGACGGTGAGGATTGAGCCGATCATGATGCCGATGAAGGCGATGACCGAGATCTTGTCCGGTGAGGACAGGAGGGTCGAGTATGCGGCTTCCTTCGCGGCGAACCCGAGCAGCGGAGGAAGTCCCGCCATCGAGGCGGCCGCGATCGACGCACACACGGCGACGACGGGGAAGGCCTTCCAACCGCCGGAGAGCTTCGTCAGGTCACGCGTGCCGGCGCGGTGGTCGATGATGCCGACGCACAGGAACAAACAGGACTTGAACAGGGCATGGGCGATGAGCAGGCCCAGGGCCGCTTTCGTGATGTCCGGAGTGCCGAACGAGGCCATGGTGGTGAGGAATCCGAGCTGGGAGACCGTGCCGAAAGCCAACAGCAGTTTGAGGTCGGTCTGCTTCAGCGCCTGCCAACCGCCGATGAACATCGTCAGCAGGCCCAGGGTGAGCAGCACCTCGGACCAGCCGGGGATGTTGTTGTAGCCGGGAGCCAAGCGCAGGACGAGGTAGATTCCTGCCTTGACCATGGCCGCGGCGTGAAGATAGGCGCTGACCGGAGTGGGTGCGGCCATGGCGCCGGGCAGCCAGAAGTGGAACGGCATGAGCGCGGACTTCGAGACCGCACCGACGAGGATGAGGATGACGGCCGGGACGATGACACCGCCGGTGTCCATGCCGGACTGGGCACGGTCGACCAGGGTCGAGATCTGCCCTGTGCCGGTGGCGGTGATGAGCAGGATCATGCCCACGAGCATGGCCAGTCCGCCGGCGGTGGTGACGATGAGCGCCTGCAGGGCCGCCTGCCTCGAGCGGCGGCGGGACTGGCTGTGCCCGATGAGCAGGTAGGAGAAGACTGTGGTGCCTTCCCAGAACAGGTAGAGCATGAGCAGCTCATCGGCGACGACGAGCCCGTACATCATTCCGGCGAAGGCCATGAAGATTCCCGCGAAACGGGCCAGTCCCGGCTCATCGGGCGGGAAGTAGCGTGCGCAGTAGACGAAGACGAGGGCTCCAACCCCGGTGACCAGCAGCGTCATGATCCAAGAGAGCACGTCGAGGCGGAAGACTCCGCTGAGGCCGAGCTCGGGCAGCCAGTCCAGATTCTCCACAAGGGGCTGAGCGGCTGGGCCGAAGAGATCGGAGATCGTCGACAGGCTCCACAGGAGTCCCGCGAGAGGGACGAGAGCGAGAAGGAAGAAGGCGTTGCGGCCGAGCAGGCGAACCAGTGGGTAGGCGATGACAGACGCCCCGAAGAAGGCCCCTGTCATGATGATCACCGGCGGCCACCTCCGTCAGATGCCTGTGTGAGAAAGGTTCGTCAGGTCATTTTCGCACGGACAGGTGTCGTTTCCCCAATCCCAGGGTGTGAGCTGAGACAGGGTCCGCCCCGGCACGGCACCGATCAAGAGCGCTGTTTTCGGCTGGTCACGCACAGAGACGACGAGTGGTCAGGAGCGCAGCTGACGGCTGGTCACGAGGAAGCCGTTCTCGTCGAGGCCGATGCCTGCGGAGCCGACGAGCAGTTCGGCTCCGATCGCGTCGGTCAGCCGGGCCACCTGGCTGCGCATCCGCCGGAATCGGCGTCGCTGGTTCGGCTGATAGCGCTTCGACTCGGTGTCCATCCAGTGCACGTGGTATTCGATCTGCGGAGCATCGGTGTGGGCGGCGATGATCGGCGGAACCCATTCGGCCTCCATCACACGGATCTCGAGGCTGCCGGCGGTTTCATCGATCTCGCCGAGAGGGACGAGCAGGGCGTAGCCGTCGAGGACGACTGGCGCGGAAGGATCGAAGAGCGGGTCGTCGATGCTCGCCTGGGCCAGCACATCCTCGTCGGGGGTGGGCAGGGCCTGCTGGAAAGCGTGCGGGGCATGGCGGCGCACGAAGTCGAGGGCGACGGGCGGTTCCATCCAGTAGGAGGAGTAGATGTAGAGGTCGACCTTCGCCTCGGGGTCGGGAATGATCACGCGCGTCGGCAGTCCGGACTCGTCGGCCAGGCGCACGCCGGTGTGGAGTCGGGAGGCGACGGAGAGCATGAGGCTGAGCATCCGCTCCTCCTCCCGGTCCGGCATCCCGTTGGGAAAGGCCTCGTGGAGTCCGTCGGAATCGGCGAACCAGTCCGGCGGCGGGGTCGGCTGGCGGTCCCGGGGGCAGTCGATGACGATGGCATGCCGAGCCCACTCGGGAACCTCGAGCGCGGCGGCATCGGCGGGATCGAGGGTGACCCCCGAGCTCAGTCGGGAGTGCCGGCTCAACCGCATCTGCCCGTGTTCGTCGAGCGCGGGGCGCAGATCGGGCAGCTTGTTGTGGATGAGCGCGAGGACGTCGGATACCTCGACGGCGTCATCGAGGAGGATGAGGTGGAAACCCCGCAGATCCGCCGAGGTGGCCGTGTCCTCGGGCGCGGAGGCGCCACCGCCGTAGCCGGGCCGTCCCGTCGACGGCATCCCGGTCCGCCGCCGGCTCGCGGCCTGAGCTTCGGGAGCCTGAGTCTCGGGAACCGGGGCGGGTGCTCCGGGGACGGCTTGGTCTCCTGTCGCTTTCGAGACGCCCGATGCGTAAGCGCTCGGTGTCGGGGTGCCCTTCGCCTGGGTATCGGGTACCTGGTAGCGTGCGGCGTCAGCCTGTTCCCGGGCTGCGCGTTCAGCGGCTTCGCGTTGCAGCCGCAGTTCGCGGCGGGTGGTCACATGTCCCTCCGGTAGAAGTTGAGGTGCGAACGGGATGCGGTCGGACCGCGCTGGCCCTGGTAGCGGTTGCCCGTGGCTTTGGAACCGTAGGGATTCTCCGCTTCCGAGCTGAGTCGGAAGAAGCAGAGCTGACCGATCTTCATCCCCGGCCACAGGGTGATCGGCAGAGTCGCGACGTTCGACAGCTCCAGGGTGACGTGGCCGCTGAAGCCCGGGTCGATGAATCCGGCCGTCGAGTGGGTCAGGAGGCCCAGACGCCCGAGCGAGGACTTGCCCTCGAGTCGAGCCGCCACATCGACGGGCAGAGTCACAAGCTCGTGAGTGGAGGCGAGGACGAATTCCCCCGGATGGAGGACGAAGGGCTCCCCCGGAGCGGCTTCGACGAAGCGCGTGAGTTCAGGCTGCTCGAGGCTCGGATCGATGACCGCGTATTTGTGATTGTCGAAGAGCCGGAAATAGCGGTCGAGACACACATCCACGCTGGCCGGCTGGATCAGCGAGGGGTCGTAGGGGTCGAGGGCGATGCGTCCGGAGTCGAGCTCGGCGCGGATGTCGCGGTCGGAAAGGAGAGTCACGTTTCCGATGGTAGTCGTTCCGGGCCGCGCACGCTCGGGATCACCTGCACCGAGCGCACCGTAACGGCGAAAGAATCCGGCCGACACGCCGAAACTATATTACAAACAGATAACGATTTTCGGGAATTCTCCTGATTTCTACCCGTGTGTCTCCACATAGCGGCGGATGAATGCTTTAGGGTAATGAGCTGTACGGACCCGCGCACGATGGTGCCTTCCCCTTCTTAAGCCAAGGAATGCCGGGAGTCCATCGTCTTTCGTGGGTAGACAACAATCGAAAGGCATTACTGTGAAGACCTCGCGTCTTGTGCTTGCCCCCGCAGTAGCCGTTGCATTGACAGGTCTTGCTGGCGCCCCGGCGTTCGCAGCGACAGAGTCCACCGCTTCGGTCCCTCAGCAACCGCTGTGCGCCCAGGGTGATCAGCAGTCATCGAGCAGCTCCGAATCGGATTCCTCGGTTCCCGAGAAGTCGGATCCGCAGGCCACACTTGCGCAGGCACAGGTGACCCGCGCCGACATCGCTGACGACAAAAAGGGAATCGGCTTCTCCGGCACCGGATTCACCCCGGACGAGAAGGCCACGGTGACCGTCGTCGGCACCGATGGCACCGAATACTCTCCGGAGAAGAAGCTCACGGTCGACGAAGACGGAAAAGTCTCCGGAACCTACTTCTTCACCGTCACCGACGGTGCCCAGGTACCTGTCGGCGAATACTCGCTCTACCTCACCGACCTCAAGTCCGAGAAGAAGTCCTCGAAGGTGACTTTCGATGTCGTCTCCAAGGCCTCCGAGGTCGACGATCCCGGCAAGGGCGATAGCAAGGACGACGACAAGTGCGACTCGGCCACCGGCCCGATCAAGACTCCGGACGAGACTCCTAGTGAAACGGAGTCCCCGAAGCCGTCGGAGACCAAGACCGAAGAGCCCACCACCGAGGCTCCCAAGCCTTCGGAGACGAAGACCGAGGATCCGACCACCAAGGCCCCGGAACCGACAGAGTCCAAGACCGAGGAGCCCGCAACCGAGGCACCGAAGCCGAGCCCGACCGAGACCGACAAGGCCGAGGACGACAAGGCTTCTGCCGACGATGTGAAGCCGGGACCGGCCAAGGCCCCGGAAGAGGATCCCGCCACCGAGGCTCCCAAGCCGAGCCCGACCGAGACCGATACCGAAGAGCCGAAGGTCGACGAGACCGAAGGGTCCGAGGCCGAGGAGGAGGCTCCCGAGTCCACCGGTCCGGCCAGCCCCGGCTCCGAGGAGAAGAAGCCTGCCGCTGCCGCTCAGGCGTCGATGTTCATCGACCCGACCGAGGTCAGCTCCGAGGACTTCCTCAATGACGGCGTCAAGATCGGAGTCAGCGGTGCTCAGCCCGGCGAGAAGGTCTCCATCACGGTCGAGCATGCCCAGGGCAAGGTCGACCGCTACACGATGACCAAGGAAGCCGATTCCGAAGGCAAGGTCACGTTCGGTGTCCAAGCCAAGGTCAAGGCCGTGCTCGGCACCTACAACGTGCGTGCTCAGGCCGAGAGCTTCGATGAGCCCCAGGGCGGAAGCTTCACCGTGCTCACCAACGGCACCGCCGTCGACGAGGGCGGAAACGGAAACGGCAGCGGCCAGGGCGATTCCGGCAGCGACCTGCCGCGCACCGGTGCCGAGATGACCGGACTGGCACTCGGTGTCGGTCTGCTCGCAGTCGGTGCAGCAGCTGTCATCATCACCCGTCGGCGGATGAACGCCTCCGACGATCCCGCGGAGTTCTAAGATCCGTTGAACGAAGAATTGTCCCTCGCGGGGCTGCAGCTCGACGGACGCGAGATCGACCTCGGACGTCTGCGGGCAGGGACAATGCTCGGACTCATGGGCAGCCCGGACAGCACCACTTCGGTGGTGCTGTCCGCGGCCGCCCTGCCGCACGTTGCACCGCCACCACGCTTCCCGACCGGACGCCGGTCGGGTCGTTCGCGTGTTCGCAGCTGGATGAAGAGCTACCTTCGCGAAGCCGATGCCGGATCTGGGGAGGCGGCATCGGCAGCGGATCCGACTGCTGCGCTGACATCATTCGGACTGCGGCCCGATATTCTGCGCCGTCGCATCGACGACCTCGACGCGACCGATCGTGCTCGCCTCGCCCTGGCCGCGGCTTGGGCGAGCGGCGCGAAGTGGCTGACCCTCATCGACCCGTTCGGTTCGGTTCCCGGCCATCTGCGCACCGGGCTGCGGAGTCGCTTCGCCGAACTCATCGCCCAAGAGGGCCGTGGGGTCGTCTTCAGCTCGAATTCGCTGACCGACCACTCCATCGCCGAGGCGGGCGTGGCCGATATCGAAATGGACCAACTCGTCGCGTTCGGCTCCTTGGAGCAGATCGTCACCGAACCGCGCGGTTCGCTGCCGGCCGAGCTCAGCGGGGTCAACGTCTATTCCGGGCTGGCGCGGAAGGGATGGCTGTCCATCGGCCATTCGGCCGTGCGCGCCCGCACCGAACTCGACGGGAAGGTGTTCGTGACTCTCGGGTGGCGTGCCGCCCTCCTGTCACTGGACGAACACGATCCGGCGTTCACCTCGGCGACGGTGTTCGAAGCCATCGTCACCGGACTGCGCGATCGCGGTTCCTGCTTGCAGGCGAAGCTCTCACCGGTCGACACGGAGATGGGCCTCGCCCTCGACGTCGACCTCGCCGATCTCGCCGGCGTGCCCGGCAGGCAGATGGAACCGAAAGGATCGGACACAGCTGCCGAACCCGCTGCGGATTTGGCAATGGCCGTCGACGCAGGCGAGAAGCCGACCGTCGGATTCGGCGTCCTGCATCCGGGACTCGGTGCGACGATCACCGAACTGCGTGCCAACGTCAAGGTCGGCACACATGTCTTCGTCGAAGTCGACACCTCCGCATTGCACGCCTACCCGGTTGAGTGACGGGCGGAAGATAGACTGGGACCTGCCCAGTCCCCTTCAGTCCCCAAGCGAATCAGGAGCGCCATGCGAACGTCGCGCAGACTTCTGATCTCGGCGCTGATGGTCGTCGTCCTCACGGTTGCAGCGGTCCCCCTCCTCAACTTCACCGTCTACACTCCCGCACGGGCCGCCGAGGCCTATATCTCGGCGATCGAACGCGGCGATGCGCACAGTGCCTTCTCCTACCTGTCGGCACCGACTCCGTCGTCGACCTTGGCGCTCAGCGACGAGGTCCTCTCGGCGGCCCCCGACCTGCCGCGCGAACCCGAGGCCGAGACCGTCTCCGTCGACGGCGACCATGCGAAGGTCCGACTCAGCTATAACCTCTCCTCGCAGGAGCAGACCGTCGACCTCGAGATGGTCCGCCTGCCTGCCAGCGCGGGACTCTTCGACCGGTGGGCCATCGAACAGCGGGAATGGCCGACACTCAGTCTCGACGTATCCGGTTCGTCGACGGCGACGGTCAACGGCTACGGGGTCAGCACGGGAGAAGTGCCCGTGCTGTTCCCGGCGAGCTACCTCGTCGGGTTCGATGCGACGTTTCTGAAATCCAATTCCCAACGCGCCGAGGTGACCGCCCCCGGCGACTCCCCCACCGTGAAGCTCTCGCCGGAGCCCACACCCAAACTCGAGAAGACGGTGGAGGAGCAGGTCACCGAACACCTGCAGGACTGCATAAAGTCGAAGACTCTCATGCCGGCCGGCTGCGTCTTCGGCTACGACACGGACAATGAGATCATCGGTGACGTCTCCTGGTCGCTCGAGCGCAGTCCGCAGATCGGGCTGACCTCGTCCGGCAACGATCTCGAACTCACTCCCTCGACCGTTGAGGTGCGGGTCAAGGGACGCTACCGGGACATCGTCACCGCCGCCGAACACGACTTCGACGAGAAGCTCTCCTTCGTCCTTGGAGGCTCGGTGGTCGTCAAGTCCTCACAGGTGAGCTTCGAGCCGCGCCGCCTCGGCGACGTCACCATCGCCTGAGCGGGGTCCGCCATCGCCTGAGCGGGCGCTCATGCTCCGCGGAGATCGAGGGTGAGTTCGTTCGGCGCCGAATCCGCGAGCTCGACGGGGATTCCCCAGTCCTGCTGGTAGAGGTGGCAGGCGGCGTGCAGCGGGATCTCTCCCCCGGGCTCACCATCGCAGGCGGCGGCCCGCGCAGTCACGTGCAGAACACCCTCGGTGAACTCGGGATCGATGACGATATCGCGACTGAGTCCCTCGGCTCCGCCGTCGCCTGAGACGATGAGTTCCGGCGGCGTCGCAGACACCTGCAGGAATGTGGGGTCGCCCCACCGGTCATCGAGCTTCTGACCCGCCGGAACAGTGAAGCTCACGGTCAGCGACACCGGACCGGAGGCGAGCTCCGTCGACGGGCGCTTCGTCGTCAGTGCGCCTTCGTCGACCTTCTGAGCATCCTTGGGCAGCTTCACCCGAGTCAGAGCGTGTGCGGCGGACTCGACGACGATGAGTTCGGCATCGTCGGGGGTGCCCTCGTTGTCAATGAGGACGATGTCCGAGGGTTCGCGCAGGCCGCGCGCCAGAGTCGTGACTTCCTGGGTCTGAGGGTCGAAACGGCGGATCGCACCGTTGTAGGTGTCGGCGATCGCAACCGATCCGTCGGGCAGGCTGCGCACGCCCAGCGGGTGCTGCAGGCGCGCCTCGGCGGCCGGTCCATCGCGGAAGCCGAAGTCGAAGAGTCCGACGCCCACCAGCGAGGACACCTCACCGGTGGCGGGGTCGAGACGGCGGATCGCCGAGGTCTCGGAGTCGGCGACGAACACCTCTCCCCCCGATCCGAGGTCGAGTCCGGAGGACTGCGCGAACCAAGCGGACTCGGCGTCGCCGTCGACCAGGCCTTCGTTCATCGTGCCCGAGAGGATGCGGATCGTGCCGTCCTTCGGATCGAAGGACCAGAGGGTGTGGTTGCCCGCCATCGCCACGACCACCTCGGCGGTGGAGGGGACGAAGAGGACGTCCCACGGCGAGGACAGCTTCACATCACGAGCGGGTCCGTCGTATCGGCCCAGCTCACCGGGCTTGCCGCGGACATTGTCGATGGCGCCGACCATGTGCTGCTCACCGGTGCCGGCGATCGTCGTGACCGCCTCGTTCTCGAGGTCGATCCCGCGCAGGGTGTGGTTGACGGTGTCGGCGACGATGAGCTGGTAGCCGACATCGGCGGCCAGCTCGGCGGGCAGCACGGTGATGCCGCCGGGTTCGCTGAAGCTCGCCGAGGCGAAGTCGCCGTCGTCGGATCCGCGCACGCCCGTGCCGATGCGGCGGATGATCGTGGCCGCATCGTCGTCGTATTCGACGAGGCTGTGGTGTCCGGAATCAGCGACGAGGAGGTGGCCCGAGGGCAGGCGCGTGGCCTTTCCGGGGTAGAACAGGTCCGTCTCCGGCGCCGGCGGCGGAACGTAGGGACCGTCACCGGAATGGAGAGTGCCCTTGGCCGAGTGCTCCTCGATGAGTCCCTCGATGATTTCGGTGAGACCGGCCGCGTGGCCCTCACCGGACATCGTCGCCACGAGGTAGCCCTCGGGGTCGATGACGGCCAAGGTCGGCCAGGCACGGGCGGTGTAGGCCTGCCAGGTGACGAGGTCGGGATCGTCGAGGACGAGGTGCTCGACCTGGTAGCGCTCCACGGCCTGATCGACGGCTTCGACGGTGCGTTCGAACTCGAACTTCGGCGAGTGCACGCCGATGATGACGAGTTCCCCCGCGTACTTCTCCTCCAGCGGACGCAGTTCGTCGAGGACGTGGAGGCAGTTGATGCAGCAGAAGGTCCAGAAGTCGAGGAGGACGACCTTCCCGCGCAGGTCGGCCAGGGTCAGGTCCTTGCCGCCGGAGTTCATCCACCGGCGGCCGACGAGTTCGGGCGCACGAACCTTGACGTCCCGTGCCGATGAAGTGGCTGACGCGGAGAACTCTAGACTGCTGTTCATGGTTCTATGATCGCAGATCCCCCGCCGAGGCGGCCTCCCCGGTGTCATCAAGTGACGGTTCTCTCCCGCGCACGTTTCCGAGGAGGTTGCGACCGAAGTTGAGGACGTCGTGCCTCGCGCCGGGGAAGACGTATTCGGCAGTGGGGAGGTCGTCTCCGGTTCCGGAAAAGACGGCCCGGTCAGGAGTATTCGCGGGCGCCGAAGATGCTCGAGCCGACTCGGACCATCGTCGCTCCTTCCGAGATGGCGAGTTCGAAGTCGCCGCTCATGCCCATCGACAGTTCGGCCGCCTCAGCGGGCATGGCCCCGGAGTCGCGCAGCCTTTCGCTGAGTTCGCGCAGGTCGGAGTAGCTGGGGCGGATCTCTTCAGGCGTGCTGCCGGGCAGGCCGATCGTCATGAGTCCGCGCAGCCGCATCCGGCCGAGTTCCCGGGTCGCGGTGATGAGCTCCTCGGCGTCTTCGGGTGCGATGCCGAACTTCGAGTCCTCGCGGGAGGTGTTGACCTGGATGAAGAAGTCGATGGTCTCGTCGAGGACGTCGAGGCGGTTGTTGATCTTCTCGGCCAACGGCAGGTTGTCAACGGACTGGATGCATTGAGCGTGGCGCAGAGTGTGGTTGACCTTGTTCTTCTGCAGGGGTCCGATGAGGTGGGTCTCGGGGTTGAGGTCGGCGAGCGCCTCGGCCTTGCCGGTGATCTCCTGCACTTTGTTCTCACCGATGAGGGTGAACCCGTGTTCGAGGGCGACGCGGATCTTCTCCGCCGGCTGCGTCTTCGTGGCCAACAGCACGCGCACATCGTCTCCGCTGCGACCGCTGGACTCGGCGGCGGCGCGAGCACGGTCGGCCACCTCGTCGAGGTTGCCGGTGATGGCTGCGATGTCGTCCGTGGACAGTGGAGAGGGAGAATCAGGCGTACTCATAACACCAGTCTTGCATGAGCCGCACGAAGTTTCAGGTCGTCGAGGATGCCCGGACGGCGGCGTCTCGCGCCACGTGTAGGGACAGGGTCGGGCCCGCCTCTGGGCCAGGAAGCGAAATGCGGACGATCCGGGTCGAAATCATCATGATTCTTCGACCTGGATCGTCCGCAGCTCGGTGCTGCCGCAGTGGGCGTGCTGTGCTTGCTACAACCGCCTCGGCACCGGTTCCGTGCCGGTTCAGTGCTTACTTCGGCAGACCTTCGGCGTTCGAGTCGATGTTCCTGATCAGCGCGGAGGTGTCGAGACCGCCGAGGTCTTCGTCCATGAGTTTCTGCAGCTGTGCGTGGACGAGGGCAGCGGCCGGGAGGTCGACGCCCTGGGTCTCGGCGCCGGCGAGGGCGAGGCCGACGTCCTTGTGCATGAGTGCGGCGGCGAAGCCGGGCTTGAACTCGTTGTTCGCCGCGGCCGTCGTGGTCACACCGGGCACCGGGTACCAGGTGCGCAGCGGCCAGGAGTCGCCGGAGGAGACCTTCGCAATATCGTGGAAGACCTTCGGATCGAGGCCGAAGCGATCGGCCAGCACGGCGCCTTCGACGACGCCCTGGAGGCTGATCGAGAGCATCATGTTGTTCACGATCTTCGCTGCCTGACCTGCGGCGTCACCGCCGGCGTGGAAGATGTTGCCGGCCATCGCCTCGATGACGGGGCGGGCCTCTTCGACATCGGCGTCGGCGCCGCCGAGCATGAAGGTCAGGGTGCCGGCTTCGGCACCGGTGACTCCGCCGGAGACGGGACCGTCGATGAGGCGGAAGCCTGCCTTGGCCGCCTCGGTGTGGAGGAGACGGGCCGAATCGAAGTCGATCGTCGAGGAATCGATGAGAAGAGTCTTCTGGTCCGCGTTGGCCAGGACGCCATCGGATTCGAGGTAGGCGGTGCGGGCGTGCTCACCCTTGGGCAGCATTGTGAAGACGATATCGGCACCGGCGACCGCCTCGGCGATGGAGTTCACAGGGTTCACCCCGTTCTTCGCGGCCGCCTCCACGGCCTCGGGGACGAGATCAAAACCGTTGACGGTGTGACCGGCCTTGACCAGGTTCGCAGTCATCGGGCGGCCCATATTTCCCAGGCCGATCCATCCAATCGTCGACATAATATGCCTCCTCGCATCATGTTCAGCAACTCTGAAGTGTTCCCTCTCACAGTACGCCAGTCGACGCGGAGAGGCCCGCCGGGGAGCCTCACCTATTCCGCACCGGATATGTGCACGTACGCAGATAGAATGGGAACCCTATGGCTTCCTATGCACCTGGCAGTTCCGGTCCGCAGATCGCCCCCGAGGATCTGCTGACTCTGCTCGCCGTCGCTCGATTGGGGAAGTTCACGGCCGCAGCGCACAGCCTCGGACTCAACCACACGACCGTGTCCAGGCGCATCGCCGCGCTCGAGAAGGCATACGGCGATCGGGTGCTCGTGGCCTCCCCTGACGGATGGGAACTCAGCGCCGCCGGGCGTCAGCTGCTGCCGATCGCCGAGGACATCGAGGCCGCTCTGGGGCGCATCGATGCGCATTCGAACTCGGCCCTGTCCGGGACGATCCGACTGGCCTGCCCGCAGGCCTTCGCCCTCGAGTACGCCGTTCCGGCGCTCACCGAACTGCAGGAGCACCATCCGGGGCTGCAGATCGAACTGATCACTGCCACGCAGCGGGCCAGGCAGTACAGGTCTGGTGTCGACATCGAGATCGTCGTCGGGCGTCCTGATGCCCCGCGCTCGATCGCCAAGCACATCCGCGACTATCGGCTGCAGCTCTATGCTTCACAGGATTACATCGCCTCGCACGCGATGCCGCAGTCGCTGGATGACCTGTCCGACCACCGGATGGTCTACTACATCGAGAATTCGCTGCGGGTCGATGATCTCGACGAGGCGGCCGATGCCCTCCCCCGCGGAAAGGGCTTCTTCAGGTCCACCTCGGTGCACGCGCATGTGCTCGCGACCTCGCTAGGGGCCGGGATCGGCATCCTGCCGGACTTTCTCGCCCACGGCAATTCCCGTCTGGTGCAGGTGCTGCCGGAGCTGTTCTCCAAACAGGTGTCCTATTGGGCCTCGGTCCGCCACGAGTCCCTGCGCAACGCCGGAGTCCGCAAAGTCCTAGAATCCCTCTAATTGCTACCTGACGGCGGCCCAGATACCTCGCGCTGTGAGTATTGACAGTGGCTGGTCTGGGACTGGCTGGCAGAGTAGGTGTTGGCCTCTCCGTCCAGTGATCGTGACTCCACCTCGCGCTGACCCACACCGTGGTGTCTTGCCCTCGATTTGTCCGATCACATGGATGGTGCGGCCGGCACCAGCTCGGCCCACATCGGTAACTTGATCAGAAGGCTGTCCACCCCCGAAAATCCAGGGGTGTGACTCATCACAGTGTTGTTCCGAAGTGATCTCTAACCCGGACCGGTACCGGCCGCAAGCGGCCACGCAACCCATCGGTCAAACAGGGAGCTTCGAACCGCTATGTCTATTGTCGCGCACTTATACAGTTTCTTCATCGGTGTTGATACACACGCCAGAAACCACGTGTATTCCATCGTCACCAACACTGGAATTCTCGTCGAAACCCGTTCCTTCCCCACCACGTCAGCAGGAATCAAACGAGCCCTCACCTGGGCCGGCAGGCGCACCAGCGGTGACCTCGACACCCTCTGGGTCGTTGAAGGTGCTGCCTCGTACGGTGCGGTGCTGACCGGACACATCGCCGCAGCCGGGTATCCGGTAGTCGAAGCCGGGCGTATGGATGCCAAAGCCCGCCACGGTGTCGGTAAGAGCGACGAGCTTGATTCCCGCCGGATCGCGGCATCTGTATTGCCTCTCGACGCCGATCAACTGCGGTGGCCGCGTCACGGTGAAGGTGTCCGGCAGGCGCTGCGTGTCCTGCTGGCAGCCCGGGACGCGATGACCACGGAACGGACTCGGATGATCAACTCCCTGACAGCTCTGGTGCGCACCATCGATCTGGGCATCGATGCCCGCAAGTCATTGACCAGTGACCAGGTCGACGAGATCGCGAAATGGCGGACCCGCAACGAAGACGTCGACTTGTCCACCGCCCGGGAAGAAGCGATCCGTCTGGCCAAACGCGTCCTCGTTTTGAACGATGATCTGCAGACCAACCATGACAGGCTCACCGAGCTTGTTGAAGCTAGTCCGGCCGCACCCTTGCTGGATGAGCCCGGGATCGGCCCATTCAGCGCCGCTGTGTGCTTCACCGCGTGGTCCCACCCGGGGCGGGTGCGGAACGAGGCCGCGTTCGCAGCTCTGGCGGGAGTGAACCCGATACCTGCGTCGTCGGGCAACACGCGCCGGCACCGGTTGAACCGGGGCGGGGATCGGCAGTTGAACCGGGCCCTACACACAGTGGTCATGAACCGAATGGTCCATGACGAACGGACCAGGAACTACGTGGCCCGCCACTACGGTGAAGAACCGACGAAGAAATCCAAGAGGGAGATCAAGCGCAACCTCAAACGGTATCTAGCGCGCCGGGTCTACAAGATCCTCAACGCGCTCGATACCGTTCCTCAACCCGCTTGACAAGACATAGAAGGATCGAGGTATCTGGGCCGCCGTCAGGTGGTAATTGAACGCCGGGGTGGGTCAGGCGGCGACCCAGCCGCCGTCGATGCTGTGGGCGCTGCCGTTGATGACCGCGGCGTGGTCTCCGGCGAGGAAGAGTGCGATGGCCGCGACGTCCTCGGGTTCGGCGAGCTTGGGCACCGCAGAATGGCCGAGGAAGACCTGTTCGAGGACTTCCTCCTCGCTGATGCCGTGAGTCTTGGCCTGGTCCGCGATCTGTCCCTTGACCAGAGGCGTGAGCACATAGCCGGGGTTGATCGCATTGCATGTCACCCCGTACGGACCGGCCTCGAGCGCGGTCGTCTTCGTCAGCCCCATGAGGCCGTGCTTGGCCGCGACGTAGGCGGATTTGTTCGCCGAGGCGCGCAGACCGTGGACCGAGGAGAGGTTGATGATGCGTCCCCAGCCGCGGTCGCACATCTTCGGCAGCACCGCTTTCGTGAGCACGAACGGCGCCTCGAGCATGAGGGTGTTGATCAGCCGCCAGTCCTCGAGCGGGAACTCCGTGATCGGATGGATCCGCTGGATGCCGGCGTTGTTGACGAGGATATCGACGTCGAGATCGGTGCCATCCAGCGCCGAGGTGTCCGCCAGGTTGACGGCCCACGCTTCGCCCCCGATTTCGTCCGCAACGGCCTGAGCCGAGTCTGCGTCGACGTCGGCGACGGTGACGGAGGCTCCCGCGTGGGCGAAGGTCTGAGCGATCGCCTTACCGAGGCCGGACGCTCCACCTGTGACGAGAGCGCGTTTGCTGGTGAGATCTCCCATGAGATGCCCTTTCGTGGTTCGGGTCTGAAGTGCGTATCCATTTTCCGCCTTGCGGGAGCCGATGCTTCATCGAGGTGAGCGTCGAGCACGCGCATCGGCAGGAATTGGGGGCGGTGCCGATATGCACCGACACCGCCCCCATCAGATAATCGCCGATCGGTTTCAGCTGGCCGTCGCGACTCCGCGACGGACCTTATCAGCATGGTCGAGAGAACGCAGGTCGATGCCCTTGGTCTCGCGGGTGAACACGAGCGCGACGAACGAGATGATCGCAGCGGCCAGCAGGTAGAGAGCGATCGGAAGCGAGGAACCGGTCGCATCGAGCAGCGCGGTGGCGATGATCGGGGCGAAGGATCCCGCAACGATTGCCGTCACCTGATAACCGGTCGAGACACCGGAGTTGCGCATGCGGGTCGGGAACATCTCGGACATGATCGCCGGCTGGCCCGCATACATGAGCGCGTGGAAGACCAGACCGATGAGCAGGGCGAGGAAGATCATCACGGCACTGCCGGTGTCATACATCGGGAAGGCGAAGAAGCCCCATGTCGCTGTCAGGACGATGCCCACGCCGTAGGGCATCTTGCGTCCGACCCGGTCGGTGGCCGCGCCGACAAGCGGAACGAGGACTGCGTGGATCGCGTGAGCTCCGAGGAGGAGTCCGAGGATCTCGGCCGATTCGATCTTCACCTGTGTGGTGAGGTACGCGATCGAGAAGGTCACCACGAGATAGTAGTGGATGTTCTCGACGAAACGCAGGCCCATCGCGGCGAAGACCTCACGCGGGTAGCGCTTGAACACGGCTTTGACTCCGTAATCGACGCCCTCTTCGATCTCTTCGGACTGCACCTCGTCGAAGATCGGAGCATCGGAGACACGGGTGCGGATGTAGTAGCCGATGAGAACGATGACGGCAGAGAGCCAGAACGACACTCGCCAGCCCCACGACAGGAAGTGCTCTTCGGTGAGCGTCGAGGTGAGGATGAACAGCACCGCGGTGGCCAGCAGGTTGCCCAAGGGCACTCCGGATTGCGGGAACGACGACCAGAAGCCGCGTTCCTTGTCCGGTGCATGCTCTGCCACGAGGAGGACTGCTCCGCCCCATTCGCCGCCGACGGCGAAGCCCTGGACCACGCGCAGCAGCACGAGCAGGATCGGAGCCAGCATGCCGATCTGGTCGAATGTCGGCAGACAGCCCATGAGGAAGGTGGCCGCACCGACAAGGACGATCGAGAGCTGCAGCAGCTTCTTGCGTCCGTATTTATCACCGAAGTGACCGAAGACGATGCCGCCGACGGGTCGGGCGATGAATCCGACGGCGTAGGTGGCGAAGCCGGCCAGGATAGGGGTCAGCGGATTGTCCGACGGCGGGAACAAGATGTGGTTGAACACCAGGGCGGCGGCGGAACCGTAGAGGAAGAACTCGTACCACTCGACGACCGTTCCGGCCATCGAAGCGACGACGACCTTGCGCAGCTGAGCGCGGATCGACTTCCTCTCAGCATTGTTCTGAGAACTCATGGGACTCCTTTGTTTCCACAATCCGCGTCACCATTGAGTGCGCGAATCGACTTTCCTGGCGCCGACCGGCTGACACCCGAGTCACTCAGACCGCATCGGCGCGGACGTCGAACTCCTGGTTCAGCGCAGTGTTTCGGGCGCTTGGATACTTCTCATCCAAGACTCAGTGTGCGCTACGCTACAGAGAATTTGGTAACGACCTGGCCATAATCCGAGAATTTCCGGTACACATTCATGCACAGCAGATGTGCGATCGTCAGATGCTGCTGCCTTCAGTTCGCAAGGCTCATTGCGACACGGATTGCCCGATGCGCCAGGTCGGCACGCCTGCGAAGAATCACCACTGCAGTCTCAAGGCAACACAGCGGTCTGCGCAGAGCACAAGCACGCCTGCGACCTCACGGACTGCGCGGCGGCGCCTTCGCATCGCGTTCGGCCATGGAGGCGAGCATTGCGTTGTAGGCGCGCAGCTCGGCGTCGTCGGTGCGGTCTTCGCTGCGATCGATGCGCTTGGCTTCTCGGTCCGAGGACTTCGCCCATTGGACGCAGACCATGATCGCGATGAACAGGGTCGGGAATTCACCGATGCCCCACGCGATGGCACCGCCGAGCTGCTGGTCGTCGATGGCCGTATAGCCCCATCCTGCGCCGACGTTGCCGAACCAGTCACCGGCGATCAGCACGTTCGAGCTCATGATCGAAATGCCGAAGAATGCATGGAAGGCCATCGTCACCAGCAGCATCACGAGCCGCATCGGGAACACCGGGCGCTTGACCCCTGGATCGATGCCGATGAGGGCCTGCGCGAACAGGTACCCGGCGCCGAGGAAGTGAGCGATCATCAGCTCGTGCCCGATATGCGTATCGAGCGCGTAGAACATGATTCCCGAGTAGTAGAAGACGACCAGCGAACCCGCGAAGTTCACACTCGCCACGATCGGGTGAGCGAAGAAGCGCAGGTAGGGAGTGTGGACGAGCCAGAGCACCCATTCACGCAGGCCGACGGACCCGTCCTGCCGGGCCTTCGTTCCGCGCATGAGCATCGTGATCGGTGCGCCGAGCACCAGGGGCAGGGGCACGACCATAACCAGGAGCATGTGCTCGATCATGTGTGCGGAGAACTGCACCTCGCCGTAGACGCGGGGTCCGCCCGAGGTGACGTAGACGAGGAAGACCATGCCCACCAGCCAGCTGATGAGGCGCAGCACCGGCCATTTGTCGCCTCGTCGGCGGAGATTGATGAACGCGACGACATAGGCGATCGAGGTGCCCCCTGCGATGGCGATCCACAGCGGATCGATCGACCATTCGCTGAAGTAGCGGGACAGGTCCGGTTTCGGCGGCAGCGGGTCACCGGTGAGGATTTCGGCCGGGGTGGGATCGCCCACCGGCTCCTGCGGCACCGGCGGCTGCGACCGGGCCAAGGCTACGGCCATTCCCATCGTGATCCCGAAGAGAATGAATTCGACGGTGATGAGGCGCCAGAATTCCACCGTCGCCGAGGCGGCCGTGCCCAAGCGTGAGATGACGAACTGACGGTGCCAGAATCCGATCAGGCCTAGCAGCACCGTGGCGAACGCCTTCGCGAGGATGACCTCCCCGTAAGGAGTCATGAGGTCGTCGAAGCCGTGCACGCGCAGCATCGAGTTGACGACACCCGAGAAGACGATGAGGCCGAAGGCGATGAGTGCGATCGTCGAATACCGTTCGACGATCGGCTTGAGGTTCTTCGAAGCGGCCAGCCGTGTGCCCAGCAGGGCGATGACGAAGAGTCCGCCGAGCCAGAGGACCGCACCGAGGATGTGCAGGCCGAGGCTGTTGACGGCCTGAGTGTGGCCGGAGGCTTCTGCGGAGTGGCCCATCAGGGCCAAGGGCAGGATCACGGCGACGCTGAGCACTCCGGCGGACGCGATGCCGACATGGGAGCGGGTGCCGAAGCACAGGGTCGAGGCGACGGCGATGAGGACGACGATGAGCACCCACAGCTGCCCGTATGCGATCTGAGTGACGAACACGCCGAGCTGGTTCGAGAAGTCGAGGTAGGCCTGAGCACCCACTGTGTCGACGAATGAGAAGACGAGCACGGCGACTGCGGCCAGCGTCCACACCACCGAGGAGTATTCGGCGATCCCGACGGCCCTCGTCCACAGCGGGTCGAGCGAAAGGTCTTCGTCCGCATTCTTGTGTCGTCGACCGCGGCCGCCAGCGGTGCGAGGAAGGATGAGGACGGCGAACATGAGGGCGCCGACGGTCAGCGACATCGCGATGTTGAAGACGAACTTCGCTGCGGGCAGACCGAATCGGACGACGGAGCCGGGGTCATTGAGCAGGGTTGGGTTGGCCGCTCCGGTGAAGAAGAGCGCGGCCAGTCCGGCGATCAGCCCGAGGAAGACGACGATGGGGACCGTGGCTCGTTGAACGAACCGTGTGATCGGCTCGAAACCTGAAGAACTCACTGCGTGCGGACCGCCCCTTCTGACATGACCCAAGGATATCGTTCGGCGTCGCCGCACTGCCAACCGGGAGATCTCTTCGTGGCCGAGATCTCGGGGAGCCGCCTCGGCGAGGATGGGTTCCGTCCTTCGGGACGACGATTCCAGCTATTCCGGAGCATTCGGAGACAGCAAATGGCCCGGATCAGTCGATCCGGGCCATTTGACGCTGCTGCGTCGATCAGTTCGGGCTGCCAGCGGCACCCTTCAGCTTCGAACCAGCGGACAGCTTCACGGAGTAGCCTGCCTTGATCTGGATCTCTTCACCGGTCTGCGGGTTGCGACCCTTGCGAGCGGCACGCTCGGTGCGCTCAACGGAGAGCCAGCCGGGGATGGTGAGCTTTTCGCCCTTGGCCACGACGTCGGAGAAGACATCGAAGACACCATCGAGCACGTCCGAGACCTGCTTCTGGGTCAGGCCGGACTTCTCGGCAACTTCTGCAACGAGCTCACTGCGGTTCTTAGCCATAAAAGTGTCCTCCTTAGGACAAGTCGGTAGGTCACCGGTCCGTTTTTCCGATGACGAACTTCCTCGAGATTACCAGCTTGACTTGGTAACGCCGGGCAACTCGCCGTTGTGGGCCATTTCGCGGAAGCGAACTCGTGAGAGTCCGAACTTCCGGAGGTAGCCACGCGGACGGCCGTCGACCTGGTCGCGGTTGCGAACGCGAACCGGCGAAGCATCGCGGGGAAGCTTCTGCAGGGCGAGGCGTGCCTCTTCGCGCTGCTCGTCGGTGGAATCAGGGTGGGTCAGCTGACGCTTGAGAGTCGCGCGGCGCTCTGCATAGCGTTCAACGATGACGCGACGCTGCTTGTCTTTTGCGATCTTTGACTTCTTAGCCATGTGCGCTCAGCGCTCCTCTCGGAAATCGACGTGCTTGCGGACTACGGGATCGTACTTCTTGAGCACGATGCGGTCCGGGGTGTTGCGGCGGTTCTTGCGGGTCACGTAGGTGTACCCGGTGCCGGCCGTCGACTTGAGCTTGATGATGGGACGAACATCCTGTGCCTTAGCCATCAGAGCTTCACTCCCTTGGCGATGAGTTCGTTGACCACAGCGTCGATTCCGCGAGCGTCGATGACCTTGATGCCCTTAGCGGACAGGGTCAGCGTGACGCTGCGGCGCAGCGACGGAACGTAGTAGCGCTTTTTCTGAATGTTCGGGTTGAAGCGGCGCTTCGTGCGGCGCTTCGAGTGGGACACGTTGTGTCCGAAACCGGGGACGGCCCCGGTTACCTGGCAGGTTGCTGCCATTTCTCTCCTCCAGTTCACAAGTTACCGACTCTCGAAACAAGCTCCTGCGGGATCACACTTAAGTGTTCTCCCCGCTCGCTTGCGCCGATGTCGGAAGACATCAACAAATTTTCTCGACTGTCACCGTGAAAATTGTGTACGCCGAAACAGGTCTGCCCGTTCGGGCGAGATGTCTCACCAGCGCTGAAGCCGTAGCCTGTGAGAGATGGCCGAAGCTGGAGTGCAGCGGTGGGTGAGCACCATGCGTGTCCTAGCAGATCGATCAGTGACCTGGCTGCTACGACACAACAAGAATCAATCTTACGGAGATCGCGGGCCGAAGGGCAAATTCATCCCGGTTTCCGTGATGGGGTCTTCGTCACTGAATTCGAGCTTCCGGCGGGCCTTCTGCGTCCCCTGTCGATGCCCACAGGAACTTTCTCAGCTGGGGCCAAGCCAACTCGGTGATTTCCGCAGTAGGCTTTCGTCGGCAACGCGTCCTGTCGGCGATCTTGTTGAACGCCTGCTCGACTCGTGCCAAGGTAAGTAGATGATTGCCACCACATCTGGCATTCAGGAGGACTGATGAGCGACGTTCCACAGAGGCCGCGCATTCGTCCGGCGACTAGCGACGACTGGCACAAGGGTTCTAGTGAATCCGCTGGTCAGACCCCGTCGTACGGGAATGAGGCGGACCATTCGTCTGCCGATTTCGACAACTCGACCTACTACGAGTACCTCGAACGGCATACCGGGGAACAGTCGATCGCGAAAGCGCGCAGCGGCAATGTCTTCGCCCCTGCCGGACACTCTCCTTTCGACTCCGCGCACTCGTCCGGTCCACATCCGTATGCGAATTCTCAGCAGGCTCAGCGGTCTGCCGGTGGTGGTGCCGGCAATGGCGTCAGCGGATCGGCACGGAGCGGAACACAGACTCCTCCCCCACCGCAGTTTCCGCCCACCGTGCACAGCGATTCGTCTTCAGGCAATGGCCTGAAGATCGCCATTGTCATCATCGCCATCCTGATGATTCTGGCCCTGGTCGGATACTTCGGCATCCGGTGGCTCGCTCCCTCGTCGGGAACCGTCCCTGTCGACGTCGGATCCGATGAACCGGCGAGCCCGTCCCCCAGCTCGTCCGACGATCTCGTCCAACCGACGAAGAGCCCCGAGCAGCAGCTCGACGACTATACGAAAGAAGGCACCGAGAAAGCCGCTGACCTCGAAGGTCAGTGGGTGACTCAGGTGAGCGCGAAGAACGTCGGGCTCAAGGCCGACGGGAAGACATGGTCAGCGCAGGACATCCTCAACGAGTACGAGGCCAACAAGGTCAAGTATCCGGGCGCGATCCTCATCCACAGCGGCGATTGGGCCTCTTATAAGGAGGGCAGCTACTGGGTCACGGTCGTCGACACCGGCTACAGCGATCCGGAGCAGGCCCTCGACCAATGCCGCTCATGGGGCCTCGACCGCAACCACTGTATAGCCAAGCGTCTCGTCAAAGACGGCAGCCCCAAGGACAACAGCGCCTACCTCGACGGGTAGACCGAGCAGTCGGGACGATTCGGTTTTATCCCGCCGGCGCGCACGCGGATCAGCCTGGAGCGAATACACTGCCTAATGTGCCGCCGGCATTGTCAGCAGGTGGTAGCTCAGAGTCTTGCCATGCCCATCGAGATGGCTGACTCCTGTGACTCCGCTGCCCAGCATCCCCTTGAGTTCGATGCTCATGGCATTGAGCTGCGACAGCGGAGAGCGTTTGACTCGAGAAACCGGCAATCCGAAGTGATCTGCCACTGATTCCTCGGTGATGGCGTGACTCAGAACGGAGAAGTCGACATCGTCACGGGCGACGACGCCGAGTATGAGCGTGTCCCCCTTATCACCGGCCCTGACAGTGGCCAGGTCATCGACAGTGACTGGCTGCTCAGACTTCACGGTCACTATTGGCCTCCTCATGATCAGTCAGCTCGCTGGTGTGAACCACAGCTGCCTCCGTAAGTGCGCGCGGCAGCGAACAAGATTTGATACTCAGGCTCTCGCGAATGGACGTTCGGGCGCCTCCGCCTCCGGCCGGCCCGTTTGTGTAGAGAGCTTCGACCTCTGAACCGATCGCAGAAGCGCGACTGCGACTCTCCGCAACACCTGCCACACGCAGCCGGACTTCGGGCGGGCCCACCACTTCGCTGAGGCCCCTGAGGCTGGCTCCTGCGCCGATGAATTCGACCGAGAGCTCGGATTCTCTGAATCCGTGAATGCGCTCCAACCGGCGTACGACGATGTCGGCCGCCAACTGTGCTCGTTCCAGGGCCCGGGGGCCTGCGTAGGTGATCTGCCCGTCTGCTTCCCATCCTCCGAGGTAGCCCAGTGTCACTTTCAGGTCGGCGGGGGCACCAGTTCCCTTACCGCCGCTCACCTCGATCCGGTCGGGCTCGACTTCTCGGAGCACTGTTGCTGTGAAGTCCGCGACTACGTCCGGGGTGATGTAGGCGCTGGGATCGGCCACCTCGTAGAGCAGCTGCTCCGTGCAGGTCCGGACGGTGACCACTCCTCCGGTGCCCTGAAGTTTCCCGATGATGGCATCGCCGTTGTCTCCGACATCCGCATATGGGAATCCCAAACGGTCCAACCCCGCCACGGGCTTCGTCTCAGGGTCAGCGAAGTATCCGCCAGTGACCTGCCCACCACACTCGAGGAGGTGACCGATGACAGTGGCCTGACCGATGAGGTCGGAGTCGTCGTTCGGCCAGGAGAAGCTGTGGCTCAGCGGTCCGACATACAGTGAAGGGTCGGCAACCCTGCCGGTGATGACGATGTCTGCGCCCTCGTCGAGAGCCTTTCTGATGCCAGCTGCACCGAGGTAGGCATTGGCAGAGACCAGTCGGGCCTCTCCGCTGTCGGCTGGCAGCGAATCCTCCCAGGTGTGGGGATTCGTCGCGTGCACCTGGTCGAGCACATCGTCACCGGTGACAACCGCCACCGACATGTCGATGCCCAAATCATCGAGCATCGCAGTGACGGCGCGCCCTGCTTCGAGAGGATTGGCTGCTCCGCCGTTGGTGATGATGCGAGTTCCATTGGTCGAACAGTGCGGCGCGGTGAGTCTGATCCGCTCGAGCAGGGTCGGATCATAGCCCACAGAGGGGTCGTTCAGCCGGGCTCTGTGAGCGTTCGCGACCGTCCGTTCCCCGAGGAGCTCGAAGACGAGGAAGTCGAGATGCCCAAGCTGTGCGAGCTCGAGGGCCGGGTCTAGACGATCTCCGGCAAACCCTGCTCCGGAACCGATGCGAACTGTCCCCGGTTTCGGTGGATCAGCTTCTCGGGCCTCAGAACCCAGATCATGTGCTTTCACGATACCCACAGTGGAATCACTCCTAGTGCGATGGCGACGATGGTGACGACGATGCTGACCAGCCACAGCCATCCGGTGGCGCGGAGGATGTGTTTGCTGAGAGGCACTCCGGCCAAACCGACGAGCAGATAGAAGGAGCCGGTCAATGGGCTGATGGGGAAGCCCAAGGTTTCCTGCCCGATGATCGATGCCTGACCGAGGACCACCGGATCGATGCCGTAGCTGCTGCCGACGCTCGCGAGCACGGGCAAGAGCCCGAAATAGTACGCGTCCGGACCGAACAGCAGACTCATGGGCACGCCGAGCACGGCGACGATGATCGGAAGCACCGGCATGATTCCGGCGGGGAGGATGGCCGTTGCCGACTTGGCCATCGCCTCGATCATTCCGCTTTCGTCGAGCACACCCAAGAGCACCCCGGCGGCCAACAGAGTGCTGGCCATGAGCATGCATGATTTGGCATTGAGATCGAACTGTTCGGACTGTTCGGCCAATCCGCGATGGTTGATCAGCAGAGCGAGAATCGTTGCGACCATAAAGGTCAGCGCGGGTGAGATCACTCCCGTCATCATCGCCGCCAGGGCGGCGACGAGCACGAGTCCGTTGAGGGTCAGCGATAGTGCCGTCGGACCCGCTTCAGCTGCTCCGCGAGTGTCGTCTGAGTCGCCTGAGGCGTCGGTTCCGCCGGGCGCATCCGATCCAGCAGGTTGGCCGGTCTCGGTCAAGGCCTCCGAGCCCCGAGAAGAACGAACCCTGTTGGATGCCTCCGCCGAGTTGCCGATTTCTGCGACCAATGTCGCGTCGGCCATGGCTGCGTTCGCAGAGTCGGCGACAGGCACACGGTTGAGCCGCATGACTTCACGATGCCCGAGGTACCAAGCCACAGCCAGAGCTGCAATGATGCCAACGAGCTGGGCCGGAATGAGCGGGACCCACAAGTCGTTCGCGTCGACCTTGATCGTTGCCGCCGCTCGGGCCGTCGGACCTCCCCAGGGAAGCATATTCATGACGCCTGCGCCCAGGGCCACACAGGTCGACAGGGTCAGTCGACTCATCCCGAGACGCTGGTAGAGAGGCAGCATCGCCGGGATTGCGACCAGAAATGTCGTCGCACCTGCGCCGTCGAGGTGAACGACACAGGCCAGGAGTGTGGTCGCGACGGCGACCGTCCGCGGTGAGGATCCGCCGAACCTGATGATTCGGTCGATGATCGGATCGAAGAACTTCGCATTGCGCAGGATTCCGAAGAAGACGATGGCGAAGATGAACATGACGACGACATCTGCGACTCCGGCAATTCCGACCGAGACGAATTCGCTGATATCAGTCAGCGACTGTCCGGCGATCAGTGCCGCAACGAGTGGCACTCCGGCCAGCGCGACGACCGGAGAGACCTTCTGCGTAAGCAACAACGCCAGGATGACAAGCATGGTGACATAGCCGATAAGTGAAAGCACCTTTGATTCCCTTCTCGATGAACGTATTCATCCTCGCGGAGCATGAGTATGAGCGTCCAATATCCATCGTGGCTACACTTATGATTCATGGTTATCAATCTGTCTATGCATCACCTGCGAGCGATCGAGGCAGTGCATCGCACGGAGAACTTCACTCGCGCGGCAGAGGAAATCGAGGTCAGCCAACCGGCGCTCAGCCGGACCGTCGCTGAAGCAGAACGGCGCATCGGAACTCCCCTGTTCGAGCGGACTACTCGAAAGGTCACCGCCACCGTCGCGGGCAATGAAGTGGCTTTGTACGCCGCACACGCAGTGCGGTCGTTCGATTCCTCACTGACGCGGATCTCCGACTTCGTCACCGGCAGTTCAGGGCAGGTGAGGATCTCCTGCCTGCCCTCATTGGCAGCGACAGGCCTGCCCCAAGTCGTTCACGCATTTCGTCGGGATTATCCCGACGTCGAACTCGTCATCCACGATGCGGCTCAGGACCAGGTCGTGCCGATGGTGACCGACGGGACGGTCGACATCGGCCTCGTCGCGCTCACCGACACCCTCCCGGCCGACCTCACTGTGACACCGTTCCTCTCCGATCCCTTCGTCGCCGTCGTTCCCCGTGATCATGCGTTCGCTGCCCGCTCGTGGGTGCGATGGGAAGATTTCCACGGGGAGAGTTTTGTCGGGTTCAACTCCGTGACGAGCATCGCGCCAATGGTTCGCCATGCTCTGCTGCAAGCCGGGGCTGAGACGAACGAGGTGCAGAGGGCCGACACCGTTCCGGCAGTCGGCGGACTGGTCGCAGCGGGGATGGGCATCACTGCTGTGCCGCGGCTGGTCGTCCCGCTGATGAATTTCAGCGATCTCGTCAGCATCCCGATCGCGCCCACCATTGAACGCAAACTGGTGCTCACCTCTTTGGCTGGTGCTCCGCTCCCGCGTCCGGTCTTCAATTTCAAGCAGCGACTGCTCGAGTCAGCCCAGGCTTGACGTCGCGCCGTCCGACTCAGGTTGGGCGGCCGATCTCGATGACATCAGCAGCCGTGACACCCCTCGACCGTCCACATGATCGGTGACCACGAAGCGCCCCGGTCTCGCACTGTGCGAAACCGGGGCGCCACGTTCCCAGAGCCGGCGAGGAGCCGACGCCAGGGCGAGGATCAGGCCAACATCAGAGTCGGGTCCTCCAGACCCCGTCCGACGTCGGCGAGGAACTTCGAGATGATCTCGCCGTCGACGACACGATGGTCGGCGCTGACCGACAGCGTGGTGATCTCGCGCGGAACGATCTCGTCGTCCACCACCCACGGCTTCTTCCGGACCTGACCGAACGCGAGGATCGCGGCCTCTCCCGGATTGATGATCGGCGTACCGGCATCGACTCCGAAGACACCGACATTCGTGATCGTGATCGTGCCGCCCGCCTGATCGGCCGGCGGAGTCTTCCCCGACCGCGCCAGAGCGGTGAGATCCTGAATGCCCTGCGCCAGTTCGCCCAGCCCCATGGCCTGCGCGTTCTTGATGTTCGGCACGATCAGTCCGCGCGGAGTGGCGGCCGCGATGCCGAGGTTGACGTACTTCTTCACGACGATCTCGTCACCTTCGAGGCACGAGTTGATCCGCGGGTTGCGTCCCACGGCCCACGCCACGGCCTTGGCGACGATGAGCAGCGGTGAGACCTTGACGTCCTCGCCCAGGAACTTCGTCGACTTCAGGCGGCGGACCATCGCCATCGTCTCGGTGACGTCCACGTCGAGGAACTCGGTGACATGCGGCATCGTGAATGCCGAATCGACCATGGCCTTGGCCATCATCTTCGTCACGCCCTTGAACGGGATCCGCTCTTCGAGCGCTCCCTGATCACTCGCCGAGGCGGTCGCCGGTGCCGTCGCACCCGCCGTGGGAGCCGTCGCCTGATTGGCGGCGGCGTGCACATCGTCGCGGGTGACGTCCCCGCGGGGACCGGTCGGAGTCACCTGGGACAGGTCGACGCCCAGGTCCTTCGCAAGCTTCCGCACGGGCGGTTTCGCCAGCGGCTTGACCGGTGAGGCAGATGCCGATGCAGGCTGCGCCGGCGTGGCCGGAGCTGCTGCTGGTGCGGGCGGGACCGCCTCCGCAACAGGGGCCGCCTCCGCAGCCGGAGCGACGGCAGGAACCGGCGCTGCGGCAGCGGCAGGAGCCGGGACGGCGGCACCCTTGCGGGGACGACGCTTCGACGACGTCTCTTTCGCGCCATAACCGACGAGGGTGGCTCCGCCATCGGAGTCGCCGGACTCCGCGGCCGGCTTCTCAGCCGAATCGGAAGCCGGCGCACTAGCGGAGGCGGGGGCCGCCTCGGTGCCGGAATCATCTCCGCCGAACCGGATTATCGGGGTGCCGACCTCGATGGTCTGACCCTCCTCGACCAGGAGCGCACCGACGGTGCCGGCCTGCGGGCTGGGCAGCTCGACGAGCGACTTCGCGGTCTCGATCTCGACGAGGATCTGGTTGACGGTGACTGCGTCGCCGGGGGCGACCTTCCACGCGACGATGTCGGCCTCGGTCAGGCCCTCACCGACGTCGGGAAGAGGAAATTCGAATGACATTCTTAACTCTCCTCGAAATCAGTAGGACAGGGCCCGATCGACACCGTCGAAGATGCGATCGAGATCGGGAAGGTAATGCTCTTCCATCCGCGAACCGGGGTACGGGGTGTGGTAGCCGCCGACCCGGATGACCGGGGCTTCGAGGTTGAAGAAGCAGCGTTCGGTGATGCGCGCTGCGATCTCCGAGCCCAGACCCAGGAATGTCGGAGCTTCGTGGGCGACGACCAGCCGGCCGGTCTTCGTCACGGACTTCTCGATCGTGGTGAAGTCGATCGGATTGAGGCTGCGCAGGTCGATGAGTTCGACGCTTTTGCCTTCCTCGGCGGCCGCGGTGACCACATCCTGCGCGGTCGGGACGAGCGGGCCGTAGGCGACGAGAGTGACATCGGTGCCTTCGGATACGACGCGGGCATCGTGCATACCCAGCTCACCGCGGGCGGTGGTGTCGACGTCCCCGCGCATCCAATAGCGACGCTTGGGTTCGAAGAACATCACCGGGTCTTCGCTCTTGATAGCGTCCTGGATCATCCAGTACGCGTCGTGAGCGTTCGACGGGGAGACGAGCCGCAGTCCGGCGTGGTGGGCGAACACGGTCTCGGGGCTCTCCGAGTGGTGCTCGGGTGAGCCGATGCCGCCGCCGTAGGGCACGCGGATGACCAGCGGGATGTTCTCTTTGCCCAATGTGCGGTTGTACAGCTTCGCCACCTGGGTGACGATCTGGTCGTAGGCCGGGAAGATGAATGCGTCGAACTGGATCTCGATGACGGGACGGTAGCCGCGGATGGCCATGCCGATCGAGGTGCCGACGATGCCGGACTCGGCCAGCGGGGCATCGATGACGCGTTGGGGACCGAAGTCCTTCTGCAGTCCCTCGGTAACGCGGAAGACGCCGCCGAGTTTGCCGATGTCCTCACCGATGAGGACGACTTTCGGATCGTCCTCCATGGCCTTGCGCATTCCGGCGGTGATCGCCTTTGAGAGGGGCAGTTTCTCCATCAGGCCTCACCCGCATCGGCGAACGAGGCCTGGTATGCCAGGAATTCGGCACGTTCCTCGTCGACGAGGGAGTGGGGTTCCGCGGTGACGTGGGCGAACATCTCGACGCCGTCGGGGTTCTCCATGCTCATGCAGTTGTGGCGGATGCGGGCGGCCAGGGTGTCGGCCTCAGCGTCCACCTCGGCGAAGAATTCGTCGCCGGTTTCGGTGTGCTTGTCGAGGTAGGCCTTGAGGCGGGTGATCGGGTCGCGGTCCTCCCAGATCTCCTCTTCGGCCTTGTCGCGGTACTTCGTCGGGTCGTCGGCCGTGGTGTGGGCGCCGCGACGGTAGGTGAAGGCTTCGATGAGCATCGGGCCGTGGCCGGCGCGCACGGAGTCGAGGCTGGCGCGGGCGACGGAGTACATCGCGATGATGTCGTTGCCGTCGACGCGGATGCCGGGGACTCCGAATCCTTCTCCGCGCTTGGACAGGGGTGCAGCGGTCTGGACATGGGTGGGTTCGGAGATGGCCCACTGATTGTTCTGGCAGAAGAACAGGACCGGGGCGTGGAATGCTCCGGCGAAGGTCAGTGCTTCGGAGACATCGCCCTGCGAGGTCGCACCGTCGCCGAAGCACGCGATGGAGACGGTGTCGCGGTCGATGTCGCCGGTGCCGACGTCGCCGTCCATGGAGATGCCCATGGCGTAGCCGGTGGCGTGCAGAGCCTGCGAGCCGATGACGATGGTGTAGGTGTGGAACCGGTGCTCCTGTGGGTCCCAGCCGCCGTGGTTCTGACCACGGAAGATGCTGAGCAGGGTTTCGGGTTCGACGCCGCGGGTGTAGGCGAGGCCGTGCTCACGGTAGGTGGGGAAGACGAAATCTTGGGGGCGAGCGGCCCGGCCCATGCCGATCTGGGCAGCTTCCTGTCCGAACAGAGGCGCCCACAGGCCCAACTGTCCCTGACGCTGCAGGGCTGCTCCTTCGGCGTCGATGCGGCGAACCAGGACCATGTCCCGGTAGAAGCCGCGCAGATCCTCATCGGTGAGTTCTGCGGCGAAGGCATCATACTCACCGGATTCGACGCGATTTCCGTCCTCGGTGAGCATCTGGATCATTCTGGGTTCCGAGGACTGACTGTGGGCAGCGCCGGTTCCCACTGAAATGTTGGAGGTCATTTCAGTTCTCCTTTGTTCGAGGTCCATCTTCACCGGAGGTGACCAGTGGTGGACCGAGTCCGTCGGGCAGGCCCTCGGATGTGAGAACTCGCCCTCGAGTGATCTGATTCACAGGTGGTATCACAATACCGAATCCACTCACTGCTTGCCACTCTCCCCATGCGGTTCGAGTATCAAAAGTGCAGGTCAGGAACAGACTATGGCCCGAGCTCGACACATGTGGCCGAGTTCCAAAGCGTTCCGTGGACAATTGTCGATCACGGCAGAGATGCTCCATCGTCCGACCAATGCATGTCCGAGCACCGAAGCGGCCCTCCGTCGGTTGGTCGAGTGCAGGCTCCGTGACGTCCGTTCGTCACCGAGGTGGCTCTCCGTATCGATGGCGAGCGCCGTATCCGCGTGACCCTCCGCGTGACCGGGTTCAGCGGCGTTTGCGCTTGCCCTGGTAGTCGCGCGTCTTGGCGAGATCCCCGTTGAAGAATCCCGAGTTCTTCGAGGTGAAGCGGTCGAAGCCGGGATTCCCGGCCCTGAGAAGCAACCCGATCGAGGCGGCATAGGCGACGGAGGAGTGTGCCGCTCCGGCCGAAGCGAACATCTCATCGAGCTCGGCATCGGACTTGTCCGCGAGCTCGGGGACCTTGCGCAGTTCGTCAGGGTCGTAGTCGACGGTGATCGTCGACCAGTTCTTCGTCGCCGGGTTCTCGTTGCCGTCGAGGTCGGGCACGAGGTCCTGTTCGTGTTCGATCGAGAGCACGTCGATTTCCGAGTCGATGGCGAAATCGGAGACCGGAGCACCGACAGTCATCAGGGCTGTGACGTTGACATCGTCGAGGAATGCCGGGTCAGCGGCCAGGGAGCCGGCGGTGATCCCGCCCTGCGAATATCCGACGAGCATGACCTCTGCATCGCGTCCGATTCCGGCATCGGCGATTGCCTGGCGCACCATTTCGCGCATCACGGTGTCGTTGCCGGCCATTCCCTGCACGTTCGTCGTCAGGTCCGTCGTGTTGTCTCCGGACTTCGGAGACCAATCGGTGGTGGCCGGGACGTAGACGATGTAGCGGGTCGTCCCATCGGGTCCGACGACCTCCTCGATTCGGACCTGTCCGGAATCGGCTCCGCGGTGGCAGTTGGCTTCGCGGTTGAAGAGATCTTCGACGTCCCGGGGCGGCTCCTTGTGCGGTGGAGTCAGCCCTTTCGCCCTCCGCACCTCGACGTCGGAGGGCAGCAGCAGTCCGAACGCGTTGGCACCGGCCAGGACCCAGATCGTCATCGAAGTCGAGTCGTGCGGCCAGAACGCGTGGTCGCCATCTGCGCTGAGGACGAACGGAGGCAGTCCCACGAACCCGACGACGATGCCCGGCAACACGTGCTCGATGATGGCGCCCGAGACGTCGGATTGCTCGAACACGAATGTGATCAGCGCTTCCTTCGCTTGCGCCTTCGTCTTGCCCAGGTCGATGCCGAACTGTTTGGTGATGACATCGTCGAGTCCGGTGACGTCGAGGATCTTCGTGACCACGATGACCTGGGCGCCGATGACGAGCGCGACGGGAATGACGACGGGCAGGCTGAGTGCGATGATGCGCCCGGTCGCGTAGCCGAGAACGTCGAGCAGTCCGCCGAAGACTTCGCTGATGCCTTTCTCCGCCTGACGGTAAGCGAAGGCCGCGGCCCGAACGGCGAGCATTGTGGCCTCGAGCTCGAGCACCGAGGCGGTCAGCTGGCTGTGGAATCGGACCCGGCAGGCGTCGAGGTTGAGCGCTGTCACGGGGGCCGGAACCTGGGTGAGCAGGGTCGCGAGGTCGAAGTCTCCGACGGCTGCCTCGACGGACAGATCGCCGATGCCGGTGATGACTGCCTGCAACGCGTCTCCGCTGCCATCGGCGCGCTCGTCCACGGTGATCCGCCCGCCGCCGCGCGTCGTCGAATCGATCATCGCGGATCTCCTCTCATTTCCCGACCCCCGTCGCCGTCAATTCGGGCCCCTGTCGTCAGCGTCCGTGTGAGCACGGCGCTCAGCAGTCTTCGCACAGCTGCGTCTCCTGCGGCGACGTCGTCATCGACGGTGACGGAATCGCCGGCCCGCTCGATGACCGGACGCAACCAGGCCCCGCCCTTTCTGCGGAGGAACTCCAGTCCCGTGGAGCCCTTTCCGGACGCCCAGCTGAGCGTGAGCACGCAGTCCTGTTCGACGAGTTCGGCGAGATCCTCGACGACCTGCCCGATCCGCCCGGGTTCGATCCGGCGCAGCAGCTGGTGCTGCGCGAAGTCCTCAAGCCCCTCCCCCTCCAGCGCGAGGATCGCGAGCCCGACTCCCGGCCCCAGGCACAGCGCCAGGTGAACGGTTTCGACCCCCGAGGACACGACGACGCTGATGCGCGTGCTCACCCGGCCGAGTTCGGAGGCGAAGCCGCGCAGCCATGCGGTGAGCACATCGAGGTCCCGTTTCGCGCCTCCGCCCGATTCCGGAGCTGCCCTGTGAGGCTCCGGGGCGGCCTTGTCCGTTTCCGAGGGAGCACTGGCAGTTTCCGAGGCAGCGCTGTCAGTCTCCGAAGCCGCACTGGCCCGTCCCACCTTCGCTGAGGCGGCTCGAGAATCCCGTTCGACCCGGCGAGGGAGCAGATCGGGCGGCCAGAGTCGACACAGCCGTTCTGGCAGCTTGATAATCCGGTCGAGGTCGACGACGATCCAACTGTCGATTCCGGCTGTCTCGCGGGCGGCGGGTCGAGCGTTCACAGTTGGATCCGCCCTCCCACGGACACGACCTGCAGGTGGAGGTCATACGCCTCGGCGAGCTTTTCCGCTCGTTCACCCAACCGGTCGATCGATTCCGCGCACGAGGCCACCCGGTCATCGAGCAGCTTTCCCGCCGGGGAATCCCAGCCGTCGATCTGGCGGCAGCTCTGCGCCAAGGAGTGCAGCACCTCCGCACGCCGTCTCCACTGCTCGCGATTGCGCTCCAACTCGTCCGTGATCATGCCTCAGCCCTCCCACCTGTCTGTCCGGCATCCGAGCCCGAACCCGGCATTCGTGCCCGAATCATTCGACCGTAGGAGGGCGCGAGTCGGGGGTGGAAGCCTCGATCTCAGGGCTGGGGAAGAGCCTTGAGCATCCACAGGGCGCTGATGTCGAAGTCACCGTCGAATCCACATGCGGCAACGCCCGAGTCCCACTCATCTCCCGCACCTACCGCCCGGTAGCCGCGGACAGGTGCCGCCCCGTTTCTCCTCCCATGAGAAAATGAGGGCATGCCGACTGTTTCCCTTGCCGAAATCTCGCCCACCATCGCTCTCGGACCGCTTGATGGTCGCTACCGCAAAGACACCGCTGACCTCGTCGATCACCTCTCCGAGGCGGCTCTCAACCGCAATCGCATCACGGTGGAGATCGAGTGGTTCATCCACCTCGCCCAGAACTCGGTGATCGAAGGCGTTCGCACCCTCACCCCTGACGAGGTCGTCGGACTGCGTGCCTTCGCCGCCGACTTCGACGCCGACACCATCGCCACGCTGGCCGCCCATGAAGCCGTCACCGTCCACGACGTCAAGGCCGTCGAATACACAATCAAAGAAGCCTTAGTGAAGATCGGCGCCGAGGATCTCGGCGAGCTCGTCCACTTCTGCTGCACGTCCGAAGACATCAACAACCTCTCCTGGGCGCTGGGGATCAAGGGTGCCACCGAACAGGTGTGGCTGCCGCGAGCGAAGGCCCTCATCGACGCTCTCGCCGAATCCGCCGCAGAGCTGGCCGAGGTTCCGATGCTCGCCCACACCCATGGCCAGCCGGCCACCCCGACGACGATGGGCAAGGAACTCGCGGTCTTCATCCACCGCCTGCGCCGCCAGTACGAACGCATCGCCGCCACCGAGTTCCTCGGCAAGATCAACGGCGCCACCGGGACCTATTCGGCTCACCTGGCTGCCGTGCCGGGTGCCGATTGGCCGCAGATCGCTCGCACTTTCGTCGAAGACCGCCTGGGGCTGAGCTTCAATTCTCTGACCACGCAGATCGAGTCCCACGACTGGAACGCCGAGCTGTTCGCCGATGTCGCTCGGTTCAACCGGATCGCCCACAATCTGGCCACTGATATGTGGACCTACATCTCGATGAACTACTTCAAGCAGATCCCCGTCGCCGGTGCGACCGGTTCGTCGACGATGCCGCACAAGGTCAATCCGATCCGGTTCGAGAACGCCGAAGCGAACCTCGAACTCTCCTGTGCGCTGCTCGATTCCCTCGGCTCGACGCTGGTCACCTCGCGGATGCAACGCGACCTCACCGACTCGACTTCGCAGCGCAATATCGGTGTCGCCTTCGGCCACTCGGTGCTCGCGCTCAACAACCTGGTCAAGGGCCTCGGTGCCCTCGCGATCAACGAGGATGCTCTGGCCGCCGACCTCGACGGCAACTGGGAGGTCCTCGGTGAAGCCGTCCAGTCGGTCATGCGTGCAGCCGGCCTGCAGGGCGTTCCGGGAATGGACAACCCGTACGAAACCCTCAAGGAGCTCACTCGCGGCAAGCGCATCAACCAGGCCGATCTGCAGACATTCGTCGACGGTCTCGGTCTGCCCGAAGAGCGCGCCGAGCTGCTCAAGGCGCTGACACCTGCCACCTACACCGGTGTCGCGGCCCAGCTCGCCGAAGCCGAGGTCTCGGACTGGAAGGCATTCAGCGAAGGCTGACCAGAAACACTGACGACGCATCGAGGCCGGACTCCGATTTCGGAGACCGGCCTCGATGCGCCATTCGCTGATCGGCCGACACCGCCCGGCCGCAGACCTCATTGGTCACAATCTCAGCCCTCGCCGGCCGCAGCTGCAGTCCTCGTCGGGTCGGCCTCGAGGATCAGATGTTGGGGATGTCGAAAGTCTTCGTGTACTCCGGGACCTTCTCGTCGGTTCCCATCACCTTGCCGGGTCCGCGTTCGTAGCGGATCGTGTAAGTGTCCTGCTTCTCATTCGGAACATAGGCGAGCCAGCCCGTATGTGTTCCGCCGTCACGGCGATTGATGTCTTCGAAGGGCTCGAATCCGGCGACCCTCATCTCTTCTTTGAGGCCGTCGGTCTGGTCGTACCGGAAGTCCGAACCGCCGTCCTCGGAGATCTTCAGGGCTCCGGACTGGATGAGACCACTGTATTTCTGTCCCGGGGTGATCTTGACTTCGAGGAGGACGACTTCTCCTCCGAGCTCGATCGTCGTAGCCTTCTTGGACGAGTCGAAGTTCCTCACTGCCGAGAGCACCTCGATCTTGTCCTGCATCTCCGGGTCTTCGAAGCTTTCACCGATGTTGACCTGGCCCTGGCTGCCTGACGACGCTCCCGAGCCCGAACCGGACGACCCGTCAGAAGACGAGGACGAGGAGTTCGGGGCCGACTGATCGGAACTCGAGTCCTGACCATTCTGGTCGCCCTGGCCCTGACCGTCCTGGTCGGCGTTCGACTGCTGTCCGTTCTGGTCGGCGCTCGACTGCTGACCGTTCTGGTCGCCCTGGTCCTGGTTGCTCTGGTCCTGTCCGTCGGCGTTCGCCTGTTCGCCGGCAGTCCCGTCTTGGTCCGGAATAGCCTGGCCGATGAGCGAGCAGCCCGAGAAGGCGAGGGTGCAGCTGAGCAGAGCCGCAGCGGTGAAGGTGGCACGCTTCATGCGTTTCATGATGACTCCTTGATCGATCTCTCACACCCGGATACAGGTCGCCCGAATGCGTGTTCTGAAACCAACCTATGAGCTCAGCACGGTCGAGATGTGCGCACCGTGTGGCAGAACGGCAACGTCTGTCACCGATCCGCCGCAGACTTCGGCCACGTCATCAAGCGGGCACGAGATGCTTGTCTGCGTCCACCTCGGCGAGGGTCTTCTTGCCCATGCTGCGAGCGAGGATGAGGGTCGGGACTCCGGCGACGACGATGACGACGGTGGCGTAGATCGCCGGCGCCAGCGTGATTCCCGTCGACGACATGAGTGCCGTGGCGATGAGCGGCGAAAGCCCGCCGAAGAGGACGGTGGCGAGGTTGTAGCCGATCGCCATGCCGGAGAAGCGGCTCGTACCGGTGAACTGCTCGGGCACCATGGCAGCGGCCACCGCGCTCCACCCGGCCGCCGGAATCGCGAGGAACGCCGACCCTGCGATCGCGATGCCGGCCGACTGGTTGGACAGCAGCACATAGGCGGGAATCGTCGTGAAGACGAAGACGACCATGAGGGCCGCCAGGGCGGGTTTGCGCCCGAACTTGTCCGAGGCGAGGCCGAAGAACGGGGTGACGATGATCGCGACGACGGCCGCCACGGTGCCCAGGGCCAGTGAACCGGAGTTCGGAACCTTCGCCACTTCCTCGATGTAGGTGGGCACGTAGGTGATGTTGAGGAAGTAGCTGACCGAGCCGATCGAGGAGATGAGGAAGGCGACGAGGATCGCCCGCGGCTGCTCGAGGATCGCAGTGATGAGCGGAGAGCGTTCGAGACCGACGTCTTTCTTCTCCTTCTCCGCCTGCTGCAGCCGCTTGAAGGTCTCGGTCTCCTCCATCATCGACCGCAGCGGAACCATGAGGATGGCGAGCACCGCGCCGAGGACGAACAGCAGCCGCCAGCCCCAGGAATCCATCGCCTCGGGGCTGAGCGTATTCGCCAGAAGCGCACCGGATCCCACCGCCAGAAGCGCGCCGACCTCACTGTTGGCCGCAGCCCAGCTCGCGGCCAGGCCACGGCGCCCCGGGCCCGCCGATTCCATGAGGAAGACCATGATTCCCGTGTATTCCGCGCCGACGGAGAACCCGGACAGACAGCGCAGGGCGACCATGAGGACGCCCGCCCAGATGCCGATCGTGTCGTAGTTCGGGATCACCGCGATGCCCAGCATGGAAATGGCCATGAGGACTGCGGAGATGATGAGCGTGGATCGCCTCCCGATCCGATCGCCGAGGTGGCCGAAGACCATCGCACCCAGGGGCCGGAAGAGGAATCCCGCCGCCCCTACACCGAGGGTGAGCAGCAGCGAATCCGTCTGATCGCCGAAGAACTCCTTGGTCAGGGTCGTGGCGACGTAGAAGAAGATCGAGAAGTCGTACCATTCGACGACGGTGCCGAAGGCCGCGACGAACATCGACCTGCGCCGACCTCTCTCCCGCTCTCGGCTGGCTGCCTGGGCGGGTGATGCGGGATGGTTCCGATCCGACGCGGTCATGGCCCGAGCGTACCAGCACGCTCGGACATGGAAAGCTGCCGAGGATTGCTGTGAGCTGATGCCGAGGGGCACGCGGGGAGGGTGGGGACGAACCCAGTGATGATGGCGCCGAATACCCCGGCGGCAACGACAGCGACCAGAGTGCCGACAGCGACCAGAATTATATTACCGACCGGTAGAATCCTGGCACCGTGGTGATTATCCTGAATGCTATGGACTCACTTCTCCAGCAGGACGTGCGCATTCCGGTGCAGAGCCGGTACGGTTCCAGCGAACTCGACGGACATCTCCTCCTCCCCGCGGTCGAACCACACGCGGTGCTGACGATCCACCCGGCCACCGCGACTCCCGAACGCTTCTACTTCGCCTTCGCCGAGGCGGCCGCCGCGAGGGGATTCGCCGTGCTCACCTACGGCTTCCGCGGTGTGGGCGATCGGGCGGCGGCGCGCACCCATCGGCACATCCGCATGCGCGACTGGATCTCCGAAGATGTGGCGGCCGCGGGCACCTGGGCCGAAGAGAGATTCCCCGATCTTGCGCATACAGCGTTGGGCCACAGCGTCGGCGGGCACGCCCTGCTCCTGGGATACGGCGGTGGCCGGCTGCGCGGAATCGTCACAATCGCCACAGCGATGGTGGCGGCCCGCGATATCGCACCCCGCAGCGAACGCTTCCGAGTGGAAGTCGGCCTCGGGGTCTTCGGCAGGGTGGTCACGCGGCTGTTGGGATATATGCCCGGCAGTCGAGTGGGGCTCGGCGAGGACATCCCCGCGGCCGCCCTCTATGAGTGGACGAACTGGCTGCGCCGTCCCCACTTCTTCTTCGATGATCCGAGCTTCGACGCCGAAGCTCGCGCCTCCCGGCTGCGCACACCTGTACTCTCCGTCGGCACTTCCGACGATCCCTGGGCGACAGAGGCGTTCATCGACGCTCTCACCGATCGCCTGCGGCTGGCCCCGGTGACCCGCCGCACCTTCACTCCTGCGGAGCTCGGCACCGAGCTCATCGACCATCATGGCCTCTTGCGCCGATCCATCGCGGAGGCGGCCTGGCCGGAGATCCTCGACTGGCTCGAAGCGAAAGCAGCCACCGACATCCGCTAGGGCCCGCTTCTCGACAGCAGACCCGCGTCTCCGCTGCCCGCCCGGCGCCCGGCGCTCAGCGACCAGTGACGCCGAACAGCGAATCGGTGAAGCGGTTGCCGAACATGGCCTCCGGGTCCAGACGAGACCGCAGGTCGCAGAAGTCCGCGAAACGGGGATAGAGCTCATTCAGCTCAGCGGCCGTGCGTGTGTGGATCTTGCCCCAGTGCGGTCGGCCGCCGTGCCGGCACAGGATCTCCTCGACGACGCGGAAGTACTCGGCGAAGTCCTCCTTGATGAAGCGGTGGACGGCGATGTACATCGTCTCCCGCCCCATTGCCGTAGACAGCGGCACACCATCGGCAGCGGCACAACGGACCTCGAGAGGGAAGGAGATCGCCCACCCCTTGGCCTCGATGACATCGCGGATCTCGCGAATCGCCTCGGGCCCGGAGTCGAAGGGCAGGGCGTATTCCATCTCGTTGAACCGCACTCGCCGTGGGGTGACGAACACGTCGTAACCCGGCGCCCGGTACGTCCGATCGGCCACGACGGACTGGGCGATGCGATTGATCGCGGGCACCACGGCCGGGACCTTCGCCCCGAGCTCGACCGCCAATCGCAGCGCCCCGTTCTCCACCACTTCTTTGTCGAGGAGGTTGAGCCACCGATTGCGCACTCCCGCTTCGGCTAGGTGGCCCGGCCCGGCCTGCCCCGGCTCCACCCGGGTGTTCGTCTTCGTCAGCGCCGAATCGGTGTGCGGAAACCAGTAGAACTCGAAATGATCGGCCCCGCGCATCCGGTCGGTCAGCCCGTCGAGGAGTTCGTCGAATCCAGCCACCTTCTCCTCGGCGATGAGATCGAACGCCGGCACACACTGGAGTTCGACCTCGGTGATGACACCGAGGACGCCGAGGCTGACCCGCGCCAGGTCGAAGACCTCCGGTTCGGCCTCTGCCGACAGTTCCCGAACCTCCCCGTCGGGTCCCATCAGGCTCAGCCCGGTGACGGTCCCGGCGAACCCCGTGAACCCGATTCCGGTGCCGTGCGTGCTCGTCGAGATCGCACCGGCCAAAGCCTGCGGGTTGACGTCGCCCTGATTCTCCAGGGCCAGGCCGAAGGGTTCGAGCAGTGCGGGCATGTCCCGCAGCCGGGTGCCGGCGGCAAAGCGCACCCGCCTGCGCACCTCGTCGACGGCGATGATCCCCGACAGACCGTCGAGGCTGACCATGACATCATCACCGGCGGCAACGGGAGTGAAGGAATGCCCGGCCCCGACGACCCGCAGCCGGTCCCCCGCCGCTGCGGCTGCCGTGACGATTCCCGATAGTTCCTCCGCCGAGGCGGGACCTGAGAATGTGTGCGGATGCGCATGGACGTGCCCGCCCCAGTTCCGAAACGCGCGCCTGCCCTTCGCTGCCCCGCGACCGCTCCGTTCGCTGCGTCCCGTCTGCACTTCTCTCACAGGACGACCCCCTCTCCTCGATAGGTGGTCCAGGAATCGCCGATGCGGTCCTGGGACACGATCTGGAATTCGTTGAAATGTTCAGCCAACTCACCGGCTTTGGCGTGCCTGAACCACACGAGGTCCCCGATGCGCAGCGAGTCCGTGCCGGGTCCGGTCAGCGGAGTCTGCACCTCTCCGGGACCTTCGAGACCGGAGTACTCGAGGCCCGGCGGCCATGCGATCGTCGGCAGACGGTCGGGACCGGGGACTCCGGAGGCGATGAATCCGCCCTTGAAGACCGTCACCCAACCGGGAGCGGGCCGGCGCACGACGGGAGACACGAAGTACGCGGCCGGCTTGTGCCGGAAATGCGTATAGCCGTCGAAGAGCCCTGGTGAGAAGAGTCCGGATCCGGCGGCGAGTTCGGTCAGAGTGCCTTCGACGGAACTGGATTCGAAGGAGCCGGTTCCGCCGCCGTTGACGAATTCGAGGTCGGCGATCTCACGGACTGCGGCGATGACGGCGGCCCGTCGTTCGGCGAGTTCGGCGATCGAGGCCTTCTGCATGGCTCGCACGATAGTCTGCCGCACCGAGCGTCCCGCGTCGGCGGTGCCGGCGATCTGCCCTTCGTAGAACATCATCCCGACGAGCTCGAAACCGGGCCGCGCCGCAACCTGCCTGGCGAGCGCGACTGCTGATCGGGCATCACGGATCGGTGAGCGCCTGGCCCCGATGTGGATTCGGTCGCCCAACCATTCTTCGGCCGGGCGGAATGAGGAGTCGACGTCGATGCACACCCGCACCGAGGCGGCTCCCGCCTCGGAGACGCCCCGACGGACCTGCTCGATGACGTCGAGATGCTCCACGGAATCGATCATCACGGTGACGTTCCCACACGCTCCCGCCTCGTCGAACATCCGGGTCAGGGAGGGCCGGTCGAGGCTGGGATAGCCGATGACGATATCGCGGATGCCGCGGTCGTGGAGGAACAGCGCCTCGGGGACGGAATAGGCGAGCACACCCGAATAGGCGGGATGGGCGAGCGCCCGGTCGATGGCGGCGGGTACGCGCAGAGATTTCGTGGCGAGGCGGATCGGGAGTCCGCGAGCGCGCTCGGCCAGGGCGTCGAGGTTCGCGTCGAAGGCGTCGAGATCGATGACGGCGGTGGGTGCACCGGTGCCCTTCAGTGCACTCCGGAGACCATTCGAAACCATATTCGGTAGTCTAGCCTGCGATGACCTGCGTCACATGGATAGGAAACCGATGACAACAGAGACCACCGCCGACACCTCCGAAACAGTCGCTGCCGGGACCGCATCCGTGCATGTCACCGCAGCACTGCGGGACTTCCTCGGCACCGATCCGTACGCCGATGCCTCCGGCTCGGGCGAGGTGATGCGCGGCGTCGAACCGTTCACCGGGAAGGAGGTCGTTCGGTTCGCCCGAAACACTCCTGCCGATATCGAAGCCGCCTACTCCACTGCCCGCATCGCCGGCAGCGCGTGGGCCGCCCAGTCGATTCAGCACCGGACGAAGGTGCTGAATCGTCTGCATTCCGCACTGGTTCGGAATGAGGACCTGCTGCTCGACATCATCCAGTACGAGACCGGCAAGGCTCGTATCCACGCCTATGACGAAATCCTCGATACCTTCAATGTGCTGCGCCACTACGGGGTGATGGCTGCCCGTTATCTGCGGCCCGAACGTCGGCGCGGCGCGATCCCCGTGCTCACCCGCACTGAGCTCACACGCACTCCGCTGGGCGTCATCGGGTTCATCACCCCGTGGAACTACCCGCTGACCTTGGGCGCAACCGACCTGTTCGCGGCCCTGACTGCCGGCAACGCCGTCGTCCACAAACCCGATTCGACGACGACGCTGACCTCGGTGTTCATGCGCCGGCTGGCGATCGCCGCCGGTCTGCCTCCCGAGGTATGGCAGCTCGTGCCCGGCCCGTCCTCCGAGGTCGGGCCCGCGCTCATGGCCGGTGCCGACGGAATTTCGTTCACCGGTTCGACGGCCGCGGGCCGGTCGATCGCCGCCGAGGCGGGACAGCGTCTGCTTCCGGCCGCGCTCGAGCTCGGGGGAAAGAATCCCCTCATCGTGGCCGCCGACGCGGATCTGGACAAGGCCGTCGAAGGCGCCGTGCGCGGGTCGTTCTCCTCCGCCGGTCAGCTGTGCATCTCGATCGAGCGCATCTACGTCCACGACGACCTGTATGAGGACTTCTGCGCGCGTTTCGCCGAGGCGGCCCGGGCCTGCCATCTCGGAGCCGAGTTCGAGTACGGACCGGACATGGGCACTCTGGCAGGGCCGAAGCAGCTCGAGACGATCACAAACCACGTCGAACAGGCACGCAGCGTCGGAGCCACGGTGCTGGCCGGCGGACACCCGCTGCCGGATCTCGGCCCCTACTTCTACGCGCCGACAGTGCTCACGGACGTTCCCGCTTCGGCGGAGCTGCATCGCGAGGAGACCTTCGGTCCCATCGTCTCCATCTATTCGGTGCCGTCTGATGCCGCTGCGATCGCTGCTGCCAATGACAGTGACTACGGACTCTCGGCTTCCGTGTACTCCAGGTCCCATGGGCGTGAGATCGCGCGACAGGTCGAAGCCGGCATGGTCAATGTCAACGAGGTCTACCCGGCCACCTGGGGATCCATCGACGCCCCGGCCGGCGGAGTCAAGGCTTCGGGCCTGGGCCACCGGCACGGGCCCGAGGGCCTCTATCAGTTCATGTACTCCCACACGATCGCCGAACAGCGCCTCCACCCGATCGCGCCGACCGGCCCGCTCGATCAGAAGACGTTCGCGAAGGCCATGACCGGGGCGCTGACAGCCATGCGCTCCCTGCGCATGAAGTAAGGGGCACGTCCAAGTCGAGGCGCGGCAACTGCAGGGAACTGCGGTTGCCGCTGCCCTCGGCTGGGCCGCCTGGGTGGCCCAGCCTCGGTGGGGGTCAGTTGACGTTGTCGAAGAATTCGTGCGCCACCGGCACGGCCGCCTCGGCGCCGAATCCGCCGTCTTCGACTAGGACGGCCACGGCCAGATCCCCCTGGAATCCGGCGAACCACGAATGGGTGCGTGGAGGGGTCTCGTCGCCGTATTCGGCCGTTCCGGTCTTGCCGTGGACGGGATCGCCGGGAACGTCTTTCAGGTCGGTGGCGGTCCCCTCGGTGACGACCTTGCGCATCATCTCTGAGATCTCCTTCGCCGCGTCTGTGTCGAGTGTCGGGGCGTCGCCGTCGCTGCCGTCGTCTGCGCCCTGGTCGCCGCCCTTCGCCTCATCGAGGGCATCACCGAGGATGAGCTGCGGGGTGACCGTCTCCCCCGCCTCCACCGAGGCTGCCATCGTCGCCACGGCCAGCGGGCTCGACTGCACCTTGCCCTGACCGATCATCTGCGCGGCGTGCGTGACTTCGTCATCGTCGGCGGGCACCGAGGCCATCTTCGCGCCGATGGCCGAGGCGTCGCCGAGCATACCGAGCTGGGCGGCGGCGTCGGCGACCTCATCGCCGGTGACCTTCTCGGCGGAGGAGACGAATGCGGTGTTGCAGGAGTGTGCGAAGTCGTCGGCGAAGCTGACGTTGCCGAGCACTTCGTCTTCGGCGTTCTTGAAGCTCTTGCCGCCGATATTCACGGTCTTCGGGCAGTCGATGTCATCGTCGGGCTTCACCCCGGAGTCGAGGAGGGCCAGCCCCGAGGCGATCTTGAATACCGAGCCGGGAGCGTATTGGCCGCTCAGTGCTCGGTCCCAGGCCGCTCCTTCCGGGTCGTGGTTGGCCACGGCGAGCACGTGACCGTCGCTGGGGCGGATCGCGACGACGGCGGCGGGTTTCTTCGCAGTCGCAGCCGCCTTGTCCGCGGCGGTCTGGATGTCGACGTCGAGGGTGGTCTCGAGGTCTTCGCCGTCCTTCGATTCGAATGCGTACAGGCTGGTCAGCTTCGTCTTTCCGCCCTTGTCATCGGTCGAATCGCCTTTGGCGAAGACTTCGACGCTGCCGGGTCCTGCGAGGCGGGAGTTGAAGGTCTTCTGCAGTCCTGTGCGGCCGACGACGTCACCGGCGATGACCTTGCCCTTGGACTTCTTGATGTCATCGGCGCTGGCGGGCCCGGCCGAACCGAGCGTGGCCTGAGCGAACCCGCGGGACCGGGTCAGGGTCTGGGTGTCCTCGGTGAAGAGGACTCCCGGCAGATCGTGGATGGCGCTCTTGACCTCTTTGTAGTCGTCTTCGCGCAGGGTCACGACGGGCACGAGCTGGTTGCCTTCGGCGCCATCGACGGACTTCTCGAGGTCATCGGCGTCGAGGCCGAGGGAGTCGACTCCGTCGTTGAGCCCCTTGACGAGTCTGCTGATGGTGTCGGGTTCCAGGCGGTTCGGATGGATGCCGATATCGATGACCTTCCCCTCTTCCATGAGCACTTCGTCATCGGCGCCGAGGATCTTCCCACGTCCACCCGGATTCGCGCGCAGTGCGAAGCTGCCGCCCTCGCCGAGCTTCGGGTGGATGGCCTTCTCCGAGAGGTCCGCCCACCAGAAGAGTCCGTTCTTCTCCAGGGGCAGCTGTGAACTGTATTCCCAGGACTCACCGTCGTTGTTCGCCCAGGTCCAGTCGAGTGTGGCCACGGTCCGACCGTCGGCCTCGGTGATGTCGTCGACGGTGACCGACCGCAGGTCGACTCTCTTGCGCAACGACTTAGTGACCCGGTCGAACAGGCCCTGGGCGAGGTCCTTCTCGTGCCAGATGTCCGAGCTCAGCTGCTCTTCGGCGAGGTCGTGGGCGGCTGCCTCGGCGGCGGATGATTTCGTCATCGGCAGCCGGAAGAGAGCGAAGACTCCGGCTCCGGCGAGCAGCACGAGGACGAGTGAGACGGCCAGCCAGACCCGGGATTTCTTAGACATGGAACCATCCTCTACCGAGGGTTCCGCAATGTCCATTGCCGTGCGGCGAGGGCAGAGCCCTCAGCACGGTCAGCCGGCGTCGGCGACGACGGTGTATTCGAGGACGGGGCGTCCGGCCGAACCGTACCGGGGACGACGTTCGAGCAACCCGGCGTCGGCCATGGATTCGAGGTAGCGACGAGCGGTGACTCGAGAGACTCCGAGCCCCTCGGCCAGCTCTGCGGCAGACTGTCCGGGATTCTCATTGAGCAGGCTCTTCACCTCGGCCTGGACCGCATCGGGAACGCCCTTCGCGGTGGCCGCCACGGTGTGGGTGCGCAGGGCTGAAATCGCCTTGTCGACCTCGGTCTGCGTGACCTCACCGTCGTTCGAGTCCCCGCCGAGGCGGTTGCGGAAGGACGAGTACGCCTCCAGTTTGGATTTGAAGACGGGGAAGGTGAAGGGCTTGATGATGTACTGGGCGACGCCGTAGGACAGAGCCTCCTGCACGATCTGCATGTCACGGGCAGCGGTGACGGCGATGATGTCGACGTCGACGCGCTGACCGCGGATGGCGCGGCAGACCTGGAGCCCGTGCCCGTCCGGAAGGTTCATATCGAGGAGGACGAGGTGGATGCCGGAGGGGTCGAGGCCGTAGATCTGACCCGTGAGAGCGGCCATCGCCTGGGTGGCGTTCTTCGCCACTCCCGCGATGTGATAGCCGTCGATGCGGTCGATGTACTTCGCGTGAGCACGGGCGGCGACCACCTCGTCCTCGACGACGAGCACACCGATGCTCGATTCAGGCGCAGTTGTTTCCGACATGCCGCCAGTCTATCTTCACCCGCTTGACAGCGCCCCGAATCGTGTTGCAGTCCCGTCACATCCCGGTCTGGTCGACCTGACCGGAACCGGCCTGAGCGGCGACGCCCCGGCCCTATCCGGCTTGCCCGGTGCCGGTCTGCCCGCCACCCGAATGACCCGGACCGCTCGGGTCCGGCAGCCACACCGTGAGCACGGCGCCCTTGAATCGATCGCCTTCCTCTCCGTGGCCCTGCACGTCGACGGCTCCGCCGAGGCGGCGGATCGCCTGCACGACCAGGGACAGTCCGACCCCGCGGGTGCCCGTCTGCTGGCGTCCCAGCCCCTGGTCGGTCTCGACGCCGTCGTGCTTCGTCGACCAGCCGCGTTCGAAGATCGCGTCGAGGTGCTCCTCATCGATGCCCGGACCGTCGTCGCTGACTTCGATCGTGAATCCGCCGGGACCACCGGAACCGGAGAGCTCGACGTGGACCCTCTTGTCGTCGGACAGAACATCCTGCCTGCTCAGAGCGTCGAAGGCATTGTCGACGAGATTGCCGAGGATCGTTGCGAGGTCGCGATCGTCTCCGCCGAGGTTGCCCGTGAGGTCTGCGGTGTCCACCGTCATCTCGATTCCCGCCTCGCCGGCTTGGGCGATCTTGGACAGCAGCAGTGCGGACAGGACGGGGTGGTCGAAGGTCATCGACCCGTCCCCGTTGACCCGGTTGAGATCGTCGATGTCCTTGGCCGCGAAGTCGATGGCCTCATCGACGTGCCCGGTCTCGAGCAGGGATACGACCATGTGCAGCCGGTTCGCATATTCGTGGGTCTGTGCGCGCAGGGAATCGGAGAAGGACCGCACTGAGACGAGCTCGCCGGAGAGTTCGGCCAGCTCCGTGTGATCGCGCATCGTCACGACCCAGGTATCGCTGGCCGCCTCGGTCGGCTGCTGGTTGACGACGAGGACGCGGTCGTCGGTGTAGTGGATCTCGTCGCGGGCCCACCGCCCGGAGGCGAGCAGATCGTGCAGCGCCTTGGGCAGGTCGCGTTCGCGCAGCGGCATCTCCTCCGCCGAGGTGGGGCCCGGGTCCTCATCATCACCGACGGAAGGCATGCCCAGCAGTTCCCTGGCCTCGGTGTTGATGAGCACGATCCCGCGAGCTCGGTCGACGAGCAGCAGACCTTCGGACACCGCCGTGAGCACGGAGGAGTAGAAGTCGAGCATGCTGCGCAGCTCGTCGGCACCGTAGTCACCCGTGACTCGGCGCAGGCCGCGCGATGTCACCCATGAGGATCCTATGCCGAGGATGAGGGTGAGCACGGCAATGCCGATGAGCCATTTGCCCTGCGCCAGGAAGCCTTCGCGGACCGAATCGGCGGAGCTGCCGACGATGACGGCGCCGACCACCGTGTCGGACCTCATCCCGTCGACGCCGACGTGTTCGGCGTAGACCGGGGTGAGGACGTACATGGTGCCGTCGGCCGGGCCGCCGTCGTTGATGAAGCGCACGATCGATCTGCCCTCCTGCAGGGCCTTCCCGTCGATGGCCTGGGCCAGTTGGTCGATCGAATCCTCGGGGATCTTCCCTGAATCCGCCGAGGCGGTCTTCTCCTCCAGCGCCTGCTGCCGTCCGGGCGAGCCCAGGGTGGGCGGAGTGAGCAGGAAGTCGATGGGCACGACCGCGGCGATGTCGAAGCCGTATTGGCTGATGACGTTGTTCAGAAGCGTTTGGACATCGTCGCGGGATTCGGAGTCGAGGTAGTCGTCGTGGCTGGCCTCACCGGTGCCGACGAGGCCGAGCGACATCGAGATGTTGTCTGCCGCCGACCGCAGCAGGTCCTGTTCGCGTTTCGTGTTCAGCTGGGAGAGCTGAAGATAGAGCAGACTCGTCGTGAGCACCATGATGCCCACGAGCATGATCGAGTTCGCGAACATGATCCGCCCGGCCGCGCTGAGGCGAACCCACCGACTCAGGCGACCCACCGGTCCGGCGGGTCCCTTCGACAGCACGGTGCGCTTCTTCTTCGGCATGGAAACCATTGTGCCACCCGGTCAAGGGCCGCCCGCCGGGTCAGTCTGCCGGGTCAGTCTGCCGGGTCAATCAGGCGGGTCAGGCGGTCAGCCTGCCGGATGCAGAGAGCCGGGTTCAGAGCGCCAGACTGATGGGTCCGGCGGGGACCGCGGAGCACACGAGCACTTCGTCGTCCTCGACACGGGCGGCCGGTTCGATCGGGTAGAGCACTGACCCGGAGGCCAGGGACACCGAGCAGGTTCCGCAGGATCCGCCTCGGCAGGAGCTCGGGGATCGGAATCCGCGCGCTTCCAAGGATTCGAGCAGAGTGCCTTCCTGTGGTTGCCAGACGAAGCTCGTCCCCGATTCCTCCAGGGTCACCTCGGCAGGCGAACATGCTGCGATGGCCTCGCTCATTCCCGTGTTCGGCGAGGCGAAGGTCTCCTGGTGGACGGCGGGAACGCCGGCCTCGTCCGCGGCGGCGAGCACGGCCGCCGTGAAGTCGCGGGGTCCGCAGACCATGACGTTGTCGCAGCCGGCCACCCAGTCGACGAGGTCGCGGTGGCCGGGTCGGCCCGCCGTCGCGGTGTCGCGATGGTGGGTCTCGACGGGCACGGCACCCGAGTGGGCACGGTCCTGCAGTCGGTTCCACAGGCATGCGGTGCGGTGGTCGCGGTCGACGTGGAAGAGTCGGATCCGGTCCGTGGCGGGCAGGTCGGCCAAACCGTCGCTGCGCAGCAGTCCGAGGCTCGGAGTGATGCCGATTCCCGCGGTGATCAGGGCTGTTGTGCCACCGAAGACGCGGGAGGCGGTCATGGTTCCGTGCGGACCGGAGGTGAGGATCCGCTGCCCTTCTTCCAGCGAGGCCACGGCGCGGGAGCCCTTGCCCTGGGTGCGCACGGCGATGCGGACGATGTCGTCGTCGACGTCGATGATCGTATAGGTCCGCCAGAACGGTGCGCCGAGGTCGAGGTGGACGCGTAGGTTCGTGCCCGGTTCGTCGAACTCGCGGATCCATCCGAGGTCGTCGCGCAGGGCCACCTCGACGATGTCGTTGCAGATCTGCCGGCGGCCGACGACGGTCATGAACCGCGGGGTGCGCGCGACCTTGACCAGTTCGCGTGGGGCCAGGCCTTCGACGGTGATCTCGTCGCCGACCGTGACATCGCCGGTCTCGAGGATCTGCCCGTAGATTCCGCAGTGCAGGTGCCCGCAGGCGGAGTTGAGCAGGCGAGGCACATTGACGTCGACTTCGGTGGTGGTCGGGTTGATGGTCGTTGCCGGGCAGCGTTCGATCGTCGAGCGGATCGCCAGGCGCACGCCGCCGAGGCGGATGACCGAACCGATGAGTGCGAATTCCTCGAATGGGGCGAGTCCATCGACGAGGATGTTGCCGCGGAATCGCAATGGGTCGAGCTCGGCGGCAGGTTCGGTCGAGTCACCCGCAGCGGCCGCAGGATCGGCCGAAGTTGCCGCATCGGCCTTGGGATCGGCCAGGGCACCTGCATCGGCCGGCGTCGGGCCGGTCTCCTCGGCGCTCAGACCGAGGGCCGCGCGTCCTTCGTCCGTATCGGCGATGGCGGCGACCGTCGCGGGGTTGATGAGCGAGATCCCCGAGCGCTGCGAGTCGAACATCCCCTGATCCGCGACGGCCAGGCAGCGCGGGAATGTACCCTGAGGGGGTATACGTTCAGAGAGGAAGCTCGCCGAGGCGGCTCTGCCCTCTTCATCGCCGGTGGAGAAGGTCGTCGACTCCCCTGTCGGAGCCGTGAGAGTCACGGTCGCGGAGCCGACATCGGCTGCACCGTCTTGGTCGGCCGCCTCGGGGATAGCGCCGGAGTCGTCGGACGCCTCTGCGAGGGAGACGCCCACCTGCCATTTCTGCAGGTCGGTGTCGTTCTTGAGCACGGTGAAGGCGGAGTACGAGTGCCAGGCGTCGGCGGGAACGTCGAGGCTGCCGTTCGTGAACGCCGCGATCCGGTCGCCGCGGATTCCGCGGCCCTTGACCACCCGAGCTTCGGTGAGCTCCTCGGCGGGGAATCCCTTGACCGGGAACCGGAACAGTCTGGCAGCACGCATGATTCGATTGTAGGAGCCGGAGAACACGGACGGGGCGGGGTGAGAGCAATCGCACAGCCGCCTCGGCGAGGCTTGATCTTGATTTATACCCTATGGGGGTATACGGTGTGACCATGACTGAGCAACATGGATACACCCCGCAGAAGGACGCTCTCGCGCGGAGGATGAAGCGGATCGAAGGTCAGGTCCGCGGCATCGGGAAGATGATCGATGACGACAAGTACTGCATCGACATCCTCACCCAGGTCTCCGCCGCGACAGCCGCGCTGCACGCGGTCTCCATCAACCTCCTCGAAGAGCACATCGCTCACTGCGTGGTCGACGCCGCCGGGTCCGGCGACGAAGAGGAAGCGCGGAAGAAGGTCGAGGAGGCATCAGCCGCCATCTCCCGACTCATCAAGAGCTGAGCCGGAAGGCCGCGTCCGCCCGATCGGGGTGCGACGACGCCTGAGACTCGAACGTCGGGAAAATCTCACAGCTGATAGGAGAACACAATGACGACCACCACCATCACCGTTTCGGGCATGACCTGCGGACACTGCGAAGCCGCCGTCAGAGAAGAGCTCGGCGCGCTCAGCGGCGTGACCGAGGTCGCGGTCGACCTCAACGCCGGGGGCGATTCCCCGGTCACGATCACGTCGTCGGCCGAACTCGACGACGCGGCGATCCGTGCCGCAGTCGATGAGGCCGGCTACGAGGTGAAGTGATGCCGCGCGAGCTCGAACTCGACATCACGGGCATGACCTGCGCGTCGTGTTCGGCTCGGATCGAGAAGAAGCTCACCCGGCTCGACGGGGTCACGGCGGAGGTCAACCTGCCGCTGGAGACCGCGCATGTGGTCATCGACTCCGAACTCAGCGACGACGACATCACCGCCGCCGTCGAGAAGGCCGGGTACGGCGCCACGGTGCGCAGCCCCGGCACCGGCGGCGATGGCCCGCAGATCGTCGACTACGATCCCCGCCATCTGCGGCCGCGCTTCATCGGCTCGCTCATCCTGGCGGTGCCGATCGTTGCGATCTCGATGGTCATGAGCTGGCACTTCACCGGCTGGCAGTGGATCGTCGCGACCCTCGCCCTGCCCGTCGTCACCTGGGGCGCATGGCCGTTCCACTCGGCGGCGTTCAAGGCCGCGCGCGGCGGGTCGACGACCATGGACACCCTGGTCAGCGTCGGCATCATCGTCGCAAGCCTGTACTCCTACTTCACCTTGGGCCGGGCCGTCGCTGATGGCTTCGGCTGGTCGGTGCCGGCCGAATACCACGTGTGGTTCGAAGCGGCCGCGGCGATCACGGTGTTCCTGCTCATCGGCAAACTCACCGAAGACCGGGCGAAGAACCGGGCGACGGCCGCGCTCAAGGCACTCCTCGACCTCGGCGCGAAGTCCGCGACCGTGCTGCGCGATGGTGGTGAAGTGCAGGTGCCGACCGACGAGCTGGTGGCAGGCGATGTCTTCCTCGTGCGTCCCGGCGAGAAGATCGCCACCGACGGCGAGGTGCTGACCGGTCATTCGGCCATCGACGAGGCGATGCTCACCGGTGAATCCGTTCCGGTCGAGGTCGCCCCAGGCGATTCCGTCACCGGAGCGACGATCAACACCTCCGGCGTGCTCGAGGTCCGTGCCACCCGAGTGGGTGCGGATACGACGCTGGCGGCCATGGCTGACCTCGTCAGTCGTGCACAGAACGGCAAACCCGCAGTGCAGCGACTGGCCGACCGGATCTCGGCGGTGTTCGTGCCGATCGTCTTCGGCATCGCCGTCGTCACCCTGCTCACCTGGGCCTTCGTCACCGGAGACTGGGCGGCGGGACTGCATGCCGCGCTCACCGTGCTCATCATCGCCTGCCCCTGTGCACTGGGGCTGGCCACGCCGACGGCCCTCGCCGTCTCGTCGGGGCGCGGCTCCCAGTTGGGCATCCTCGTCTCCGGGCCAGAGGCGCTGGAGTCGACGCGGTCGATCGATACGGTCGTCCTCGACAAGACCGGCACCCTGACCACCGGAGTGATGCGCCTGACCGGGACCGAGCTCTCACCCGCGGACTTCGATTTCCTGGCCCGATTGGAATCGCGCAGCGAACACCCGATCGCCCGTGCCATCGTCGCAGCCGCTCCCGAGATCAACGGGGCGGATTCGACCGGGGCCGCCTCGGCGAATCAGGTGGGTACCGCGGCCGGGTCACCGGTCACGGATTTCGAGAACATCGCCGGCGGCGGGCTGCGGGCCACGATCGATGGCGCCGAGGTGCTCGCCGGTCGCCCGGACCTGCTCCGGGAACGCGGAATCACGGTCGACTTCGAGGCCGATTCGGTGCCGCGCGGGGCCACGATCGTCGCGCTGGCGATCGACGGTCAGTTCCGTGGACTGAGCTTCGTCTCCGATGAGGCCAAGCCGACGGCTGCGGCAGCGATCGCCGAGCTGCATTCGCTGGGACTGAGCACCGTGCTGCTGACCGGGGACAATGCCCGGGCCGCCGAGGTGGTCGCCGAGGCGCTCGGGATCACCGAGGTCCGGGCGGATGTCCGCCCGGAAGGCAAGGTCTCCGTGGTCAGCGAACTGCAGGGTCAGGGACGGGCAGTGGCCATGGTGGGTGACGGGGTCAACGACGCCGCCGCTCTGGCCGGTGCGGATCTCGGCATCGCGATGGGTTCGGGCACGGATGCGGCGATGGCGGCATCGGACGTCACCATGGTCAAGTCCGACCCGCTGCAGATCCCGCAGGCGATCCGGCTCTCGCGCCGGACCTTGGGGCTCATCAAGGGCAACCTGTTCTGGGCTTTCGCCTACAACACTGCGGCGATCCCGATCGCGGCGTTCGGACTGCTCGACCCGATGATCGCCGGTGCTGCGATGGCGTTCTCGTCGGTGTTCGTCATCCTCAACAGCCTCCGGCTGCTCCGCTTCAAGTAAGCGGGGGCGCTGACGGCTGACCAGTTCGCAGCAGAAACCAACGAGCCGCACGTCTCGACCGGGAGCATCCCTCACTGATAGCGCCATAACCCCCTGCCGGAACAGGGAGCTATGGCGCTTTCGGTGTCTGGCGCCTCAGCAGCTGCAGGAAAAGAGAGCCACGCGAGGTTATGCCGCGAAAGGTGGAGTCAGCGCATGACTGGGTAGGACTGGTTCTGGTTCTGCGTGTCCTTGCGCATCACCCAGTTGAGGTAGCTCGTGAAGCCCGACACCAGCACAAATGCCGCTCCGGCATAGATGAATGCGTAGCCGAAGGCGCGGCCGTCCTGCCACGCTCGGGTGACGATGATCGCGAGAACGAGGGTGACGATTGCGCAGACGACGCCGACTTTGATCGCGTCCTTGTAGGACACCGTGCTCGTGGGCTTGCCGCCTGTGGACTTCTTCTTCGGGGTGTTCGTGGGCGCCATGCCCCTCACTCTACCGGTCGGACCTGAGAGCCGACCCATCCTGTGGCCGAGATCAAACCCCATACGGCCATGCCTGGAACCTCGGCACCACCGTCACCGAGCCGGCCCAGACCAACCGTTGGCCCCACCGTCACCGAGCCGGCCCCAACCGACCGTCACCCCGCCGCACGGAGGTTGCCACAAGATGCCTTGAAGCCGACGGGAAGCGCGATACCCGGCCGCTCCGGGGACGGCTCCGAGCCGCCTGAGCCGATGACCAGGTGGACTACGGACTCCGAACAGGCAAAAATGAGAGTGTGCCCGTCACCATCCGACGCGCCTCCGGGGAGGCGCTGTGCTCGTTTCACTCCAGCCAGGCCCCGCCTGGCCGTGAACCATGCGCAGACGCCGCGGTCCCAATGACCACGGCAGGCAGCACAGTTCTCAGCCCAACTCCTCTCGGCAGTCCCCATTCGACATCGCTCCGTCGCACAGTCCGCACCTTCACGGCGATCCTCCTTGCGGCAGTCATGGCTTTCACTGTCACAGCATGCGGTCCCGATCGCGGCCTCAAAGTCTCGCCCGAGGGCAACCCCTCCCCTTCCCTCTTCGCCCCCAATACCGAGGCCGCCGGGGAGCCGAACGAACCGTTCTCCCTCGACGAGGTCCGCAAGGCCATCGAATCGTCGTCGGGATACGCCGTCACCGGCAGCGGCACGGAGGCGGCCAAGGTCGTCGCCGACTGCAAGGACTGCCTGAAGTTCTCGTCGCCGTTCCTCAGCGGCAAACAGAAGTTCCAACTCGTCACGGTGGCCAACCCCGAGCAGCGAGATGAGACCATCGCCGGCGCGGTCATCAGCGAACACAACGGCGAGCCCCGACTCGAGCTCATCGCCACCGGCAATCAGCTCAAGGTCGATCCCGGCAGAAATGGGACACTGGTGGTGCAGGAGGCTATGTTCGCCGACGGGGACAAAGCATGCTGCCCCTCCGGCTGGTCGGTGCAGGTGTATCGCATGCACGACGGTAGGTTTGAACCAGGTCAACGCTTCACGCGGCTTAATGGAGAAACGTAATGCATATAGTTCTGGTCGAGGATGACGAGGTCATCCGCGAAACGACGCAGATCGGACTCGAACGCTTCGATTACACGGTCTCGGCATTCGCCGACGGCCGCGAGGGGTACGAGTTCGTCTCCGCCAACGGCGCCGACGTCCTGCTGTTGGATCTCATGCTGCCGACGATGAACGGCGCCTCCATCTGCCGTGCCGTGCGCGAGCGTTCGACGATCCCGATCATCATCATCTCCGCTCGCTCCGATGCCATCGACATCGTCCAGGCCCTCGAGGCCGGAGCCGACGACTACCTCACCAAGCCCTTCGACATGCAGGTGCTCAACGCCCGCATCCGCGCGGTCGTCCGCAGATTCATCACCACCGGCACCGACAGGTTCGGCTACTCGCCCGCCCCCGAGGCGGATGAGCACCACGAAACCGTGATCGGTCCCGGCGGCATGGTCACCGGCGACGGCATCCCCGAAGTCCTCGGCGCCAGCCCCGGAATGGACACTCGGGATCGACTGCGAGCGCAGCTCGAATCCGATGACACCTACCTCGGTGCCGGGGGGAAGTTCACCACCGCCCCCGAGGCGGACGACGACGAAGAGGCCATCGGCGGGGTTCCGCCCCGCCCGAGCGGATCCCCCACGGTGGCCGCGGAGACGTCCGGCTCCGACAGCGGGCTGGGTCCGTTCCGCACACGACTGGGGTCCCTCGTCCTCGACACCGGACGCCTGACCGTCGAGGTCGACGGGGAGGAAGTCCACCTCACGCCGACCGAGCTGCGTGTCCTCCTGCTGCTGACCGAGCAGCCTGAGCACGTGTATTCGCGGGAGAAGATCGCGTTCACAGTCTGGGGTTACGAATGGGCCGGTGACTCCCGCGTCGTCGACGTCCACATCCAGCGCCTGCGGAAGAAGATCGGGGCGAACATGATCGAAACCGTTCGCGGATTCGGTTACCGTTTCGCAGGCTGATCGCATGTCGCTGCGCTGGAAGATCTCTCTGCTCATCGTCGCCTCGGTGATCATCGCCGTCCTGTCGTGTTCGATCGTGCTGCGCCAATCCGCGGCCCGGGCCGAGGACGACCGGATGCGGTCGACGGTGACCGAGCAGCTGACGAATGCGACGGCCATCTTCTCCGAGACCGGGGTACTCACCCTCAACGCCCGCATCGACGATCCGCAGCTGCCCCAGGAGGCGCGCAAGTCCGCCCTCAAAGGGCAGAGCGTGACGATCCGCTCCGAGGTCGACGGTGAGGAGATCGTGTGGGCGGCGGCTCCGATCGAGGTCGGCTCGCACACCCAGGTGATCTCCGTGCGAGCTTCGACGAAGGACAGCCAGGAGCTCATCGGCCGCATCGATCAAGCGCTGCTGGTCGGAATGATCGGCTCCGCACTCGTCGTCGGCGGTGTCGGATCCATCGTCGCCGGTCGCATCTCCCGCCGGCTGACCCTCGGCGCGCAGGCGGCCCGGAAGATCGCCGCGGGAGACACGACGACGCGCATCGCCGATGTCATCGACGAATCCGACCAGGAGGTGTGGGCCTTCGCCACGGCCGTCGACACCGCGGTCGCCCGACTGACCGAGCGCATCGACTCCGAACAGCGCTTCACCGCCGACCTCGCTCACGAGATGCGCACTCCGCTGACCGGGCTGGTCAATGCCGCGAATCTGCTCGAGGAGGATTCCCGCCCCGCCGAACTCGTCAAGGACCGAGTCGTGCGCATGCAAGTCCTCGTCGAGGATCTCCTCGAGGTATCCCGTCTCGATGCCGGCCGCGCCAATCCCGAGTTCACCCGCGTCGACGTCGATCAGACGATCCGATCCCTGCTGGGCACGATGGAGGCCTCGGGCGCCCTGGCCGGTCACCAGATCGACACTCACTTAGCGGCCCTGAACTCGACGCTGGTCACCGATGTCCGCCGCTTCGAGCGCATCGTGTCGAACCTGCTCGTCAACGCGATCAAGCACGGCGGGGATCCCATCCGTTTGGAGACGAGCACGCGCAGCATCGTCATCTCCGACTCCGGTTCCGGCTATCCGCCGGACATCGTCAACACCGGTCCGACCCGCTTCGTCTCCGCCGGCGGCGGCGGAATGGGCCTCGGTCTCGTCATCGCACAGGGGCAGGCCCGCCTGCTCGGCATCAAGCTGATCTTCAGTAACGATCCCGTTACAGGAGGCGCGCGGACCGAAGTGGTCTTCCCCGACGAAGAGGCCCAGGAACGCGCGCTCCGGCAGTATGTCGAGAGCCGTTCCGAATAAACTCGCCGAGGCGCGGCCTTGCTGCCCGTAAGGCGCTGACCTCGTGCAATGCCAGACATCTGGGGTTCCGCTGAACCCGATCTGAGCGTCGGCTGACCGGCCATGGGTGCGACTCGTCACTTAAATATGACAGGTTCTATATATTCCCGTTACACTTTTGTGATGTTGTATTGAAGTCGTCGAAACCTCGGCGGTCTTCGACGAGTCACACCACACGGAGAGTTATGTCAGAGTCATCATCGGCCACAGAACCGCAGGTGCGTCGACGGGATCTGCACAGGCGCCGCTCATCGTCCCCGTTCTCTCGCGCTCGCACCTCGACGCGCGAGACCGGGACACCGACCGTCCCTGCAGCCGCTGACTCCACAGCCGAGAACCTGTCGCCCAGGCGCTCAGCTATGGCCGCCGAAGCCCGGGCAGCTGAGACGTCCCCGCGTCGGGCCGCGATGGCTCGTGAAGCCGCCGCGGTTCCGCCGACCTTCGGCTCATCGTCTGCCCGCCGGGTCAGCGCAGGAGCCGCCGAGAGCCGCGGGTCCGATGGTGCGCTGCTCAAGTCCGTGCGCAAGCGGAAGCTGCGGACCGTGTCCACCCTGGCGGCCGTCTCCGTGGCCGGTGCCGCCACCGCTGTGACCATGCTGGTCAACAACCTCGGCGGAGGCGCCGAGGTCAAGACCGACCCGACCGCTGCCAGCGAACCCGCTGCCATCAACCCGGAGAAGGTCAACGCCGACATCCCCGAGGCCAAGGGGAAGTCGTCGATGGAAATCGGCGTGCCGAGCGCCAAGCAGAAGAAGGTCGAAGCCGCCTCCCGTGCGGTCGAGAAGAGTGCTCTGCCCGGTTGCGATGAGAAGCAGAACTTCGATCAGTCCGCCGGCAACGGCGAGCTGCCCGATGAGTGGTTGTGCGACCTCGGCAAGGAAGACCACCGACTCCGTGCGGACGCCGCCGTCTCCTTCGCGAAGATGAACGCCGCCTACAAGAAGGACACCGGCAAGGAACTTGAGATCACGGACTCCTACCGTGACATGGCCGGCCAGCTCTCTGTGGCCAGCCGAAAGCCGGGACTGGCCGCCAAGCCGGGAACCTCACTGCACGGTTGGGGAATCGCCCTCGACCTCGGCGGTGGAGTCGCCAACAAGACCGGAGCATGGAACTGGCTCGTCGAGCATGGTGACGAATACGGCTGGGAGAACCCCGACTGGGCCAAGGCGAGCATGTACGAGCCGTGGCACTGGGAATACACCCCTGCTCGGAGCTCGATCCCCGGCAAGTGACCCGCCACCTGAACGCGCGCCCGCGGCGATGCACCCGCATCCGGTTTCGGAGTGAGGTGACCTCACTGTACGAGCGCTTCTCGCTCAGCTGCGTCGGGTGCGCAATGCCCTGCTGTAGCGGCGTCGGTAGATGATCTGAGCGAGCCGGACGAAGGGTTCGCCGAGGCGCCAGATTCCCAACCCTGCCCGTGAGACCGACCTCAGAACGAGGAACACCCGGTCATCGGCGGTGCGGATGAGGATGAATGACTCTTCTCCAGTGATCGGATGTCCCGGCTTCGTTCCGTAGGTGAAACCGCACCGATCTTCCGTTTCGAAGACGTCGATGACGCGTGAGGGCTCAGGCAGTCGAAAGGGACCGAGACGCACTCGAATCGTCGGTTCCTGCCCCTGCCGCACACGAGGCGGTCGACCAGATCTCACTCCGTCCGCGCGAGCGTCGACATCGGCCGTCGACTCCGCTCCAGCCGCTCGACTGACCGCGTCCGCACTTCCGACGAGAATGGCGTCGACGTCCACATCGATGTCGAAGCCGCTGCGGATCTTGACCTCCCAGTGCAGGAGCTCCTCGGCGCAGCGGTCGAACGTCTCCTTCCCGCGGCCGACGAAGTACGCGGATTCGAAATGACGATAGCCGTCGGGACGCTCCAGCCACCTCGGTGAGAGGGGATGTGTCAGCGTCTCGGGACGGTCCTCGGAATAGCCTGCCATGCCTCCAACCTAAAGGAGTCGAACCGTCAACCTCACGGACTCGGATTTTGGGACTCACAGTCCGGACGGCGGGGTGGCGTCGCACGGCCGTACACGTATGATGCCAAGAACGGCGAACATCAATCGAATGTCCGCTCAGCATCTGATTCAGGATCAAAGGAGAACCACGTGCGCACAATCAACGGCATCGACGAGATCGAATCACTCATCGGCCAGGGGCTCGGCTCCTCCGAGTGGATGACGATGGATCAGGACGCCATCAACACCTTCGCCGACGCCACCGGCGACCACCAGTGGATCCACGTCGACGAAGCGCGCGCGGCCGAAGGCCCCTACGGTGCGACGATCGTCCACGGGTTCTTCACCCTCTCCCTCATCCCGAAGTTCTCCACGGAGGTCTTCACCATCGAAGGCGTGTCGATCCGCGTCAACTACGGACTCAACAAGGTCCGCTTCCTCCAGCCCGTCCTCGTCGGCTCCCGACTGCGCGGAATCATCAACGTCAAGGACGTCATCCGCGGCGAGAAGGGCACTCAGGTCATCCTCGAACACACGATCGAGATCGACGGACAGGATCGCCCCGCCTGCGTCGCTGAGGTGGTCACCCTCCTCGTAGAGTGAGGGTGCAACTACCGGCGACATTGAGTCGATAGTGGCGAAAAGTCTGAAATTCACGGTAGTTTCGGACTTTTCGCCACATTCAAAGAGACCCGACTCACAACAGACCCGCTCGGCGGAGGCGGTGTTCGACGATTCGACGGATGTCCGCCCAGTTCGAGCGTTTCGAGACTCTGAGAACGAACCACCCTTCGGCCTCCAACGCGGCGTTTCGCCGATTGTCTTCAGCGAACTGCGCCGGTGAACTGCGATGATGATCGCCTTCGTACTCGATGGCGAATCGGATGTCCGGGTATCCCATGTCCGGATGCAGCACCGAATCGATCAGGCCGCAGTACACGGCCGGATGCACGGACGGCTCGGGAAATCCGGCCGCGATCAACTGCAGGCGAAGGCGCGTCTCCGGGGGCGAGTCCACATCCTCACGGACCAATTCGATCGCTTTCTGTGCAGTCCGTCGTCCGACCAGCCGCGACCGAGCGGCCAGTTCGGCGCGGATCTCAGCAATCGTTGTGAGTGGGCCACAATGCCACCTGCCCACAGCAGCGTCACCGAGCTCGACCAGCTGCTCGGTCGTCAGCACTCCGGCGAGTTCCGCGAATAGTTGGGGCACTGAGATGAGCGGCAGGCCGAAGAAGTCATCTGCCCGTAGCCGGACATACCGGTGCAGGACCGCATCCCGCCGTCGCCGGGAAGCATTCGCCTCGCCGACCGCCACGTGCAGACGCCTATCGGCCGACCCCGGCAACGGCAGCCCGTACAAACGGGCTGCAGTGACATTGCATCCGACTGATCTGGGATCGACCCCGATGCCCGCAGTGAGCCTGACCTGGTCCCGCGCCCAGTCATCGTCTGCCCAGATCGGGGCGATGATGTCGGTTTCGGGTTCCGTGTCTATCCACATTCCATGTGTGATCTGCACATACCGTGAGCTGGTCAGCAGTTTGTAACGGGTCACCCCGCGCGCGGCCGCCTCGGTACGAGAGAAGGGCACAGGCGCCTTCATCAGCATCCGCGGCTTCTCAGTCCAGGGCAGGATGGGCCATTTCCGCGCAGGTTCCCTACCCGTCGGTGCCCGTCCCGATACCAGTCCGGACGTGGCCGCTGTCTTCTGCAGTCGTCCTGAGTCCATGACGAATGATCGTGCCTGTTCGGGCTGCCTCGCGGCCAGTGCAGAAGAAGTGCCTGTGGACAGCGGATATGCGTCCACAGGCACCAGCGCACGAGTGGAGAGCGGTGGCCGAATGGCCTACGGAAAGCGTGACCGACCCACTTCTCGCCGCGGATTTCTACGTCCGGTGCCGGCTCAGGGCCTGAAAAGTCTCACCAATCCCCGCTCCGGCAGAAGATGAGTGTGGCGAAAAGTCTGAATCCGCCAGGAATTTCGGACATTTTGCCACTATCAACAGGGCAGCGCGAGCAGGTGAGTCCACAGCCGCCGCGCGCCAAGTGCCTCGCCCGACCAGGTTCTGCGCTCAGCTGGGGCGGTGGGCGTCGAGCTGCTGGGCGACGCGGATGTAGCCGAGGTGTGAGTATGCCTGCGGGTGGTTGCCCAGGTGCATCTCGGCGACGGGGTCGTACTCCTCGGACAGCAGTCCGGTGGGCCCGAGCAGGTCGTCGACCTGCCGGAACAGGTCCCAGGCGTCGTCAATGCGGCCGACCTTGATGAAGGCTTCGATGAGCCACGTCGTGCAGATGTGGAACCCACCCTCGAGACCGGGCAGCCCGTCATCGTAGCGGTAGCGGAAGACGGTCGGACCGACCCGCAGCTCACGCTCGATCGCGTCGACCGTGGACACGAATCGCGGATCGTCGACCTCGAGCAGCCCCGAGAGCCCGACGAACAGCGCCGCCGCATCAAGGTCCGTCTCTCCGTAGGCGACGGTGAATGCCCCGACCTCCTCGTTAAAGCCGTGGGTGAGGACGTCGTGGGCGATCTCCTCACGCAGCTGCCGCCACGCACCGGGCGGCTCCCGATCAAACCGATCCGCGATCCGCAGCGCCCGATCGACCGTGACCCAGCACATCACCCGCGTGTACACGTTGTGCTTCGGGGCGCGCCTGGCCTCCCAGATCCCGTGATCAGCCTCGAACCAGCGTTTGCCCACGGCCTCGACCATCTGACAGGTGAGCGTCCAATAATCCTCGGGCAGCTCGCCGAGGTGGTCGCTGAGTTCATCGAGGAGCTCCGTGACCGGGCCGAACACGTCCAGTTGGACCTGATGTTCAGCGGCGTTGCCCACCCGCACCGGCCGTGATCCGGCGTATCCGGGCAGGTGGTTGAGCACCGCCTCGGTGGTCAGTGCCGAACCGTCGACGGCGTAGAGCGGGTGGAGCTGCTCGGGAGAGACCGTGCGCTCGAGGATGCCCGAAAGCCAGGTGAGGAATCCTTCGGCCTCGCCGGTGGACCCGAGGGCGAGCAGTGCGCGAACGGTCATCGATCCGTCGCGCAGCCACGTGTACCGGTAGTCCCAGTTGCGGACGCCGCCGATGCCCTCGGGCAGGGAGGTTGTGGGGGCGGCGAGGACTCCGCCGGTGGGCTCGTGGCACAGGGCGCGCAGGGTGATCGCGGAGCGGATGACCTCTTCGCGGTGGTGACCGGGCAGAGTGAGCGAGTCGACCCAGTTCGTCCAGAAGTTCAGGGCGCGTTCGCGCACATGATGCTCTCCGCCGGTGGCCATATATCCGGCGTCGCCCGTGCCTGATCCGCAGGCAAGGACGAGGACGACGGATCCGCCGGGCGCCTGCGAGGGAACGACGGTCGCCTCGGCGGTGTGGGAGTCGCCGTTCTCGACGATGTCGAAATCGATTCCGGGGGCGTGGAGTTCGATCGGCTCCGCGGTGCCGAGCACCGCCACTCCGTCATCGGTCCTGGTCATGCGGGTGGGAACCGTGGCGTAGTCGAGTCTGGGGGCGAAGCGAATACGGGTCGGGGCGTCGCCAGTGAGCACGCGGACGACGATTGTGTCGTCGCTGTGTCCGTCGACAGGAGCGAGGTAGTCGACGCAGCTCAGCCCGGCCCACCGGGTCTCGAGCAAGGTCGAGTTCCCGAGGTAGCGCTGTGTCAGCGGTGCGGCACCGTTGTCGGAGGCGACGGCGAAGAATCCGGCCGCCTCGGAGCCCAGGACCTCGGAGAACATCGACGCCGAGTGCGGCAGCGGGTGAGGCATCCAACAGATGCTGCCGGCGGGGTCGATGAGCGCAGTCGACTGTCCGTTGCCGATGAGGCTGTGCCGCTGAATCGGGGTGGCGCGGCGGCCGAAGAGCCAGGATTTGCGCAGTTCGAACAGGGCACTGAGGACGGTGGAGACCTCGGCAGGTGAGTCCAGTCGGAAGTCGGCGTGCGTGGGCGCGGCTTCGGCACCGACCTTGAGTCCGAGGTCATCGGCGCCGAGCGTCTCGAGCGCGAACTCGTCGGCGGTGTCGTCGCCGATGAAGACGACAGCTTCCGCTCCGGTCTGGCTGCGCAGTCGGGTGAGCGCGTCGGCTTTCGAAGAAGGCACGACGGAAAGGTCGATGACCTGTTTGCCGCGAGTGGGGTGGATCGGGTGGGCGGCGGCGAGCTTCTCGACGGCGGCTTCGATCTCGCTCCGGTCGGTCTCGTCGAATCCGCGCAGGTGCACAGCCGCGCCCGTGGTCTTGTGCTCAATTGCATCGCGCGGCAGGGTGCGGGTGAGGTCGGCTCGGAAATCTGCGAGGACCGCCCGCTGTGTTTCGGTGAGGGTGTCGATGGTGAATGTGTCAGTCTCACCGCCGTGGGACCCGAAGAGGTGGACCTCCCGGGGCAGGCGCGACATCGCCGCGAGGTCGCGCAGGCTGCGACCGGAGATCACCCCCGCCGAGGTGGACGGCAGCAAGGCGAGCGCGCGCAGTGAGTCGACCGAGCTCTCCAAGGGAAAGGCTTGGCTGGGGACGTCGACGATGGGGGCGATCGTCCCGTCGTAGTCGGTCGCCACCAGCAGCGAAGGGGAACGGGAAAGTTCGAAGAGACGCCGGAAGAGATCGGGGTCGAGGGCTCGGCTGGCTTCGGCCAGATCACCCAACAGCTCGGAGGACCTCACCGAGGCGGCGATGGTGGCCAATCGGGATTCGGTTGCGCTCTCGTGCTCGACAGTGCTCATCTCACCTCTGATGTCTCGGTTGGCTCAGATGCCGGTCACGGCTCTTTCTTCACTGGGGTATCACTGTCCGGATCGCCGGGATCCTCGGAATCATCGGCGTCGGCAGCGCGATCGGAATCGGCAGCGGCCTCGGCCGTTTCGACCGAGTCGGCATCGGCCGCTTCTGTGTCAGAGTCGCTGGAGCCGGCGGCATCGGAACGATCGACGGCTTCGGCGGGGTCGGCCGCCTCGACGGGGGTGTCGATCTGCTCGGGCAGGGCACCGAGCTTCGCCAGTTGGCGGCCCTTGCTCAGGCGGGAGTAGCCGCCGATGATGAAGATCACGCCGGCGATGAGGGTCGCGGCACCGGTGAAGCCGAGGATCGACAGCGCCTCCATGCCGTCACCGAAGACGAGGATGATGCCGAGCAGGACGTGGACTCCGGAGGCGATGAGGAAGTCCGAGGCCATGGGCTGGGAGCGCAGCTGTCGGTAGGCCCAGAATTCGAGAGCGCCGTGCAGCAGGGCCCAGATGCTCAGGGCCGCGCGCAGTTCGGCGGGCTGGTCGGCGAGGAAGAGGAAGACGATGGCCGGGATCGCGATGACTGCCTGTCCGAAGATCGCGGTGCGCACGTTCAACGGCGAGCGCACGGCCTGGAAGACCAGGGCCACGGCGAAGAGGATGAGGTAGGCGATGGCGAGGTGGTCGACGACCTCGGTCGGCAGGCTCAGCTGCAGAGGGTTGCTCGAATCGCGGGGCCAGAAGACGGTGACGATGCCGAAGACGACGCCGAGGATTCCGCGTACGACCATGGGCCAGCCGAGTCGACTCGCTGCGGCAATGGCCTGCGGGGCGGCTTCGTTACGCGGGGCTGTGGATTCGGTGCGCGGATCTTCGGTACTCATCACGGCACCAGTCTAGGTCGCCCGCCTGAGTCTGTCCGGTCAGCGTCGGCTCAGGGACGGGTGAGCGGGTGGCGCCACTTTGCATTTCATATATTTACGTAATTACGTATTTTCTGTATTATCGAGATATGGAATCGACACCCTCGGCAGAAGATCGACTCTCCGCTCTCGAACAGCGAGTTGCCGAACTCGAGACTGCGGCCGCAGAATCCTCCGCATCGCAGGAGCCTGGCGCGGCGCAGCAGAAGGCGGACAGAACGTCATCGATCAGCGCGGAATCACCGGCGCCATCCGGTACCCCGGAATCGTCAGTCCCACCCGACGCCCGGAACACAGCCCTGCCGGGCGACGCGGAGACGTTCTGGGCGCTGCACGGACTCGTCGACCACCTCGGCGAGGAGGGCGGAGTGACCTATACCGGGTACACGACCCCCCGGGCGGCAGCGGTCCCGTGGCGTGGCAGATGGGTCTGAGCAGCGCGGGGCTGGCGCAGATCGATTTCGCCGAGGCGGCCGGATCCTTGGCAGCTCTCGGCCACCCGGTCCGCCTGCAGCTGCTCCAGGCGATCTACGAGGGCACGAGCACCGTGGCCGAGCTGGGCAAGGATGAGCGGTTCGGCACGTCCGGCCAGATCTATCACCATGTGCACGCCCTCGTCGGGGCCGGCTGGTTAGAGAGTGCCCGCCGCGGACATTGGCGCGTGCCTGCTCAGCGAGTAGTTCCGCTGCTCACCCTCGTCCTCATCGGCACACACTGACAGAACCTCTCGCCCGTGTGCCACTCGCACACCGCGCAACCTGGCTCCGACCACCACCCATTCCGCCCCTGCTGACCAGGAGGAACGATGACCACCTTCGACAATCACCGCACATCTGTGGCTGCGGGAAGGCCGCCTCGGCGAATGTTGATCGCCGTGATCGCGGCAACCGTCACGGCCGCCGTGCTCGCGGCGATCACCCCGTGGCCGCGCGGATTCCAAGGTGCGCCGACGGGAGATGCCGAGCTCATGACCGAACTCGAGGACGCACTCGGCAGCCAGCATTGGCAGCATGTGGCCGCGGCCCGCATCGATGGCGACGAGGTGACCTTCGCGGGCACCGGAGCCGATGAACACACCGAGTTCGAGATCGGCTCGATCACGAAGACCTTCACGGCCGCTCTCTTCGCCGATGCGATCGACCGGGGCGAGGTGAAAGCGGACACCCGCCTCGGCGAGGTATGGCCGGAGCTGGAGGGAAAGGTCGCCGAGGTGACGCTCCAGTCGATTGCGATGCAGCGGTCGGGGCTGCCAGCCCAGGAACCCGCCCCGAGCTTCAGCGACGGGGTGATGAGCGTCCTGTCGAACTACCTCCACACCGACCCGTACCGCGGTGATGCCGCCGCCATCGTGGCCAGCCTCAGCAAAGTGGAGGTCGGCGATCCCGAACCCGAGTACTCGAACTACGGGTTCGCTGTTCTCGGCCAAGCCCTCGCCGAGGCGGCCGACCGGGACTATTCCGATCTCGTCCGCGACCGCCTCACCGAACCCCTGGGAATGAAGGAGACGTTCGTCCCGGAGTCCGTGGACGGACTGTCCCACGGGTTCACGGCATCGGGGCTGCCTGCCGCACCGTGGACTCTCGGCGGATCCGCGCCAGCCGGGGCGATCCGGTCCACGACGCATGACCTGACGATCTGGCTGCGAGCCGTGAGCGACGGAACCGCGCCGGGCGCCGAGGCGGCCGAACCTCGAACCGACTTCGAAGACGACCGCATCGGCTGGGCGTGGTTCACGACGACGCACGACGGCTCGACCATCACCTGGCACAACGGCGGCACCGGCGGCTATCGGTCGTATCTCGGCTTCGACCCGAAGTCCGGAGACGGCGTCATTGTGCTCAACGACTCCGCCAACGACGTCGATGCGGCCGCGGCGCTCATCGGTGCCGCATCCACGGACGCCCGCTCGATGGAGGGAGAACGCTCATGAGTCCGGACCTCGTCTCGACTGTCTTCGGGGCGCTCCTCGTGGCCTGGGGTGCGTTCACCGCGTGGCGGGCGCCCCGCGCGACGTCCCGGATCGGACTGCTCTCGGGGATGGTCACGGCGGTCGTGTTCGTGCTGCTCATCCGCCTCATCACACCGTTCGGAGGCTGGGAGACCTGGTTCATCTACGTCTGGCTGGTCGGAATGCTCGTCATCGTCGTCTCCGTCTTTCGTACCGCACTCGTGTGGCCGGATCTGCCGTGGCGTTCGGACGATGCGAAGGCGCGCCGGAACGAGGCGAGCGGGCTCGGCTTCTCCGCCCTGCTCGCACTGCTGTGTGCCGGAACCCTGGTCCTGCCCGGATTCTTTCTCTGAGCTCTACTTGCCCTTGACGGTCAGTGTGCCGCCGCTTTCGGTAACCTCGTACTTCGGCAGCGGTTCCTCGGCCGGACCGGACATCACCTCTCCGGTCGTGACCGAGAAGTTCGAGGAATGGCACGGGCAGATGATGGCTTCCTCGGTGATACGAGTGACCTGGCAGCCCTGGTGGGTGCACACCGATGAGAACGCGAAGAACTGGCCTTCCTTCGGCTGAGTGATCACGTAGGTGTCCTCGATGACGGTGCCGGAACCGACGGGAACGTCGGAGGTCGGCAGGCTCGAGTCCTTCGTCGGCTCCGCCTCATCCTCGGACGAACACGCCGAGGTGGCCGCCACGGAGCCGCCGATGACCGCCACCGTTCCGGCCACGCCCGCCGTCTTCATCACACGGCGCCGGGTCGGCTCCGCCGGTGCGTTCGGGTCGGCTTCGGCGGGGCTGTTCTGGGCCGTCATCGGAATCTGCTCCTTCTCGCGGGTGCGCACAATCCGCCATGTGCTCACGCAGGCATGGACTTTTCAGTTCCAGCGTACAATCGCAGTCGGTTCACCGCCTGCAGGCACCTGTCAGGATCAAGTGGCACCGGACCTGTCCTCGGACAATCGGGTCAACGGATACGGTGGACCGCCTCGGCGAGGGACGATTGCGGACAGAGAAAGGGGTGCGGCAGTGGCCGACGAAACGGCGGCAGCACACCGGCGGCGCCCGGAACCGCGGGTCGCGACGGGATGGGGTCTGGCCGCCTCGGTGTACGTGTTCGCCGTCGTCATGATGGGCACCACCCTGCCCACGCCCCTCTATCCGCTCTATGAGGAGCGGTTCGGGTTCGGCACCGCATTCACCACTCAGCTCTTCGCGATCTACGCGGTCGGGGTCATCGGCGCGCTCGTCGTCTTCGGTCGCCTCTCTGACTGGCTGGGGCGTCGGCCGGTGCTCAGCCTCGGGGTGGTCTTCTCGATCGCATCGGCGGTGCTCTTCCTCATCGGCTCCCACATCGGCCTGCTGTTGGCCGGCCGGGTCCTGTCCGGGCTGGCCGCGGGGATCTTCACGTCCACGGCCACCGTCACCGTGCTCGAGAACGCCCCGGCCGGTCGCGAACGGCTCGCCGGGTCCTTGGCGACGGCGGCGAATATGGGCGGGCTGGGACTCGGGATCCTGTCCTCCGGACTGCTCGCTCGCTTCGCTCCCGCTCCCCTGCTCACACCGTTTCTCGTCAACGCGCTCATGCTCGTCATCGCCGGCTTGGCGCTCATCTTCGTGCGGGACCGAATGCGGGGCGGGGCGACGGCTGTGCAGTTGCAGCTGCCGGGGATTCCCGCCTCGGCGAAGCGCATGTTCCTGGCCGCCTCACCTGGGGCGATCACCGGCTTCGCGGTGTGCGGGCTGTATTCGGCGATCGCGCCGAGCTTCATCGGTCAGACCCTGCACGTGACGTCGACCGCGGTCACCGGCACCGTCGTGTTCCTCCTCTTCGGCGCCTCGGCGACTGCGCAGGTGCTGCTGCGCGGGTTCAGCGACCGCCTGCTCATCGTCGGCGGGACCGTGACCATGATCGTGAGCATGGGTGCACTCGTCTTCGCACTCATAGCGGGATCGCTGCCGGTGCTCATCGTCTCCGCAGCGTTGGCAGGGGCCGGGCAGGGGCTCGTGTTCATGACCGGGATGCGCGCGATCACCGCGGTGACCGCGCCCGAGCACCGCACCGAGGCGACCACCTCATACTTCATCCTCGCCTATGTGTTCATGTCGGTGCCGGCGATCGGTGCCGGATTCCTCGCCGCCACGGTGGGACTGGCGAACGCGACCATGATCTTCGCCGTCGCTGTGGCTGTGGTGTGCGTGGCCGGGCTGGTCGGTGCCCGGAGGTTCGCGGCGCGGTAGGGCTGTCGGGTTGGTTCGGACGGTCGTGCCCGCAGTCGGTGCGGCAGTCGGTCCCGCGGTCGCACGGTGCTGAGATTCGAGTCAGTGAGGTGAACTAGGGTGGGTCTCATGACCTCCGCAGCCACGGCCTCCGCCCTCGATGTCCTCCACGATGTCTTCGGCTATGAGGAGTTCCGGGGTCAGCAGGCGGCCATCGTCGACCAGGTTGTCGGCGGTGGGGATGCGGTCGTGCTCATGCCCACCGGCGGCGGCAAATCCCTGTGCTATCAGATCCCGGCCCTGGTCAGGCCCGGTGCCGGGGTGGTCATCTCCCCGCTTATCGCACTCATGGCCGATCAGGTCGCGGCACTGGAGAACCTCGGAGTGCGGGCCGCCTATCTCAACTCGTCCCTCGACTTCGAGACTGCCCAGCAGGTCGAACAGCAGCTGCTCGCCGGAGAGATCGACCTGCTCTACCTCGCGCCCGAGCGTCTCGTCCTGCCGCGGACGATGCGGCTGCTCGAGCAGGCACAGATCTCCCTGTTCGCCATCGACGAAGCCCACTGCGTGTCCCAATGGGGCCATGACTTCCGCAGCGACTATCTGGGGCTCGGCGTGCTGGCCGAACGATTCCCCGATGTCCCGCGCATCGCCCTGACGGCCACGGCCACTCCGGCCACTCACGCCGAACTCACCGAGCGCCTCCACCTCCAAAATGCCGAGCACTTCGTCGCAAGCTTCGACCGCCCCAACATCACCTACCGGATCGAACCGAAGGCGTCGGCCAGGTCGCAGCTGCTGAACTTCATCACCACCGAACACCCCGGGGATTCGGGCATCGTCTACTGTCTGTCCCGGCGCGGGGTGGATCAGCTGGCCGAAGCACTCGTCGCCCGCGGCCTCACGGCCCTGCCGTACCACGCAGGGCTGCCCTCCGAGGTGCGGGCGGAGAATCAGGCGAGGTTCCTCCGGGAGGACGGCATCGTCATGGTCGCCACCATCGCCTTCGGCATGGGCATCGACAAACCCGATGTCCGCTTCGTCGCCCACCTCGATCTGCCCCGCTCGGTCGAGGGCTACTATCAGGAGACCGGTCGCGCCGGCCGTGACGGACTGCCCGCAGACGCGTGGATGGTCTACGGCCTCGGCGATGTCGTCTCCCAACGCCGGCTCATCGAATCCGGCGAAGGCGACCAGGTGTTCAAGCGCCGCCAGATGAGCCACCTCGACTCGATGCTCGCCCTCTGCGAGACCGTCGACTGCCGACGTGTGCAGCTGCTGCGGTACTTCGATGAGGAATCCGCACCGTGCGGCAACTGCGACACCTGCATGACACCCCCGGTGACCTGGGACGCGACCGTGGCCGTGCAGAAGCTGCTGTCGGCAGTCATCCGCCTCGACCGAGAACGCGGGCAGCGTTTCGGTTCGGGCCAAGTCATCGATGTGCTGCGCGGCAATGACAATGACCGGTCCCGGGCCTCGGACCATGAGAGCTTGAGCGTCTGGGGCGTCGGCGACGACCTGTCCGAGAGCCAGTGGAAGACCGTCATCCGGCAGGTGCTCGCTCGCGGCCTCCTCGAATCCCATGGTGATTACGGTGTGCTTGTGGTCGGTGAGAACGCCGGCCCCGTGCTGCGCGGAGAAGAGGAGATCTCACTGCGCGTCGACCCGGTGAAGAAAGCCGGAGGCAAAAAGGCCGGATCAAGTCGCCGAGGCGGCCCTGAAATCGAACTCGACCCCGCCGATGCCTCCCTGTTCGAGGCGCTGCGCGCCTGGCGAGGAGAGCAGGCGAAGGAGCAGGGCGTGCCCGCCTACGTCGTGTTCCCCGATGCCACACTCTATGGCATCGTCGAGGTCAAGCCGACGACGATCAGCAAACTCGGCCAGGTCAGCGGTGTGGGCCTGAAGAAGCTCGACCGCTACGGGGATGCTGTGCTCGAGGTGCTCGCCGCGCACGCAGGCTAGACCGCTTCGGCCCCTCAACCTCCCCATTTGCTACCCTACGGCGGCCCAGCAACCTCGCGCCAGGTTGCTGGGCCGCCGTCACGTAGTTCGGCGTCCCGTCTGGCCCCGGAGCGGCTTCGGGCTGATCAGGCTCAGTTCTGTTCGAAGGCCTCGGGCCCTTGTTCGGCTGCCGCCGGGTCCATCCACATGAACTCGAGGATGTTTCCGTCGAGGTCGGTCATGCTGATGCCGTACATGAACCCGAGATCCTGCGGTTCTTTGTTCTCCCCACCCCCGGCGTCGAGGATCGAGGCGCGCATCGCATCGACCTCGTCGCGGGATTCACGGCTCATCGCAGTCAGCGCCTGAGCCGCGGTGTGCGGGTCGACGATCGGCTTGTCCGTGAAGGTCGCGAGGTAGCCCCTGGTGAGGATCATGAAGAAGATGTCATCGGTCCATTTGATGCACGACGCATTGTCATCAGTGAACTCGGGCACCACCTCGGCGCCGATGGCTTGGTAGAAGGTCTTGGCACGATCGAGGTCGGTGGTCGGAAGGTTGACGAATATCTGGGTCATGACTGCTCCCTTGCAGTGACGGCGACGGATCGGGAGACGCGACACCGGACGGTCCACGACAGCCGGATGGCTGGACGCTGGGAATTCGATTCTTACCGCGCCCAGACCCCCTGTCAACACCCATTGCTACCTGACGGCGGCTGTGCAACCTGGCGCCAGGTAGCTGAGCCGCCGTCGGGTAGTCCTGGGACGTCAGTTGGTCTTCGTGACGGTGACGTCGATCGAGGTCGGGTTGGTGAAGATGTCGAAGACAGGGCAATGAGCGTCCACGGTCTCCTGCAGATTCTGGTAGTCCTCGTTGCTGTCGGGTCCGGCGATGTTGACGCTCACGCGCACGGACGAGAATCCGGGGCGCACGGTCTCATCGGCGCCGAAGAGTCCCCGCACATCCAGGTCGCCTTCAGCGCTGACATCGAGTTCGTCGATGGTCAGTCCGAGGTTCTGGGCGTAGAGGCGGTAGACGACGACCTGGCAGGAGATCAATGCGCCGAGGGCGTACTCGACGGGATTCGGGGCGGCGTCGTCCCCGGCCAGTGGGGTCGGTTCGTCGACAGTGAAGGTGTGGCGGCCGGCGGTGATGACCGAGGATACCGAACCGCGGGCGGTACCCGAGGCCGAGAACGTCAGCTGCCCGTTCTTCTCCGAGGCGGCCAGTCGTTCGCTCCATGCCTCTCCGGCCGTGGTCAGTCGCGTTGCGCGTTCTTCGTCGCTGATGGCGATGGTCGTGTCGAACTCGGTGGTGGCTGCAGTCATGAGGGTGGTCTCCTGATCGAATGGTCGAGCGTGTGGTCGAGATCGTGCGGGTCGGTGCTGATCTCAGACTAGAAACGATCGCCTGGCGGCGTCCTCCCCACCGTCGGCTGCCGTCGTCTGGCGTCATGAGCAGAACACAATTCGTCATCAGCCGACGCACGGTAGCCTGGAAGGCAGACGAACCCACCGGTTCCCTCACCACGCGGAAGGCGACGATGACGACCTCTGACCGAACAGCCACCTCGGCGAACTCAACTGGCTCCCCGAGGTCAATCACCCGCACAGACTGCGAACAACGCGATGCGAACGATCCTCTGCGTGATTGCCGCGAAGAGTTCCTGCTCCCGGAAGGCACGATCTACCTCGACGGGAACTCTCTCGGCCCCCGCACAAAGGGAGCCGCAGAGCGCGCCCAGGAAGTCATCACCGACGAATGGGGCACCGGCCTCATCGGGTCATGGAACACCGCCGACTGGTGGGATCTGCCAGCGGAATTGGGTGAGAAGGTCGCCGGACTCGTCGGCGGCGGGGCCGGGTCGACCGTCGTCACGGACACAACGTCGATCAATCTGTTCAAGGCCGCCTCGGCCGCGCTGAAGAGGCAGGCCGAGGACTCCCCGAACCGACGGGTCATCCTCACCCAGCGGGAGAACTTTCCCTCCGATATCTACATGCTCGAAGGATTGGCCGAGCAGCTCGGTGACGGATACGAAGTCCGCCTCGTCGACGATGAGGAAGTCACCGCAGGGTTCCCGACCACGATGACAGACGAGGTGGCCCTCGTCGTCCTCACCCATGTGAACTACCGGACGGGTCGGCTCTTCGATATGGGCACGACCACCTCGGCGATCCATTCCGGCGGAGCCATGGTCATCTGGGACCTGTGCCATTCGGCCGGTGCTCTGCCCATCGATCTGGCCGGAACCGGTGCGGACATGGCGATTGGCTGCACGTACAAGTTCCTCAACGGCGGTCCCGGTTCTCCCGCATTCATCTGGGTCGCCGAGGCGCTGCAGAACCGATTCAGCCAACCTCTGTCGGGGTGGTGGTCGCATGCGCAGCCCTTCGATATGGCCCCGGACTACCGGCCAGCCAACGGTATCCGCCGATACCTCACCGGAACGCAGGGAATCCTGTCGATGTCAGTGGCGGAGCTCGGCCTCGACATCCACTCGCGGGTGGACATGGAACAGATCCGTGAGAAGTCGCTGGCTCTGTCCGATCTGTTCATCGAGCTCGTCGATGCGCGCCTGTCACATCATCCCGTCGAAGTCGTGACCCCGCGCGAGCACGCGCAGCGCGGTTCGCAGGTCTCGATCACCCACCCTGAGGGATTCGCGGTGATGAGTGCGCTCATCGGCCGCGGCGTCATCGGCGACTACCGTGAGCCGGAGGTGCTGCGGTTCGGACTGACCCCGCTCTACATCGGTTTCGCCGATGTCTGGGACACCGTCGAGGCCCTGCGCCATATCCTCGACAACCGCCTCTGGGACACCCCGGCGCACAAGGTCCGCGGCGCCGTCACCTAACTGCTGCCCGACAGCGGCGCAGCAACCTGGCGCCAGGTATCCGGTCCGCCGTCACCTGCGTTGGGACGTGACCGCTCAGGTGTCCGGAGCCGCCGAGGTTTCGATGACCTCGGCATTGACTCCGAAGTACGGTTCACCCGCCTCATTTCGCGGGCGGCTGGCGACAAGCGTCTTGAGCAGATTGCTGCCCCGCTCCCCAGTGATCGGGTCGAGATCGAGGACAGCACACCTCGCAATCGGATCCCCGATCCGCACACGCAGCGCGCCGGCGTCCGGCACGTTCACCGTCACATCCCGGCCTCGCCAGGTCTCTTCGATGAAGGGTTCGTCCGTGTCGAGGACGAGGGTGGCACGAAAGCGGGCGGCCTCATCAAGCAGCTCATGGTGACCCGACCGATCGGCGAGTTCCCTCATCGAAGCGGTCGTGACTATCGACAGACCAGCACCGTAGATCACGTCTCCACGACGTGCGCGGGCCAGCCGAACCGGCTTTCCCAGCCACGCGGAGGCGAGCGCCGAATGCGGACCGTCAGTGAGTTCGAGGTCGACCGGTCGCTTCCAGTAATAGCAGGTCAGACTCTCACCCGAGCCGACTGGCACCCCAGATGCAGAGCGCCCGTCGGGCAGGGTGATCGTCAGCGTTCCGTCGACGAGTGAGGTGGTCATGCTGATGAGCCGAGGATTCTGCACGGTCTTGAGCACCTGCCGTCGCTCGACATCGATGAAGCAGAACACACGATCGCCGACCGGACCGTGAGCGTCGACGGCTGCTCCCGGTCGGGCCTCATGTCGTGTGCCTTTGACGTGGGCGAACCCGAGCGATGGCACACCGAATTCCCGCGCAGAAGCAGGTGACGGCGGCCCAGATACCTGGCGCCAGGTTGCTGCGCCCCCGTCAGGTAGCAATTGGGGCATGGGGGTTGTGTCTTCCTGTGACGGCGTAGGTGCCGATGGCCACAGCTCCGATGGCCAGAACCGTGCCGCCGATGATAACAGCTCCGGGGATCGTGGCGATCGTGCCGAGCACTCCCACGGTGACTCCGGAGAAGGTCTGCATCCCCGGCCCGAATGTCGCATAGGAGCCGATGACGCGGCCGCGGATCTCCGGCGGCGCTTCGAGTTGGATGATCGCCATCTCCGTCGACTCGGCGGTGATCTTCGAGACTCCGGCGATGACGAGCATGATGACCGCCACCCACAGGTGCGAGGTCAGGGCGAAGAACAGTGCGCTGAGGCCCATCGCCGCGGCGGCCAGAGCCGCCGCGGCCGGGACGGCCTTGATCCACCCGGTCGCCTCGAGTCCGAAGCCGCCGAGCACCCCGCCTGCACCCATGGCGAAGAGCAGCACGCCATAGGTGAAGTCGCTGTCGCCGCCGACCGGATTGAGGATGTCACCGAACACCGGCATGGCCGTCTGCAGCACCGCCCCGATCGTCGTCGAGGCGAGCGCGGCTAACAGCAGCATGCCGACGATCGCGCGATTGTGGCGGACGTCGATGAGCACCCGCAGCGACTGCACGAGGGTCGTCCGCGCGGTGCGCACTCCTCCGCTGCGCAGATGACCGGTGAAGGGGGTGCGGATGAGGAAGATCGTCAGCGGCAGATAGAAGACGATGTTGATGAAGATGCCCCAGGTGGCGCCGACCCGAGCAGCAGTGCAGAACCGACGACGGGGCCGAATAGAATGCCGAGGCTGCGGAACGTCGCATTGAGGCGGACCGCGCTCGGCAGCTCCTTCCGATCGACGAAGTCATGGAGCATCATCTGCTCGGCCGGACCCCACAGACAGCCGGCGAGGCCGTGGATGACGAGCAGCACGCAGGCCTGCCACAACTGCAGTGAGTCGGTGAGGAAGAGGATTCCCCAGCACAGGGACACGACCATGAACATGATCTGCCCGATCTGGATGAGGCGGCGGCAGTCGAAGCGTTCGGCCAGGGATCCGGCATAGACGGACAACAGCAGGAACGGCAGCCAATGGCTGATGAGCTGGAACCCGACGAGCGCCGGGGATTCGAACTTCTGCCACAGCACCCAGTAGGTGATGACGTGCTCGATGTTGTCGCCCATCATCGCCGTGCCCGACCCGATCAGGTAGGGCGCGGTCTTCCAACTGCGCAGCACGCTGAAACGGCGCGGACCGGACGCTCCACCAGCGCCTGCGCCGCCAGCGCCCGCCTCGTCGCCGGAGTTCTGGGGGTCATCGCTCACTCCCCCATTCTCACACCCGCGGAACTGACCGGCGTCGACCTCTTGTCTGCTGGGATCGAGGCGAGGACAATGATCCTCGATCAAGGAGGATCATATGTCCACAGCTCAGCCGCCGTCGTCCGCTCGCCCGAACTCCGCCCTTATCGTCATCGACGTCCAGAATGGCGTGATGCAGGCCAGCTGGAACTCCGAATCCGTCATCTCCACGATTTCCGATCTCGTCGACCGTGCCCGCAGCACCGGCACCGAGGTGGTCTGGGTTCGGCACAGCTCCGGTGAGCTGCCGATCGATTCCCCGCAATGGCAGATCGTCGACACGCTCTCCCCCGTCGACGGCGAATCGATCATCGAGAAGACCCACGGCAATACCTTCGAGGACACGGACTTCGAGGAGGTGCTCGCCGAAAAGGACGTCGGTCATCTCGTCGTCACAGGCGCCCAGTCGGATGCCTGCGTACGTTCGACCATCCACGGCGGATTCGCCCGCGGCTACGACGTCACCCTCGTCACCGACGCCCACACCACTGAGGATCTCACCGAATGGGGTGCCCCGCCGCCGGAGCACGTCGTCTCCCACACGAACCTGTATTGGCAGTTCGAATCCGGTCCCGGCCGGCAGGCTCGGGTGCAGGAATCGAGCGAGGTCGACTTCGCGAAACCGTGATCGCTGCCGCTCCGGCAGCTCAAGAGTCTGACATCATGGACTCATGAGTGAAGACATCCGCAGCATCGAACTGACCCGAATCGCCGAAAACCACTACCGCGCCACCGCTCCGAGCGGAGCGAGCATCGAATTCGGTCGCGGCGAAGGCCTCATGACCCCCGTCGAACTGCTCTTGGCCGCGGTCGCCGGCTGTTCGTCGATCGACGTCGACACCGTGACCAGCCGTCACACCGAACCGACGAAGTTCGACGTCTCGGCAACCGCGGACAAGATCGACGAAGACGGAGCCTCCCGTGTGGACAACGTCCACCTCGACTTCGACCTCGAATTCCCCGGCGATGAGGAGGGCCGGAAGGCCGACGCCCGCGTCGAACGCCTCGTCGGGCTCTCCCACGACAAGTACTGCACGGTCTCGCGCACCGTCGAACACCCCACGAAGGTCGACTTCAGCATCCGCCGCGACTGAGAATCTCAGCTCTCGGCGAGCCGCCTCTTCTCGACCTCGACGTCGAAATCGGCGGTCGGCCACCGTGGGTCGATGTCGCGCAACGTGTCGAGCAGCAGTCGCTGCACGGCCAGCCTGGCGTACCATTTCCGGTTCGCCGGCACGACGAACCAGGGTGCCGCCTCGGTGGAGGTGCGGTCGAAGACGGCTTGGTAGGCGTCCATATAGTCCGGCCACAGAAGTCGTTCGTCGACGTCGCCGGGGTTGTACTTCCAGTACTTGTCGGGTCGGTCAAGGCGTTCGGCCAGACGTTCTCTCTGCTCGTCCGGAGAGATGTGGAGCATGACCTTGATGATCCGCACTCCGGCCGCGACCAGTTCGGCTTCGAAGTCGTTGATGGCCGAGTAGCGGCGGTCGAGCTCGGAGTCGTCGGCGAGTTCACGGACGCGGCCGATGAGCACATCCTCGTAGTGGGAGCGATCGAAGACACCGATCATGCCGGGTCCGGGCACGCGCGGGCGGATGCGCCAGAGGAAATCGTGGGCGAGTTCCTCGTCGGTCGGCTTCTTGAAGGCGGCGAGTTCAACGCCCTGCGGATCGACGGCTCCGACGACGTGGCGGACGATTCCGCCCTTGCCGGCGGTGTCCATGGCTTGGAGGACGAGGAGGACGGCAGGGCCGGAATCATCGTCGTGGTGGGCGGCGAAGAGTCGTTCCTGCAGGTCGCTCAGTTCAGCGGACAGCGCCGCCAGATCGCTCTTCCCGCTCTTCTTGTCACCGTCGTAGCCGGGTGTGGAATCGGGATCGACCCCGCCGAGGCGGAATCCCTCTCCCACGCTCAGAAGTGGGGCAGGGTCGGTCGTCCAGTTGCTTCTCGGCTCACTCATGCGTTCATTTTTCCAGGTGGGAAAGGCCGCGTCCATACCGACGAGTCAGCTGCGAGCATTCACCGCTGCGGGCCGTGGGGAGTCTGCGGAGGAGAGGGAGGCTGCCGAGACGGATAGGACGGGCCCTGCCGAGGCGGCTGCCACGGCGGCTGCTGGGGTCCGTCGATGCCCGGCAGCGGATTCTCGTTCGTCAGTCCGCGCCGGCGTCGATCCGCCAGGTACCCTTGATAGGCCACATCGCGTTCAGCCGCGGTCATCCGGGCCTTCGGCTTGTCGATGACATTGCGCAGTGCCGCGAGCACTGTCAATGCTGCCAGACCGGTCAGCGCAATGGCCACCCAGAACAGCGTGGTGAGCAGGCTCGGCGGATTGTCGAAGACTCTCACACCGGCGAAGCCGATGAGGAAGACGAATCCGAGATACGGCAGCAGGAGCCACAGGGCGACCTTGTAGCCGCCGATCATCATCGGCATCATCAGGCACATGCTCCACGCCATTCCGCCGATGAAGAAGAGCAGGACGAGGAAGAAGCTCGCCGGATCGGCATTGAGTTCCGCCGCAACCGTTCCGGGAACGGCTCGCTCACCGAGGAAGAACGGCCAGACCAGCGCCACCAGAGAGCCGATCGCTGCGGAGGCGAGAACGTTGAGCAGAGCCAGCGGGATGAGGCCCTCACGCCGGAATCCGTCGTCCGGTCGCTTGTGCTTCATGAACAGGAATGGGAAGAAGAAGGCCAGAATTCCGGCGCAGATCCCCATCCAGACTGCGTTCGCTTCGATGACTTCGAAATTCTGCTGCAGCATCAGCCCGGTCGAGGCGAACCAGATGAGAAAGGTGAAGAAGAGCGCACCGACGAAGTTGAGGCCCAGGACGCGCAGAAAGTCGCGTGTCCACGTCGGGACCGGTTCCTCCTCGTGCAACGGAAGCGGCCCCGGTGGCGGTGGTCCGGGCGGTGTCTCACTCATGATTTCATCCTCGCACAAACACGGGCGACTGATACCGGTCTCGATGTTTCAGATCCGACACCGCGGACCTCAACCGGTCAAGCACCATCCCACAAGCCACACCCTCAGTCCGGTTTCCGGAAGACGGATGGCAGCTTCTTCTTCACCCGTTGCCCGGTGTCCCGGTACGACCATTGCCGCATCGGCTGCGGCACCCGCCATTGCAGCTTCCAGGCGAGCATGCGGAAGCCGAAAGCGGCAGCCGCGATGATGAGTGAGGCGATGGCACCCAACAGTCCGGTCACCTCGGCGATGATCGTCAGCCCCGAGCCGAACAGGGCGGGGATGAGGTAGAGGTCGGTGCCGCGGAAGATCGCCGGATCCTCACTGGCCACGGCATCGCGCATGAGTCCGCCGCCGCACGCGGTCAGCGCACCCATGAGCAGCGCCGCCGGATAGTTCGTCCCGGCGGCGAGCGCGATCGTCGTGCCGGTGACGCTGAAGAGGCCGAGGCCCATCGCGTCGAAGGCGACGATCCAGATCCGTGCCCGGGAGATGTGGGAGCCGATGATGTAGATGAGCAGGGTCGCAATCACCGGCGGGGCGAGGTAGATCGGTTGGCCGATGGCGTTGGGCACCCGGTCGAGAAGCACATCGCGGATCATGCCTCCGCCGATGCCCGTCATCGTGCCAAGCACCAACCCGCCGGTGATGTCGAAATTGCGTCGCGCTGCCAGCAGCACTCCGGAGACTGCGAAGACGAAGGTGCCGGTGAGATCGAGCGCGAGGAACAGGAACTCCTGCAGGTTCATCTCCACCTCGGCTCGTCTCGTCGATCCGTGCCCGGCTCGGTGCCGAACGTCCTACCAGCCACTGTAATCCGGTACAGCGGCAGGCTGGCCATTCACGGGCGAACCGTTCCCCCTCGCCGAGGCGGCCGTTCAGTTGGCGCAGATCTCCGCCGACGTTGCCGTGGAGTCCCGCAGGCAAAGCGCAAGTGCCGACGGAAGAGGCCCCGACCAGCGACAGTTGGGGCCTCCCCATTTCCGCTCAGCTGATTCAGCTGAGCTGGAAGTTGTCCGGGTTCTTGTACGGTTCGATCTCGACGACCGGGGTGCCCTTGCCCATGAGCAGTTTGGAGATGGGGCAGCGAGCGTGGGCGCGGGCGGCGTACTTCTCGGCGTCGGTGTCCGAGACCCCTTCGATGGAGATGAACGCCTTCGGAGCGAAGTAGAAGCCGTTTCCGGACGGTTCGTTATGCAGTTCGACCTCGACTCGCACGCGTGAAAGCGCCTCGATCTCATTGACCGCGAGGACGACCTTGAGCGTTTCGCCGAGGCACGTCGACCAGGCCATGGCGAGGAACTGTTCCGGGTTGTTGCCCTCTTCGACCCGTGAGGTCGGGGCGGTGGGCAGGGTCTGGCCGTCTTCGACGCGCACCTCACCCGAGGTGCCACCGAGGTTCTCGACCTTCGCGGTGTAGATCGGCGCACTCGAGCTCTTCGGCTCGTCCGCATCTCCGGTCGGAGCCTGCGGCTGGGCGTATCCGGGTTTCTCAGTCATTGCACCATGCTACGACAGGCACGCAACAAGGTCACTGGCGTTTCAGTGAATGGTCAGTAACGAATGCCGCAGACCCATCCGCCGTCCCTGTGGCTCCGAATGATCACTATGAATCGGAAAACCCGTCCAGCTCACCGTTTCCGCGGCGCCGTGTCAGGCATCGTCGCCGCAGTCATGATGTTCGGTCTCGCCGACCTCATCGCGCGTGCTTTCACCCCGAGCGCAGCACCTCTGCTCACCCTAGGTCAGGCGATCATCCCACTGGCTCCCCCGGCGGCTATCAAACCCGTCATCGCCCTGTTCGGTGACAACGACAAGCTCGTCCTCGTCCTCTCCACCGGCCTCGGTGCGATCGTCGTCGCGGGCCTCGTCGGAGTCCTGGCCGCCTCGCGCCGGCGTCTGGCCACGACACTGCTGGTCGTCGCCGGGCTCGTCCCAGTCATCGTCATCATCATCCGCCCCGAGGCGGGTGCCTTCGACGTCATTCCCACGCTCATCGGCATCGCCGTCGGCATCACGGTATTCATCCTGCTGCTGCGTCTCGGGGTACCGGCAACCCCCGCCGAGGAGGACGACCGTGCCGATGTCGCGCACAGTATTGCGCACGATGACGCGCGTAGTTCGCGAACCTCGGATCCGCTCAGCCGCCGCCGTTTCTTCGGCCTGGCCGGTGTCGTCGGTGCCATCGGGGCCGTCACCATCGCCACCGGCCAGACCCTCGTCTCCCTCACACAGGAGGCCGGAGCAGCGGTGGCCAAACTGGTTCTGCCCACCCCTGCGAAGAAGGCGGCCGCGATCCCTGTCGCCGCGAGCACCGACATCGAGGGGACGGTCCCCTTCGTCACCGAGGCGAAGGACTTCTACCGCATCGACACGGTGCTCTCACCACCGGTCATCGACCCGGAACAGTGGTCCCTGCGCATCCACGGCATGGTCGAGGAGGAGGTGACCCTGACGATGGCCGACGTACTCGATCTGCCGCTGGAAGAACACCACATCACGCTCACCTGCGTGTCCAATCCCGTCGGCGGGGACCTTGTCGGCAACGCGACCTGGCTCGGCTATCCAGTGCGCGAACTCCTCACCCGAGCACGCCCGAGCTCGCAAGCTGATATGGTTCTCTCCCACTCCTTCGACGGATTCACCGCCTCGACTCCGATCGGTGCGCTGACCGATGATCGCGCCGCCTTGTTGGCGGTGGGAATGAACGGCGAACCGCTCACCCCGATCCATGGATTCCCCGCCCGTCTCGTCGTTCCCGGACTCTACGGTTTCGTCTCCGCGACGAAATGGGTGACCGAACTCGAGGTCACCCGCTTCGATGAGAAGACCGCCTACTGGACCGACCGCGGGTGGGATGCCAAGGCCCCCATCCTCGTCGCTTCCCGCATCGAGGTGCCGGGGCCCTTGGCCAAGGTCCCTGCCGGCGACATCCGGGTCGGCGGCACCGCCTGGGCGCAGCGTTCAGGGATCGACCGCGTCGAGGTCAAGCTCGACGACGGCGAATGGACGCAAGCGGATCTGGCCGAGGAGGTCACGATCGACACCTGGCGACAATGGCGGGCCGAATTCGCCGAGGTGGCAGCGGGCTCACATACCCTCACCGTGCGTGCCACGGACAAGGACGGGACCGTGCAGACAGCGAAACGTCGGGATTCGATCCCGAATTCGGCCACCGGGCACCACCACATCCAATTCCGCGTCGAATGACGACCCCCCACGGAATCGTCTGGACGGAAACTCCCGGCTGAACCGCCAGGGCAGCCTCGGCGAAGAAACTCTTAAGATTTCCTCCCCATCCACCCATCCGAACCGGGCACCGCACCGAATACCCAGTACACAGCGAGCAATGGAGATCACTTCACAGCTGTGCGCGAATACGCATCACTGTTGATTAGGAGAAGAACAATGAAGACACTGCTTCGCACACGCACCGCCACCATTCTCTCGGCCGGCGCCATCGGCCTTCTGGCTCTGAGCGGCTGTGGCATGGATTCCGGCTCCGGAGGCGAGGAGTCCGGCTCGGATTCGGGCAGCTCCGAATCTCAGCCCGCTGACTCGGGCGAGTCCGAGATGCCCGAGGAATCCGGCGACGCCTCCATGGCCGATGCCGACCTCGTCGGCAAGGGCTGCTCGGCCTACGCCAAGGAGAACCCGGACGGGGCCGGATCAGTCGAGGGCATGGGCCAGGACCCCGTCGCCACTGCCGCCTCGAACAACCCGATGCTCACGACCCTGACCAAGGCGGTCTCGGGCAAACTCAATCCCGATGTCGACCTCGTCGACACCCTCAACGGCGACGAGTTCACGGTCATCGCCCCGATCGACGACGCCTTCGCCGATGTGCCGAAGGACGACCTCGATGCCCTGGCCAAGGATTCGGACCAGCTGACGAAGGTACTGACCTACCACGTCATCCCCGGACAGCTCTCCCCCGATGAGATCGCCGGTGAGCACGAGACCGTCGAAGGCTCGAAGGTGAAGATCTCCGGTGAGGGCGAGGACATGAAGTTCGACGATGCCGGACTGGTCTGCGGCGGAGTCAAGACCGCCAACGCCACGGTCTACATGGTCGACGCCGTGATGATGCCGGAGAAGTGACGACGACACACCGAACGGTGGTGGCCGGGGAACGATCAATGCTATCGCGATCGGGCCCTGGCCACCGTCTTCTTCCCCCACCCCCTGGACGGTCCACGACGCGAAGTCCGAGGGATGACATGATTGATCAATGAGCTCAGACGATCCGACGGCGTTTCGGCACGGGCCCCCAGGGTCCGATCGGCAGGAGAACCACCCACCGGCCTCCGCCGACGCCGGAATCGCCTCGGCGGAGGCGGCCACCGCATCGGACCCCAGCGGTGACCTGCTGCTGCGGATCGCCGCAGGCGATCGGTCCGCGTTCGACGAACTCTTCACCACCCAATCGCGCATCCTCATGGCCGTGATCCTCCGGATAGTCAGGAGCCGAACACTGGCCGAGGAGGTCCTGCAGGAATGCTTCACCGAGGTGTGGACGCGGTGTTCGGGCTTCGACCCGGCCCGAGGAACAGGCAGGGCATGGCTGGTCACCCTGTGTCGCAGACGGGCCATCGACTGTGTGCGCAGCGTTCAGTCCCAGCAGGACCGTGACTTCGCCGACGGGCTGCGCACCTCTGCGGAAGCGGTGGAGGAAGTCGAGCAGACCGTGATCGACCGGGCGGAGTCGGACCGCACGCTCTCGGCGTTGAAGATCCTCCCCGAGGAGCAGAGCAGGCCAATTGTCATGGCCTTCTATCAGGGTCTGACTCACGCTCAGATCTCGGAGGACCTCAAGGTGCCGCTGGGTACCATCAAGTCACGGATCAGGGACGGAATGAAGAAGCTGCGAGACGAGTTGGAGGCGAGTCGATGAGCACCGATCGTGATTATCTGGCCGCCGGCCTGGCCCTCGGCGGGCTCAGCGACTCCGAACTCGCCGAAGCTCGGGCACTTGCCGAGTCCGATGCCGACTTCCGCGCCGAGGTCGCCGCCTATTCCGACGTCATGGCCGAAGCAGCCGCGTCCGATGAACCGGTTGAGGTCAGCTCGGCGACTCGAGACGCGATTCTGTCGATCCCTGAGAACCACGCACAGGAGTCGGCACCGGAGACCTCACCCACTGTCGAGCCTGAGACTTCGTCGGTCGATGCGGATGCCCTCACCGATGAGCCGGCCGCTCCGGCATCGCTTGCCGAACATCGGGAGGCCCGCCGGTTCAATGCCCGCGCAGAAGGCGCTGGTGAGCCGCAGTCCGGCCGCAGTTCCTGGCTGCCCTGGGCGGCAGCTGCGGCGGCGATCGTTGTCGCCGCAGGACTCGGCGCCACCGTCTGGCAGCAGAATCAGCGACAGAATTCCTTGGAAGAGGACTTGGCCGCGACTCAGCAGCAGCTCGATGACTCGGCTCGCCTCATGGAAGCCAGCGACCTGAAGACGAGCACCTCAGACTTGCCGGAGGGCGGGTCCGTCACAGTGCTCTCCTCCGAGAGCGAGCAGCTCATCCGTCTCAGTCCGAAAGACATCGGGCAGCCACCGGCCGGAAAGTCGATGCAGATGTGGGTCATCGGCGCCGACGGCCCGGAAAGCGCCGGCCTGATGTCGGGCAAACCGGTGACCATCACCGGCGAGACGTTCGCCTCGGGCAGCGTCTTCGGCATCACCGTCGAGCCCGAGGGCGGCTCGAAGCAGCCGACCACGGATCCGATCGTCGCCATCGACCTCTGACAGGCGCGGGGAGTAAGCTTCCTGGCATCGGCGGCGAAGGGGCTGATATGTCCGATTTCGAGTGGGACCCGGAGACCTACTTGGCGCTCATGGCCGAAGAGATCCCCGACTACCCGCGCCTGCAGACCGAGGTGGCCGCTGCGGCGGTCACCGGAGCACCTGCGTCGATCCTCGATCTGGGCATCGGCAGCGGGCTGACCGCACAGCGCGTTCTCGAAGCCCTGCCGGAGGCGAAACTGCTGGGTGTCGACGCGAGTTCCGAGATGCTCGCAGCCGCCGAGGCGACTCTCGACCCGGAACGCACCCGACTGCAGTCGGGTCGCTTGGAAGAACCGCTGCCGGACGGGCCGTTCGATCTGGTCATGTCCATGCTCGCCGTCCATCATCTCGACGGCACCGGAAAGGCCGGCCCCTTCGCCCGCATCGCCGCGGTGCTCGAGCCCGGTGGGAGGTTCGTCCTCGGTGACCTCGTCGTACCCGCCGATTCGGCGGACGTCGTCACTCCGATCGACTGGATCGATGACACTCCCAGTTCCCTCGATGAGCAGCTGACCTGGCTCGCCGAGGCGGGACTGACCACCCACGTGCACTGGCAGCACCATGATCTGTCAGTCATCGTCGCTGAAAAGCAGAGTTGAGAGACAGCGCTGAGGTCTCGGTTCCCCTGCTCCACCACCGGTGGGAGCACCACTCCGCGAATTCCCCACTGCGGCGGATACCGGCCGGGCGCGGCACTGTCTAGGCTGGAAGGATGACGGAGGACAAGACGAGAGAACCACGGACCTCGGCATGCTTGTCGGCCGCGGCTCGCAAGCCGAACCGGTCCGACCTCTGGCTCGTCGCGGCGCTGGCCGCCGGCTCGCTCATCTTCGCCGTCCTCTATGAGGGAAGCGGGTTCTGGGAGTTCAAAGCACCGCTGTGGGTTGTCTGCGTGCTCTCCATCGCAGTCACCGTTCCCCTGCTGTGGCGTCGTCGTTTCCCGAATTTCGTCGCATGGTTCATCACCACGCTCTACGTCACCGCGCAGATCCTACAGATGATGGAACCCGGCGTCTCTCAGATCGTCCTCTTCACCTCGGTCTATGCGATCGGCGCGTTTCGCTACAGTCAACGTGCCGCGTTCATTTCACGCTGTCTGCTGTGCCTGGCCATACTCATCTATGTCATCGTCTCGGCGGCCCTGCAGTTCCAGGATCTCGGCGACCTGACTTTCGTCCAGTTCGCCGCGGCTACCGGGGTGACTTTCCTGATCAACACGGTCTTCTTCGGTGGAGCGTGGCTATTCGGCAACCGGGCGTGGAAGCAGCGGCGACTGCTCGAGGAACTCCGTGCGGCCAACGAAGAGGTCCGTGAACAGGAGCAGCAGTTGACTCGGCAAGCCCTCGACCTCGAACGGGTGCGCATCGCGAGGGAACTCCACGATGGAGTCGCCCACCATATCGCCGGGGTCGGCATCCACGCCGCCGCTGCACGTCGCAGCCTTGAGAAGAACCCCGACAAGGCCAAGGAATCGCTCCAGGTCATCGAATCCTCGACTCGCGAGACCGTCGACGAACTCCGAGCTCTCGTCTACACTCTGCGCGACACAGACTCGTCGACCGACGTCACCGCCGCCACAGGCGGCACAGCCGCGCCCGGCGGCCAAACGGCTGAAAATCTGGCCGACGCCGCTACGGCGGCATCGACGAAAGGCAACCCCAGCCTCGGCGACCTTCCGGAACTCATCGAATCGGCCAGGCGATTCGATCAAACTGTCGAGTACGCGACGATCGGGGAACCTCGCCCGCTCACTCCGATCACCGAAATGTCGATCTACCGCGTGATTCAGGAATCCCTGACCAACTGTTCTCGTTACGCGGGTGCCGGCGCCGAGGTGGATGTGCGACTGCGCTATGGCAGCACCGATCTTGAGGTGGAGATCAGCGATGCCCGCTCGGTCGGTGGCGCCGTCCGATCTGGTTCAACTGAGATCCCATCCGGCACCCAGGGACGGCCCAAGAGCGAAGGGCTCGGCCTGGGCATCGTCGGGATGAGGGAACGCATGAGCGCTCTCGGCGGCAACCTCGAGGCAGGACCGAAGTCCCGCGGCGGTTGGCTCGTCCGCGCCCGCATCCCCTACCCGCGCAGCACCGCAGATCACTTGTCCTCTGATACTCCAGCAAAGGCAGCCACATGATCCGAGTCCTCCTCGTCGACGACCAGTCGATGGTCCGCACCGGCTTCCGTACGATCCTTGAGTCCGAAGACGGCATCACAGTCGTCGGTGAGGCCGAGAACGGGCAGGTCGCCATCGATAAGGCGCTCGAACTGTCCCCGGATGTCATCTGCATGGATGTGCAGATGCCGGTCATGGACGGGCTCGAGGCGACAGAGGAGATCGTCCGCCGCGGCTCGGGCGGAGCCGTCCTCATGCTCACGACTTTCGACCGCGACGACTTCCTGTTCCGCGCACTCGCTGCCGGCGCCAGTGGGTTTCTGCTCAAGACCGCCGAGGCCGAGCAGCTCATCGACGCAGTCACCGCTCTGGCCGCCGGGGACGGTCTGCTCTCCCCCGAGGTCACCCGACGGGTCATCGAACGCTCCGTGTCCACCCCGGAACCGGCTGCACCGACCGCCCCGGACCTCGAGCAGCTCACCGAACGGGAGCTCGAAGTGCTGAGACTGGTGGCGACCGGGGCGAGCAACTCCGAGATCGCCGGGAGCCTCTTCGTCGGTGAGGCGACCGTGAAGACACACGTGTCGAACCTGCTGTCGAAACTCGGCATCCGCGATCGCATCCACGCGGTCATCTGGGCGTACGAGAACGGAGTCATAGCCATCGGTGAGCAGGACAGAACACAATAGGATCGCCCATCTGCCCATCTCTGTCCCCTCCCCCGCAATGAGGGCCCCGAATTCACCCTTAAGACTGATCCGCTCGCACCGGTCTCCGCATAGCGTTGAGACATGATCACCCTGGAGAACATCAACCGCAGCTTCGGCGACAAGCAGGTGCTGCACGACCTCAGCTTCGACATCGGCGACGGTCGGATGACCGGCTTCGTCGGCTCGAACGGCTCCGGCAAGACCACGACCATGCGGATCATCCTCGGCGTGCTGGCCGCAGATTCCGGGCGCATCCTCGTCGACGGCACCCCCATCGCCGCGGACCACCGCAGCGCGATCGGCTACATGCCCGAGGAACGCGGTCTCTACCCCAAGATGCCGATCATCGATCAGCTCGTCTACCTCGCCCGCTTCCACGGACTCACCCGCCAAACGGCGAAGAAGCGCGGACTCGAGCTCCTCGAACAGCTCGAGCTCAAAGGCGAACCCACCGACACCCTCGAATCGGTCAGCCTCGGCAATCAGCAGAAGGTCCAGATCGCCGCGGCCCTCATTCACGATCCGCAGGCGCTCGTCCTCGACGAACCGTTCTCCGGTCTCGACCCCGTAGCCGTCGAACGCACCCTGAACGTCCTCTCCGACTTTGCCTCCTCGGGTGCCCCGGTCCTCTTCTCCAGCCATCAGCTCGACCTCGTCGAACGCCTCGTCGATGATCTCGTCATCATCAATGACGGCCGCCTCGTCGCAGCCGGCACCACCTCGGAACTGCGCCGTCAGCGCAGCATGCCCGAGTGGACGCTGCAGACGGATGCCGACCTCGGCTGGGTGCGTGGCCTGCCCGATATCTCCGTCATCGAACTCGACGGCAACTGGGCCAGGTTCACGGCTCCTGATGCCGATTCTGCCGAGGCGGTTCTGCGCAAAGCGCTCACCGTCTCCTCAGTGTCGTCCTTCGCTCCGCACGAAGTTGCTCTCAATCGTCTCTTCCAGGAGGTCACGCAGGCATGAGCACCATCGATACGACCACGACCGCCGACAGCCCACGCACTCCCACCGCCGGCACGAACCGCGCCGGATTCACCACCGCGATCGGGCTCGTCATCGAACGCGAGATCATGGTGCGGCTGAAGTCGAAGGCCTTCATGGTCTCGACTATTCTGAGCATCATCCTCTTCGGTGTCCTCGTCGGGGTCTCCGGAGCGCTGCCCTCATTGTTCTCCTCCACGGACAAGGTGGCGGTCACCTCGGCGGGGGCGAAGGCGATCGAGGGGATCGAGGATATCGAAGCCGTCGCCGTCGATGACATCGACGAGGCGAAAGCCCTGATCACCTCCGAAAAGGTCGAATCAGCAGTCGTCGAATCGCAGAATTCGCCGACCGGGGTCGCGGTGCTGTCCCTGCGCTCGGCACCGGAATCACTCATCGGGGCGCTCAGCCTCACCCCGAGGTCGAGCTCCTCGATCCCGACGCCCCTGACCCAGCGCTCACCTACTTCATCGGGCTCGGCCTCGGTTTGGTGTTCTTCATGGCCGCGATGACGTTCGGGAACACGATCGCTTCGTCCGTAGTGGAGGAGAAGCAGTCGCGGATCGTGGAGATCCTGCTCGCGTCCACCTCGGCGCGGGTGCTCATGTTCGGCAAGGTCATCGCCTGTACGATCCTCGCTTTCGCGCAGATCGGACTCACCGCGGTCGCGGTCCTTGCAGGCGCCGCCATCAGCGGAAACGACCTCGTACTCGGCAAGGTCGCAGAGCCGATCGCCTGGTTCGTCCCGCTCTTCATCGTCGGCTTCGTCATGGTCGCCGCCCTCTACGCGGCCGCGGCGTCGATGGTCTCGCGCACCGAGGATCTGCCGTCGACGAGCACGCCGATCATGATGCTCATCTTCCTGCCGTACATGGGCGTCATCATCTTCTCGTCGAATGAAACTGTCATGGCGGTGCTGTCCTACATTCCGTTCTCCGCAGCGGTGGCAGTGCCGATGCGAGTCTTCCTCGGCACGATCGCCTGGTGGGAACCGCTGGTCTCCCTGCTCATCCTCATCGTCACCACTCTGCTGGCCCTGCTGCTGGCCACGCGGATCTTCGAGCGCTCGATTCTGAAGTCGGGACCGAAGCTGACGTGGGGGCAGGCGCTGAGGAAGTGACGACGCTCGGGCCGGACGGAGATTTGACTCAGGTGTCACGTTCTCTCTGCCCGTCTTGTGTGAGGACAGAGCAGCTTGGAGACCGTCCGCTCGCTCACCTCATCCACGCACCCGCGAAATCGTGCCATTCACCGGCATCGTTCGTCGTCTCCACAGGTCGACCTGGCAGAGTAGGCACATGGACCCACTTGATCTCCCGCTGACCACCGACCGACTGCGGTTGCGCACCTATGTCGAATCCGACGCCGAGGAGCAGCTGCGGATCTTCTCCCGCGAGGACGTCTCCCGGTTCCTCCTCGAAGATCCCTGGACCGCCGAGGTGGCCCGGACCAAGGTCTCAGAACGCATGCGGCGCACGGGGCTCGATACCGAATCGCGTGCCCTGGCCCTGGTCATCGAGACCGCCGACGGTCTCGACTTCCTTGAAGGCTCGCACGTCATCGGGGACATTGCGATCTGGCTCGAAGACGGCAGTGACGAGAAGGCCGAGATCGGCTGGATCCTCGACCCGGCGGCCAGCGGCCATGGATTTGCCACCGAAGCAGCCATCGCGGTCCTCAACGTCGCCTTCGACCATTACGGCCTCCACCGGGTGTTCGCACAGATGGATTCCCGGAACATCGCCTCGGCGAATCTGGCTCGCAGGATCGGGATGCGGGAAGAAGCGCACCTGCGCAAGGACTGGTGGTCGAAGGGCGAATGGACCGACACCCTCATCTTCGGGATGCTTTCCAGCGATCGGCAGACAGCCTGACTCTCGGCCGCCGGTCCGACCCGATTTTCTGAGATCTCGGACTCTTTGTGCCAGCTCCCGTATTGTCCCGCCACCTCGGTGTGAGAATCTGAGGTGGCCGTGGAGCCGGGTACGTCGATCGCATCGAGGCCGAGGCGGCCGCGGGCAGTCGAGAGAAGAGGACAGCAGACACCGATGGCTCCAGCCGACAAGGACCGCAACGAGGCGCTTCCCAGCGACGCAAACGCTGACGGACATGAAGAGAACGCCGGCCTGCACAGGGGCCTGACCGCCCGACATATCCGCTTCATGGCTCTCGGTTCCGCCATCGGCACCGGCCTCTTCATGGGCTCCTCGGAGTCGATCCAAGCCGCAGGACCGGCTGTGCTGCTCGCCTACATCATCGGCGGTGCCGCCGTCTTCATGGTGATGCGCGCCCTCGGCGAACTCGTCGTCCGCCACCCCGTCTCCGGCTCCTTCGGCCAGTATGCCTCCCGCTATATCCACCCCTTCGCCGGCTTCCTCGTCGGCTGGACCTTCGCCTTCGAAATGGTCCTCGTCGCCGTCTTCGACGCCACCGCGATCGGCGTATATATGGGCTTCTGGTTCCCGGGAGTTCCCCGCTGGATCTGGGTGCTCGCCGTCGTCTTCTTCATCGCCGCGATCAACATGATCGGCGTCAAGGTCTTCGGTGAGCTCGAATTCTGGTTCGCTCTCATCAAGATCGTTGCAATCATCGCCCTCATCGCCGCCGGGGTGGCCATCATCATCTTCGGCTTCGGCATTGCCGACCACGATCAGATGGGCCCGCAGGCCCTGTTCGACCACGGCGGCTTCTTCCCCAACGGGTTCTGGGGTCTGCTCTCATCATTCACCATCGTGATGTTCGCCTTCGGCGGTATCGAGATCATCGGCGTCACCGCCGGAGAGGCGCAGAATCCGAAGCAGGTGCTGCCGAAAGCCATCAACTCGGTGCCGGTGCGCATCCTCCTCTTCTACGTCCTCACCCTCGGCGTGATCATGTGCATCCTGCCGTGGAACCAGATCACCTCCGAGATCAGCCCCTTCGTCGCGATCTTCGACTCGGTCGGCTTCACTGCGGCGGCCGCCATTCTCCAGGTCGTCCTCATCACGGCGGCCCTGTCGGCCATCAACGCCGACATCTTCGGCGCCGGCAGGATGCTCCACGGTTTGGCCGAACAGGGGCAGGCTCCGCGGTCCTTCGCCCGCACCTCGCCGGGCGGCGTTCCCGTGATGACCGTGGTGACGATGATCGTCGCGCTGCTGGCAGGCGTCGTCCTCAACTATCTCTACCCTGATCAGGCTCTGTTCCTCCTCGGAGCGTTGGCCACCTTCGCCACGGTGCTCGTGTGGCTGATCATCCTCGCTTCCCATATCCGGATGAAGAAGGTAGTCGCCGAGGAGGCTCGCCTGCCCAGCGAATTCCCCATGCCGCTGTGGCCGGTGGGATCGTGGATCACCGTCGGGTTCATCGTCTTCGTCGTCGTCATGGTTGGCATCGTTCCCGACTCACGACCAGCCCTGTGGGTCGGTCTGCTGTGGGTCGTCGCGCTGTGGCTGTGCTATTTCGCCTTCATCCGCGGCCAGGGCCGCCGGCCCTACGCGCTCACCGACCGCACCGAGCCCATGGGGTCCGGACGGAACTGACGCCCCGGCTCCAGACAGCCGACCACACTGGACAACCAGCTGAAGAGTTAGGCAACCTAAGCGTCGTCACGCCTCACGGCGTCCGGCGACGCAGGGTGAGCGATCCGACGATGACGGCGCCGACGATCCAACAGGCGATGAAGAGCACCCGCAGCCAGATATAAGCGTCATCCTCATTGCCGGTCGACACCGCATCCAGGGCATCGATCGCGTGAGAGAGCGGCAGCCAGTCGCCGATCACCTCGAGCGCATCAGGCAGCTGATCACGGGGCAAGAAGATCCCGCCGAGCAGGATCTGCGGGAACACGAACACCGGCATGAACTGCACGACCTGGAACTCCGTGCGGGCGAAGGCGCTGGCCAGCAGGCCCAGGGCCGTGCCGAGCAGGGCGTCGGCGATCGCTACGACGAAGAGCAGTCCGACGGACCCCTCGATCTCCAGACCGCACACCAGAGTCGCGTAGCCGACGGCCACGGCCGTCTGAATGACGGCGAGCAGCCCGAATGCCAGGGTATATCCGAGGATGAAGTCGCCGCGGCCCAACGGCATCGACAGCAGCCGCTCCAGAGTTCCGCTGCGACGTTCGCGCAGGGTCGCGATGCTCGTGACGAGGAACATGACGATGAACGGGAAGAGCGCGAGCATCGCCGGGCCGATGTCGGAGAAAACCTCGGTCTCGTCGAAGATCCATGCCACCAGGCCGATCAGCAGGCTGGGCACGATGAGCAGCAGGGCGATCGTGCGCGGATCGTTGCGGATCTGTGTGAGCACACGCCCCGTCGTGGCCAGGGTGCGCATCGGGTTCATCGCCGACCTCCCTTCGTCGTCCCGCGGCCCCGCCGATCGTGGCTTGACCGACCGTTGCCGTTCACGTCTCGGGAGAGCAGATGGGTCCCCGACAGACGTCCGTGCCCGGCAGGTCGTTCATCGGCTGTGTCTTTCTCGATGATGTCGAGGAAGGCTTCCTCCGCCGAGGCAGCCCCTGTACCGGCGAGCAGATCGTGCGGTGTCGTATCGGCGATGATCGCGCCCTCGCGCATGAGCAGCAGCCGGTCACAGCGTGTGGCCTCATCCATGACGTGGCTTGAGACGAGCAGCGTGGCCCCCTCTTCGGCGAGCCCACGAAAGAGATCCCACAGATCATTGCGCAGCACTGGGTCGAGCCCCACCGTCGGCTCGTCGAGGACGAGCAGGTCCGGAGAACCGAGCATCGCCGCGGCCAAGGACACTCGATTAGCCTGACCGCCAGAGAGTGTCCGGGCCAACTGATCGCCCTGCCCGATGAGGTCCGTGCGTTCGAGCACCCGGTCGACATCGGCCTTCGGAGCTCCCTGCACCCGTGCGAAGTAGCGCAGATTCGCCCGCACGCTGAGGTCCTCGTAGATGCTCGCCGACTGGGTCATATAGCCGACCCGATGCCGCAGGTCCGCCGATCCGGCAGGCCGGCCGAGCACTTGCACACGTCCGCTCGCGACGATCTGCACACCGACAACGGCCCGCATAAGCGTCGTCTTCCCGCTGCCGCTGGGACCCAGCAGACCGACGATCGCGCCCCTGGGCACATCCAGATCCAGTGAGTCGATGACGGTCCGTCGCCCTCTCCGGATCGTCAGCCCTCGTGCTTCCACCGACTTATTCATCATGTGCTGAATATGACATCCGAGAGTGCTCCGGTCAAGGGTTCTCACGGAGAGATTTCATGTCTGCCGTCTCGTCACCGATGAGCGGTACCTGCACGGCCGCCGTTCGGGCTCACATCGAGTCGCCGACTCCATCGAGATGACCCTGCACCGCCGGCGTCAGGCGCGCAGTGAGGTCGTCGATCGGCATCGATGCCAGCGGTTCGAGTTCGAGGACATGGCGAAACATGAGCGCACCCGCCATCTGCGTGAGGACGAGCGTGGCCCGCAGATCTGCTTCGGCGCGGTCGACGCCTCCGTTCGCGATCCTTCCCGCCACTGCTCCTTTGAGCTCGCGCAGGAGAAATTGTCTGATCAGTCGGCCGGCTGCCGAATCGCTCACCGCAGAACGCAGAACGGTCACCCCGATCGACTTCACGCTTGTCTGCTCCCAGGCGCTGAGCACCGTGTGCACGAGTGATTCGCCGAGGCGGTCGACCGAGACGTCCAAGGCCGAGCGAATGATACGGTCCGGCCGCACGGGAAGCTTGACGACTTCCGCGAAGAGGCCGGCCTTGGACTCGAAATAGTGATGGACGAGTGCGGAGTCGACCTGGGCACGACGGGCGATGCCTCGGATCGACGCCTTGTCGTAGCCTTTCTCGGCGAATTCGGCCGAGGCGGCATCGGTGATCGCTGCCCGCGCGTCACTGCCGCTTTCCTTACGTGGGCGCCCCCTTCCGCGGGGCCCCGGCTTCACATTCGCCATGCTTCCCAGAGTATCGTGAGGCCCAGTTGCAAAAGGTCTGCACAACGGTCCTCCGAACCGCATAAAGGTCTGGGAAACGGGCCTCTGTTTGGTCAGAACCACCTCGGCGGGGGTCCTAGCGTGGATGTAGCAGCAGTCGTATGAAAGGTTTTGCGGTTCACATGTTCAGGCAGTCGTCGAAGTTGGCCAATGTCCTCTATGACATTCGAGGACCCGTCCTCGAAGAGGCCCAGGCGATGGAAGCCGCCGGGCACACGATCCTCAAGCTCAACATCGGCAACCCTGCCCCCTTCGGATTCGAAGCCCCCGAGGCGATCGTCCAGGACATCGCCGCGAACCTGCCTGAGACGCAGGGCTACTCCGACTCGCGGGGAATCCTGTCGGCCCGCCGCGCCGTCGTCCAGTACTACGAGACCCGCGGCATACACAACCTCGGCACCGACGAGGTCTTCCTCGGCAACGGGGTCAGCGAGCTCATCACGCTCAGCCTCCAGGCGCTGTGCAACCCCGGTGACGAGATCCTCGTGCCCGGCCCTGACTATCCGCTGTGGACCGCCTCGGTGGCGCTGTCCGGCGGCACACCCGTGCACTACCGCTGCGCAGAAGAAGACGCCTGGCAGCCTGACCTGGACGACCTCGAATCCCGGATCACCGAACGCACCCGCGGAATCGTCGTCATCAACCCGAACAACCCGACCGGTGCGGTGTACTCGAAGGAGACGCTGCAGAAGATCGCCGATATCGCCCGCCGTCACGGCCTCATCGTCTTCTCCGACGAGATCTACGAGAAGATCACCTACAACGGCGTCGAACTCGTCAACATGGCCACTCTCACCGGCGGCGACGTTCTGTGCCTGACCTTCTCCGGACTGTCGAAGGCCTACCGGGTCGCCGGCTACCGTTCCGGCTGGCTGGCGATCACCGGACCGCTGGACGAGGCGCACAGCTACCTCGAGGGCATCAAGCTGCTCGCGAATATGCGCATGTGCTCGAACGTTCCGGCCCAGCACGCGATCCAAGCGGCCCTGGGCGGGAAGCAGTCGATCGATGACCTCGTACTGCCGACTGGCCGCCTCGGCGCGCAGATGCAGGTCGCCTACGAGGGGCTCAACTCGATCGACGGCGTCTCGGCCCACCGGGCCGACGGTGCTCTTTACATGTTCGCAAAGCTCGATGTCGAGAAGTTCGGCATCACCGATGACGAGCAGTTCGCCCTCGACCTGCTGCGCGAACAGAAGATCCTCGTCTCCCACGGCACGGCCTTCAACTGGCCGAGGCCCGATCACTTCCGACTCGTCACCCTGCCCTCCGTCGAGGTGCTCACCGAGGCGATCGAACGCCTCGACACGTTCCTGTCCAGCTACCGGCAGATCGCTCCGACGACGTGCGAGCTGCCCGTCGTGCGCGAAACAGAGCACGCAGGAACGGCCGCAGCCGGCTGAAGCGCCGATCGTCGTATCGAGCAAGACGACAGTCTCTTGCTCGATACGACGTCGATCATCCCAGTCCTATCTGGGCGCCCGACGAGTGACACGTCCAGAGTCCCTGCGACACTGTAGCCATGGCTGAGGTTGATGATGCGATGAATACCGTGTCGGCGCGTGCTGTGTCCGAATTCCTGAACGCTCTCTCGCGTGGGATCGAGCTTGACCGATCAGCTATTTCAGACCAGTTCCGAAACAACCCGGATCTCGTCAGCTCATTCTCGGATCTGTCAGCGACTCTGACACGGTGGAAGCAAAAAGACCGTGAACGTTCGGCCTTACTCGAAAGCGCATCCGAACTCATCAGAGTCCGTGACACCAAGAAACTTCTGCAGAAGCTGGTCGACAGGGCCCGAACTCTCATCGGCTGCGACATCGCCTATCTGTCCCAGTACTATCCAGAGACCAATGATCTGCGGGTCCAAGCAAGCCGCGGCGCGATTTCGACCAAGCTCAAGACACTACGCGTGCCTCCAGGAATCGGACTGGCAGGACAGGTCGTGCACGACCGCGCCGCGCATTGGACCTCCAATTACGATCTGACCAGCCTGCCGCACGAAAGGCGCGTCGACTCCGCGGTGAGTGCTGAACGCATGGAATCGCTTCTCGGAGTCCCTATGGTTGTCGACGGGGAGGTTCTCGGAGCTCTCTTCGCCGCCAACCGCTACCCACATGATTTCACCAGCGACGAAATAACGTTGTTGTCAGCCCTCGCGGACCACGCCTCCGTTGTTCTCAAGACGGCACGCCTTATGGGAGAGCTCGCAGACGCTGCTCGAGCCTCTGCAGAAGCTGAAGAATCGGCTGCAGCGCGGGCCAGCACGCTCCGACGACTCGTTGAAGTCGAAGAACAGCTCACACAACTCGTGCTGCAGGGCCACGGAGTCTCCGCCGTCCTCGACGTCACTTCCGAAATGCTCGACGCTGCGCTGGTAGTCATCGAGAGTGGACGTCTCGATTCTCCGAATTTTCCGAATGACGAGGCATTCTTCGACGGCCTCAAAGTGAAGAAAGCTGACATCAACTCGGCGCTGAAACACAGTCGTGAGACCGGTCGAAGTGCGCAAGTCGCGGGCGCTGAACAGCTGTTCGCCGCCTCTGTTGTCACTCACCGTCGCCAGCACAGCGGTCTCTTCGTCCGCTTCAATGGTGATCCGGCAGACGGCGATGCGAACATCGTGGCCCAAGCGGCACAGTCTTTGGCACTTATCCGCATGAATGAACAGGCCCGCGCTGATGCTGACAACCGGGTCCGCGGAGAACTCGCAGTTGATATCATCGCCGGCACCCGACCGCTCAGCGAACTCGAAGCCCGTTCTCGGACTGAGACTTTCAGCCTTGCCGGCCCCTGGCACCTGATGACAATACAAGCCAACACCGAAGCAGACGATCGTATCGTGGCACGTCTGACACGGATCGAGCCACGGATTCTGATCACCCAGCGTTCTCCCGGGATCACGGTGCTCATCCCGAGTTCTGTGAGAAAAGAAAGACCCACCTTGGCATCACTGTTCAAAGAATCTGCTGCCCTAGACAGCTCGTTGGTCATCGTCTCTGAAACTGAGTATCCCCGCGCTCAGTTGAATAACGCCGAAAACGAAATGTGGTCGTGCATTCGAATTCTCAATTCACTCGGCATATACATGGGGCTCTATCCCACAGAAGACTTCGCCCCCTACACTGCGATGTTCGGCTCCGCTCCGGAACAAGTCGAAAGGTTCATGGACAACATGCTCGGGCCGTTACACCGATGGGATAGGGGACACTCTGCAGATCTGACCTCAACATTGCGCGAGTATTTTGAATCCGGCATGAACATCCGCCGAACGGCAAGTCGGATGTCCGTGCACGTAAACACCGTGAAACAACGGCTGGAGAGGGCTGATCTCGTGCTCGGCGAAGAGTGGCGAGCTCCAGAAATGAGTTTTCGCCTGCAGGTTGCTCTGCGTCTGGACAAACTGAGGTCCTCGCTATAGAACCCCATGTCTGTAACGGCCACTATCTTCTGTTTGATACGTCCGAAAGAGCCATGGAAGATTGAGCGTCGCAATGTTTGACTGATCTTCGCGGAGGAACTCCGACCAACAGCCAATGACGACCTGACTGGAGATACACGATGGCAGAGAACAGCCGAATTGCCGACTTCCGAAATATGTCGGTGGCCGAACGCAGAAATGCCGTCGCAGACACAACCGGGCTAGGCACTGAGCTGTTCGAACAGCTTGATTCGAATTCCTTCACTCCCGAGGACGCCGCTGACCTCAGCGAGAACATCTTCGGCGTATTCTCGCTTCCGCTCGGGGTAGCCACCAACTTCACGATCAACGGCTCCGACGCGCTCGTGCCCATGGCAACTGAAGAGGCGTCGGTCATCGCTGCCGCCAGCAACGCGGCGCGTATGGCACGCCCGAAAGGCGGCTTCTTCACAAGCTCGACCGAGCCCGTCATGCAGGCACAGATCCAGCTCATCAATGTGGCAGATCCGCAGGCCGCGCGCACACGTGTTCTCGAACGACAAGCAGAGATCATCGACCTGGCCAATGCGCAGGACCCCAAGCTCGTCGAGGTCGGCGGCGGAGTCAAGGGCCTTGAGGTCCGCCTCGTCGAGGCGCGGACGTCGACGTATGTTCTCGTCCACCTCCTCGTCGATGTCCGAGACGCAATGGGGGCGAACGCGGTCAACACGATGGCTGAGGCAGTCTCCGGAACCGTGGCAGCCATCGCCGGAGGCGACGCACTCCTGCGCATCCTCACCAACAAGGCCGACCGTCGGCTGTCACGCGCCCGTGCAACTTTCGACAAAGATCTGCTCGGCGGTGAAGAGGTCATCGATAACATCCTCCACGCCTACGAACTCGCCGCTGCCGACCCCTACCGGGCCGCCACACACAACAAGGGCATCATGAACGGCATCTCTGCGGTCGTTCTCGCAACGGGTAACGATACGCGTGCGGTCGAGGCCGGCGCCCACTCCCATGCGGTCGTAGACGGCCGTTACACTTCGCTGTCGACTTTCGAGAAGAATGCCGACGGAGACCTGGTCGGCACACTTGAGATGCCGATGCCGGTCGGGCTCGTCGGTGGGGCCACAAAGGTTCATCCAGCCGCGCGCGCAGCTCTGCAGATAGCCGAGGTGGCGAGCGCACAGGATCTCGCCGAGATGATCGTCGCCGCCGGCTTGGCGCAGAACCTCGCGGCACTGCGAGTGCTCGCCACCGAGGGCGTGCAGCGCGGACACATGTCACTTCATGCGAAGAACCTCGCTGCCTCTGCCGGAGCGAACGCCGAGGAGACCGCGATCATCGTGGACCGACTGATCGAAGAGAGGGCCTTCCGGTTCGACAGGGTCCAGTCAATCCTCGACGAACTCCGCTCCGGTGTGTCGCGATGACGGCACAGCTTCCCCAGCAGTTTACGTCGTCGAACCTGCCGACCGAGGTCAGCGTCTGCGAAGTCAGCGCTCGAGACGGTCTGCAGTCGCAAGCACGCACTCTTCCTGTCTCAACGCGACTCGAACTGATTCGGCGGCTCTCCGATGCCGGCCTGAAGACCATCGAAGCCGGAAGCTTCGTCTCTCCGCGGACCGTTCCCCAGATGGCCGACACCCGATCGGTGCTCGCCGGGCTCGACCTGGACTCCGAAATCGCGTTCCCCGTCCTCGTCCCGAATCGAAGGGGTCTCGATGATGCCGTTGCAGCGGGAACGAAAGACGCCTCGGTCTTCATCAGCGTCACCGAATCGTTCGCCCAGGCCAACCTCGGCGGTTCCGTTCAGCACACCACCGATCGCAGCCTCGAGGTGGCACGCGCAGCGACCGCTGCGGGCCTGCGGGTGCGCGGTTATCTGTCGATGGTCTTCGGGGACCCCTGGGAAGGCGCAGTCGATCCCGATCGCGTCGCCACGGCTGCGCGTAGCCTCGTCGATGCAGGATGCCTGACGATCTCGCTCGGCGATACCATCGGAACCGCGACTCCCGGTCATGTGACCGCTGTTCTTGATAGCCTGGTCGGCGCCGGGATTCCGATCTATCGGATCGCCCTGCACACCCACAACACCTATGGCCAGGCGCTTGCGAATGTCTACTCCGCGCTTCAAGCAGGTGTCAGTCAGTTCGACGCATCGGCAGGAGGGATCGGTGGCTGCCCCTTCGCCCGCACAGCTTCCGGAAACCTCGCCACTGAGGATCTTCTCTGGATGCTCCAGGGGCTGGGCATCTCCACCGGCGTCGACATCGACGCCTTGGCGTCGATCAGCCAGTGGCTGGGCGAGCAGCTCGGCATTGCGCTTCCATCCGCAACGTCCTCGGCCATCCTCAGCCGGTAGTTCCATCGTTCACGTTCCCGACAGTCGTCGGCCGACAGAAGGCAGGCAATGATGCCGCAATTGCTCGAGGTGTGGAATGACACCGTCGATCCCAGACATCTCATCGGCGGAATCGCCATAGCCGTCGGGACAGCAGTCCCGGCCTACCTCATCGCCGATCATCTCTTCGCCACCGGAGGCGATGAAGCGCTGGGTCACTCCTATGCGCTCCTCGTCGGCATCGTCGGCTGCATCGTCGGCGCCGTGGTCTCCGGGCTTCTGTTCAAACCCAAGAGAGTGATCACCACCTCGGCGGCCGACACCCGCAATCGGCAGGAGATCATCGACGAGGTCGTCGAGGAATACGGGGATCTCGGCGACCCCCGCGACCTCGGTCCGGGAGTTCAGGCAGAAGTCCGAGCCCTCGGTCTCTTCGACGCCCTCGTCGACAACCATGAGGCGCGCATCCGCGAGAAGGGCGGGCACAAGTGACCGCGGAACTCATCGAACCAGTACTGTGGGCCGTCGGGATGGCGCTCCTCTCCGGGGTGCTCTTCACCGGAATCGGACTGATCTCGGGAACAGACGAGACGGCGATCGTGGCACCCTTGGCGCTGCTTGTCATCCTCATCGGGGTGCCTCCTGCCGGGGTGCTCGCGTTCTTCCTCGCCGCGATCATTGCCAAACACATCTCCCACGCCGTACCGACGACTCTCCTCGGAATCCCCGGTGACACCACGGCGGTGCCGATGCTGCGTGAGGCGCAGCTGCTGAGGTCTCTCGGAATCCCGCATATCGCACTGCAGAAGGCGATCTCCGGTGGAGTCGTCTCAGTTGCCATTGCCATTCCGCTGTCGATCGTGTTCGCCCTCGTACTCACTCCTTTCGCCGAGGCGATCGGTGCTGCCGCTCCCTGGATCTTCATCGCCGCGGCCGTTCTCGTCGCCTACACCTCGAAGGGCAAGATCGCTGCGGTTGCGGGACTCGTCCCGTTCGTCCTGCTCATCGTCGGCCTGCAGGCCTTCATCATGGAGCAGAAGGAAGCGACCTTCACCACTTCGTTCTTCCTCGGCATCGCCACCGGTCCGCTCATCTTCGACCTGTTCGCTGCGCTCTCTCCTGCCGGACGCCGCTCGATGCAGCAGTCGGGCAAGCAGGAATTCAATCTTGCTCCCGACGTCCGGCCCGCAGGGGGTTCGAGGATGCCGAACCCCTTCACAGTGCTGACCGGAAAGCAACTGGCATACACCAGCGGTTCAGCGGCGATCACCTCGGCGACCTTCGTCTTCTCCCCCGTGGCCATGGCTGTGCTCATGGGCGAGATCGTCGGAAGCCGGGTCAAGAACGGGTACGAACGACTCACCACCGTCATCACTGTCCGCAACGGAACCACAGAGTCGACCTATATCGCCGAGACTCTCATCCCGCTCATCGCGATCGGCCTGCCTCTGTCACCGATGGCGGCCGGTCCCGCAGGACCGCTGTTCAACGCTCCTCCCGTCTACACCCTCGATGCTGAGACGGGAACGACGAATAATCTCCACGACCTGCTCACGACCGGTCAGTTCGCTCTCTTCGCCGTCATCGCCGCCGTCATCGCGGTCGCCATCGCCTACCCCTTCGTGATGACGAACGCCCATCGTGCTGCGACCTGGGTGATGAAGTCGGTCTCCCACGAAGCGATCATCGCCGGCTTCGCCGCCCTCATCTGCGTCATCTGCCTCTATGAAGGCGGACTGCTCGCCCTGGGGGTGACGCTCACCGTCGGACTCGTCGGCGGACTGTTCAACCGGTTCATCGGCATGCACGCCGGCGTCCAGTTCATGGGCTACTACGTCGCAGTGCTCACGGTGCCCGCGATCCTCGCGCTCTGAGACGCATTCTTGACCGCTACTCTGAAACCGCGGCGTCACCGCCACTGCCGGGTGACGGTGCGGACGTCGGCGACCACCTCGGCGATGGCGGAATTGTGCGCATCGACGATCGGATCGTGACGGGCGCGCACCTGCGGTCGCGAGGACCGGGAGACGAGCAGAACGTCACGGCGGCAGTCGCTCAGCGGCATCGGGATGACGGTGATGTCCGTGTCGGTCGACAGCGATGATTCGGGAATCATCGCCACCGCCAGGCCGGCGGAGATCATCCGGTTGATGGCTGCGTAGTCATCCATGCGCATCCCCACGCGAGGTTCGAATCCTGCGGACAGGCAGAAGGAGCGAACCACCTCGTCGATGGCGTCACCCGGGTCGATGCTGAACGCCCAGGTCTGCGAGACGAGCGCTGTGAGATCCGGCCGCCCGTGGTCGTCCACGCTGATCGGACCGATGGACTTCGGCACGCACAGGAAGAGCCGCTCCGAATACAGATGGGCGGCATTGAGTGTTGCCGGAATCCATGTCCGGTCGAGATCGGTCGACACGAGCAGCGCGAGATCGAGGTCCCCGGATTCGAGCCGGGAGACGAGCTTCGCGTGCTCGTCCATCGTCACGTCCAGGGCGGCGGTGAGCACCTCCGTCCGGTCCCCGGCGACCGCCTCGTCGCGGGTCTGCCACCTGGGGCGGGCCTGCAGCTGATCGTGCAGGCTCGGAATGACGCGCGCCCCGACCGTGGGGACGGCCCCGATGCGCACCGGCACAGCTTGGGATTCCCGCCAGAGGGCCACCTCGGCGCCGAGGCGCTGGCACAGTCCGAGGATCTCCACGGCCCGGGTCACGACGAGGCTGCCCACGGTCGTCGGCTGCGATCCGCGCGGAGTGCGATCGAGCAGAGTGGCGCCCAGAGAGCGTTCGAGGTTGCGCAGATGGTGATTGACCGTCGGCTGGCTCCACTGCAGCGCGTCGGCTGCCGCGGCGACGGATCCGGTGTCGGCCACGGCGCGCAGAGCGGTGAGGCCGCGGGTATCCAGAGGTTCCATTGATCTCCCTCATTGAGTTCAATACTGACTATAGAGCAATGGAGGAAAGTTGCTATTCTCTCGTACCTGCTCTCCTCCTTAATCTGGACACATGACCGTGCACCAGGACTCCCCCATGCCCCCGGCCCCGCACTCATCATCGGAGTCGCCGAGGTATCGTGCCCTCACACAGTCACGCGCGCCCTATGCCGAAGCTCTGGCGCACGCGGCCGACCGCAATTCGCTGTTCCTGTCCACACCCGGACACGGAGGCACGACCGAGGGCATCTCCGCAGGTCAAGCCGAATTCTTCGGCGAGCACACCCTCTCCCTGGACATCCCTCCGCTCTTCGACGGCATCGACCTCGGCGTCGACACCCCGAAGGACGAATCCCTGCAATTGGCTGCCGAGGCCTGGGGCGCCCGCCGCACCTGGTTCCTCACCAACGGCTCCTCGCAGGGCAACCGCATGGCCGCCCTGGCGATCGGCACCCTCGGCACCGGAGTCGTCGCCCAGCGCAGCGCGCATTCGAGCTTCATCGACGGCATCGTGCTGGCCGGACTCAACCCCGGCTTCGTCTACCCCAACGTCGACGAAGTCAACGGCATCGCCCACGGCGTCACCCCCGACGCCCTGCGCCAGGCCATCCGCAGCCACCCCGAGCCCGTGACCGCCGTCTACCTCGTGACCCCGAGCTACTTCGGCGCCGTCGCCGACGTCGAATCCCTCGCCGAGGCGGCCCACGAAGCAGGTGCGGCACTGATCGTCGACGCCGCCTGGGGTGCCCACTTCGGTTTCCACCCTGACCTGCCGGCCTCCCCCGTTACCCAGGGTGCGGACATCGTCATCATGAGCACGCACAAACTCGCGGGCTCACTCACCCAGTCCGCGCTCCTCCACCTCGGCGACACCGAATTCGCCGATCGCCTCGAACCGGCGCTGGCCAGGGCTTTCATGATGACCGCCTCGACGAGCGAGAACGCACACCTCATGGCCTCGATCGACCTGGCCCGCCGCGAACTCATGACCTCGACCGAGGCGATCGCAGAGTCACTGGAGAACATCCGCCACATCCGTGCGCAGATCGAGGCCACCGACCGCTATCACCTGCTGTCCGGCGAGTTCCTCGGCCATGCCGACGTCGTCGACATCGACCCCTTCCGCCTGCCCATCGACATCACCGCCACCGGACTCGACGGGCACACGGTGCGAAAACGCCTGGCCGAGGACTTCGACATCTTCCCCGAGATGTCGACGGCAACCACCCTCGTCGCACTCATCGGCATCGGAAAATCCCCGGACATCGGCCGCCTCATCGACGCCCTGGAGACCCTGCGCCTAGAGACCGCGGACTCCGCCACGGCGACGAGCCCGGCAGACGCTCTCCCGCCGCTGCCCACAGCCGGCCGTTTGGCGATGACCCCGCGTGAGGCGTATTTCGCCGACTCCGAACTCGTCCCCGCCGCGGAAGCGGTTGGTCGGGTGAGCGTCAGTTCACTGGCCGCCTATCCTCCCGGCATTCCGAATGTCCTGCCCGGCGAGGAGATCACCGCCGAGACCGTCGAATTCCTCCAGACCGTGGCGGCGAGTCCTTCCGGTCACGTCCGCGGCGCCGTCGATTCCGGCCTCGAGACCTATCGCGTCGTCAGGAACTGAGGGCTCGCCTCGGCACTCTGTGCATGCTGTCAGCGGCTCTGCGTCGCTTCCATCGGTGACTCCCCATGACCTCGCAGCGATTGGATTGATGACTGCATCATGACCCCTTCCTGACTCATCTGGTGATTCCGAATGCGAAATTCCGATCATTACGCTACGGTCCTCGGTGTGGACGTGTTCAAGCCCGTCCGACCTGCATTCGAGCGATCTTCCCCCTCTCTGTCGAACCGACGCAATGCGGGCAGCCGATCGACTCCCAGTGACACAGGACACGATGGACAAGAACGAACATCTCCCTGGAGACTCTCTCGCTGATTTCACGGAAGAGGAGCTCTTCTCCCTCATCGACGCTGGGACCACCGGAGCCTTCTCAGAGTTCTACCGTCGCCACATCGCCTCAGCTGCGACTTTTGCGGCTTTGACCGCCGCAGATACGCCGAACCCTCGCGCCCGGGCCGACGCCGCCTTCCTTGCGATCCTGAAATCGCTGCTTAACGGCAGCGCCGACAGGACCTCGAGCATTGTTGCCCTCATCTGTGACGAGATCAGCCGGGGACCCGACAGAGGCTCCGCTGCTTCATCGCCCGAGTTCGCCGAAGCAGAGCCGGAGGACCTCTCCTCCTCGGCCCTCATCGCCTCCTCGTTTTCGTCGTTGCCCGACAATTGGCAGCGGATACTCTGGCTGAGAGAAGTCGAGGGCCAGTCGGCACAGTCCGCCGCCGAATTGCTCGGCATCACCTCAGCCACGGCGGAGCGACTCACTGCTCGGGCCCACGAGGAGCTAGAGAACACGTGGGCGCAGACTCGTCCCGCTGACGGGCCGCGTTCGATCGCTGACCGTGCCGAGCTAGTTCCTGCCCTACTCACTTCGCCGATACTCATCGAACGCCTCTCCGACACTTTCGTCGCGGCGCCCCAGTCGGATCACGACACCGAGGCGGCAGCCGCAGGTTCGGTCGACACCGATGAGCTCCCCGCCGCAACCGAACCGCCCGATGCCGCATACTCCGGTGAGTCCGGCGCCGACGCCTCAGAGCCCTCGGCTGTCACCGCCGCCTCCGAAGCTCCGAAGGCAACCGGCGAGCCTTCGACAGAAACAATCGATGAAACTACCACGGCCGCAGCGGCAACTCTGCAGATGACGGCAGCGCCCTCAGCCTCAGCGCACTCGGCGAACTACCCTGCGGCCAAGTCCGATGGCCCAACCGACCACGACGAGAACGCGAAGTTCACTCTGCCGAAGCCGGTGCTCATTCCTCTCATTGCGGCGTGCCTCGGCCTGCTCTGCACCCTTCTCGGGTTCGCGATCCTGCCGCACGGGGCTTCCGAACCCGGCCCTCGCACAAACAGCACCACAGACGCAGGCACCGGTTCCACCCCTGACTCAGCGAGCACCACCGACGCAAGAGACGAAACAAGCGCCTCAACCGGGTCCGGTAGTTCCGCGTCCACTGACCCGGCGCACAGAGACGATCCGCCGAGTCGACGCGATGAAGACCGCGATACGTCGCCCCGGGAGGGAGACCGGGCCGCCGAGTCACCAGCAGACTCCTCCAGCTCGACCCCGACCGGCACTCCATCGAAACCTGCCGACTCCGATGACCCCACGACCCCGGAGGAGCCGTCGGCTCCGGATGAGCCGGAGTCGCCAGACACGCCTTCCCAGCCGGAGCCCACCGACGATCCCGGGACGCCGACCGAGCCCGGCACTCCTTCCGAGCCCGAGACCCCCGATGACCCCGGCACTCCCTCCGAGCCGGAACCCAGCGACGACCCCGGCACTCCCTCCGAGCCCGGATCCCCCAGCACGACTGGGGGATCCGCAACATCCGTTCGCCCCGAGCCCGAAGGCCCCAATCGACAAGGCCTCTGGACAAGAGAGATTGCGAATTAGACAAGATCGCTTTTGCGTATCTTCTGGACCGGCGGACGAATTCCAACGAAGGCAACTGCCCACAGGCGCATTCATCGTGAACTGTGTCACAATTTTTATTGACACTCGTTGAGTGCCACGCAAGGATGATCTGCATTGTCGAAATCCGACAGCAACTGCCGCGCAGAGTTCGCACCATTCCGGCGACTCGGCCCTGCAACTTGCCCAGCAGCAGCTGAAACGAGGAACCACTGATGTCAGAGGCCCACGACAGACCCGCGCAGAAAGACAAGAAGCCGACCCGCAGGGAACGGCGTGCAATCAAGAAACAGAAGCGGTTCGAGGCCGATGACTGCATCGTCGTCGAAACCAAATCGATCCGCACCGCCATCGGCGGCACCACAGTCGGCAACTTCATGGAATGGTTCGACTTCGGTGTCTACGGCTACCTGGCCGTGACGATGACCTCCGTCTTCACCGAAGGTATGGACCGACAGATGGGTCTGCTCGTGACCCTCCTCGGCTTCGCCGTGTCCTTCCTCGTCCGCCCGCTCGGCGGCATGGTGCTCGGCCCGCTGGGTGACAAGATCGGCCGCCAGAAGGTCCTGTTCTTCACGATGGCCACCATGGCCACCGCCACCGCCCTCATCGGCATACTGCCGACCGCAGCCCAGGTCGGCCTGTGGGTGATCGTCCCCCTCTATCTGCTCAAGATGATCCAGGGCTTCTCCACCGGCGGTGAGTACGCCGGTGCCACCACCTACGTCTCGGAGTTCGCTCCTGACAAGTCCCGCGGCTACTGGGCCTCGTGGCTCGATGTCGGCTCGTACCTTGGCTTCGCCGCCGGTGCCGGAACAGTGGCTCTCACGACCGTGATCACCACGTCCATCAACGGCGAGAACGCCATGCTCGACGGCGGCTGGAGGATCCCGTTCCTCATCGCCATCCCGCTCGGCGCCGTCGCCATCTGGTTCCGTCTGAAGATCCCGGAGACGCCGAGCTTCGAGGTGAGCGAGGAAGCCGGACGCGACGTCAAGATCAAGGACGACAAGTACGCCCGCCACGGCCTCATCGGCGTCATCCGCCACTTCTGGAAAGAGATCCTCATCGGCATCGCCGTCGTCGCAGGCTCCCAGACGGTCGGCTACGCCCTGACGAGCTTCATGCCCACCTACCTGGAAGAGACCGTCAAGGTCTCGAATGTCCAGGCGGCCGTGGCCACGATCCCGGTCCTCGTCATCATGTCGCTGTGCCTGCCGCTCATCGGCAAGCTCTCCGACAAGATGGGCCGCAAGTTCGTCTTCCTGGCAGCAGCCATCATGACGATCGTCCTCATCGTTCCCGCCTTCGCCGTTATGCAGATCGGTGAGATGTGGGCAGTGATGGTGGCACTGTTCATGGTCGCGCTGCCGGCCGGGTTCTACATCGCCTGCCTCGCCTCGACCCTGCCGGCACTGTTCCCGACCGCGTCGCGCTATGGAGCAATGGGCCTGACATTCAACCTCGGCGTCTCTCTGTTCGGCGGCACCACGCCGCTGTTCGCCCAGGCGCTCATCGATGTCACCGGCAACTCGTACATGCCCGCTTTCTACATCATGTTCTTCTCGGTCGTCGCACTCGTCGCCGTACTGCTCATGAAGGAATCGGCGCACCGGCCGCTGCCGGGTTCGTTCCCGACAGTGAACACCCACGAGGAGGCCGAGGAACTGGCTCGCACCCAGGCCGACAACCCGGACATGGATATCGAGGCGATGCCGATCGTCGACATCGACCCCGACAAGGCACCTGCCTGATCGAGGTCAGTACATGATCGGCAGTGATCGCTGATCGACGTTCGCAGACGCTGGGCCGTCCCGCTTCGGGACGGCCCAGCGTCGTTTCGTCGTTTCTCGGTGCAGTTCGTAGGCGCGGGCAGGCAGCCAAGGCTATTTCGGCACTGTTTTCTCTGAACTACCCACGTTCCTCCCTGTGCAGTTGAGAAGAATGTGTACCGATTCGCCGGATCGCATCGATGCAACGGAGCCGCAATCGCCTCGTTCAAGTCGCAGCGCGCCTGTCGAAAGGTGCAAGGCTCGACAGTGACGACTCAGCCTTCGGCTTCGGCCGCAGCCGGGACGCGCTTGAAGAAGTAGAGGTTCGACGTGACGAGGTCGGCGGCCTCGGCGGCCCTGCCTTCGTCGATGAGCTCGACGAGGACGGGCAGCTCGCGAGCGGAGTCGACGGCGATGGACCGATCGGCATTGCGGAAGAGACGGGACTGGTCGCGCAGGCGCAGGCTGATCTCAGCGGCCCGCCGGCCCAGCCCGTGTTCGAGCAGCGCTTCGTGGAAGCGTCGGTCCTGAGTATAGAACTCGGGCACATCCCCGGCTTCGGCGGCACTCACGGTCGCTTCGGCGAACCCACGCAGCGCTGCGATCGCCTCGGCCTTGGTCGTCGCCTCGCCCTCCGCGTCCGCACCGACCTCCTGGAGTCGTCCGACGACAGCGTCATCGGACGCTGCGGCGAGCTGCCGGGCGGCCGGAACGGCGAGGAGGACGCGGATGGCAATGATCTCCTCGAGGTCCGCCTCGGTGATGGCGACCAGACGGAACCCGCGATTGGGCACGGCTTCGACGGTCCCTTCGGTCACGAGCGCCATCATCGCTTCACGGACGGGGCTGAGTGACATGCCCAGCTGCTTGGCCAGGCCCGCGGCCGAGTAGATGCGGTCCTCGGCGAGCTCACCTGCGGTGATGGCGTCGCGGATGATGCCCAGCGCCTGTTCGCGCAGCGATTCGGCCTGCGGTCTCGCTCGCTCCATCTCACACCCCCGTTCGAATCATGGCCGGCAGCCCGCAGTCGCGCACCGCCTCCGGCGCCTTTCTGCGGCGACGGTCTGCCGGTCGGCTATTGACAGCATAACCGCGGGATCGCACCATTGAAGCAGGTAGTCGGTAATCGATTACCCATTTCGACTCCCCGAGCGGAGTCGTTCCCGCAATGCCGTTCCTGCAACGAAGGAGGAACCCATGACCGCCGAACCCGCAATCGGCACACCAGCACCGACAACATCTGCGGCTGACGCGTCCGCCGATCCGCTCCTCCAGCCCTTCTCACTCGGCAGACTCACATTGCGCAACCGCATCGTCTCGACCTCGCACGAGCCCGCGTACACCGAACTCGGCATGCCGAAGGACCGCTACCGCCTCTATCACCGGGAGAAGGCCCGCGGCGGTGTCGGACTGACGATGATCGGCGGTTCGGCCATCGTGTCGAAGGACTCGCCGGCCGCGTTCGGCAATATCGACCTCTCCACCGACGAAGTAGTTCCGTGGCTGTCCGCGATCGCTGACGACTGCCACGAAGAGGGCGCGGCGATCATGATCCAGGCGACCCATCTGGGCCACCGATCCTCGAACTTCGCCAGCGACTGGCTGCCGCTGGTCTCGGCCTCTCGGACCCGGGAGGCCGCGCACCGGTCATTCACGAAGGCGCTCGAGGACTTCGATATGGATCGCATCGTCGCGGACTTCGCGTCCGCCGCCGAACGCGTGGCCGCCGCCGGATTCGACGGACTCGAGGTCATGCATGCCGGCCATCTGCTCGACTCCTTCCTCGCCCCGTGGCTCAACGATCGCGATGACGAATTCTCCGGCGAACTGGAGAATCTCATCAAGTTCCCGATGCGCATCATCGACGCCGTGCGCGCGGCCGTACCCGACGATTTCGTCCTCGGCATCCGCATGGCCGTCGACGAGCGACGTGAAGACGGCATGGACGAGGCCAGAGCCACCGAGATCCTCCGGACCTACACCGATCACGGCATCGACTTCCTCAACCTCAATGTCGGGATGATCAGCTCGGACCGTCAGCTCGCCGAGGCGATCCCCGGCATGGGCACCCCCTCGGCGCCCTGGCTCGAGACCTGCCGCCGCATCCGCGGGGCCATCGACATCCCCGTCCTCCACGCCGCACGCATCTCCGACGCCGCGACCGCCCGGTTCGCGATCGCTGATGGCTGCCTCGACCTGGTCGGGATGACCCGGGCGCAGCTGGCCGACCCTCACCTGGCGCGCAAGGTGGCCGAAGGACGTGAGGACGATATCCGTCCCTGCGTCGGCGCCAACATGTGCCTCGACTCGATCTACACCTCCGGTTCGGCCACCTGCATCCACAATCCCGCTACCGGCCGGGAGGCCGATCTGCCGCAGGAGGTTCCCCACGACGTCACGACCGGACCCAAGCATGTCGTCATCATCGGCGCCGGTCCGGCCGGGCTCGAAGCCGCCCGTGTCGCGGCCGTGCGCGGACACCGGGTGACCCTGCTCGAAGCCGAGGACGCCCCCGGCGGGCAGGTCCGCATCGCCGCCCGCTCGCAGCGCCGCCGCGACCTCATCGGCATCATCGACTGGCGCGTCCAGCAATGCAGGAAGCACGGTGTCGACCTGCGGCTGAACACCTTCGCCGAGGCGGACGACATCCTCGCCCTCGACCCCGACGTCGTCATCGTCGCCACCGGAGGCGTCCCCGATGCCGGATATCCTTTCCGAGAGCAGGGACCTAGCTTCGACGTCTGGGACGTCATGGACGATCGGCTCAAGTCGAAGCAGCGGGTGCTCGTCTTCGACGATCACGGGTTCTACCCGGCGCTCGACGCCGTCGAACGTCTTGCCAGGGCCGGCCAGCAGGTCACCTATGTCAGTCCCGAACGCACGATCGGCATCGACGTGGGGTCGATGAACTCCCCCGCCTATCTTCAGGTATTCTCCGAATTCGGAGTCGAGGTCCGCCTCGGCGAACGTCTGAGCCGGAAGCCGCGGATCGAGGGGAAGGAGATCGTGGCGATGCTGCGCAACGACTATTCGGATCGGGAAGCGGAAGTCGTCACCGATGCGGTAGTCGTCGACTTCGGGACGACGCCCAATGATGAGGTCTATTTCGAGCTCAAGTCACGGTCGGCGAACCACGGAGCGACGGATCTCGAGGCGTGGGTGCGCGGACGGCCGCAGCCGAAATCCGATTCGAGTCCAGCGGACACCGGCGCCGAGACGGGTCACCCGTTCACGCTGTATCGGATCGGTGACGCTGTCGCCTCCCGCAATGTGCATGCGGCGGTGCTGGAAGGACTGAGAGTGGGAATGGGGCTGTGAGCACGATCTGCACGAGTGTCGACTTCCATACCGCCGGCGAACCGTTCCGGATCGTCGCCGAACCGCCGGTCGAGATCCCCGGTAGCAGTGTGGCAGAACGACGGGAACTGGCCGGGCCCGGTTCGGCGGCCGATGATCTGCGCAGGCTGCTGTGCTTCGAGCCGCGCGGTCATTCGGACATGTACGGCGGTTTCATCACCGAACCCGATGACGACGGGGCTGACTTCGGGGTCCTGTTCTGGCACAAGGACGGCTTCTCCACGGCCTGCGGCCACGGGACGATGGCGCTCGGCGCGTGGGCAGTGTCCTCCGGAATCGTCGCCGTCGATCCGTCCGGGACCACGGAGGTCACGATCGACGTACCCTCGGGTCGAGTGCGCGCGCAAGTGCACACGGACGCCGGGTGGCGGGCCGCCTCGGTGGACTTCGTCAACGTGCCCAGCCGGCTCGTCAGCTCTGGGATCACGGTGGACACGAGCCGGGGTCCGGTGTCGGTGGATCTCGCGTGGGGTGGGGCGATCTACGCGCTCGTCAACGTCGCTCATTTGGGAGCCGCCGGTTCCTCCCAGGACGCCGAGGTGGGCCACCTCGGTGAGGTGAGTTGCGAAGTCGCTCCTGAGAACCTCACCGCGCTCATCGCCTTAGGCAGGGAGATCAAGGCGGGTCTTGCCGATCACCCGGGCACCGTCCACCCCGAGGATGATCGGCTCTCCGGGGTGTACGGCACGATCTTCGTCGATCGGTTCGGCACGCTGCCCAGCGGCGAACTGCATCAGCGCAATGTCACGGTCTTCGCTGACGGTCAGGTCGACCGCTCTCCGTGCGGGTCGGGAACGGCGGCTCGAGTCGCCGCTCTCCATGCCAGCGGTGAGCTTCGCCTGGGGCAGACGCTCGTCCATGAGTCGATCGTCGGCACGCGATTCCGGGCGCGAGTGCTCGAAGAGACCGCCGACGGCGTCATCCCGGTCGTCACCGGCAGCGCCCACCGGGTGGCCTCCTTGACGTTCGAGGTCGACGAGCTCGATGATCTCGTGCCCGGGTTCGTGCTGCGGTGAGGAACTGCCCTCGCAGGATGAGAGCGGTCGACGCAGCAGACACGCCGATTCCCGCATCGCAACGACAAGACTTGTTGCGAATAGAATGACAGGTGTAATCCAGGTCACACTGCGAAGGGGTGGGTGTGGGCAAGTACATCCTCCGGCGTGTGCTGCTGATGATTCCGATCGTCCTCGGTGTCGCCACGCTGTCCTTCATCCTCATGAAGCTGGCACCGGGCGATCCCGCAGCCGCATACCTCGGCGATAAAGCCACTCCGGAGAACGTCGCTCAGCTTCGTCAAGCATGGGGCCTCGACGAACCGATGATCATCCAGTACCTCCAGTTCCTTACGGGCCTTCTCGCCGGTGACTTCGGGCAGTCGTTCATCTTCCAGACCTCCGTCCTCGAGCTGCTCAAGCTGCGGATGCCGGCGACGCTGCTGCTCATGCTCGTGTCTCTGGTGTTCGCTGTCGTCATCTCCGTCCCGCTGTCACTGTGGGTGGCGGCGAAACGATCTGCCGCCTCGGCGATCGTGTCCAGGGTCTTCGCCGCCACCGTCCAGGGCATGCCGGCTTTCTTCGTCGGCACCCTGCTCATCCTCGTCCTCGGGTGAACCTGGGCATCTTCCCGGTCGGCGGCTACGGCAGCAATTTCGGTGAGCACCTCTACTCCCTCGTCCTGCCCGGTCTCGCTGTCGCACTGACGATCTGCCCCGTGCTCATCCGCAGCCTCACGGCCGCACTGAACGATTCGATGTCGGCCGAGTACACGAACTTCGCCCTGTCGAAGGGACTGAGCAGGAAGCGAACAGTGATCGACTATGCCTTCCGCAACGCCGGAATCACGGGCGTTTCGATCCTCGGCATCCAGGTCGGCCACCTCGTCGGCGGTGCCCTCGTCGTCGAGAACGTCTTCGCGATCCCCGGTGTCGGCTCACTCCTCATGGAAGCCGTCCTCGCTCGCGACTACGACGTCGTGCAGGCGCTGACTGTGATCTTCGGTGTCCTCGTCGTCCTCGTCTACCTGCTCACCGATGTCGTCTACAGCATCGTCGATCCACGCGTACGGCTGGGGGCATGATGAGCGAACCGATGGCCTCCCCCGCGACGGCCGGCCCCGATGGACCGGGCGGGAAACCGCCGCGGACTCGCGGCGGCACCGCGTCCCGGGCGACCCCGACCGCGCGGTTCACGCTTCCCCTGCCGGCGTTCCTGCGACGGCACAATCTGCAGCTGTGGGTCGGCGCGGTCATTCTCGGTGCGATGGTGCTGCTGCTCGCCGTCGGACCGCTCTTCGTCACCGACGACCCCAATCGGCAGGACCTGCTCAACACCTTCGCCCCGTCTTCGGTCGCGCACCCATTGGGCACCGATCAACTCGGGCGAGATGTCCTCTCCCGCTTCCTTCACGGCGGTCGCGTCGACCTCATCGTCGCCGTCGTCGCCGTCATCGTGCCCTTCATCCTCGGCACCATCCTCGGTTCGCTGGCCGGCTACTTCGGCCGCTGGGTCGACATCGTCATCATGCGCCTGGCAGATATCGTCTCGGCCTTCCCGTTCTACGTCCTGGTCATCGTGCTCGTCTTCGTCATGGGCAACGGAATGGGCAGCATCTTCGTCGCCATCAGCGCCGTATCCTGGGTGGCCTACGCCCGCATCGTCCGCGGCGAGGTGCTCGTGCTCAGAGAGCAGGAATTCATCTCCGCCTGCCGTGCCTCGGGGCTGAGCACTCCCCGGATCCTCACCCGCCACATCATTCCGAACACCGTCAGCCAGGGCGTCATCTATGCGATGAGTGACATCGTGCTCAACATCGGCGTCGTCGTCACCCTCAGCTACTTCGGCATGGGCATCGTCCCGCCGACCGCCGACTGGGGTCAGATGATGAATGACGGCCAGCAGTACATGGGCACAGGCAACTACGGCCTCATCCTGTGGCCGGGATTCGCCGTCGTCATCGTGTCTTTTGCGCTGGCGTTCATCGGCGACGGACTGACGAACACGCTGAAGCCGAAGAGGTGACCATGCCCATCCTCGAAGTGGACTCCCTCACCGTCGACCTCGACGGAGAGGCCGGACGGCGTCGGATCCTCGACGACGTGTCGATCAGCCTCGAGGCCGGTGAGCCGATGGGTCTCGTCGGCGAATCGGGATCGGGCAAGTCGATGACGCTGCGCAGCATTCTCGGGATGCTCCCGCCCGGCGCCTCCGTCGTCGGCGGGGAGATCCGGTTCGACGGTCGCAATATCCTCACCTCCGGACCGGGTGGACAATTCGACCAGCGCATCCGCGGCACCGGCATCTCGATGGTCTTCCAAGAACCGGCCATCGCGCTCAACCCGGTGATGAAGGTCGGCCGTCAGATCACCGATGCCATCGCCGAGCGCAGAGGACTGTCGAAGAAGGAGGCTCACGACCTCGCCGTCGAGCTCATGAACCGTGTCGGCATCACCGACCCTGACCGCAGAGCCAGGCACTACCCGTTCCAGTTCTCGGGCGGAATGCGTCAGCGCGTGATGATCGCGGCGGCATTGGCGCAGGAGCCGCAGATTCTGCTCTGTGACGAACCGACGACGGCGCTTGACGTGACTATCCAGGCACAGGTGCTCGATCTCTTCCGCACCATGCAGCAGGACGAGGGCCTCGGTCTGCTCTATGTCACCCATGACCTCGCGGTCGTCGCTCAGCTGTGCTCCTCGATCAGTGTGATGAAGGACGGGCAGATCGTCGAACACGGTGTGCTGCAGGAGGTCTTCGACGATCCCCGGGAGGAGTACACGCGTCGACTGCTGACTGCGACTCCGCGAATCGATGAGGACGTTGACGATTCGGGCCTTGCCGAGGAGACACGATGACCGAGACTCAGCCGGCACCGGCGCGCGGTCTGCTCGCCGAGAACGTCACCGTCACCTTCGGCCGTGGTGACCGCGCTTTCACCGCGGTCAATTCCGCCGACCTGCAGGTCCGCCCCGGCGAGATCGTCGGACTCGTCGGCGAATCGGGTTCGGGAAAATCGACTCTGTCCCGAGTCATCTGCGGACTCCAGCGTGACTACGACGGCACGGTGAGCGTCGACGGTCGGGAGTTCGCACAGAAGCGCACGAGCGCTCAGTGGCGGATAGTGCAGATGGTCTTCCAGGACCCCTTCGCCTCCCTCGACCCCCGTTATACGGTGCGGGCCACCCTATCCGAGGTGATCCGCCATCATCGTCTCGCCTCCGGTTCCGCTGTGCGTGCCAGGTGTGCGGAGCTCATGGAGATGGTGCGGCTTCCCGAGGAATTCCTCGACCGCACCCCGACCGCTATGTCGGGAGGGCAGAGGCAGAGGGTGGCGATCGCCCGAGCGCTGGCCGTCGAGCCCAGCATCATCGTCGCCGATGAGGCTGTCTCCGCCCTCGACGTCAGTGTTCAAGCAGAGATCGTCGCACTCTTCGCCCGACTGCGCGAGGAACTCGACTTGTCGATCCTCTTCATCTCCCATGACCTGGCGGTCGTCAGGAAGCTGTGCGAGCGGATCTACGTCATCCACAACGGCCGTCTCGTCGAAGAGAACACCACCGAGGAGATCTTCACGTCCCCGCGCGACGACTACACGAAGACGCTGCTGAAGGCGATACCCACCTTCGACAGCGCTTACCTCGATCGGATCCGAAGAGGGGAAGGGTGATGACCAAGAGATTCGCAGCGGTGACTGCCGCGCTCTGCGCCAGCCTCCTGGTCCTCGCAGGGTGCAGTTCATCAGGAGAGAAGACCGCCCGGCCCGGGGGCGACCTCGTCTTCGCTCGTGCCGCCGATGCTACAACTCTGCTGCCACCGACGACGACCCAGAATGAAGACATCTGGACGCTGCAGCAGGTCTATGAGACTCTCACACTCAACAAGCCCGACGGGTCCGGGGTCGAACCGGGACTGGCAACCGATTGGGAGGAATCGAAGGACAAGATGTCCTGGACCTTCCACCTGCGCGAGGGAGTGAAATTCCACAGCGGCAAGACCCTCGACGCCGACGATGTCGTCTTCTCCCTGAACTATGCGCGGGATCAGGAGGATGAGAACAATCTCTGGGCAGCCGAATTCGACCCGATCAAAGACGTGAAGAAGGTCGATGACCACACGGTGCGCATTGATCTGAAGCAGCCGTGGGGTCCCCTGCCGAGTTATATGGCGCTGTTCGCCGCATCGATCTATCCTGACGACTTCGGCGGACACGACGCCGAGTACATGGCAGCGCACGCAGACGGCACTGGGCCGTTCGAGGTCGGCAGATGGAATAAGGGGCAGAGCCTCGAACTGGTGAAGAATCCGGACTACTGGCAGGACGGAGTCCCGTCTCTGGATTCCGTGACCTTCAACGTCGTTGCCGATGACAACACTCGTCGCCTGCAGCTGCAGGGCGGTCAGGCCGATATCAATCAGGAACCGGCACCGCTGAGCATGAGTCAGCTCTCGCGCTCACAGGACATCAATGCCCAGGCTTTCACCTCGACGAAGATTCTCTACTTCAACATCAACAACAAGGAGAAGGGACTCGACGATCCCAAGCTGCGCCGCGCCATGTCTTATGCGGTCGACCGCAAATCCATCGTCGAGGTGGTCTACGCCGGTTATGCCGAGCCTGCGACCTCGTTCATCTCACCGGGTCTTGCCGGTCATGCAGACAAGGTCGACAGCAGCCAGTTCGACATGGAGAAGGCCAAACAGCTGGTCAAGGAGTCTGATCATCCAGACGGAATCGACATCACCATTCAGATTCCCTCGGGTGTCGCCGATCGTGAGCTGCTGGCGCAGATCGCCCAGCAAGCATGGCAGGACATCGGCCTGACCGTTCACGTCCAAAAGCTCGACGATGCGACCCTGACGACGAACCGCACGAACGGCGACTTCCAAGTTCAGGTCAGCTATGCGACGTCCGACGTTTCTGACACTTCGCAGATGATCAACTTCCTCGCCGTCACCGACGACTCCGGGGTTCGTTCGGGCTATGCCAACCCCGACGTGGAGAAATGGGCCGAGCAGGCCGTGGCCGAAGAGGACCCGGAGAAGCAGAACCAGCTCTATGCCCAGATCCAGCAGCAGGTCGCCGATGACGCCCCGATCGTGCCGATCGCCTACCAGCGGGCACTGTACGGAATGAGCCGGGATGTCGTCGGCTTCGAACCCTACGTCCTCGGCACCTATGGGCTGAAGGAGACGAAGCTCAAGCACTGAGCAGGCAGCTCACCTCTCGATGACGAGGTCGGTCAGCGGAGTCGAGCAGCAGGGCAGGAACTTGCCCGCAGCGATCTCCTTCGGCCGGATGCCTCCCGCATGCTTCATCTCGACTTCGCCGCTGATGAGCACGGACTTGCAGGTTCCACACGCGCCTTCCGAGCAGGATGAGGGCACGGACAGTCCGGCGTCCAAAGCAGAATCGAGGACGGTCGTGGTCTCGTCGCAGTCGACTACGCGCCCGGAGACCGCGAACTCGACGACGTGGCTCACTCCAGTGCCGCCGACGACGCTGGCTCCGGCAGCTTTGGCTCTCGTACCTGCCTTGGCCAAACGGTCGGCAGGTGAAGTGGCGAAGCCGAACGACTCCTCGTGCATTCGCGCCGACTCCACCCCCGCCTCGGCGAGCAGGGGCCGTACCGCATCCATATACGGACCCGGCCCGCACACGAAGGCTTCGCGGTCGGCCGCGTCGGGGACCACCTCGGCGAGGGTGGACGCATCGATCCGACCCCTCCGACCGGCCCAGGTCTCGGTCTCGGATTCCCGGGAGCACAGAATGGTGACGCTGACTCCGGCGACCTCGGCGAGCTGTTCGAGCTCGGCGCGGAAGATGATATCGCGCGGCGTCGAGGCGCTGTGGATGAAGACGATGTCCGTGCCGAACGCTCCCTGTCTGGCCAGCAGACTGCGCACCATCGACATGATCGGAGTGATTCCGGAGCCGGCGGAGAGGAAGAGGTGACGTTCGGCCTGATGGAAGCTCGTGCTGAACAGCCCGTACGGCCCGTCCACGTGCAGCTGATCGCCGACCCGAACGTTGTCGTGCAGATGTGTCGACACCACTCCCCCGGGCACGCGCTTGACCGTGATGGTGAAGATGTTCGTGCCGAAGGGCGCCGAGGAGATCGAGTAGCAGCGCTCGAGTCCGAGCTCGGGGATGCGCATCGTCACGTACTGGCCCGGGGCGAAATCGACCGCAGCCATCCATCCCGCCCGCAGCTCGAAGGTCTTCACATCGTGGGTCACCTGGGTCATGCCGGTGACCTCGACGGGGCCGGTGAGCAGTTCGGGATCGAGCTGAAGTTCGGCGAACACAGGGCCAGCTGCCTCAGCGGGCGCCCGGTCGACCGGCGTGGCGAGCACAGGCTCGACTGCCGTATCGAAGACCGGCGAGGCAGCGGCCGCGGTTGCGGGTCTCCTGCCCCGAGTGGGCACTCGGAAAGTCGCCTTGCCCACCGGCGCGGACGCTGCCTGGGCGAATGTCGAATGGCGGTACCTCATCGTCGCTCAGCCCCTTCCAACTGCACGGTTCGCTGTTCTCGATGGGCCTTGAGGCGTTCGATGTACCAGGTGACGAAGTCATCGACCTGCGATTCGGTGGGGGCGTAGGGGCCCGGCACGTACGCCGGCGACGAGATTCCCAGCTGCCCGCGTTCGCAGAAGGTCGCGTCCTGTTCGTTCGTCTTGAGCCACACCGTCGTGAGGTTGTCGAGCTCGTAGTCGACACCCTCCTCCGCATCGGCGTGGACGAGCCACGTCGTGCGCACCAGCGTCTTGTCCTCAGCGAGCGGCAGCAGGCTGAACGTCACCACGTGGTCGCCCATTGCGTGGAACCACATATTCGGCTGCACGTGCAGCGACGCTCGGCCCAGAACGAAGGTGTCGAGGTCGCCCAATAATCTCGCCGAGGCGGCCGATCCGTCCATCGTGTATGACTCGCCCTTCCCGTCGAGGGCTGCCCGTTCGATCCGGAACCCGGTGGGACGTCCGCTCAGTTCCTCGACGAGTGCATAGGGCAGGCCATTGCGATCGCAGTCGGCATGCAGCTGCTCCTCGGCGTCGAGGTAGCGCTGGTAGGCCGGCTGCAGGCGCTTGGGGATCTCATCGGGTTCGTAGCCGTAGGTGGGAAAGAACGTGCAGGTCAGCTCCGGGTGCCCGGCTTCGCAGTGGTAGCACTCGCGGTTGTTCTCCATGACGAGCTTCCAGTTCGAGTCCTCGATGAGGTCACTCTGCGCAGCCACCTTCGTCCCGGCGATGTCATGACCGGACAGATAGGGCTCGATGACGTCGGCCACCTCGTCGATGTCATCAGGCGGGGTGGGACTGAGGCAGATGAAGATCAGCCCGCCGATGACCCGGAGGTTCACCGAGCGCAGCGAGAAGCAGGACCGATCGAAACCGGGGGCTTGGGCACCCGCGGAGATGAGTTCGCCCGACGGTGTGTACGTCCACTGGTGGTAGCCGCAGACGATGTTGCCCACCGAGCCGGACAGATCATTGAGCAGCCGAGTGCCCCGGTGACGGCACACGTTGTGGTGGGCGCGGATCTCACCGTCGTCATCACGGATGACGATGACGGAGTAGGCGCCGATGTCGATGGTGAGATAGTCACCGGCCTCGGGCACTTCGGCAGCAGAGGCAACGAAGATCCACGTCGAGGCGAAGATCGCCTCGATATCGCGCGCGAAGAACTCCGGACTGATGTAGAACGGCGCCGCCAGCGAATAGCCGGGCACACGTTCGTTGATGAGCCGGTCGATATCGGTCCTGCCGTGCCCGCCCGATCCGGCAGCCGCACCCGACCCGGCGGGTCCGCTCGTGCTGGAATCGGTCCGCTTCTGCTCTGGCGCCAGAGTCAATTCGTCCACCACCTCTTCGTAATGACTCGACCGCGTCTCGTCCCGGCCCCTTCGCCGGCCGCGCCCGGGAGTTCGTTCTCCTGCCCCCAGTGTCCGCCAGAGGTTTGCTGAAGAAAAGCGAATCTTCTTCATCCGAAACGTGCAATACTATTGCATGATTGATCCACGCCTCCACGTCCTTCGGGTCCTTGCCGAAGTCGGCACCCTCACCGAGGCGGCGCACCGCCTCGGATACACCCCTTCGGCCGTATCGCACCAGCTCAGAGGCTTATCAAAGGATCTCGGTGTGCGCGTCGTCGAACCGCGCGGCCGCGGCCTCGTGCTCACTCGCGCCGGCCAGCTCCTCCTCGAACGCTCGCAGGAGCTCTTCACCCGGTGGGAGGAGATCCGCGGTGAGCTCGACGGTCTCGACTCCGGGCTCGATACGCGCAACCGACGGCTGCGTCTGTGCGGGTTCTCCACGGCTGCGGCCGCTCTGCTTCCACCGACTGCCCTGACGGTGATGGAGCGGTTCCCGGGTGCCGAGGTCACGATCATCGAAGCCGATCCCGAGGAGTGCTTCGACCTTCTTGTCTCCGAACACGCCGATGTCGCCGTGGTCGTGGCCACCGACCCGCTGCCGCCGCGCAGCGATCCTCGCTTCGAGCAGTCGGCGCTGTTCAGCGATCGCCTCGATCTGCTGGTTCCCGTGGGACACCCTCTGGCAGAGAAGTCAGCGGTGGCGTTGAGCCAGGCCGCCGAGGAATCCTGGATCCTCGATCGGACGGGTTCGCCGTATCACCGCCTGGTGCGAACAGCGTGCGCGGCGGCAGGCTTCCAACCGGAACAGGCCCACCAGTCACGCGAATGGGAAACGGGAGCGTCGCTGGTTTCGGCGGGTCTTGGGGTCGCGCTCATTCCTCGCCTGGCGCGCCTGGCCGAAGGCTTCGATGTGGTGCGTGTGCCGCTGCGCGGTGATCCGGTGCCGTCGCGGAAGATCCTGTCGGGAATCCGCCGCGGTTCGGGCAGTCAGCCGATCATCGCCTCGGCGTTGGAGGGCCTCCGGGAGTCTGCTGAAACTGCGGCGCGCCAGGGGGCATGACCATCCAGACCTGCGGTCGCATTCTGCGTCGCCTTCTGGCGACGACAGTGGTGAGGACGATCCCGGCGATCAGCACCAGAACGGAGATGACGGCCACAACCAACCCGGTGGTATAGAAGCCCGCAGCGAAATCGTCGAAGGCATCGACGTTCCCACCGCCTCCGACCAGAAACAGGAACAGGGGGATGACGAGGATGCACAGCCCCACCCCGAGCCCGAGGGCTCCGGCGATGATGAGGAGGATTCCCGGAACCACAGACGGCTTCTTCGCAGGTCGCCCGGTCGTCGGGAACCCACCGGCTTGGGCCAAGTGAGGGTGATGCGTCATCTGCGCCTCCTTCGTCTCTCCCGATCCTATCGGGGACCGGAAACCACACCATGATCTGAGCGTAGAGTTGAAGCGCACGCACACCGAACGCACACAGCTCACGGAGCTCAGCGCATCGGGCCTCTTTTCGAAGGGACGTCACCACGATGGACGACACGACTGCCGACGACCGATCCGGAACCGGGACCGATCCGTCAGCGCCCGAGGACACGGCCGCCTCGGCGAACGGGGGACTCCTGCGGCGGACGATCGGGTTGAGCGAACTCGTCTTCTTCGGCCTCGTCTTCATCGGTCCCGCGGCCGCCGTCGGTGTGTTCGGCACGCTCGATGCCCGGTCGGGCGGGGCCGTCGCCCTGGTCTATATCGTCGCGACGATCGTCATGGCCTTCACCGCGGTCAGCTATATGCGCATGTCACGGGAGGTTCCGCGTGCGGGCACGGTATTCGCCTACGCCTCAGCGGGCATCGGGAAGCCGGCCGGCTTCGTCGCCGGGTGGATGATCCTCCTCGACTATCTCTTCATCCCCTCGGTCGCCTATCTGTTCACCGGGATCGCCCTGAACTCGATCTTCCCGGCCGTCCCCGTCTGGGTGTTCGTGGCCGTCGCCGTCGTCCTCACCACCGGCCTCAATCTCGCTGGGGTCAAGGTCGCCTCCCGTGTGATCACCGGAGTCGTCCTCGCCGAGGTGGCCGTCCTCGCTCTGGTCCTCGTCCTCGGCATCGCCTACCTTGTCCAGCATGGGCCGACGCGGGGATGGCTGACCCCTCTGACCGGGGTCGATACGTTCTCCGTGACCGCGGTGCTCGCGGCCGTGTCCGTGGCTGTCCTGTCGTATCTCGGCTTCGATTCGCTCGCGACGTTCTCCGAGGAGGCCAAGGGCGGGCCGCGGATCGTCGGCCGGGCCACGCTCATCTGCCTCGTGCTGGCCGGTGTCTTCTTTGTCGCCCAGACCTGGGTGGGCAGTCTGCTCTCACCACTGACCCCCGCGGAGCTGCAGGCCGATCCCGCGCTCGAGGGTGCCGCCTACTACAGCGCAGTCGACTCGACTCTGGGACCGTGGCTGCACTGGCTGCTCGCCCTGGCCAAGGCCGTGGGCGCGGCGTTCTCCGCGATGATCGGCCAGGCCGCCGGCTCCCGCATCCTCATGGACATGGGACGGTCCCGTCAGGTGCCGAAATTCCTCGCCGAGGTGGCCCCGAAGACTGGTGTCCCGTGGAAGGGAATCCTTGTGGCCGCCGGAAGCAATGTCATCGTGGCCGGGTGGGCGGCGACCCGTGCCGATGGTCTCGACCAGCTGACCTCGATCGTCAACGTCGGGGCGCTGACGGCGTTCGTGTTCCTCCAGGCCTCGGTGGTCGGATTCTTCCTCGTGAAGAAGCAGGGCAGTGAGGCTCCGAATTGGTTCAACCACGGTATCGTTCCCGTCATCGGCGCCGGTCTGCTCATCGCTGTGCTCGTCAGCGCGAATCCGCTGGCCCTCGTCATCGGAGCGATCTGGCTCGTCATCGGCATTGCGGTGTTCGCGGTGAACAATCGGAGCACGCTGCGAGCGTGAGATCTCGGCCCCCTGCCGAACCCACGGTCGGGCAGCCTCGGCGAGGTGGTCGTCAGTCCTGCAGGCGGGTCGTTCCGTCGTGACCGCCGGAGGTGTTGAGCTGTTTGGCGTAGCAGCTGTCGGCGCCGAGTCCGTGCGATGAGCACCAAGACAGGGCGTCTTCCGGGTCGTCGTAGCCGATGCCGACGACGGTGACCCAGAAGTTGTTCTCCTTGAAGCTGCTGAAGTCGCCGGACCAGATGAGTTTCACGCGGGGGAATTCTTCGCGCAGTCCTTCGAATTCTTCGAGGATCGCCTCTTCGTCCCAGGTCTTTCCTTCGGCTTTGAGGCCGACCTTCTTCGAACTCAGCTGCGGCACCCATTTGCCGTCGAGTTCGCTCTTCGCGGCCTGTCCGTCGGAATCGGCGAGCTGCTTGAGTGCCTTCTTCGGGTCGTCGGGAAGCGCCGATTCGGTCTCGGTGGGTTCGGGTGATTTGCTGGCTCCAGCCGAACTGTCATCACTGGCGGTGCTCGTCGGCTCATTCGTGGAGGCGACGGTGGCGGGATCCTCGGAGTCCTTCGAGAAGAAGTTCGCCGCGCCCCAGCCGATGCCTCCCGCGAGGACGATGCTGACGACGACGAGAAGAGCGATCAGTCCACCGCGCTTCTTCTGCGCAGGCGGTCCGGCCTGCTGATATGGTCCCGGCCCATAGCCGTAGGGCTGCTGGGGTGTTTGCTGACCGGAGCGAGGAGGCGGGCCGCTCTGCGGATGCGGAGTCTGGATATAGGGACGCTGCGGTTGCGACGACGAAGGAGGAGGCGGCGGAGGCGCGCCCCAGCCATTGCCCGTTTGAGGACTCGGCTGGGATCCCGACGGGGGTCCGGACTGGGATCCGGGCTGCGACGACCATTGGCTTCCCGACCGGTCGTTTACGTCCCATTCGTTCTCATCCCCGCGCCCGGGAGGGTTCGTACTCATCCGCAACTCCAGATCGATCACACCGTATTTCAGAAAAAGTCCCAATATAGAACTTCTCTTGCATTAACAGCCTAATATAAGTTGTGAACTACACATGCCTGATCTGCTCAGTTGATTGTTTCGATTTGAACTACATTGCGCAGCTGTCGGGCAACTGCACTTGAGGACTGGGTATGCACGACGAATCCGACGAGACGACACCAACCGCCGCCGAGGATCCGAAGGATCAGACCACCGAGGACCAGGCCGCTGAGGACCAAGAGCGTCCCGAGCCTTCTGAGGAGGCGAGCGCAGAGGCCGAGCCCGAAGAGCGTTCCGACTCCGACGCCCCGGACACCGCCGAAGCCCACGACGAGGAGACGACCGAGGTGATGGACCCCGCCTCCTCCGATTCCACCGAAGAGACTGCTCGTTGGGCGCCGCCGGAAGACGGCACACCCGCGGCCGAGCAGACAGTCGCCCCATATGAGAACGTCACCGAGGACGACTCTGTGAACACCGGCCCTCGGCCCCAGGCGGCCAGCGCGTACCCTCAGGGTCCGGATGCCCAACAGCAGCCACATCCACAGGGCGCAGGTCCGTACTACGCCCAAGGGCCCGGCCCCTACCAGCAAATCCCTCACCAGCAGGGCCCCTACCAACCCGGCCAATCCGGTCCCATGCCCTACCCCGCACCACCGGGTTACCCGGCGAATGCCCCGAAGTCGAAATTCGCCTCGGCGCTGGGGAAGGGATCCACGTGGAAGACTGCGCTGATCCCACCGGGGATCGCCCTCCTCGGCGGCATCATCGTCTCCATCATCCTCACTGTCATCCTCACGTCGATGTCAGAGTTCGGCTCCGTGACAGAGGAGACCGGCCTCAACCTCGACAGCCTCAACTACGCCCTGCCATTCATCTTCATGGCCCTGTCGCTGTTCGGTTCGGCGGCGCTGCGCCTGGACATCAACGCCCCTGACAGCTTCAATGCCCAGCTGAGCATCTTCACGACCGGAGCACCTCTGGTGGTCACCATCGTCACCGTGGGGTTGCTGTGGTGGACGACGAAGATCAGCGAACGCCGGTCCCCCGCACCCAATCGGGTGTCCACATGGATCCGCATCGGAGTCGCGACCCTGGCGATGACGCTCGTGCTCTTCCTCTTCCAGGTCATCTTCGCCGCCCGCGCCTCCGCCTTCGAAGAGGAGGGATCGTTCACCTTCACCTTCTCAGCGGTCACGGCCCGATCGTTCTTCCTGCCGCTGCTCGTCATTCTCATCGCGAGCATCGCCGGCCGGGTCGCCGGGCATTTCAAGGGCACCGAGGCGATCGGTGCACCATTCCTGCGCTGGGCCGTTCCGCCTCTGCTGGTGACCTGGATCCATCTGGCACTCAACGTGGCCGTGTTCTCGGTCGTCGCGCTCTTCGTCCTGCCGCTGTCCGTCGAGATGCCGGGCCAGCTGGTCCCGCTGACATTCATCAACATGGGACTCATCCTCACCTCACTGACCCACCTCGGCGGAATCAGCGCCACCGCCCAGGGCGATTTGGGCTTCTACTCGGACACCTTCAGCGAAAGCCTCACCCTGTTCAACCGTGAGGCTCCCGGACTGCTGTGGCTGGGGCTGCTCGTCGTCGCAGCCGCGGTGCTGATCGCAACGATCGTCGCCACCGTCACGCGGCGTCCGGCCTGGACCGTGATCGAGCAGGACAAACAGCAGTGGTCGAGCGCGTGGAAGCTGCCGGTGGCGTTCTGCCTCGTCTGGGGCCTGCTGTCGCTACTGGCCATTCCGGCGAACATGTCGATGTCCGGATCCGCCGAGGCGGCCATGTTCTTCGGCGGTTCCGGTGCGGCCCGTGCAGGAATCGGTCCGCTGGCGTGGACGTTCCTCATCTTCGCCATCTGGGGCGGAATCATCGAGGTGCTCTCGCGCACGCTGGGCCCACGTCTGGCCCTCACCTTCCCCGCGGTGGCACGGATCGCTGCCGGACGGACGGTGCACCCGCACTGGGGACCGTATCTGGGGATGAGCGAACCGCAGTTCGCATTCGTCCATCCCGATCTGGCTCAAGCCACGGCTCCCACACCGCCGCCGGTTGCTCCCGGACCCGGCGAAGTCGGTCCACAGGGTCCTGTCGGATATCAGGGTCAGCCCGCACCGCCGGAAGCATTCGGCTCACAGGGTCAGCCGCAGGCCCAACCGGGCGGTGCGCAGCAGGATCCCCAACATCTTTCCGCCCCGAGCTCTCCTCAGCAGGGTCCGCAACAGCATCCGACTCCGTCCGGTCAACAGGCCTATGCCTGGCCGCAGGGCTCTGCCGGGCAGCAGTCGTACTCGGCACCGCAGGGAATGTACGCCGCGCAGCCGTACGCAGGTCCGGCCCAACCTTTCGACAAGAAGAAGGCGAAGCTCGTCTCGGTCGTCGCCGGAGGTGCTGTCCTCCTCCTCGTGGCCGCCCTCATCGTCGTCACCCAGCTCAACGGACACATGTTCGGTCCCGAGGCGACGGTGGAGAAGTACTTCGGGGAGCTCTCCGACGGTGATGCCGAGGGCGCACTCAAGGTCGCAGACGTCGACGTTCCACAGGAGTCTCGAACCCTGCTGACCAACGACGTCCTCGGCGGCTCGAAGGCACTGCCCGACGATGTCACCGTCGAGGATGCCGAGATCTCCGGAGACACCGCGACGGTCGCAGTCACCTACGATGTCGGCGGTTCCAAGGGCAACAGCACACTGACCCTGCACAAGGCTGGGAAGAAGGCGCTGTTCTTCGACGACTGGGCGCTCAAGAGCCCGGATCTGCTCACCCTCACCGTCGATACTCCCGGCCTCAAGAAGGTCAAGGTCAACGGAATCGAAGTCGACAGCGACGGGTCGACCCTGTCCCTGCCGGCCTTCCCGGGTCTCTACACGATCGACCTGGCCGAGAAGTCCGATCTCATCACCGCCGACGCGGTTGAAGTTCGGGCGTTCCTCGGCGATGACGCGAACATGGAGGGTGAGGACACGCCGGTGCTCTCGGCTCACCCCTCGGACGCGTTCCGCACCGAGGTCGACAAGCAGGTCAAGACGCTCATCGACAGCTGCGCGAAGAAGTCCGTCGCCCAGCCCGACGGGTGCCCGTTCGGGTCCTCACTGGCCGAAAGCTATGACGCCACGGGCCTCACATGGTCGATCTCGTCATACCCGACGGTGACCGTCGCCGATGACTCCATGGGTGCCGACCAGTACTCGAACCCCGAGGACGCGATCGGCCCGAACGGCGGTCCGGCGTGGCTGATCTCCTCGGACACCTCCGGTGAGGCACTCGTGACCGGCAGCTACGACATGTTCGACGAGTCCGAACCCTTCGATGACACTGTGTCCTTCGACCTCAACGGCACGGCCGAGATCGTCGACGGGAAGATCGTCATCACCGTCAACGACGACCCCTGGGACTGGTGACCGAGACGGTGTGGCCCGACCCCGCCCGGGTCACTCGGTTCAGTCGACGAAGATCGCCGAGGCGTTGCTGCCGATCCGTTCCACGAGCCCGCGTCCTTCCTCGACATAGGCGATGCGTTCATCGTCGGGGACCATCGCCCCACCGGTGAGCCACATCAGGTGGATGCCGCTCGAGGATTCGGCCGCGGCGTCTCCCGTGCGCCATGGGATGGTCAGGCCGGCGGTTGCCGAGGGTTCGACGTCGATGCCTTCGGTCTCGTGAAGAATGCCGACTCCGGCCCGGATGACCTCGTCGGGGACTGTGGCGAAGCCGGAGATCAGGGGCCCGATCGTGGGTCCGATGAATCGTGATGGGCGGGCGACTGCCAGTCCGTCGGCAGCGGTGGCTCCGGACAGGCCGATGTCCTGAACGGCGATGTCGCTGTGCAGACCGGTGCGCACGCCGAGGAACATCGAAGGGGCTTGGCTGGGTTCGACGAAGACGCACCGCACCGCAGTGCCGAAGACGCGTCTGAGTCCGAAGGTCACTCCTCCGGGTCCGCCGCCGATTCCGCAGGGCAGATAGACGATGAGCGGATTCCGCTCATCGATGGTCACCCCGGCGGCCGCGAACTGGCGCTCCAGCCGCAGGGCAGCCACCGAATATCCGGCGAAGAGGCTCACGGAGTCCTCGTCGTCGACGAAGTGCGTGTTCTCGGCGGCCTCGGCAGATGCCCGGCCGGCTTCGACAGCTTCGACGAAGTCGCCGGCATGTTCGATGACGTCGACTCCGTGGTCGCGCAGCAGTGTCTTCTTCCATTCCCGAGCATCAGCAGACATATGCACCGAGGCAGCGAACCCGAGACGAGCGCTCAGGATCCCGATCGACAGCCCGAGGTTGCCGGTCGAGCCCACGACGATGCGGTGGTTCGCGGCGATCTCACGAAACTTAGGACTCGAATAGGTGGCAGGATCGAATGCGTCGAGGCCATGGTCGGCAGCGACCGCCTCGGCGAATTCGAGCACCTCATGGAAGCCGCCGCGAGCCTTGATCGACCCGCTCACAGGCAGGCTGTCGTCGCGTTTGAGCCACAGTTGTCCGGTCACTTCGGACCCGAACAGTTCGTCGAGGCGACGCTGTGCCGCAGTTGCCGGAACCAGGGGCGATTCGATCATTCCGCCGCCGGCTTCGGGGAACGCCTCGGCGAGCTCGGCCGGGACCGTCGACGTCTCCGGGAAGGTCGTTGCGAACCAGGGGGCGAACCGGTCGAACCGGGCCGCCGCGGAATCCATGACCGCGCCGAGATCGGGCAGGGCCGCCTCGGTGGGGGTGGAGCGGAGCCACGTGGTCGATCGGTCCGATGCCAGGGATCGGATGATCTCGTCGGTCTTCAGGTCGTCAGGCAGTTCGGTCATGCACCGATCGTAGCCCTGCGGGGTGCGGCCCTCAGTTCTTGACGATCTTCTTCGCGGAGTCGAGGACGTCGGCGAGTTCGTTCAGCCATTTCGCGTAGCCCTCATAGGTGTGGGCGCGTTTGTCGTCCCAGGTGCCCAGCTGTCCTGCCTCCACCGCGGGCAGCCGTTTGAAGACGGGATTGTCCTCATAATCGGTCGAGGCGTCGTGGACGAGGACGACGTCGGCCGGGTAGTCCGTCATCTTCTCCCAGGAGACTTCCGCCCAGCTGCTCTCTCCCGTGGCGTCGGGGCCGACGAGGTTGAGTCCGTCCTCGCTGAGCATCTCGGCGATGCCCAGGGAGTTCGAGGTGTAGTTGATCTCTCCGGCGAATACGTGAAGTTCGGAGCGCTTTCCGCAGCGCCGGAGGCACCGCCTCCAGCCTCACCATCGGTCTCGCCACGGCAGGCGACGAGAGCGAACGGGCCAGCACGGACAGGGCAAGAATCTGACGACGACGCATCGAGAGCCTTTCGCGGAACGTCCCCGCGGGGACGTTTGGACAAAGATGCACGGCGGAAGTGCTGGTCAGAGAGCTGAACTGCTGGACGGGCTGTGGACTTCTGCAGTGAGGCCGAAACCACCGTAGCACTATTCGGAAAGGCTAGCCTTACTGAATTAGAGTAGAGTAGTGTTGCGGATGTTCGCACATCCACGACTGCTGCACATATGAACAGAACGCGTCCCAGCGGGGACGACCTCACGACCACATGGTCGCTGGGGATGCGAAGGAGAATCAGTGTCACGAGCCCCCATCGGTGCCTTCGAAGCAGAGGTTCTCGCTGTTGAAGATCTCAGCCCGTCTTTCCGTCGGGTGACTTTCGGGGTGCGGGACTCGAGGAATTCGGCCCGAACACTCACCCGCGTGACCTCCGGATCAAGCTCGTCATCCCTCCTCAGCGTGCCGCCGCACCGCAGTTCGACTTGCCGACGTTCCTCACCGAGCAGGAGGCCGCCGGGGTGTCCTGGTATCAGGCCTGGCTGCAGGTCAGTCCCGAGGAGCGAGGCGCGATGCGCACCTACACCGTGCGCGAGTGGAACGACGCCGACCGCCGACTCGTCATCGACATGGTCCTTCACACCGATGAGCACGGTCACTCGGGCCCGGCAGCCGAGTGGGCCGAGTCCGCCGAGGTGGGACACCGCCTTCATATCATCGGCCCCTCCCGCGCCTCGGAGACTCCGTGCGCCGGAATCGAATTCGCCCCCGGCGATGCCCACCAGATCCTGCTCGCCGGCGACGAGACCGCCGTGCCGGCCATCGCCTCGATCCTCGATTCGCTCAAGGACAGCCGCACCCGAGGCAAAGCCGTTCTCGAGGTTCCGCGCGCCGAGGACATCATCGACATGACTGCTCCCGCCGGCTTCGAGATCGAATGGCTGCCGCGCGGGGAAGCCGAGTTCGGCCACCTGCTCGAACCCGCCGTTCGCGAGGCGGTCCGTTCGGAAACGCGGATCCCCGCCGAGGTGGGAGCCGGGTCAGCGGGCGGGCCGGACAGTCCTGTCCGGGACCTCGACGATGTCAACATCGACGAGGAGATCCTCTGGGATGTTCCCGCGGCCCTCACCGAAGCGGCTCAGGGCAGTTCGAGTGCCACGGAGAAGGACGACCGCCCCTTCTATGCCTGGATCGCCGGAGAGGCCGGACCGGTCAAGCGTCTGCGCCGCTACCTCGTCCAGGAAGTCGGGGTCGACCGCAAGCAGATCGCGTTCATGGGCTACTGGCGTCAGGGCAGGGCTGAAGGCTGATCCGAGGCCCGAGACTTGGGCCGAGACTGAGGCTGAAGCTGGGATCAGACCTGAGCCGGTGACCGTCGCAGGGCCCGCATGATCTGCGGCCCGATCGCGGCGGAGGCACCTGCCAAGCAGAGCACGCCGCCGACCGCGGCCAGCGGAGGCGGAACCTCTCCGAGAATGATCCAGGCCATTACCACGACGATGGCGGGGACGAGGAGGCTCGACGAGCTGAGCAGGCCCGCCGGCAGGAACTTCAGGGCGTATCCCCAGAGATTGAAGGCGATGGCGGTCGGGACGACTCCCAGGTAGACGACCTGCAGTGTCAGTTCGATGGGTGCCGCAGCCACCTCGTCGATGAGCCCGGGGGCGAAGATGAGACTGACGAGTGCACCGATGAGGATTCCCATCCAGGTGACGGTCACCGAGTCCTCCCCGGACAAGAAGTGCTTCTGCAGCAGCACGCAAGCGGCATAGAGCACCGCTGCGACGAGGCTGAGGACGAGACCGCCGACAGTGAAGAACCCGTTGAAGCTGGCGGCCGTGATCATCGCGATTCCCAGCAGGGAGACGAAGATGCCGATGAGCAGACGTTTCGGCAGCCCTTCGCCGAGGACGAGACCGGCGAAGACAGCGATGATGAGCGGTGCGATATTGACGATCATCGAGGCAGTTCCGGCATCGATCGACCGTTCGGCGGCGTTGAGGACGACGACGTAGGCGGAGAACCAGGCCACACCCCAGAGGGCGAGAATCAGCCAGACGACCTTGCCGGAGGGGAACCGCGGACGGCGGAAGAGCATCCAGACGGAGAGCACTACGGCGGCCGACGCGCCCCGCAGCAGCGCCATCGGACCGGGCGAGAACACTTCACCGGCATCGCGGATGACAACGAAGGACGACGCCCAGAAGGTCATGGTGAGCAGGGCAGCGATCCACGGGAGGACGCGGGGAGGTGTCGTCTGTCGGGGATTCGGACTCGCGACTCGAGTGCTGACAGCTGATCTGTTCATAAGGACGATTATTCGTCGCTTGATTATGAAAGAAAAGCGCACATTATTGCACGACTGTGCATAATATGCGTACGATTTGATCGTGTACAACGTCGCGCACCTGAAGTCGTTCAAATCGGTCGCACTCACCGGGTCCGTCCGTTCCGCCGCGCAGCATCTCGGCCTCTCCCCGTCCGCGGTCAGCCACCACCTCAAAATGCTTGAGCAGGAGACCGGTCTGACTCTGTTTCAGCGTCAGGGGCGCGGTCTGTGCCTGACCGATACCGGCTCGGCGATCATGTCCGACGTCGATTCCGTGCTCGAGAGCTCGGGACGATTGGGGCAGCGCATCTCGGATCTGCATGAGAATCGAATCGGACGCCTGTCGATCGGGTACTTCGCTACGGCGGGAACTCAGTGGCTGCCGGAACTCGTCGCCTACCTCGAGAACCGCCACCCAGATGTCACGGTCCGGCTCAATCTGGCCGAGGGGCCGTGGACCGAGTTCCACTACGATCTGCACCTGGTGATTTCGGAGACCGCGACACCGCAGTTCCCGCCGCAAGTGAAGGGGCATTTCCTCACCGAGGACCCGTACGTGGTCGCGGTGCCGGATGACCATCCGCTGGCCTCCCGGGCAGAGGTCAGTCTCAGCGAATTGGAGGGTCACCCATGGATCGACAATGACACCGGGGACGGCCCGTGCCGGACGATTCTCTTCGACGCCTGTGCCCGCGCGGGAGTGCGAGTGCACTTCAAACATGAAGCCCACAGCTTCGTCACGGCCCTGCACATGGTCGGTCGGGGTCTGGGTCTGACTCTGCTGCCCCGGCTCGGTGTCGAACCTCTGCCTCCCGGGGTGGCCGTCATCCCGCTGGCAGCGCCGGAACCGATCCGCTTCATCCACGCGATCAGCGATCCCGGCCACCCGCAGCAGGATCTCATCGCGGACGCGGTCATGGCCCTGTGCGAGCTCGCCGCGGACTGAGCTCAGATCTCGGCGAGCATCTTGCCGGGGTTGAGGATGCCCAGCGGATCGAGCGCGTTCTTCACGGCCAGCTGGATCCGCCGTGATCCTTCGTCGAGTTCATTCGGCAGCCAGGCGCGTTTGAGGAATCCGACCCCGTGTTCGCCGGTGATCGTGCCGCCGAGTTCGAGGCCGACGCGCATGATCTCCGCGAACACGCCCTCGGCTTTCTCCGTCTCCGCCGCGTCTGACGAATCGAAGAACACCGATGGGTGCATATTGCCGTCGCCGGCGTGCGCGACGAGGGCGATCTCGAGTCCGGAAGATGACCGCAGCTCGGCCAGACGGTCACAGAACTCGGGCACGGCGGTGCGCGGCAGGCATACATCGTCGAGCAGCTGACCGCCGCCGTGAGCGTTGGCGAATTTCTCGTAGGCCGGCTGGATCATCCGCCGTGCGGTGATGAGCGCCGCGGAATCGCTCGGATCGTCGGAGTACGCAACGTCGAGGGCACCGCAGCGCCCGGCCACCTCGGTGAAGGTCGACATCGCAGCTTCGGCATCGGCCGGGTTGTCGTCGACCTGCATGATGAGCATCGCTCCGGCATCGCCGTCGAGGCCGAAGTCGCCGAAGTCGTTGAGCATCCGCAGGCTGGCCCCGTCGAGGAATTCGAACAGGCTCGGTACCCCGCCTCCGGCCATGAAGTCAGCAACGGTCTGCAGTCCGCTGCGCTCGTCCGGGAAGGTCGCGATCGCGGTGAACGGCTCGGGCAAGGCGGGCACGAGGCGCAGGGTCGCCTCGACGACGATGCCCAGGGTGCCTTCGGAGCCGATGAAGAGCTGGCGCATGTCGAGTCCGGCCACACCCTTGGCCGTCTGCGGACCGAGAGTGGTGATGGTCCCGTCGGCGAGGACGACCGTGAGTGAGCGAACATAGTCCCTGGTCACGCCGTATTTCACGCAACAGAGTCCACCGGCGTTCGTTGCGATGTTCCCGCCGATCGACGACAGTGCCACCGAACCCGGATCCGGAGGGTAGGACAGCCCGAACGGGGCGAGGTGGTCCTTGAGATCCTGATTGATGATGCCCGGCTGAACGGTGACGAGACGCTCGGCCTCATTGACGGCCAAGACGTCCCTCATCTTCGACACGTTGAGCAGAATCGCTCCCGGTGAGGCATTCGCACCTCCCGAGATCCCGGATCTGGCCCCCTGCGGGACGACCGGCACCCGGTGTGCGCTGGCGAAAGCCATGACCTCTCGGACGTCGTCCACCGAGGCGGCCCTGACCAGGGCGATCGCGCCCTCTTGCGGGCAGAACAGGGCCTCGTCGCTGGAATGGGCGTCGATGACATCCGGATCGGTCGTCAGCGCTCCGTCACTCAGTCGTGCCGCGAGATCGTCGAGCGCCACCGGGTCGAGGGCGGGGAAGTCGGGTGCGGTGGACGTCGGGGTCGTCAATTCTGCTCCTCGGATCGGTGGGGCGAAGGCGGACGGCGGGCAATCACGGACGTGCCGGGCGGTCACGGACGTGCCGGTCACGCTCGGAACGGTCGGCCGCCTCGGCGAGGGGTGATGACCACGAAGGCCGTCACTTCAGCGTCGCGTCCAGGTTATCGGGTGCGGGAGCGGCTCTGAGGATGAGGGTGACGATGCCGGCGGCGACCATGGCTGCGCCGACGACCCACATGCCCGCGTTCTGGGTGCCGGTGAGGTCGGCCAGCCAGCCGGTGATGTAGGGGGCGAAGAAGCCCGCAGAGTTGCCGAGCGAGTTGATGAGCGCGAGTCCCGCAGCGGCACCGGCACCGGCGAGGAAGGTCTGCGGCAGCGGCCAGAAGGTGGGCAGGGCCGCGCAGATCGCCATGCAGGTGATCGTCACCGCGATCATCGTCGTGAACGGCGAGGACAGGTAGAGGGCGATGGGAATCGCCACTCCGCCGACGAACAGCGGCAGAGCGACATGCCAGACCCGCTCGCCGGTGCGGTCGCCGTGGCGGGACCAGAAGTACATGGCCAAGGCGCCGAAGACGTAGGGAATGGCCGTGATGAGGCCGATCTCGACGATCGAGTATTCGACGCCGAAGGACTCCTGGAAGCCCGCGATGATCGTGGGGAGAAAGAAGCTCATGGCATACAGTCCGTAGACCATGCCGAAGTAGACGAAGGACAGAGCCCACACGCGCGGCTGGAGCAGCGACCGGCGGACCGGGTAGTGGAAGGTCTCTTCCTTGCTCTTCTCCTCGGCGTCCATCGTCGACTGCAGCCAGTTGCGCTCTTCGACACTCAGCCACTTCGCATCACGCGGACGGTCGGTGAGGTAGAAGATGCACATGATGCCCAGGAGGACGGCGGGCACGCCTTCGATGATGAACATGAAGCGCCAGCCGGCGAAGTTCTCGAAGATCGCGTTGCCGCTGGAGATCAGCCACGACGACAGGGGCGAGCCGACGACGCTGGAGAGCGGGATGGCGAGCATGAACAGGGCCGTGGCCCGCGCGCGCATCGAGGTCGGGAACCAGTACGTGAGGTAGAGGATGATGCCGGGAAAGAATCCCGCCTCGGCGACGCCGAGGAGGAACCGCAGCACGTAGAGCCAGCCGTGGTTGGGCACGAACGCCATGGCGGCGGCGACGATACCCCAGCTGATGAGGATGCGGGCGAGCCAGATGCGGGCGCCGAACTTGTGCAGAGCGAGGTTCGAGGGCACCTCGAGGATGAGGTAGCCGAAGAAGAAGATGCCTGCGGCGAACCCGAATTGGGTCGCGTTCATCGCAAGGTCTTCGTTCATTCCGCCCGGGCCGGCGATGCCGATGTTCGTCCGATCGAGGTAGTTGATGAAGTACATCGCGATGACGAACGGGATGAGACGGATGAGGACCTTGCGCAGGGTCCGCTTCTCCAGCGCCGAATCGGCAGGGGTCTGTCCGCTGGTCGGCGGGCTCACCTCGGATGACATGCGATCTCCTTCGATCAGGACCGGCTGCTGTGGCAGCCGGGGTCATGCCGCGATCGCGGCTGTCGGCGCATTACGGCAACACATTACGACACCGGCCCGGTCACGCCTAGAGTTCGCGGCGAAAGTACCGAATATCGGGACCGCTTCCGACGACTACGATGGGAACAGACCGACGAAGGGACACCGATGCAGCCGATGACCGAGCTCGAAGCCGAGACTCTGCGCGACTACTACGGCAGGTTCGCCCGACTCGAGGCGGCCGAGACCTCCCCGATCTACGCCTCGTGGGCTGAGGGCGTGGCCGCGGACGATGAGGTCATCGCCCTCCTCGTCGAGCTTCCCCGACCGAAACGCCAAGCCAACCTTCTCTTCGCCGCGGCCCGCCACCTCGGCGCCGATGAAGGGTCCTACGCGGAGTTGCGGGTGTGGCTGTTTGACCACTGGGACGACATTCGAGAGCTCATGCTCGCGCGGTCCACGCAGACGAACGAGGCGGGTCGATGTGCGACGCTCCTGCCGGCGCTCGCGCGGATCGACGGGCCGCTCGCGCTCATCGAGGTCGGCGCTTCGGCCGGTCTCTGCCTCTACCCCGACCGATACAGCTACCGGTTCACCTCCGCCGAGGCGGCCGGGTCGTCCGGCGCGGAGTTCGAGCGGTCGACGACGCTCGACCCGGCGGATGGTCCAAGCCCGGTCGTGCTCGACTGCGAACTGACGAATGCCACGACACCGAAGCGCCTTCCCGAGGTCGCGTGGCGAGCCGGAATCGATCTCAATCCTCTCGATATCACCGATGCTGACCAGCGCGAATGGCTGACATCGCTGATCTGGCCCGAACATGAGTCGAGACGGGAGCGCCTCCTCGCCGCCGCCTCGGTCGCGGCCGCTGATCCCCCGCGCCTCGTCCGCGGCGACCTGCTCGAGACGATCGAATCCCTGATCGCCGAGGTACCGGCCGGCGCCCAGCCCGTCGTCTTCCACAGCGCGGTGCTCGCCTATGCCGAAGCGGAGACTCGTGCCCGTTTCGCCTCCCTCATGCTCTCGCGCGGTGACATCGTGTGGATGAGCAACGAGGGAGCCGACGTCCTCCCGGATACCCGCGCACAGCTCGAGGCGATCGGCATCGAGCCCGCTGGGCGATTCGTCCTCAGCGTCGACGGCCAAGCTGTCGCTCTGACCGGACCGCATGGGCAGAGCTTCACCGGGTTACCGCAGTCCTGATCAACGGTCGGGTGGCCTCGTTCAAGCCGCAGCGCGGATGTCTCGCCGTTCACGGGGCGATATCTGAGGGCCGCCTTGATCGACGCGCCGCAGCCCCGCTCACGCCCATCCGACGACGAGGCGGGCCGCCTCGGCGGGGATCATCGGATCGACGCCGGTGAGTTCGGCGAAACGGCGCAGACGATTGGCCACGGTATTGCGGTGGCAGAACAGTCGGCCTGCGGAGGCACCGATGCTCCCCGAGGACAGATAGGCGCGGACCGCTTCGACAAGGCGTTCTCGCTCAATCGGACCGCAGGCGGCTAGCGCCGACTCGACATCGGCGAGGATGGGATTGCCCGCGGCGTTGAGCGACCGGGCCGCCAGCCTGGCCCACCCGCTTCGCCACGTCATCGCGGACGTCTCATCAGCGGCGATGACATCGGCGAGGTCTCGGGCCGTCAGCGCGGAACGCCGCAGCGTCCCGATCCCGTCGGCGCGCACGTACCCCACCCTGGCCTCGACGATCCTGCCGGCGAGCGCCGCCGAGGTAGGGACGGAACCGCCCGGTACCGGACTGAATGCGATGAGAACCTCGCCGAGGTGGTGGGTGAATATGGTCCCGCCCGCGCGGACATGGTCGGAGATGATCACCCGCAGCGCCCGGACATCGTCTCCAGCGGCGGCGATGACGAGCAGCGGTGAGTCCACGTCGAGTCCGAGGCCGGTCGCGATCGTCGACAGACGCTCACTCGTCGGATCGGGATCGTCGAAGAGGCTCGCGATGAGTCCGGCGTGCACCGAATCCTCCTCCGCCCGCATCCGTGTGCGTTCGGCGGTATAGGCCTGCTGGACCTGCGAGACGTACTCATCGACGGTGGACAGGACGATGCCGGTGTGCCGGATGACGAGTTCCGCATCCTCCTGATTCGCCACCCTCGTGAGCACTTCCCAGAGCACATTGAAATCGTGGCGGATCGCGGTCATCAGCGCCTCGAGCGGGATTCCTGCCCGCGCCCGGGAGACCCCGACCTCCGTTGACACCGCCACTGACCCGTCGAACCCACCGGCTCGCAGTCCCTCGATGAGGGTGGAGAAGGAGAGCCGACCGGTCCGCCGCAGCTCCGAGACCGGAATCGGTGCGGGATCGTAGCCGGAGACCGTGACGACGCGGGTCATGAACCGATCAGTCAGCTCGTCGAGATCGAGAGCGTCGAGGAGCTCGAGCCAGCGACGTTCGTCTCCGGGCTCCGGACGGTCCCGAAGCTGTCGTGTGCCCGCAATTCCATCCTGTTCATCCATCACACCGTCCAGAATATGTGCATCTGCACAAGCATTGCCCACTTTTCGGCGACAAATGTGCCTGGATCAGGACATGTGGCACTCTGTAAGGTCTATATCTGCTGGTCGATCGCAACGATCGACCGCTGCACCACCCGCACCCGGACTCGGCCGACCAGGCCCAGGTCCCCGGACTCGACGGAGAGAATCCATGAGCGAGCAGAACACTACGGCGTCCGCCGAGCTCAACGCCACAACGGAACTGAGCGTCAAGGACGCAAACAAGGTCGCCGCCGGCGCCCTGATCGGCACCGCCCTCGAATGGTACGACTTCTTCCTCTTCTCGGCAGCGGCAGCCCTTATCTTCAACGTCCAGTACTTCACCAGCGAGAACGCCACGGCCGCCGCCATGGCCTCCTTCGCCACCTTCGGCGTCGGGCTGGCCGCTCGTCCCATCGGCGGTCTGATCTTCGGCCGCATGGGCGACAAGATCGGGCGCCGCAAAGTCCTGCTCATCACGATCATCGGCATCGGCGTCGTCACCGGACTCATCGGCCTCCTGCCGACCTACGCCGCGATCGGTTTCGCAGCCCCCGCACTGCTCGTGCTCCTGCGCATCCTCCAGGGTCTCTTCGTCGGCGGCGAATGGTCGGGGGCGATGACGCTCGTCGTCGAGAACGCCCCGCTCCACCTGCGTGCCCGTTATGCAGCGATCCCGCAGATCGGCTCCCCGATCGGCACGATCCTGTCCTCCGGCGGCTTCTTCGTCATGACCCTGCTGTTCTCGCAGGACAGCTTCAACTCCTTCGGTTGGAGGATCCCGTTCCTCATCGCCCTCCCACTGCTCGTCGTCGCCGTCTACCTGCGCTCCCGTCTCGAGGAATCCCCCGTCTTCCGCCAACTCGAGGAGTCCGGCGAGGTCGAGAAGAGCCCCATCCGCACCACTTTCCGTGATTCGTGGAAGCAGATCATCATCGGCATGGCCGCTGCCCTGCTCGGCGTCGGCGGCTTCTACCTCGTCACCGCATTCTGCGTCTGGTACGGCGTCAACATCCTCGGCTACGACGACTCGCTCCTCCTGCTCGGCAGCATGGTCGCGGCCGCCGTCGAAATCGGTGCCCTCATCTGGGGCGGCGTCCTGGGTACGAAGTTCGGGGCCTCGAAGGTCATCCTCTGGGGCGGAGTCGCCTCGGCGGCCGTCGCGGTTCCCGCGTTCTTCCTGTTCGAATCCGGCAACCCGGTCCTCGTCGTCATCGCCATGACCCTGGCCGTGTCCACCCTGTCACTGCCCTATGCAGCATCGGGCACGGTGCTCACCGGGCTGTTCCCCGCGACGACCCGCTACACGGGTGTGGGCATGGCGCAGAACGCCGCAGGCATGCTCTCGGGCTTCATTCCGCTGTTGGCCACGAGCTTCGTCGCCTCCGCCGGTGATCACTGGTGGCCGGCCGCCGCAATGCTCGTCTTTCTCTCCCTGTTCACGGCGTTCGCAGGCTTCGTCGCTCCCCGTATGAGCGTCGACCTGCCCGGCTTCAAACACTGAGAACCCGGAACCCAGAGCCACACTCCGCGCTGAGCACAGCACTGAGCCGGGCCTCCCGGACCTCTCACCACCCGATCGTCGAAAGGACATCCCAATGTCGCATTCCGCCGGCCACCTCATCGTCGACACCCTGGAGAGCGCGGGCATCGAACGCGTCTACGCGGTTCCCGGCGAGTCCTACCTCGACGTCCTCGACGGACTGTACGACGCGAAGATCGAGACCGTCGTGTGCCGGCAGGAGGGCGGTGCGGGGTTCATGGCGCTGGCCGAATCGCGGCTGACCGGCCGTCCCGGAATCGCCATGGTCACCCGCGGTCCGGGTGCGGCGAACGCGATGATCTCCGTCCACACCGCCTGGCAGGACGCGACCGCGCTCGTCCTGTTCGTCGGCCTTGTCCCTCTGGGCGACCGCTCCCGCGAATCCTTCCAGGAGTTCAGCCTGAGCGAGTGGTTCTCCTCGACGGCGAAGCGCGTGCTCACCATCGATGATGAGAACCGTGCCGGCGAGATCACCGCCGATGCCCTGCGCATCGCCGCATCCGGTCGCCCCGGTCCCGTCGTCGTCGGCCTGCCCGAGGATGTCCTCGTCCGTCTCACTAAGGCTCAAACCCCGGCCCTCGCCGAGGTGGCCCCGCCGACTCCTGCCCCCACCGTCATCGACGGGCTGGCATCGCGGATCGCGGCCGCCGAGCGTCCCGCGTTCGTCCTCGGCGGGGATGGGTGGCACAACGGCTGCGGAGCCGAGCTGGCCGGTCTGGCCGCCTCGGCGGGGGTGCCGATCTTCTGCGATTGGCGCGCCTACGATGCGGTTCCGCATTCCTCCCCGGCGTGGGCGGGGTGGCTCGGCTACGGACGCGCCGATGCGGTGGCGGCCGGGTTCGCCGAGGCGGACCTCATCGTCTTCGTCGGCTGCACCCGCTCCGACGTCGCCAGCGATGGGTACACCATCGGTTTCGACGCCGAGACGGTGATCGTCTCCCTCGATATGGAGGCCACCCAGCACGCGGGGCGCATCGATGAGCACATCATCGCCTCCCCCGACTCCTTCACCAGGGCCTTGACCAGGGCCGATGCCGGTGCGGCGCGGGATGCGAGTCCGCTGCGCGGCGCCCGAACGGATGAGTGGATGCAACGACGCGCGGACGTGCAGTCCCGGTTCGCCGCTCACCGCCCCGACGCCGAGGCGGCACCGGAGAACGCGGATCGTGCCGGAGTCGATCTCGGGGTGGCGTTCGGGATCCTCGATGACCGCCTCGGCGGGGATGCGATCCTCACCTATGGGGCGGGCAATGCCACGATCTGGGGGCACCGGTTCATCCGGCATGAGCGACCGGCCGGTCTCGTCGGAGCCCGCAACGGGGCGATGGGTCTCGCTGTTCCCGCCGCGGTGGCGGCCTCTCTGGTCAGCCCGGATCGGCGCACTGTCGCGATCTGCGGTGATGGGGACTTCCTCATGAATGGCCAGGAGATCGCCACGGCCTTCGCCCACGGTGGGACACCGCTCATCATCGTCGTCGACAACGGCATGTACGGCACGATCGTGTCTCACCAGGAGAATCATTATCCGGGCCGGCCCTCGGGCACGCGCATGGTCAACCCGAACTTCGCCGCGTGGATGTCGGCGTTCGACCTCAGCAGCTCCGGGGTCGCCTCGGCGAGTGACGCGTGCTTGACCGGAAGCGACACATCCGTGTCCGTGCTGACCGGGCATGGGGAACGCGTCGAGACGACCGAGGAATTCGGACCCGCCCTCGATAGGGCGCTTGCCCATGACGGGCCGGCGCTCATCCATGTGCTCATCGACCCGGCGACGATGCCGCCGGCCGCCGACGAAACCGCCTGATCCATCCTGGGTGCCCACCCGGCACCACCGACCTGACACCGGCACTGCCGGCGCCGCACCCCTCCCCCTCACAGTCGCAACCTACCCCACCGGCGACACCGTCTCGAAAGGACCCATCATGACCGTTTCACCCTCTCTGATCAGTTCCGATCGCGAGGCCGAGTTCCTCGCCGATTGGGCCGTGCATTCGCGTTTCGGCGCCATCGAGGGCACGAACGGGGTCGACCGGCAGGCGGCGAGCGCCGCCGATGGTCAGCAGCGGAAATGGTTCGAAGAGCTGCTCGTCAAGCACGGCTTCAGCGTCCACCGGGATGCGATCGGCAATCAGTTCGGGCTCCTCGAGCTCGTGCCCGGTGCCCCCTTTGTGCTCACCGGTTCGCACATGGATTCCCAGCCGACCGCCGGGCGTTTCGATGGGGCCTACGGAGTGATGTCCTCGGCGCATGCGTGCTTCGCCGTCGCCGATGAGCTGCGGGCTGACCCGTCGCAGGCGAAGTTCAACCTCGCCGTGGTCAACTGGTTCAACGAAGAGGGGTCCCGGTTCAAGCCCTCGATGATGGGTTCCAATGTCTTCACTGGCAAGGCCGAGCTGGAAGCGGCCCTGACCACGCGTGATGCTGCTGGAATCACCGTCGCCGAGGCACTCGATGAGCTGGGAGAACGGGGAGACTTCACGGTCCCGGAGATCGCCTCCTATGCGGAGATCCACGTCCAGCAGGGTCGCAGCATGGAAGAGGACGGGGTGGCGATCGGCCTGGTCAACGCCACGTGGGCGGCCCACAAGTACGAGTTCAAGGTCACCGGTGCTCAGGCGCACAGCGGGTCGACGCTCATGGCCGACCGGCAGGATGCCCTGCTCGGTGCGGCGCGTCTCGTCGTGACCGCTCGTGAACTCGTCGACGATTTCGAGCCCGGAACTCTGCACACCGCGTGCGGTCAGCTCACCGTCTACCCGAATTCTCCGGTCGTCGTCGCCAGCGAGGTCAGCCTGCTGCTCGATCTGCGCTCTCCCAGCGCCGAGGTGATCGCCGCCGCCCATGAGAAGCTCATGGCCACGATCGCCCAGGTCAGCGACGACGACCGGGTGGAGATCGAGATCGTCGCCGAACACAGCTGGGATCAGAACCCGTACTCCGAGGACGGGGTCGAGCTGGCACGGTCAGTCGCAGATGATCTGGGACTCACTTCGGCGAAGGTGATGACCGTGGCCGGGCACGATTCGACGAATATGAAGGACGAGGTGCCCACCGTCATGCTCTTCGTCCCCAGCGTCGACGGCGTCTCACACAGCCTGGCCGAGTTCACGAAAGACGAGGATCTCGTCTCAGGCCTCCATCACCTCACCGAGGTGGTCCGCCGGCTCGCCGCCGGTGCCCTGGCCTGACGGTCGGTGCTCCGGTCTGACAACCGAGGTCAGTCGATGGAGTCGACGTCCTGGTTCTCGTCGACGAGCTTCTCCGCCAGCGGTTCCCACTTCGCGTATTCGTCGGGGAAGGCGGAGCGCTGCACTTCCTGTGCGGCGGCACCGGGGTCGATGCTCTCCCAGTTGTCGATCTGGGTCAGTCCGGGATTGTCGGTTCCGGAGTCGACTCCGTAGAAGGCCTTCGATGCGTACACGGTGTCGGTGACTTCGTCGGTCGACCCCCAGCCGGCGGACGGCCGCTGCTGGAACGAACCGGCAGAATCACGGTCACCGCCGTCGAGGTCGTTGAGGCTCGATTCCTGCAGTGCGGTCATCACTGCGATCTTCTGGGCATGCTCGGACAGATCCGCACCCTTGCCGACACCGATGATCGTGCGCGCATTGTCGATCTGCTCTTCGCTCAGCTCACCCGGGTCGTCGATTCCGCCGGTCGAACCGGCATCCTGGGACTCGCCGGGCTGTTCAACGCCTCCGGAGATCGGGCCGGCGGAAGCCGAGGTCGCCGTTGCCAGGGAAACTCCTCCGGCGAGGACGGCGGCGGACAGTGCAGTCACTGCAAAGGTGCGCACACGATTCATAGGTTCTCACTTTCTCTTGATCGGGCCCTCGACCCGGTCGGCGACTCCCGGTGCTCGGCATCCGTGTTGTGTTCTGCGGCATTTGGCCTGTGATCGGCACAGGAACACCAGTGCAGAAGGTGCCGTGGAATCGCCCCACACAACACTGACGGACCGATCGGCCCTGTTCAATGCAGAGAGACTTCGAGGTGACTTACTCTCACCGCAACGAATCGTCATGGATCCGTGTGCATGCGATCAGAGTTCGCTGACCACCCTGCGGGGTCACCAGCGGCGCTCTCACCGGCCCGTGATCGGGGTCTCGATCGGCTCGTCGGGCTGTTAGCAGGCGTGAGCCAGGGAAATTTCAGGCGCTCGCACGCCCGAATCGCCGCCCCACCGCATGCTGGTTCCATGCCGCCGACCCTCCCCTCGGACGCCGCGAGCCCTGCTCCACCGACTGCTCACGTCCCCGCTCGGACTGACCGTCGGTACCGTTTCGTGGTGCGTAATCGGTCCCGCGCGCATGCATCGCACGCTCGCGACCGATGAGATCATCGGCAAGGAGGAAGCGGGTCGTCACGCATTGGACGCATTTCCTCAGCATGCCCCCATCACCGAGGTGGCCCTGGCCAAGGTACGGGGCGCGCGGATCCCATCCGCACCGTCGCGTCAGCAGTGGCGGGGGCTGACCGCCTCGGCGATGGAGGACATCATCGAGGACGCACTGGCTCTGGGCAACCCGCGGAGAAACTGATACGGTTCTCGTACTATATTAGGAATGATCAGACTCTTCGGGGTGGGACCCATGAACATCACGGTATTCGGGGCAAGCGGGCCCACCGGCCTGCTCGTCTGCAAGCAGGCCCTGGCCGCTGGGCACTCGGTGAGGGCGGTGAGCCGACGAGCCGATCGCCTGCCGCTGCCCAGGCATGACAATCTCGAGCAGGTGTTGGCCGATCCCGGCACGGGTGCCGGCGTCGATGGGGCGCTCGACGGCGCGCATGCCGCGCTGTCGGCGCTGGGAACCGCGTATACCCGCAAGCCGATCGACATCTACTCGACCGGAACCTCGAACATCGTTTCGGGTCTGCGGGAGCGAGCGGCCGGCCGGCGCCTCGTCGTGGTGAGTTCGGGCCTGACCTATCCGCCGCCGCGCACCAACATCTTCGGCGACCTGATCCTCTTTCCCCTGCTCCGCAATGTCATCGGCCGCACCCTCTACGCCGACATGCGGTCGATGGAGGAATTCCTCCGCACCTGCGATGACATCGACTGGACGGTGATGCGGCCTGGCAGACTCATCAACCGCGACCAGGTCTCTCGGTATCGACTCACGCCCGACGTCCTCGACGGCGGTTTCACTTCCCGTGCCGACCTCGCCGCTGCCATGATCGCCGAGCTCGAGGAACCGCAGCACATCCACCGTGCAATGGCACCGGCAACCGATCGCCGCGCAAAGTGAACGACGACACGACCAGGACCCAGAGCCTCAAGGATGCGATTCGCGAATTCCGGATCGAACTCGTCATCCTCAATGACCGGGTCGCCCGCTCCGTCGGGCTTCAGCCACGTGACCTCGACATCCTCGACGTCATCGACCGTGAAGGACCCTGCACGCCTTCGCAGATCGCCGGACGGATCGGCTGGAGCCGAGCGACGATGACCGGGGTGCTATCCCGGCTCGAGAAGGACGGGTGGATCGAGCGCGGCACCAACCCCTCCGACGGGCGCTCGATGACCATCCGCTCGACCACACGATTCGCCGAGCTCGACTCGGCCTATGCGAGTGCCGACCGTGCGGTCGACGAGGACGAGCCGAGTCCGGAGATCGTGGGGTTCATCGCCGAGGCAGCTGCGCGCCTGCGGGCGGTGAACCGCTCGGGCTGAGCGTCCGATGCTCCGCCGAGGCGGTTTCCCCTTCCCCTATTTCGCGATGAAGTGGAGGCGCTTATTCACGAACTCACCCATCCCGATCGGACCCATCTCACGACCGAAACCAGACCGCTTCACCCCACCGAACGGCAACTCAGCAGCCTCAGCAGCAATCGTGTTCACATGCGTCATCCCCACCTCAAGACGAGCAGCCACACGTTCAGCACGCCCCTCATCAGTCGAGAACACCGACCCACCCAGACCAAGGGCACAATCATTGGCCAACTCGAGAGCCTCCTCGTCACTGCTGACCTTGAACACTGTGGCCACGGGTCCGAAGATCTCCTCACCATACGACTCGGAATCCCTGGGCACATCGACGAGCACCGTCGGCGCATAATACGCCGCCGGGCCTTCTCCCAGCTCACCGCCGATGAGCACTCGAGCGCCTTCGGACACGGCCTTCTTCACCTGCGCGTCAACGGTTTCGGCAGCGGCACGGCTCGACAGCGGCACATACTCACCCTCACCCAGATTCATCGGATCCCCCGGCGTCAACCCGGTGCCGAGCCTCACGAGTTCGGCGACGAACTCGTCATAGATGTCGTCCATAACAATGAGGCGCTTGTTCGAGTTGCACACCTGACCGGCGTTATACGTCCGAAACTCCCACGCCTCACGCGCCACCGCAGCCACATCATAGGCGTCGAGGACGACCATCGGATCGATGCCACCGAGCTCGAGCACGGCCTTCTTGAGGTTCTGACCGGCCTGGGCACCGATGATCGCACCCGCCCGCTCCGACCCGGTCAGGGACACTCCCTGCACCCGGGGGTCAGCGATCATCGCAGCGATCTGGTCATGGTCGGCAAACAGGTGCGAGTACCCGCCTTCGGGGACACCGGCGGCACGGAAGATCTCCTCGATCAACAACGCCGACCGCCCACAGATGTCAGCGTGTTTGAGCATGATCGTATTGCCCAGCACCAGATTCGGGGCAGCGAACCGGGCCACCTGGTAGTAGGGGAAGTTCCACGGCATCACACCCAACAAGGCACCAACCGGCAGGGATTCGATCCGCGCGGTGCCGGGAATGGTCGACGGGATCTGATAATCCGTGGCCAGACTGGGACCGTGGACGCCGTAGTAGTCGATGATGTCGGCGGCGAACTCGACCTCGTCAACGGACTCGGCATACGACTTGCCCATCTCGACCGAGATCGTTCTGGCGAGTTCGTCTTTGCGTTCATGGAAGATCTCCGCAGCCCGACGCACAATCGACGCCCGCTCCTGGATGTCCGTATCTTTCCAGGTCAGATAAGTGGCGTGAGCGGCAGTGACGGTGGATTCGATCTCGACATCGGTCGCCTCGGGGAAGGTCTCGACGATTTCGCCGGTGGCGGGATTCTCAACACGATAGTTCGACATGGTTGCTCCTTCGCAGGCTCCGGTCGGGATTGCGAGCCCGCGACCGGAGACGGTCAATGGTGAGGATTTCGGGGTGCGGTCAGTGCTGCGCACCCGAGTATGGGGAACGTGAGGCGATGAATGGCGTCGCTGCGGCCCCATCACCGCAGTCAGTTATCACCCATACCATCGACGGAAGCGCCCGAATCGGCGCGAACGATCATTCCGACATGATCGTAGTACAGATCACGAAGATTCGCCCAGGCGGTCACTCAGCTTCCGCAGGCATCGATCCGTCATCGATCCGCCGGCGAGGCGACTCGGCCGTTGGTACCACGGCCGTTTGCGCCGCGTCCGTGCTCAGCGCATGACTTCGCGATGTGTGGTGTCGAGTCGGCGCGTCCATCCCCGGCCATCGAGGTGTTCGAGCAGAGGGATGACGACGCGTCGGGTCGTCCCCAGCGCCTGCCTCGCCTGACTCGTGGTGAAGGGTTGGTCGAGACCGGCGAGGATCCGCATCGCCCGCGCCGGGGTGCGCGGGGACACGATGATTCCGTCGCCGAGGCGCAGGATCCGTCCCGCCTTCTCGGCGACCGCGAGCTCCCGCGCTCCGAGGGCGAGTTCGCGCAGGTCATCGGCTTCCGGTGCGGCGAACGGGTCGGCTGCGAGTCGCTGTTCGATCTCGGCGATACCGGCTTCTGCCGCGCCGAGGCCGGCGACATGCCCTGGAGGGCGTACGATTCCGTCGACGGCTTCGAGCCCGGCTCGGGAGATGATCTCGCCCAGCAGTGTCCGAGTCGCTGTGCCCGTGCTTTCGGGCAGGGGGTGGGTCGACGGAGTCTTCCCGTTCGGCGAGGCATCGTCTTTGGTCTCTCCGGACCGTCTGCGGCCAGTTCCCGAGGTCCGGCGCAGTGCCTCGGCAACGGCCTTGACCGGCACACCTGCCGCCATCGGTGAGGCGGTGAGTTCGCGGCTGACCAGGGATTTCGCCGCCTCGACCCAGGTGGTCAGCGCCGGCGAGTGGACGAGCCAGCCGCCCATGTCTTCGACCTCGGCTGGCAGGGAGTCGTCGACGGGGATCTGCAGTCCGAACCGGGTGAGGACGTTGCGTTCGACGGCCCCGCGGCGGGCCACCTCGGCGAGGATTTCGCCTTCGCTGGGACGCTCGGCGAGCAGTTGTCCGCGTCTGGCGCCGTCGCCTCGCCGGGTCAGTTCGGGCGGGTCGACGTCGAGGACGAGGAGGCCGGCGAAGACGTTGCGGCTGCCCGGTGCGCGCAGCACGATCCGGTCGCTGACCTGCAGGGGAAGCGGTCGGTCGAGGGTGAGCCGGGCATGATCGGCGGCGAAGGATCGCAGTCTTGCGGGCACGGCGGCGGTGCCGATATGGGCCATGAGTTCGTGGATTCCGGAATCGAGGGCCTCACCCATGGTGCGGCGCACGTCGATCGTGTCGACGATCGGCCAGGCTTCTGGGGTGAGCAGGGCGTCGCCGCGGTGGAGGTTGTCGGCGGGGACGTCGCGGAGGTTGACGGCCACGCGGGCTTGCGGGACCACCTCGGTGGTGGTGGAGTTCCGGGACTGGAGGCCGCGCACGCCCACGGTCCGGTCGATGGTGTCTCCACGCAGTTCGACGGTATCGCCGGTGGTCAGGGTGCCTGCGGTGAGGGTTCCGGTCACGACCGTGCCGGCTCCCTTGATGCTGAACGCGCGGTCGATCCACAGACGCACCCTCCCCGAGGCGGACGGGGGCTCGGCTGTGGCCGTGACCTCGTCGAGGACGCTGATGAGCTCGGGCAGGCCCTCCCCGGTCGTGGCCGAGACCGTGACGATCGGGGCCGCTTCGAGTGTCGTACCACGCAGTTGGGCGCTGACCTGCTCCTTTGTGGTTTCAACGGAGTCAGGAACGAGGTCGGCGCGGGTGATGACGACGAGACCGTGAGTGATGCCCAGCGCATTGATCGCGTCGCGGTGGTCACTCGATTGGGCCTGCCACCCCTTGTCGGTGGCGATGACGAAGCAGGCGATGGGTGCGGGACCGAGTCCGGCGAGCATGTTCGCAAGGAACTTCTCGTGTCCTGGAACGTCGACGAACGCGAGTTCTCGCCCCGAGGGCAGGGTCGTCCAGGCGAACCCGAGGTCGATCGTCAGTCCGCGTTTCTTCTCTTCGGCCCAACGGTCGGGTTCCATACCGGTCAGGGCACCCACCAGCGTCGACTTCCCGTGGTCGACATGCCCGGCGGTGGCGATGACGAAGGTGCCGGGTGCAGCCGCATCGGCGGTCCGGGGCGTCTCAGTCATCGTCACCGACGCGGACGGATGTCACTCTGTCGATGGCATCGGCGACGCGCTGGTCGTCGGTTTCGGGCACGCAGCGCAGGTCGATGAGACATCGTCCCTGGTGGACGCGGGCGACGATCGCAGGGCTCCCAAGGCGCAGCGGTTCGGCGCAGTCTTCGGGCAGTTCGACGGCCCAGCCGGGCAGGGGCACTCCGGGGGCTCCCCCGCCGCCGACCCGGCCGTCGTGTTCGACGACCGTGGCGCCGACCGCCTCGGCGAGGGTTTCGGTGCGTTTCCGCAGGTGTTCTGCGTCGATGTGGAGGGCGTCGTGGATAGGGTTCGTCGCGTCGGTGATCGTGGCTTCGAGGGCGGCGAGGGTGAGTTTGTCCGTGCGCAGCGCTCTGGCCAGGGGGTGCTTGGCCAGTGTCTGCACCGCTTCGGTGCGACCGAGGATGAGTCCGGCCTGCGGGCCGCCCAAGAGCTTGTCTCCGGAGACGATGACGAGGTCGGCGCCGGCGCGCAGGGCTGTGTCGATGTCCGGTTCGTCGGGCAGGGCCGGGTCGGGGGTGAAGAGTCCGGAGCCGAGGTCGACGATGAGCGGGAGATCGTGCTTGTCCGCGAGTGTGCGCAGATCCGCCACGTCGACGGAGGAGGTGAATCCTTCGACGCGGAAGTTGCTGGTATGCACCTTGAGCAGGCTCGATGTGTTCGGGCCGATCGCTTCCGCGTAGTCGGTCAGGTGGGTGCGGTTCGTCGTGCCGACCTCGCGCAGCCGTGAGCCGGTGGTCGTCATGAGGTCGGTGAGGCGGAACCCGGCGCCGATTTCGATGAGTTCGCCGCGGCTGATGAGGATCTCACCGGAACCTGCACCGCGACCGCGCAGCGCAGTGACAGCCAGCAGCAGGGCGGCGGCACCGTTGTTGACGACGAGGGCATCCTCGGCGGCCGGGCAGGCCCGCAGCAGGGCGGCTTTCGCTCCGGTCCCCCGCTTGCTGCGTTTGCCGGTGCCGAGGTCCATTTCGACGTCGACGTAACCGGCCGCTTCGACGACTGCTTGCGTCGCCGCAGGTGAGAGCGGCGCCCGCCCGAGGTTCGTGTGGACGAGGATGCCGGTGGCATTGAGCACCGGGATCAGGGATGAGGCCGAACGGGAACTGAGCTTGGAGGTGATGGTGGGGACCACCTCGGCGACGGGGATCTCGCCGTTTCGGGCCGCGGTCTGCACCTCGGAGATGATGACCTTGATGGTTGCCTGATTGACGTGCTCGCCTGCGGCGATGACCTCCGGAAGGGCGAGGAGATGATCGGTTCGCGGAATGGATCGGCGCGGGTCGGACTCGACCATCTGACCTCCTCCTCGGTGCGGAATCATGGCGGTGACACCTGGCCGGCGTGACCACGGGACGGTTGGCGGAGGCGGACGGGAATCGAACCCGCCAGACCGAGATACTCGGTCTCACTGGTTTTGAAGACCAGGGTGCCCACCAGGACACGGACGCCTCCACCTGTCATCCTATCGCGGGACGACAGGTGCTCTCAGCGCCCGTTGAAGTGGGCCATCCGTCGAGATATGGACGCTCGTCGGACCTGGTGACGGCCCCACCACGCGAGTGTTAGTCTCCGGATATGACTGCGACTCATGACCGTCTGACCTCGTTCGCCCACGGTGGAGGATGTGCCTGCAAGATCCCGCCTGGCGAGCTCGAGGATGCGGTCCGCGGGCTGGTCGGTCAGCCCGGTCCAGATGTCCTCGTCGGCCTCGATGACGGCGATGATGCCTCGGCGGTGCGAGTCCGTGATGACCTCGCGGTGCTTTCCACGGCTGACTTCTTCACCCCGGTCATCGACGATGCCTACGACTGGGGACGGATCGCCGCAGCCAATGCACTCTCCGATATCTACGCGATGGGCGGTACACCGGTCACGGCGATCAACCTCGTCGGGTGGCCGCGGGAGAAGCTGCCGATGGAGCTGCTCACCGAGGTTCTGCGTGGCGGGCTCGATGTTGCGGCGCAGGCGAACTGCCCCGTCGCCGGTGGGCATTCGATCGATGATCCCGAACCGAAGTATGGGATGGCCGTGACCGGTGTGGCCCACCCAGATGAGCTCATGCGCAATGATGCCGCCGAGGCGGGACTGCCCCTGACCTTGACCAAGCCGATCGGCGTGGGAATCCTCAATAATCGACACAAGGTCACGGGTGATCGTTTCGATGAGGCGATTGCCACGATGACTGCACTCAATGCCGAGGCTGCGCGGGCGGCCGTGGCTGCTGGTGTGCGGGCGGCGACGGATGTCACCGGCTTCGGTCTGCTCGGCCATCTGTTCAAGATGGCCCGTGCCTCCGGGGTCGGAGCGGTCATCGATGCGTCTGCGGTGCCCCGCCTCGGCGGTGTCGACGAGTCGATCGCGGCCGGGTATGTGTCCGGCGGAACCCGGCGAAACCTCGACTGGGTGCGGCCTCATCTGACCACGGATGATTCTGTGACCGAGGACGACCTGCTGCTTCTGGCCGATGCACAGACCTCCGGCGGGCTGCTTGTCGTCGGCGAACTGCCTGGCCACCCGATCATCGGCGAGGTCGTCACCGGTTCGAGCGTGTACGTGCGGTGAGGGGCTGGGACTGGGGGATCCCCGCCTCGATGCCGGCGATGATGAAGTCGAGACCACGTCGGTATAGCAGGTGATTCCGCTCGGCGCCCGCAGGGTGATTCTCGATCAATTTGGTGAGCCGAGAATCCTCTGACTCAGGAGAGAAGATGACCTGCGGGGACAATGCGTCGAGCGCGGCTCCAAAGGCGAATGCGTCAAGCACCTCGATTGTCGTGAGAAGCTCAGTCTCCGGCACACCCGCACTGACCAACACGTCGATGAGGGACTCATAGAGAGTCAATGTCCTGGGCTCCTCAACCGTGACCCCGAGCAGGTGGATCATCACCCGCGGATGGTCCGAGTAGAGGCGCCATAGCGAATCCATCTTCGCCTTCAGATCTTCTTTCCAAGATCCCTGATCAGGGATGTTCAAGGCGTATTCGGCGCTGAGGACCTCGCGCATCGCGTGGATGACCCCCTCACGTCCGTCGACATGATGGTAGATCGAGGACAAACTGACCCCAAGCTCCTTGGCCAGCGGCTGGATCTTGAGCTCACCGCCGTCATCGATCATCCCGATTGCCGCGCGTCCGATCTTCTCCCGGCTCAGTAGTGGGGAACTAGGTCGTGCCATGAAGCGCTCACTTCCTCAAGGACGTCCGGACGCCCAGAGGGCCCGAACACTGGACGCATCGCGACTCGCGTACGCATTGACAAGGTCTCGTTGCATAGGCACTATTCTATGTAACCGAAAACTTTTCGTTTAATACGTGTGACTTTCACTGGCAAAGGGGCCGCCCTATGAGTTCCACCTTCACTTCCGCACCGCCGTCACCGGACGATCCTCGGGTGCCCCTCGGGCCGCGAAATGGAAGTGCGGTCTTCCTCGTCTCTCTCGCTGGACTCATGCTGGCCAACCTCGCCCCTCTGATCATGTCGGTCTTCGAGCAGATCGGATTCGACGTCGTCGCCTCAGGCAACATCCTCACCTGGGGACTCTTCACTTCGGCGATCATCGGGTTAGCGACCTCCCGTGCCGCAGCCGGGGCCAGGAGACGCACCATCGCCGTCAGCGGACTCGGCATTGCGACTATTGCCTTTCTCGTCGCTGCGCTGGTCACCGGACCCACAGCGCTCATCGTCGTCAGCTTCCTCATCGGCTCGGCGGGACTCGGCACTGCGGTATCGACCTCGGGCGCGGCGATTGCCGCACTGCGGAACCCCAACCGGGTCAGCGCATCGTCCGGAGTCGTCAACCGGCTCCTCGTCATGGTCGTCCTCGCCGTCATTCCCATCCTCGGCTTGGCCCAGACCACCGTTTTCGGTTCTCTGGCCCTGCTATCGCTGATCAGCCTCGCCGTGACGATTTGGCTGCCGAGCACACCTGAAACATCGACGACCGAGGTGCTCGCCGAAACCAAAGCCGAGGCGAAGCATTCGTCGAGTCGATCACGGTCCCCGCGCGCGGTCATCCTCGCAGGAATCGGCGTCCTCATCGTCTTCCCCCTATGGGGAACCAGCGAGGATTCGGTGTGGACACTGGCCCCGACCCTCGGTGATGCGGTCGGCATGTCCGATCAGACCCTCGGCTTCGCGCTCAGCGCGGCTGCGGGCATCGGTGCCGGAGCAATGCTCGCTGTGACCCTGCTCGGCAGCCGAATCGGACGCGCCCTGCCCTTGGGCATCGCACTGGCACTCGGAGGAGCGATCAAGATCTGGATCGGTGTGGAGACGGACCCCGCAATGCTCGCCACTCTCATCATCGCGGTGAACACCCTCTACGCCTTCGCCTTTACACTCTTCATCGCCACCGCCGCCGGACTCGACGCGCGAGGGACCTGGTCAGGACCGCTGGTCGGAGCCTACATCGTCGGTTCGAGCTTCGCCCCGATCATCGGAGCCTGGATCATCGACGGTGTCGGAATTCCGAACTTCGGACTGATCATGGGCACCGTCAGCTTCGTCCTCATCATTCCGACGGTGCTCATCGCACGGGTCTCGACCCGCGTAGAGAAGACGCTCAACAGCCTCGATCAGACCACAGAAATCCACGAAAGGACACCATGACCACGGTCTATGAGAATGCCGCTGTCTTCACCGGAGATCAACACGCGCCGATCGGTGAAGCGGTGGCAGTCGATTCCGGTCGCATCCTTGCCGTCGGTGAAGCCTCCGCAGTCCTCGAGATCGCGGGAGACTCCGCGCAGCGGATCGACCTCGAAGGCGGCCTCCTCGCTCCCGGATTCGTCGAGGGACACACGCACATGATGATGCTCGGCCAGACGCTGGACAAAGTTCAGCTGCGTGACTGCACGAGTCTCGAGGAGATCCAAGAGCGCCTGGCGCTCAAGCGACAGGAGCAGCCCGAGGCCCCGTGCGTGCTGGGCTCGGGTTGGATGTTCGACGCCATCCCCGGCGAGCGGCCCACGGCTGACATGATCGACGAGGTGGTCAGCGACGTCCCCGTGCTCCTCGACTCCAATGATGTGCATTCCGCTTGGGTGAATACAGCAGCGCTTGAGGCCATGGGCATCACAGAGGCGACACCGAACCCGCACGGCGGCGAAATCGTCCGGAATGGGCAGGGGCAGGCGACCGGGTTCCTGCTCGAGAATGCAGCCATCGAGTACGCATGGTCCTATCTCGAGTCCGTCACGACCGATGAAGATCGTGATCGTTTTCTCGACAGCGCTTTCCGCGTCTATCTGGAGAACGGAGTTACATCGGCGACCGACATGGCGGTGGGCGAGACAGAGGCGGCGACTTTCCGCCGTCGACTCGAGAGGGACGGACGACTGCCGTTTCCGGTTACCGCTCACTGGCTGCTTCGGCCCACCGGCGATCCGACCCGCGATCTCGCCGCTGTCGCGCGGGCCGCCGAGGTTCGCGACCAGTTCGCCGACCTCGCTGGCTCCGAATGGTTCCGCATCGTCGGTGTGAAGTTCATTCTCGATGGCGTCATCGATGCCTGCACTGCAGCCATGCGCGATCCTTATGTCGACGGCACTCATGCCGGGCCGATCTGGTCGTTCGAATCGGCGGCTCCGGTCGCTGTCGCTGCCGATGCTCATGGACTCGAGCTTGCAATGCACGCCATCGGTGACCACGCCAGTGAGATCGCTCTCGACCTTGTGGCCGAATGCGTGCGCGTCAATGGACCCCGAATCCGGTCCCCGCGGATCGAACACCTCGAGTCGGTGACCGATGAGACGATCGCACGCATGGCCGGCCTCGGCGTCGTTGCATCGATGCAGCCGGTGCACTGCGATCCGGCGATCATGGGCAATTGGATGACGGTGCTCGGAGGGCAACGCGCCGAGAGCGGGTTCCCGTGGCAGAAGTTCCGAAAAGCCGGAGTCCACATTGCTCTGGGCACGGATGCGCCGACGGCACCGCATCAGATGTCGCACAACCTCTTCATCGCCTTGACCACCCGCTCGGCACTAGAACCTGGGGATAGCAGCTATCATCCGGAGCGAGCCTTCACGCCAGCCCAAGCATTGGGTGCGCTCACGCATACCTCGGCGCTGGCAGGGGGATTCGCCGACGGCATTGGCCGGATCACCCCAGGGGGTCGTGCCAACCTCGTCGTTCTCGACGTCGATCCCTTCTCCGATGATCAAGACCGACTACTCGAGGCGCAGGTGCGTGCCACCTTCGTCGACGGTGAGGTGGTGTGGAGGAACACTGATTCAGTCGTAGATGGCTGACTTGGAAGAAGAGCCATTGCCCGCAGTCCGTTTCTTCAGATGGCGGGGCTGCGGCTCGGCGTCACCGCGATACCTGCTCAGCGTGGGGTGACGTCCTCGTCGCGGAACTGGCGGAAGCTGGATGTGAAGAACCAGTAGAAGGCGCCGGTGAAGAGGCCGCCCAACACTGTCTGCCACCAGTTGAATGAATCGTTGCCCCAACCGAGCAGATGCATGCCGAAGTAGACGAGTGGGAAGAGCAGTGCTATAAGCACAGCACTTCTCAGGCTCTGACGATCCTTGAGCAACTTCTTCATAGGACTCATCAGCCTACTCAGTACGTAGTATTTCGCAAGCTATATTGCCGGGTCGCGGCAGTCCTCCGGGCCTCGGTCACCATTAGCGACATAACCACCCGCTGCACCGAGGTGTTTTGGCGCGAACGGTGATGGAAGCTGAGCCATCTGTAGGAGGTGCTCCTGAGTGGAGGCGCCAGCACGAACGGTGCGGGATGCTTTCGCCCGCGCGCCTACCGGCCGGTAGTGATGGAGTCGTCGGTGATGCCGCGAGCCCGACGATCTTCGAGGCGGGCGCGCTGCGGTTCGACCACGTGGCGCGGGTCCTTCGTCGATTCGATTCCGGCCTCGAGTACTCCGAAACGCGTGTACGCCGAGGCGGCAGCAAGTGCCGCACCAGAGACGACGGACAGCCCTCGCAGGACGGCACGCGTCTTCCAACTCCGCTTGGCGACTCCAACAGAGCCTGCACTTCCGACAGCCTCGGCAACTGCGCCAGCCACACCCGAAGCACCCGTCGTACCGGAACCCCGGGCCAGCTTCTTCCCGAACACGCGCGCGCCCACCTCGACTGCGGCGGCACCGACGGCTCCGGCGATGAGCAGCTTCTCGGCGCGGTGGAGCTTGCGGCCCGGTTCGCCATCGTCCATCGGATCGACCTCGGCCGGGTGCATGTTCTTCTTCATCGCCGACATCGCATAGGCCTCACCGGCGGTACCAGCAAGAGCGAGCAGCCTGGCCGGTCCGGTCTCGGCCACCGGCGCCAATGCCATCGCGGCGCCTCCGGCAGCCATCGAAGCAGAGGATACGAACACGTACGGCAGACCATTGCGGCCGGCGGCGTTCCAGGTCGGAACGGCCGTCGCGCCCAGAAGCACGGCGGTATAGGCGGCAAGCGGTGTGGCAAAGAAAGCGGACTCAACTGCAGCAGACGTCTCCATGCCATGGAGCACCTTCCGCAGCGGCCCCAGGGGCAGCAGCTTCTCACCCGTGATCCGGTCGAGTTCGATCGCGAAGGTCACTCCCGATCCGACACCGAAGGCTGAGAGGATCCAGGTACCCAGGCTCATCGGCGAAGAGATCTTGACGACGCGCATCATGTTGAGGAACCGTTCGGGCCTGCCGAGGTCGGCCACGAGTGCAACGCCGCCGATGCCGGTCGCAGCGATCGCGGTCATCCTGGAGGCGATACGCAGACCCGGACGACCGGTCATCTGCGCGCCGAAGCCCAGCAGAGACGACCCCCCGGCCAGTCCTCCGAGGAACAGGTACGCACCGATCTCATCGCCCCACGGCGGAGCCTTGACGATCGGTCGACCGTAATACGAGGTGAACTCGACGTCCTCGACCATCGGCATCTCACGGTTGCCGTCAGCTCCGCGGTTCTTCCATCCGCCGCCGCGACCACCCCGTCGACCACCGGAACCGTCAGATCCGCCGGGACCTCCACGGCCGCCTCGGCGACGTTTCCTGCGTCCGCCTTCTGGCTCGGGTGGGCGGTAGGAATCGTATTCTGAGGTGCTCATGAACGGCGGCTCCCGAGGAACGCCAGTCCGGCCGCGGCGACCATGCCCAGCGCCGCGATCCCGGCGTTGGCGTACATCTTCGGCAGGTCCTTCGTCGCGACCCGCGGATCCGGCGGCAGACCGTAGACCTCGGGTTCGTCGAGGAGGAGGAACACGGATCCGGTGCCGCCGACCCCGTCTTTCGGGTTCGCGCCGTACAGGCGGGCCTCGGTCAGGCCCTTCGCATGGAGCTCGGCCACGCGGTCGTGCGCCTGGTCGACCATGTCCTGCCGATCGCCGAACTTGATCGACTGAGTCGGGCAGGTCTGGGCGCAGGCCGGTTCCTGACCCTCAACGAGGCGGTCGTAGCAGAGGGTGCACTTGTTCGCCGTGCCCGCGTTCGGCACATCCATGTCCGCGGCCTTGCGATCATCCCGGTCAGTGGGGGTATTGATCGTGCCGTCGTCTCGGCGTTCGATGACGCCGAAGGGGCAGCCGGCCACGCAGGTTCCGCAGCCGTTGCAGACATCATTCTGGACGACGACGGTGTCGAATTCGGTGCGGAAGAGCGCACCGGTCGGACACACGTCGAGGCAGCCGGCGTGCGTGCAGTGTTTGCACACGTCGGAGGACATCAGCCACCGGAAGTCCGCGGTGTCCGGGGGTGTCGTATCGACGTTCGACAGGTCGGTCGGTTCCAGGACTCCGGGTGCCAGCAGATCGACCCCCAGTTCAGGAGTCGTCGGCAGTCCGGCGGAGGTCCGTCCCTCGGCCGCGGCACCCAAGGCACCGTCCAGCGGCTGCGCACCGGCGTTCTCATCGGTGCGCGGGCGGATGGTGGGCATGCCGAGATTGACGAGCTTGCGTCCGGACTCCCGTGCCTTCTCGATGCGTTCGGAATCCTGTTCGATGAACGCGACGTGCCGCCAGGTGTTCGCGCCGAGGCTGCCCGTGTTGTCGTACGACGAGCCCAGCAGTTCGAAGGTGCCGTCCTGTGGGTTGTGGTTCCATTCCTTGCACGCGACCTCGCAGGCCTTGCAGCCGATGCAGATCGAGGTGTCGGTGAAGAATCCTTTGCGGCTGTGCGCGGAATCGTGCCAGTGGCCGTCCGCCAAGGTGCCATCATCGATCGTCGGTGTCGACATCAGTCGTCCTCCTCCTCGTTCTCCTGCCGTTCCCGAGCTGCGCGGGCGCGAGCTTCCGCCTCGGCCACCTCGGTTTCGGCGATCGCACTGCCGTCGGCGTGCCGTCCGTGGTCGGGTTCGCCGTCGCTGGGGTCCCCGTCGTCGGCGCGGTTCGCCACGGCCGTCTCGGCAGATTCGGAAGCCTCGGCGGGTTCGATGGTGATCCTGCCGCTGCGATCCTCGGCACTGTCGACCGTCGCCGAGGCGGTCGTGCCGTCCCGATCAGAGCGTCCCTGAGCTCCCCCGTCTAAGGTCCTGCCGGGGGTGACGCCGACGGCCGAATCACCGCCTCGGTGAGCGTGCCCACCGGCGCTGCGACCCTGTCCAGCGGCATTGGACGTCTCGACATCCTCGGCGGACACAGTGACCTGCTGGTTGCCGGATTCGGGGCTGAGTCCCGCCTCGCGTTGGTACTTCTCGACGAAGTCGACGAGTTCGGGTCCACGAGGGCGGCGGCCGGGCATGATCGTACCGGCCACGTACTTGCTATTCTGGATGTAGACGTTGGGGTCCATCGTCACACCGAGCAGGTCGTTGGCGGAATCGCCTTCGACAACGGCACCCTGACCGCCCACGCCCCAGTGGTAAGGCAGCCCGATCTGGTGGACCGTCTTCCCACCGATCGTCAGCGGGGTCATCCGCTTCGTCACGAGGACACGGGCCTCGATCGCCGCCCGCGGGGAGACCAAAGTCGCCCAACCGTAGGACTCGAGCCCCACCTCGGCGGCGAGTTCCGGTGAGATCTCGCAGAACATCTCCGGCTGCAGCTCCGACAGGTACGGCAGCCACCGGGACATGCCTCCGGCCGTGTGGTGCTCGGTGAGCCGGTAGGTCGTGAACACATAGGGAAAGACCTCGGATCCGGGCACCCCGGCACCGGGGGCGGACAGGTTGTCCTCACGGCGCATGACCATCCGGGTCGGACTGTTCTGCTGTGAGTACAGCGGGTTCGCGACCGTCGATTCCTGCGGCTCGTAGTGGGTGGGAATCGGCCCGTCGATCATGCCGCTGGGTGCGAACAGCCAGCCCTTGCCGTCGGCCTGCATGATGAAGGGATCGTCACCGTCGAGATTCGCGGGACCGCCATAGGCGGCATCCGAACGGGCGGCGGGTGCGCGGTCGATCGGGAAGTCGGGCACGTCCTTGCCCGTCCACTTCCCGGCCTCCTCGTCCCACCACACGAACTTCTTCCGCTCCGACCAGGGAGTTCCGTCGGGTGCGGCCGAGGCACGGTTGTATAGCACGCGCCGGTTCGCCGGCCATGCCCACGCCCATTCGGCGGCGGTCTCGTCCTGCTCGTCGCGCGGTTTGCGGCGGGCGGCCATATTCTGGCCTCCCGCGTAGACGCCGGCGTAGATCCAGCAGCCTCCGGCGGTGGAGCCGTCATCGGTCATCTGGTTGAAGTTGTCCAGCGGCTCACCGTCGCGGTCACCACCGATGAAGTAGCCGTTGATCTCCTTGACGACCGCCTCGGCGTCGACTTCGCCTTCCTCGTCGACTGGGTAGTCCCAGGTCAAGTCGAGCAGCGGCCGATCCCGCGGATCGTCGGAGTCCTTGAGTTTCTCGCGCACGGCTTGGCCGAGTTCAAAGAAGAAGTCGAGTTCGCTCTGTGCGTCCCCGGGCGGATTGACGGCCTTGTGCCGCCATTGCACGAGACGCTGGGTCTGCGTGAAAGTGCCGGCCTTCTCCGTGTGGTTGGCCGCAGGCAGGAAGAACATCTCGGTGTCGATGTCCTCGGTCTTCAGCTCCCCGGTCTCGATCTCGGGGCCGTCCTTCCACCAGGTGGCGGATTCGATGAGGCTGAAGTCGCGAACGACCATCCACTTCAGGTGGCTCATCGCCATGCGCTGCATGCGCCCGTTGGCCGATCCCACGGCCGGGTTCTGCCCGAGCAGGAAGTAGCCGTCGACACCGTCGTTGAGCATGCGCACCGCGGTCTGATAGGTGCCGTGCGCGCCGTTGATACGCGGCAGATAGTCGAAGGCGAAGTCGTTGTCCGCGGTGGCAGCATCACCCCACCAGGCCGTGAGCAGGCTGGTGGTGTAGGCACGGCCGTTGGCCCAATAACCCTTGTGGGTCTCCGGCGTGCCGACGGCGGCGACGTAGTCATCGAAGGTGTCGTGGACTCCGGAGCTGGGCATCGGCAGGTAGCCGGGCAGCAGATTGAAGAGGGTCGGAATATCGGTCGATCCCTGGATCGTCGCGTGCCCGCGCAACGCCATGATTCCGCCGCCCGGGCGACCCATATTGCCCAGCAGGAGCTGGAGGATCGACGCGGTGCGGATGAACTGCGCACCGAGGCTGTGCTGGGTCCAGCCGACCGCGTAGGCGAAGCACGTGGTCCGTTCCCGACCCGAGTTCTCGGTCACCGATTCGTAGAGGTAGTCGAAGTCTGCGGGTTTGATTCCGCAGTTCTCTTCGACCATCTCGGGCGTGTAGCGCGAGTAGTGGTGTCGCAGGATCTGGAAGACCGTCTTAGGGTCCTCGAGGCTCGGGTCTCTAAGCGGAGCACCGTGCTCATCCGTCTGGTACGACCACGTCGAGTTCTCGTACGAGTTCGTGTCCGGGTCGAAACCGGAGAACAGTCCGTCGAGATCTTCGGTGTCGACATAGTCGTCGCTGATGAGGTTCGCGGCGTTGGTGTAGGCGCGCACGTACTCGTCGAAGTAGCGGCCCTCGGTCAGGACACGGTTGATGAGCGCACCGAGCAGCACGATGTCGGAGCCGGCCCGGATGGGCACATGCTTATCGGCGATCGCGGTGGTGCGTGTGAATCGAGGATCGACGTGGATGACGCGGGCACCACGGGCCTTGGCCTCGCTCACCCATTGGAAGCCCACGGGGTGGCACTCGGCCATATTGGAACCCTGGATGATGATGCAGTCCGCATTCGCCATATCCTGGACGGGTTGTGTGGCGCCGCCGCGCCCGAACGAAGTTCCCAAACTGGGAACGGTGGCGGAGTGTCAAATACGCGCCTGGTTCTCGATCTGTATCGCCCCGGCCGCGGTGTAGAGCTTCTTGGCGAGGTAGTTCTCCTCGTTGTCGATGGTCGCCCCGCCGAGGCTGGCGATGCCCATCGTCCGCCGCAGCGGGTGGCCTTTGTCGTCGAAGTCCTCCCAGTGGTTGCGGCGAGCTTCGATGAATCGGTCGGCGATCATGTCGATCGCGGTCGACAGGTCGATCTTCGTCCAGTCCCTGGCCTTCGGAGCCCGGTAGAGGACGTCGGTGACACGACCGGGAGCGTTGACGAGCTGTTCGCTGGCTGCGCCCTTCGGGCACAGCCTCCCGCGTGAGATCGGTGAGTCCGGGTCACCTTCGATCTGCACGACCTTGTCATCCTTGACGAAGATCTTCTGTCCGCAGCCGACGGCACAGTACGGGCACACGGACTGGACGACCTTGTCGGCCGTGACCGTGCGTGGGGTGGTGTCCCGAGTCTGCTGGGACACGACGGATTCGCCGCGTCCCGTCTTATCCGACGTGCGCAGCTGCCGGAGTACCGGCCACTCGAGGAAGCTGAACCGAGCCATGGCACCACCATAGTCCCTCACAGGGCGGAAATGCACCAGGTGAGACCGGGTTTTCGACCCCATCTCAAGGGGTTGGGAATCGCCCGGTTCACCGAGGCGGCCGCGCGGTCATGATCGACCGCGCGCCCGCCTCGGTGCTGGGTGCCTTGTTCGGGTCTCTGGGTTCGCTGAGTTCAGACCCGGCGGGCCAGGAGGATCGCGTCCTCGAGTTCGGCCGGTTCGCCCGACGGCGAGGTCACCTGACGGGTGCGGGTGTCGGCGAGTTCGATCTCCCACCGGTGCGGGCTGGCGCCGATGAGGAGGGCGAAGTCCCCGTTCGGGCTGACCAGTTCATGGTGGTGGTCCATGCCGTGCTCGAACTTCTCGCTGTGTTCGGCCGCCCACGGCGGCATCGTCGCATGGGAGACGAGCAGGAGAGCCCCGCCCGGTGCCACGTGGGCGGCGACGCGGCTGAGGAGCTCTTCCCGGGTATCGGGCAACCGGGTGTGGAGGAAAGATCCGGTGACGAGGTCGAAGCCGCCTCGGCGGTCGGGGTCTTCCGGTTCCCAGGTGGAGACGTCGGCGACGGCGAAATCGGCGGATATTCCGCGGGATTCGGCGGCCCGGTGGGCACGGTCGATGGCCGTGGTCGAGAGGTCGATGCCGGTGGCGTCCCAGCCGTTCTCGGCCATCCAGATGACGTCGGCGCCTTCTCCGCAGCCGACGTCGAGGACGCGGCCGGGGGTCATCTCGGAGACGACGGCGACGAGGGATTCGTTCGGGTTTCCGGACCAGATGGCGTCGTCGGATTCCGCGTAGCGCTCTTCCCAGGCGGCAACGGAATCGGGCACGTCGGTGTTGTCGGAGTGATCGTTGTGGCTGCTTGTCGCGGTCACTTGTCGACGCCCGGGTCGGCGGGGATCGAATCGGGGGCGGCGCCGTCCGCGCCGTCGGTCTCTGCGGCAGCGGCGGCTTCCTGCTTGGCCAGTTCGGCACGGACCTCGTCCATGTCGAG